>JBBILX010000007.1:0-191106 GCA_037444685.1 Gammaproteobacteria bacterium
CGTGGCGGCCGCCGCGGCGGTCGGCGAAACCGGGCTGTCCCATTCCGTGCCGCGCGGAAACAGGAATGCAAGCAGCGCCTCGGCGCGCGAGGCATCGACCTCTGCGCCCGAGTTCGCGGCCGCGAAGCTGCGCACCTGCGCTTCGATCCGTCGCTGCACGATTTCGTAGTCGATCGCGCCATGCTGCAACTGCCACCACATTGCATGCACGACCAGCACCGTGTCCTCGACGGTCCAAGGCTGCGGCCGTAGTCGCAGCAGCCAGTACTCCCAGGGCCGGGCGCGCAGGCCGGCGAGCCCGGCATTGACGCCACGCGCGTAGGCCTCGAGCAGTCTGCGGCGATCCTCGGTGAGTCCCACCACGACCGCGCGCGCCACTTCGCGGAAGCCGAACACGCGTGCACGGCGGTCATGCGCAAGCGCGGCTGTGCCGAACAGCTCGGCCAGCTCGCCGGCGGCGAGCCGCCGCGCCACGTCCATCTGGAAGTAGCGGTCCTGGGCGTGGGCCAGTCCGAGTCCGAATGCCACGTCCGCAAGGTCGCGACCGCGTACCGTGACGCTGCCACGAGCATCGCGCTCGATGCTGACGGGAGCGCCGACCGCGCCCTGCGCCCGGATCCGGCCGTCGAGCGTCGGCAGCGATGCGCGCAGCAGCAGCCACACGGCCAGCAGCGCGGCGGCGAGCAGCCCGAGCAGCGCGGCGAGCCCGCGCCACAGCCAGCGCCTGCCTCTCGCCGACGGCGCGCCCGCCAGGCTCATCCGTGGCGCCGGACCTGCAGGATCTGCAACGAGTTCGTGCCGCCGGAGACGCCCGACAGCTCCCCCTTGGTCAGGATGACGAGATCGCCCTCCTCGACGAGGCCGATGCCGAGCAGCAGCGCGAAGATCGCCCCCTGGAGCTGTGCCGGCTCGGGCGCCTTGACGTCGAACGAGACGGGATAGACGCCACGGTAGAGCGTGACGCGGCGCCGCGTGATCTCGTGGCGCGTGAAAGCATAGATCGGGATGTCGGAGCGGATCCGCGACATGAATAGCGGCGTCGAACCCGATTCGGTGAGCGCGACGATCGCCTTCACCTTGACGAGGTTCGAGGTGTACATCACCGACATCGCGATCGCCTTCTCGATCAGCGTGACGTTGCCGTCGGCGCGGTGCCGGGCACGCTGATGCGCGAGCTGGTAGCGCTCGGCCCCTTCGATGATCTCGGCCATCGCGGCAACCGCCTTGACCGGGAAGCGGCCGGTGGCCGATTCGGCCGAGAGCATCACCGCGTCCGTGCCGTCCATCACCGCGTTGGCGACGTCGCTGACCTCCGCCCGCGTCGGGACCGGCGAGACGATCATCGACTCCATCATCTGCGTGGCGGTGATCACGACGCGGTCGCGGCCGCGCGCCTGCTGGATGATGGTCTTCTGCAGGCCAGTCAGCGCCGCATAGCCCATTTCGACGCCGAGGTCGCCGCGCGCGACCATGACGCCGTCGCTGGCGTCGATGATGTCGCTGAGGTGCTCGATCGCCTCCTGGCGCTCGATCTTGGCGATGATGCGCGCATGCCCCTCGGCGGCGAGCAGCAGCTGCCGCGCCTCGTGCACGTCGGCCGCATCGCGTACGAAGGACAGCGCGAGGTAGTCGAGCCCGTGCAGGGCCGCGAACCGGATGTCGGCCCGGTCCTTGTCGGTCAGCGCAGGCGCGGAGATCCCGCCGCCCTTGCGATTGAGCCCCTTGCGATTCGAGAGCTCGCCACCGACGACGACCCGCGTCTCGATCCGGGTTCCGACGACCGCCTCGACCTCGAGGACGACCAGCCCGTCGTTGAGCAGCAGCGTGTCGCCGGGCCGGACGTCGCCTGGCAGGCCCTCGTATGCGACACCGACCTCCGACTCGGTGCCGGCCGACTTTTCGAGCGCGGTGTCGAGCGCGAACGACTGCCCCTCGACGAGCTGCACGGCACCTGCGCGGAAGCTCTCGATGCGGATCTTCGGGCCGGCCAGGTCGGCGAGGATGCCGACGTAACGGCCGGCGCGCAGCGCGGCCTCGCGCAGCAGCCGGATACGCCGCAGGTGGTCCTCGTGCGTGCCGTGAGAGAAGTTGACGCGGGCGACGTCGAGCCCGGCTCTGCACATCTCCCAGAGCACTTCGGCATCGTCGGTCGCGGGCCCGAGCGTCGCGACGATCTTCGTGCGTCGGAACATGCCCCTACGATATCAGGGCGTGGCGGCACGTGCCTCGAGCGCCGCGACCGCCGGCAGGACCTTGCCCTCGACGAACTCGAGGAAGGCGCCGCCGCCGGTCGAGATGTAGGAGATGCCGTCGGCAACGCCGTACTTCTCGATCGCCGCGAGCGTATCGCCGCCGCCCGCCACCGAGTAGGCGCTGCTGCGCGCAATGGCCGCCGCGATCGCGCGCGTTCCCTCGCCAAACTGATCGAACTCGAACACGCCGACCGGACCGTTCCAGAGGATGGTGCCGGCCTGCTGCAGCAGGGCGGCGAAACGCTCCGAGGTATCCGGTCCGATGTCGAGGATCATCTCGTCGGCACCGACCTCGCCGATCGGCCGGACGTCGGCGTGCGCCGTCGCCGCGAACTCGCGCGCGACGACGACGTCGGTCGGAAGCGGGATCTCCGCGCCGCGCGCGCGCGCCTTGTCGAGCAGCCTGCGCGCGGTATCGAGCATGTCGGCTTCATGCAGCGACTTGCCGACCGCGATGCCCGTTGCCGCGAGGAAGGTGTTGGCGATTCCTCCGCCCACGATGAGCTTGTCGACCTTGTCGAGCAGCGATTCGAGCACCGTCAGCTTGGTCGATACCTTGGAGCCTGCGACGATCGCGATCAGCGGCCGAGCCGGGTGCGCGAGCGCACGCTCGAGCGCTTCGAGCTCGGCGACGAGCAGCGGGCCGGCGCAGGCGACCGGAGCGAAGCGGGCCACCCCGTGCGTGCTGGCCTCGGCCCGATGCGCCGTGCCGAAGGCGTCCATCACGAAGACGTCGCAGAGCGCGGCCATCTTCCTCGCCAGCACCTCCGAGTCCTTCTTCTCGCCCTTGTTGAAGCGCACGTTCTCGCAGAGGACGAGGTCGCCTGGCGCGCAGTCGACGCCGCCGAGCCAGTCGCGTTTGAGGGGAACGGGTCTGCCGAGCAGCTCGCCGAGACGGCGCGCAACCGGAGCGAGCGAGGCCTCCTCGCTGAACACGCCCTCCTCCGGGCGCCCGAGATGCGACATGACCAAGACCCGTGCACCGACCTGCATCGCGTGCTGCAGGGTAGGCAGTGAGGCGCGGATGCGCGCGTCGCTCGTGACCCGACCGTCGTGCACTGGCACGTTGAGGTCCTCGCGGATCAGCACCCGCTTGCCCGCGAGGTCGAGGTCCGTCATCCGCAGCACTTTCACGAATGTGCCCTCAGGCCGCGCGCGACCAGGCGACGGTCGTGTCGAGCATGCGGTTCGAGAAACCCCACTCGTTGTCGTACCACGCACAGACCTTGACGAGCCGACCCCCGATCACCTTGGTCATCGTCGCGTCGTAGGTCGAGGAAGCGGGATCGTGATTGAAGTCGACCGACACGAGCGGGGCATCGGTGTACGCGAGCACGCCCCTGAGCGGACCCGCGGCCGCCGCCTTCATCAGGCCGTTGATCTCCTCGACCGTCGTCTCCCGACCCGGGGTGAATGTCAGATCGACGAGCGAGACGTTGATCGTCGGCACGCGGACGGCGAAGCCGTCGAACTTGCCCTTGAGCTCGGGCAACACCAGACCCACCGCCGCCGCTGCCCCCGTCTTGGTCGGGATCATCGACATCGTCGCCGCACGGGCGCGGCGCAGATCCGAATGATAGACGTCGGTGAGCACCTGGTCGTTCGTGTAGGCGTGGATGGTCGTCATCAGGCCGCTCTCGATGCCGATTGCGTCGTTGAGCACCTTCGCGACAGGCGCGAGACAGTTGGTCGTGCACGAGGCGTTCGAGATGACCGAATAAGAGGACTTCAGCGACTGGTGGTTGACGCCGTAGACGATCGTCGCGTCGACGTCTTCGCCGCCAGGCGCCGAGATGACCACCTTCCTCGCACCGCCGGCGAGGTGCGCCGCCGCCTTGGCCTTGCTCGTGAACAGACCCGTGCACTCGAGCACGAACTCGACGCCGAGTTCGCCCCACGGCAGCTTGGCGGGATCACGTTCGGCGAGCACCCTGATGCGGTCGCCGTTGACGATCATGGAGTCGCCGTCGACCGCGACCTCGCCCGGGAACCTGCCGTGCGCGGTGTCATAGCGCGTCAGGTGAGCGTTCGTCTTCGCGTCGCCGAGGTCGTTGATCGCAACGATCCGGATCTCCCCGGTACGGCCCGATTCATAGAGCGCACGCAGTACGTTGCGACCGATGCGTCCATAGCCGTTGATGCCCACCTTGATTGCCATCGCCCTACCTCCTGCTTGAACCCCCGAACTCCTCAGCCACCGAGCAGCGTCTCGACGGCGCGCGTCACGTTGTCGACCGTCAGGCCGTAGTGGCGGAACAGCTCCGGCCCCTTCCCCGAGGCGCCGAACTCGTCGATGCCGATCACGCGCCCGCGTGAGCCGACATACCGCCACCAGCTCTGCGTGGCCCCTGCCTCGACCGCCACGCGGGCCGTCACGGCGGCCGGCAGCACCTGTTCGCGCCAGGCCTCGCCCTGTGCCTCGAACACATCGACGCTCGGCATCGACACCAGCCGCACCCTGCGTCCTCGCGCCTGCAGCGACCGCACGGCCTCCGCCGCCAGTGCCACCTCGGATCCCGTCGCGATCACGATCGCTTCGAGCGGTGCGGGTGCATCGAGCAGCACGTAGCCGCCACGCGCGCACTCGCCCGCCTGCTGCTCACTGCGTGGCTGCTGCGGCAGCGCCTGGCGCGTCAGGACCAGACAGGTCGGCCCGCTGGCGCGCTCGATCGCGGTGCGCCAGGCGACCGCTGTCTCGTAGGCGTCGGCTGGCCGCCAGACCGACAGGTTCGGCATCGCGCGCAGACTCGCGAGCTGTTCGATCGGCTGGTGCGTGGGGCCGTCCTCGCCGAGGCCGATGGAGTCGTGCGTGTAGACGAGCACGATGCGCTGACGCATCAGAGCCGCGAGACGCACCGCATTGCGTGCATAGTCCGAGAAGACGAGGAAGGTGCCGCCGTAGGGGATGAAGCCGCCGTGCAGAGCCAGCCCGTTCATGATCGCGGTCATCGCGAATTCGCGCACGCCGTAGTAGACGTAGTTGCCAGAGCCGTCCTCGGCCGTCACGGCATGCGAAGCCTTGTGCCAGGTGTTGACCGAGCCGGTCAGGTCCGCCGAGCCGCCGATCAGCTCGGTCATCGCCGGCCCGAGCACGTTGAGCGCAACCTGGGACGAGGCACGCGTCGCCTGCGCGCCGCACACGCCCGCGGCGGCGGCCAGCACCGCCCGAACGAGCTCGCTCCAGTTCGGCGGCAGCACGCCCTTCATCCGGCGCTCGAACTCGGCGGCGAGTTCCGGATGTTCGCGACGGTACCGGCTGAACCGGCGCCGCCAGGCCTGCTCGAGCCGCGCGCCGCGCTCACGCTGGTCCCAGGCCGCGCGCAATTCCTCCGGTATCACGAAAGGCGGGGCATGCCAGCCGATCGCCTGGCGCGTCGCCGCGACTTCCTCGGCACCCAACGGCTCGCCGTGCGTGGACTTGGTTCCCTGCTTGTTCGGTGCACCCCAGCCGATGACGGTGCGGCAGCAGATCAGCGTCGGCTGGCGCGTGTTTGCACGGGCGCGTTTCAGCGCCCTCGCGACGGCCTCTCCGTCGTGCCCGTCGACGTCGCGGATGACCTGCCAGCCGTAGGCGGCGAACCGCTTCGGCGTGTCGTCGGTGAACCAGCCCCTGACGTTGCCATCGATCGAGATGCCGTTGTCGTCGTAGACGCAGATCAGCTTGCCGAGACCGAGCGTGCCGGCGAGCGAGCAGGCCTCGTGGGAGATGCCCTCCATCAGACAGCCGTCGCCGAGGAACACATATGTATGGTGGTCGACGATTTCGTGCCCCGGGCGGTTGAACTGCGCCGCGAGCAGCCTCTCGGCGAGCGCCATGCCGACCGCCGTCGCGAGACCCTGGCCGAGCGGACCGGTGGTCGTCTCGATGCCGAGGCGCGGGTCGTGTTCCGGGTGACCTGGCGTGTGTGAGCCGAGCTGTCGGAACGCGCGCAGATCCTCGATGCTGACCGGGTAGCCCGTCAGGTGCAGCACCGAGTACAGCAGCATCGACGCGTGTCCGTTCGAGAGGACGAACCGGTCACGGTCGAACCAGAGCGGATTCGAAGGGTTGTAGCGCAGCGGCCCGCGCCAGAGCGCCTCGGCGATGTCCGCCATGCCCATCGGGGCACCGGGATGACCCGAGTTGGCCTGCTGGACCGCGTCCATCGACAGGGCACGCACTGCATTGGCGAGTTCCCGACGAGTAGGCATCTGAATCGAGTCCCCGCGTGGCTCCCCGGAAAAATGGCCGCGCATTGTCCAATAACGCGGCCGCTCTGTTCAATCGCGGTCGGTCGCAACGGGCCACAGCGGGTGCCAGCCGCGCCGCCTGAGGCTATACTGGTAAGCCTTTTGGCGTATCAGCCGCCCCGGGATCTCCGCGCATACATGGCCAACAGCTACCTCTTCACTTCCGAGTCGGTTTCGGAAGGTCACCCGGACAAGGTCGCCGACCAGATTTCCGACGCCGTGCTCGATGCCATCCTGACGGACGACACGCGCGGTCGGGTCGCCTGCGAGACCCTGGTCAAGACCGGCGTGGTGATCGTCGCCGGAGAAGTCACGACCAGCGCCTGGGTCGACATCGAGTCGCTGGTCCGCAAGACGGTCCTCGAGATCGGCTACGACAGCTCCGAGATGGGTTTCGACGGCGCAAGCTGCGGCGTCCTCAATGTCATCGGCAAGCAGTCGCCTGACATCGCGCAGGGCGTCGACCGCAAGGACGAACGCAAGCAGGGCGCGGGCGATCAGGGTCTGATGTTCGGTTTCGCCTCCAACGAGACCGACGTGCTGATGCCGGCCGCGATCACGCTCGCGCACCGGCTCGTCGAACGTCAGGCCAAGGTGCGCAAGAGCGGCAGGCTGCCGTGGCTGCGGCCCGACGCCAAGAGTCAGGTCACGCTGCGCTACGAGAACGACCGGCCGGTCGGCATCGAGGCCGTGGTGCTCTCGACCCAGCACAGCGAAGACGTGCCAACCCGCAGGCTCCGCGAGGCGGTGATGGACGAGATCCTGCTGCCCGTGCTGCCGAAGAAGTGGCTCGACAAGCGCACGAAGTATCACATCAACCCGACCGGGCGATTCGTGATCGGCGGCCCCGTCGGCGACTGCGGCCTGACGGGCCGCAAGATCATCGTCGACACCTACGGCGGCTTCGCGCGCCACGGTGGCGGCGCCTTCTCCGGCAAGGATCCGTCCAAGGTCGATCGCTCGGCAGCGTACGCGGCGCGCTACGTCGCCAAGAACATCGTCGCCGCGGGTCTCGCCGAGCGGTGCGAGGTCCAGGTCTCGTATGCGATCGGCGTGGCCGAACCGACTTCGATCATGGTCGAGACCTTCGGGACCGGCAAGGTCTCTCGCGAGAAGCTCACGCAGCTCGTGCGCAGGCACTTTGATCTGACGCCGTACGGCCTGCGCGAAATGCTCGACCTTCTGCGTCCGATCTACCGCAAGACCGCCGCCTACGGGCATTTCGGCCGCAAGGATCCGGACTTCTCCTGGGAGCGTACCGACAAGGCCGAGGCGCTCGCCGCCGACGCCGGAATCCGCGGCGGCCGTTGAGGACCGTCCGCCCGAGTCGGAGTGAATCGAACTGGCCAGAGGCTGCGAAGGAGCTGACAGCGAGGAACTGACGATCCGGCGGGCCTGACGCCCGCACACCCGCGCGGACCCGAGGGGCGCTGCAGCATCGCCACGTGATGCCAGGCTCGGGTCGGGCGAGAGACTCCACAACGGCGCCCGTTAACCTTCACCGAGATTAACGGAGACCTGCATGAACGCCGTCGTACACAGTCACAACATCCAGGACTACCGGGTCGCGGATCTCGCGCTCGCCGACTGGGGCCGCAAGGAGATCCGCATCGCCGAGACCGAGATGCCGGGCCTCATGGCCATCCGCGAGGAATTCGCGCCCACGCAACCGTTGCGCGGCGCCCGCATCAGCGGCTCGCTGCACATGACCATACAGACCGCCGTGCTGATCGAGACGCTGCAGGCGCTGGGTGCCGAGGTGCGCTGGGCCTCGTGCAACATCTTCTCGACCCAGGACCACGCGGCCGCTGCGATCGCCGTGCGCGGCACGCCGGTGTTCGCGTACAAGGGCGAGTCGCTCGCCGAATACTGGGACTTCACGCACCGGATCTTCGAGTGGCCCGACAACGGCTACTCGAACATGATCCTCGACGACGGCGGCGACGCCACACTGCTCCTGCACCTCGGCACCAAGGCAGAGAGCGATCCTTCGCTGCTCGCGCATCCGTCGAGCGAGGAAGAAGTGGCGCTGTTCGCATCGATCAGGGAGACGCTCAAGCGTGACCCGAAGTGGTACTCGACGCGCATCGCGAAGATCCGCGGCGTCACCGAGGAGACCACCACCGGCGTCAAGCGGCTCTACCAGATGGCCAAGGAGGGCAGGCTTGCCTTCCCCGCCATCAACGTCAACGACTCGGTCACCAAGTCGAAGTTCGACAACCTGTATGGTTGCCGGGAGTCTCTCGTCGACGCGATCAAGCGCGCCACGGACGTCATGATCGCGGGCAAGATCGCGGTGGTCTGCGGTTACGGGGACGTCGGCAAGGGTTCGGCGCAGGCGCTGCGCGCCTTGTCCGCGCAGGTCTGGGTCACGGAAATCGACCCGATCTGCGCGCTGCAGGCCGCGATGGAGGGTTATCGCGTCGTGACGATGGACTACGCGGCTGACAAGGCCGACATCTTCGTCACGGCCACCGGCAACTTCCACGTGATCACGCACGATCACATGCAGCGGATGAAGGATCAGGCGATCGTCTGCAACATCGGCCACTTCGACAGCGAGATCGACTGCGCCTCGCTCCGGCAATACAGGTGGGAGAACATCAAGCCGCAGGTCGATCAGGTGATCTTCCCGAACGGCAAGCGCATCACGCTGCTCGCCGAGGGCCGGCTCGTGAACCTCGGCTGTGGCACGGGGCATCCGAGCTACGTGATGTCCTCGAGCTTCGCGAACCAGACCATCGCGCAGATCGAGCTCTGGACCAACCACGAGAAGTATCCGGTGGGCGTGTACGTGCTGCCAAAGCACCTCGACGAAAAAGTCGCGCGGCTGCAGCTCAGGAAGCTCGGCGCCGAGCTCACAGAACTGACCGACCAGCAGGCCCGTTACATCGGCGTCGCCAAGGAAGGTCCTTACAAGCCGGACACCTATCGCTACTGATCGGGTGGAAGGTCCGACGATCCGCGGCGCTCGGCGACGAGCCGGGCGCCGCCTTGGGCACTCGAGTCGCGCTCAGCCGCGCTTGCGCAGCACAGTCAATCCATCGCCGATCGGCACCAGCGCGAGGTCTACGCGTTCGTCGCGATGCACGTGATCGTTGAACGCGCGGATCGCATTGGTCTCGGCGTCGTTGATCTCGGACCGGGCGACGTCGCCGGACCACAGGGTGTTGTCGACACAGATGACTCCGCCGGGGCGCAGTAGATCGAGGACTCGTTCGTAGTAGGCGACATAGTTGCCCTTGTCGGCATCGATGAAGGCGAAGTCGAAGGCGCTCGCGTGACCGTCCGCGAGCAGCTCCTCGAGGGTGCGCAGCGCCGGCTGCAACCGCAGGTCGATGCGGGCATCGACGCCCGCCTCGCGCCAGAACTGCCGCGCCACCTGGGTCCATTCCACGCTGACGTCGCAGGCCACGAGCTGGCCATCGCCGGGCAGCGCGAGCGCGACGGCGAGCGACGAATAGCCCGTGTAGGTGCCGATTTCGATGCAGCGACGCGCGCCGACGACGCGCACGAGCAGCTGCAGGAACTGTCCCTGCTCCGGCGAGATCTGCATCTGCGCGCCCGGCATCCCCTGGGTCACGGCGCGCAGGCGCGCGAGCAATGCAGGCTCGCGCAGACTGTGCTCGAGCATGTAGCGGTGGATTTCTGGAGTCAGCGACAGCGTGGTCGTGGACATGGCAGCTCCTCGCAGGATTGCGGACATATCCTCGCGCACCTGTGACGGACTGCAAGCTCTCCACAGTGGTGCACCCGACGGCGGAGTTGATGCAGTTCACTCCCGTCCCGATGCCCGTTTGCTAGGCTGTCGCCACCCGTCACCGTTCCCCGCCGCGCCTTCCCGGCAGAGGATTTCCCCGCGAATGACCCGCCCGCTCCGCCTGGTCCAGTTCACCGACATGCATCTGTTCGGCGATCCGACCGAGGACCTGCGTGGCGTCGCCTCGCTACCAGCCCTGCGCGCCTGCGTGGTGCACGCGCGCGAGGCCATTGCCGCGGCGGACGCGATCCTCGTGACGGGCGATGTCGTGCAGGACGACATCGGCGGCTACGCCCATCTGCGCGCGCTGCTCGCGCCTCTCGGCAAGCCGGTGCTGTGCATCCCCGGCAACCACGACGACGTCGCGGCGATGCGGCGCGAACTCGGCGCCGCACCGTTCACGATGGCTCCGCACGTCGATCTCGGCCGCTGGCGGATCGTGCTGCTGGACAGCGTCAAACCGCAAGCCGCCGCCGGGCGGCTGTCGCGCGCGACTCTCCGGCAGCTCGGCGAGTCGCTTGCATCGAGCGGCCCGCGCCACGTGCTCGTCTGCCTGCATCATCAGCCCGTCGGCATGCGCAGTCGCTGGCTTGACGCGGTCGGTCTCGAGAACGCCGACGAGCTCTTCGCGCTCATCGACGACGCGCCGCAGGTGCGCGCCGTCGTCTGGGGACACGTCCACCAGGCCTGGGAGGGCGAACGGCGCGGTGTACGGCTGCTGTCGACTCCAGCGACCTGCGCACAGTTCCTGCCCGAGTCGGACGAGTTCGCGGTAGACACGCGTCCGCCCGCCTATCGTATCCTTGAGCTGGCGCCCGACGGCGCGGTCAGGACGGAGGTCGTGTGGCTGGACCGTTTCGCTGCCAGCGAGCCGGACGCGTCGGCGTCGGTCGCCTGAGGGCATCGGCGCGCGCCACGCTGCTCGCGGCCATCGCTGGGCTCGCACCGGTAGCGGGCCCGGCAGCCGACTCGCTGGTCTGGGCGCTGCAGGGCGCGCGCAATACCGTGTATCTCGCCGGCTCGATCCACCTGCTTCGTCCAGATGGCGCCCCCTTGCCCGAACCGATCGAGCGCGCCTATCGCGACGCCGAATCGCTGGTCATGGAAGTCGACCTCGACGATCTCGATCCGCTCGCCGGAGCGCGCTTCACCGCGGCACACGGCGTGTACGGCTCGGATCGCAGCCTGCGTGCCACCCTGGGCGAGGAGCGCTGGTCGGCGCTGGACGCGCTCGCCTCGCAGCTCGGCCTCGCGCCGCAGCTGCTCGAGCGATTCGAGCCGTGGGCCGTCGCGTTGCTGCTGTCGGTGACCCAGCTGCAGCAGGCCGGGCTCTCGGTCGACGCGGGCGTCGAACGGCAGCTCGCCGCGCGCGCGGCCAGCGATCGGAAACCGATCACTGGACTCGAGACGATCGAACAGCAGCTCGGCCTGTTCGATGCACTCCCGGAGGCCGAACAGACCCGTTTCCTCGAGTTGGCCCTGGCGGAGACCTCGACTCTGGTCGGGCAGATCGACGCGATCGAGGCAGCTTGGCGGCAGGGGAGCCTCGCCGAGCTCGAGGCGCTGCTCGCGCGCGACTACGCGCGCTTCCCGGAGCTTTTCGATGCGCTCGTCGCGCGGCGCAACCTCGCGTGGATCCCGGCCCTGCGCCAACTGATGGAACGCGACGAGGACGTGCTCGTCGTGGTCGGCGCACTGCACCTGGTCGGCGATCGCAGCGTGCTCGCGCTGCTGCGCGCGACCGGCCTCGAGCCGGTACGACTCGAGGCCCGCTGAATCTTGCGCGCATTCGCCTGGTTCGCGGCGCTGATCGCGCTCGGCATGGCCGGCATCGTCGTGCTCGCCTATCCGCTGTACGAACTCGTGACGCCGACGATCGACGCACCGTTCCACCGCGTCGCGAGCCGCGTCGGCATGCTGATCCTGCTGATCGGTTTCGTGCTGGTTGCGCGGCACCTCGCGCTCGCCGACCGGCGCAGCCTGGGGTTCGGCCTGCCGCGCGGCGCCTTCCTGCGCGAAGCGGCGAGCGGCCTCGCGCTGGGTGTCGCGACGATGCTGCCGATCGTGCTGGCGATGATCGCGCTGGACCTGCGCACGCTGCGCGACGGAGTCACGCTCGACGCTGCGACTTTCGCGAGCCTCGCGTTCAAGGGGCTGACGAGCGGACTGGCGGTCGCGCTGATCGAGGAGACGTTCCTGCGCGGCGCCATGCACAGCGGTATCGCGCGCGAGTCGGGCGCGCGGCTCGCGGTGCTGCTGACGGCGCTGGTCTACGCGGCGACGCATTTCTTCGCCAAGTACCGGATCCCCGCGGAGCAGGTCGGCCCGGGCAGCGGCTTCGAGCTGCTCGCCGGCAGCCTCGCGGCGTTCGGCGATTTCCCGCGCATCGCCGACGCGTTCCTGTGCCTGTTCGCGGTCGGCGTGCTGCTGGGCATCGTGCGCACGCTGACCGGCAACATCGCCGCCTGCGTCGGCCTGCACGCAGGCTGGGTCTGGGTCATCACCTTCGTCCGCGAAACTTCCGTCCGCGACGAGGCGGCTTCGTGGAATTTTCTTCTGTCGCGCTTCGATGGTGTGGTCGGCTGGCTCGTGCTGGGGTGGACCTTCGTGATCGGTCCTGTACTCTGGCGCCATTACAGGGCCCGCGAGGCTCGCAACGCGACGGGGGGACCACGACATGCCTGATCCGACCATGCCGCGCAGAAACGTGCCGCGCGCATCGTACGCACTCGGTGCCCTGCTCTGCCTCGCGGCGAGCCTGCCCGCCAGCGCAGCGCCGAACTACGACTTCACGCGCGTCGAACTCGAGGCGATCGTGCAGGATCTCATCGCCTGGCTGCCGGGTGCCTGGGATTCCTACCCGCAGATCCACTTCGAGCGGCGCGTGCGCACGCCGGCCGAAGGCGAGCACGATCACTGGCACCGCACGTTCGCGCGGATCGACGCGCCGCAGATCGGTCCCGTGGTGTTCTACGGGCAGATCAACATCGGCGGGCGCGACGGCCCGCTGTTGCCGCGCAGCCAGATCCTCTACACCGTGGAGATCGACGAGCAGCGCAACGCCGTCAACATGAATGGCCAGGGTCCGCTCGACCCCGAGGCTTTCGTCAACCTGCACGAGCGCCCGGAACTTTGGGGCAAGGTCAGGATGCGCGATCCCGGCGCACTGAACTGCGACTTCCTCTGGCGGCGCGACGGCGTGCACCTCACCGCCGTGCTCGATGGCAAAACGGCGGAGAAGCGCAAGTACGGACCGGGCACCTGCAACTACAACATGGCCGGCACCGACGTCGAGTTCTTCGCCGACGCCGAGTGGGTGCTGAGTCCGGACGACCTCTGGGACTATGACATCAATACGATCGGTGGCCGGCAATTCGTCGGGCGCGCCGACCGGACGCACATCCGCCTCTACCGCACCCGCGGCTACCGCTGCGTCGTCAGCGATGCGGCGGGCCGGCGCGACTGGCACGCGCATGATCGCGGCGCGAGGACGGTCGTGCGCAACGCTGCCGGTGCGGACGTCGAACTCATGCTGCTGCGCGCGCCGATGCCCGCCCGCGAGGGTCCGGGCCTCGCCGACCGGCTGCGGCTCCTGCTCAAGCCACAAGGCGTCGAGCAACCGACGACCGAGATCGAGGCGGCCGCCAACGCGCCGAAGATCGCGCTGCGCGCCGAGGGCGTCGACGCGACCTGCGAAGCCTCGGCCGACCTGCCGCCACTGACGCCGCCGCCAGCCTCGAGCTGAGGGCCTGCCGCACGGCCCCGCGCCGCCGCACCGTCGATTGCGCTCAGGCGTCGTCGGGTCGGCGGATCAGCGGCGCGATGCGCTCGAGACGAACGAGCGGATCGTCGAGCTCGAGCAAGGTCTGCTTGTCGCCGAGCGAGAGCGGCAGGATCTCGACGAGGCGTGCGCTGACCCAGCCCGCGTCGTCGAATCGCCGCGGCACGTTCGCATACATCTCGCCGAGCTCGGGCAGGACGCGACGGAGCAGGTCGGACAGGAATCGCGTCTCGGGTGGCAAGGGTACGGGCTCGGCATTGGCCAGCCACTCGACCTCGCCGACGTTGAGGCCGTCGTCCTGGCGCCAGCGCCGCAGCACCCGGAAGCGGCGCTCGCCGAGACAGCTGATGCCGAGCAGGCCGTCGGGCAGGGAGGAGAAATCGACGATGCGCGCGCTCGTGCCCACCTCGGCCGTGCACGCCACGGCGCCGACCTCGCCGCCCGCGCGGATCAGCACCACGCCGAAGGCACTGCCCACGCGCATGCAGTGCCGCACCATGTCGAGGTAGCGCGGCTCGAAGATGCGCAGCGGCAGCGGTCCTCCCGGAAACAGGACCGTGTTGAGTGGAAACAGCGGGATCTCGCTCACGGCCCGCCTCAGTTGCGGCCCACTCCCCAGCGGGCCATCAGGTCGTTCTCGATGCCGATCTGGTCGAGCACGCGCGAAACGATGAAATCGACGAGCTCCTCGACCCGGCTGGGGCGGTTGTAGAAGCCGGGATTCGCGGGGAGGATGACCACGCCGAGCCGCGCGAGCTTCAGCATGTTCTCGAGATGGATCGCCGAGAACGGCGTCTCGCGCGGCACGAGCACGAGCTTGCCGCCCTCCTTGATGACGACGTCCGCGGCGCGCTCGAGCAGGTTGTCACTGGCGCCGTTCGCGATCGATGACACCGTGGCCATGCTGCATGGGCAGACCACCATCGTGTGCGGCGCTCCTGAACCGCTCGCCACCGGCGAGGTCCACTCCTCATCGCCGAAGACGCGCAGCTGGCCGTCGGCCGCGCCGAAGCGCGCGCTGAGATGGCGCGTCTGCTCGCCCGTGCGTCCGGGCAGGGCGCAGTCGGTCTCCGAGCCGACGACGATCTGTGCGGCCTTGGTGAACATCAGGTAGACGCCATAGTCGGCCTTGATCAGGCACTCGATCAGCCGCAACCCGTACTGGGCGCCTGAGGCACCGGTCATGGCCACCGTGACGATGCGATGCCTGCTGCGCTTCACGGTCGACGTGGTCATCTCGAAGCTGCCTCCTGCATCGCGGCGCGCTGCCGCAGCGCTGCAAGCAGCTTGCCATGCAGACCGCCGAAACCGCCATTGGACATCACGAGGATGTGATCGCCGGGGCGCGCGTCGGCGGCGAGGGCCGCGGCCAGCGCGTCCACGTCGTCGATCAGATGACCCCGCGGCCCGAGCGCCCCGGTCACCGCAGTGGCGTCCCAACCGAGATCCGCCGGGGCGTAGAGCCACGCCTCATCGGCCCCTGCCAGCGACGGCGCGAGCGCCTCGCGGTGCACGCCGAGGCGCATCGTGTTCGAACGCGGCTCGAGCACCGCGACGATCCGCCCGGCGCCGACACGCCGGCGCAGACCGGCAATGGTCGTCGCGATCGCCGTCGGATGGTGCGCGAAGTCGTCGTAGACCCGCACGCCGCCGATCTCGCCGCGCAGCTCCATGCGGCGTCGCACGCCGCGGAACCCGCCGAGCGCATCGCAACTGACGGCGACCGCGACACCGGCATGTCGTGCGGCGGCGATGGCCGCCAGCGCATTCTCGACATTGTGATCGCCGAGCACGTCCCAGCGCACACGACCGACCTCGCGGCCATGTTCGAGCACGGTGAATCCCGCCTCGCCGTCGTCGCGACGCGCCTGCCAGCGTGCCGGACAGGCAGGATCGACCGTCGCGCCTGCCATCGCGAAGGCCTCGCGCGGCGTCCAGCAGCCCATCGCCAGCGTTGCGGCGAGATTCCGGTCGCCGGCATTGCAGACGATGAGCCCGCCGGGCGGAACGATGCGCACGAGGTGATGGAACTGACGCTGGATCGCGCCGAGGTCGGGATAGATGTCCGCGTGGTCGAACTCGAGGTTGTTGAGGATCAGCGTTCGCGGCCGGTAGTGCACGAACTTCGCGCGCTTGTCGAAGAAAGCGGTGTCGTACTCGTCGGCCTCGATCACGAAGAAGGGGGCCGCGCCGAGACGCGCGCTGACCCCGAAATTGCCAGGCACCCCGCCGATCAGGAGTCCAGGCTCGAGCCCGGCATGCTCGAGGATCCATGCGAGCATGCTGGACGTCGTGGTCTTGCCGTGCGTACCGGCGACGGCCAGCACCCAGCGATCGCGCAGCACCTCGCGGGCCAGCCACTCGGGACCGGAAGCGTAGGGAATGCCGCGCTCGAGCAGCGCCTCGACCACCGGCTGGCCGCGCGACATGACGTTGCCGACGATGACGACGTCGGGGGTCGGCTCGAGTTGCGCAGCGTCGAAGCCTTCCACGACCTCGATGCCGAGCGCGGCAAGCTGCGTGCTCATCGGCGGGTAGACGTTGCGGTCGGACCCGGTGACGCGATGACCTGCAGCCTTGGCGAGCGCCGCGATGCCGCCCATGAACGTACCGCAGATGCCGAGGATGTGGACGTGCATGCGCCGGCGGGTCGGCTCAGGCCGCCTGCGTCGGCGGGAACAGTGACAGCAGGATCAGCGGCTCGAGAAAGGTCTGCAGCAGCACGAGCGCGACCGCCTGGAACATGGGTCGTTCGATCGCGGCACGCAGAATCCTTGCCGTGACATAGACGACGTAGATGGCCACCGGCAGCAACACGAGCACGAACGGGGCGGCCTCCTCGGGCTTGGCCGCATAGGGTGCGATCAGACCGGTCAGCGGCACGAGGACGGGTGTGATCAGGCAGCCGAACCCGACGATCGCCGTCATCGTCTGCAGGAAACGCTCAGGCTTGCCGAACAGACGCAGCAGTGCCCAGTACCAGAGCATCGAGAAGGCCACCGAGGCCAGCAGCTGCAGGAACCAGCTGTCGACCTCGGGACGGAAGATCGACGAGAGGATCGAGTTGAGCACGAGGAACAGCGCGATCATCGCCCCGAGCAGGGTCGGTGAGGCGGGCAGGTCCGAAGGGTCGCGTCGGAGCAGCGCGATGTCGAAACAGGTCTTGAGAGTCGAGAGCATGCTTTCGGTGGCGAGCCCGCGCTCGCATAATGGCGCACCGGATTCTTGCACAGATCGGGCATGTCGTCGTCCACCGCCATCGTGACCGAGCCTGCGGCCCTCGCCGAACTTGGCGCGAGGCTCGCCGGCGAACCGCTGCTCGGGCTCGACACCGAGTTCATGCGCGAACGCACTTACCGGGCCGAGCTCTGTTTCGTGCAGATCGGCAGCGGGCGCGAGCACTGCTGCGTCGATCCGCTCGCCACGGGGTCGCTGCAGCCGCTCGCTGCGCCCTTGGGCGCCACGGGCACCGTGAAGGTGCTGCACGCGGCCCGGCAGGACCTCGAAGTCCTGCAGCCGTCGGTCGGACCCGTGCGCAACGTGTTCGATACGCAGGTGGCTGCAGCCCTCGCGGGCTTTGCGGCACAGGTCGGCTATGGCGAACTGACGCAGCGGGTGCTGGGCGTGACGCTGCCGAAAGCGCAGACACGCACCGACTGGTCGCGCCGCCCGCTGTCGGCCGAGCAGATCGCCTACGCGCTCGACGATGTGCGCTACCTGCTGCCGCTGCGCGAGGCGCTGCTCGAGCGCCTGGACCGGCTCGGTCGGTGCGCCTGGCTCGCCGAGGAACTCGCACCGCTCTCGGAACCGGCAGCGCCGGAGGCCGATCCCGAACGCGCCTGGCTGCGCGTGAAGGGCCTGCAGGGTCTGGACCGTGGCAGGACCGCGCTCGCTCGGGCGCTCGCCGCGTGGCGTGAACGGCGCGCGATCGAGAAGAACCGGCCACGCGGCTGGATCCTCGACGACGTCGCATTGCGCGAGATCGTGCTGCGCGTGCCGCGCGACCGCGCCGCGCTCGCCGCGATCCCGCAGATGCCTGAAGGCGTCGTGCGCCACTGCGGCGACGAACTGCTCGCGATCATCGAAGCGGCGCCCATCGAGCACCCGCCGCCGCCACTGCGGTCGCGCGAACGTCCCGATCCGGCCCTGACGTCGCTCGTCAAGAAACTCGCGGCGACCAATCAGGCGGTCGCCAGCGAACTCGGCCTCTCGCCGGAGGTGCTCGCGACCCGACGCGAACTCGAGCAGCTCGCACGCGGCGACCCGCCGCCGTCCCTGCGGCGCGGCTGGCGCAGCGAGGTGATCGGCAAGCGCCTGCTCGCCGCGCTCTGAGCGCGGCGGGTCGGTCGGGCGCCCGCCACCCCCTCAGCCCGCGTGGAGCCCCAGCGCGGCCTCGACGCGCGCCGTCACGATCTCGAGTGGCGCGTCGGCGTCGATCTCGCGCAGCAGACCGCGGCTCCGGTAGTAGTCGATGAGGGGGCGCGTCTGCTCCTCGTAGACCGCGAGCCGTTTGGCGACCGTGGCCTCCGAATCGTCGGGCCGCTGCACCAACGGTGGCCGGTCGCCGCACTGATCGCAGTGCGGCGGCGTGCCCGGCGGTGCGGTGTGCACGTTGAAGACGCGGCCGCAATCCAGGCAGGTCCGGCGGCCGGAGATCCGGCGGACGAGCTCGGCGCGGTCGATGTTGAACAGCAGCACGGCATCGAGCGGTTGCCCGATTTCGCGGAGCAGCTCGGCGAGGCCGTCGGCCTGCGCGCGCGTGCGCGGAAAGCCGTCGAGGATGAAGCCGCGCCCGACGTCGGGCTCGGCGAGACGCTCGCGCACCATGCCGAGGATGGTGGCGTCGTCGACGAGTTTGCCCGCGTCCATGACGGCCTTGGCGGCGATCCCGAGCGCGGTGCCCTGCCTGACGTGTGCGCGCAGCAGGTCGCCGGTCGAGATCTGCGGAATGCCGTGACGCTCGACCAGCCGCTGCGCCTGGGTTCCCTTGCCGGAGCCCGGCGCGCCGAGAAACACGATACGCATGCGTTCTGTACTGTCCGGGCCGCCGGGCGGCCGCTGAGCCAAAGGGCGGCACAGTAACCGCCCGGTCCCGGCAGGTCAAACCCGCACGGCACGCCCCCGCTGCGCTATTCTGCGCGCGCTCCCAGCCTGCGCCAGTCCGAGGTGCCCGCCGATGCCAGCCCCCACAGCGAAGAACGTGCTCTACGCCCAATCCGGCGGCGTGTCGGCGGTGATCAATGCCAGCGCCTGCGGCGTCATCGAAACGGCCCGCAGGTACCGTCGGCAGATCGGCAAGGTGTTCGCGGCACGCCACGGTATCGTCGGCGCGCTCGCCGAGGACCTCATCGACGTGAGCCGCGAGAGTCGCGCAACCATCCGCGCCCTTCGGCACACGCCGGCCGGCGCCTTCGGCTCGGCGCGCTACAAGCTGAAGGGGCTCGACACGCATCGCGCCGAGTACGAGCGCCTCATCGAGGTCTTCAAGGCGCACGAGATCGGCTATTTCCTCTACAACGGCGGCAACGATTCGATGGACACCGCCCACAAGGTCTCGCAGCTCGGCGAGTCCCTAGGCTACCCGATCACCTGCATCGGCATCCCGAAGACCGTCGACAACGACCTGCCCCTGACCGACTGCTGCCCGGGCTTCGGCTCGGTCGCGAAATATGTCGCCGTCTCCACCCGCGAGGCGGCCCTCGACGTTGCCTCGATGGCGCGCACCTCGACCAAGGTCTTCGTGCTCGAGGTCATGGGCCGCCATGCCGGGTGGATTGCAGCCGCCAGCGGCCTCGCCGGCAAGGGTCGCGGCGAGCCGCCGCACATCATCCTGTTCCCGGAGATCCCTTTCGATCAGGCGGCCTTCCTCGCCAGGGTCAAGCAGAGCGTCGAGACGGACGGCTACTGCGTCATCGTCGTCTCCGAGGGCACGCACTACCCGGACGGGCGCTTCCTCGCCGACGCCGGCACCAAGGATGCTTTCGGCCATACGCAGCTCGGCGGCGTGGGACCGGTCGTGGCCAACATGGTCAAGGAGCATCTGGGCTACAAGTATCACTGGGCGGTCGCCGACTACCTGCAGCGCGCCGCTCGTCACATCGCCAGCAAGGTCGACGTCGAGCAGGCCTACGCGGTCGGCAAGGCCGCGGTCGAACTGGCCATCGCCGGCCGCAACGCCGTGATGCCGGCCATCATCCGCAAGTCGTCGAGGCCCTACCGCTGGAAAGTCGAGCCGGTGCCGCTCGCCGCCGTCGCCAATGTCGAGAAGAAGGTGCCGCGCGACTTCATCACCGCGGATGGCTTCGGGATCACCGCGAAGGCGCGTAACTACCTTGCGCCACTGATCGCCGGCGAGGACTATCCGCCCTATCGGGACGGTCTGCCGGCCTACGTCCGGATCCGGGGCGCTGCCGTCCGACGCAAGCTTCCGCCATTTGCGGTCTGAGCCTCTCGGGCCTGTGCTATATTTCGCCGCCCCTCGGGGCGGGACCACCGCTGCGGCGGTCACCCGCATAACTACAAGCACTTGAATCAAATCGGTTTGGGAGGAATCCCGGTGATGGATGCCGCGATCTGGCTGTGGCTGGCCGTTGCCAGCGGTGTGCTCGCCGTGCTGTACGGCGTCGTGTCGATGATGCAGATCCTCGCGCTGCCCGCGGGCAACGCGCGCATGCAGGAGATCGCTGCCGCGGTCCAGGCCGGCGCCAGCGCCTATCTGAACCGCCAGTACACGACCATCGGCCTCGTCGGCGTCGCGCTGTTCGCGCTGCTCGGCCTCGCGCTCGACTGGGTGACGGCGGGCGGCTTCGCGGTGGGTGCCATCCTCTCCGGCATCGCCGGCTACATCGGCATGAACATCTCGGTGCGCGCGAACGTGCGCACGGCCGAGGCCGCGAACAACGGCCTCAATGCGGCGCTCAACGTCGCCTTCAGGGGCGGCGCGATCACGGGCATGCTCGTCGTCGGCCTCGGCCTCGTCGGCGTCGCGCTGTACTACAAGCTCATGATCCCGGTGGTCGGCGACGAGAAGGCGCTGCGCTCGCTCGTCGGCCTCGCGTTCGGCGGCTCCCTGATCTCGATCTTCGCGCGCCTCGGCGGTGGCATCTTCACCAAGGGCGCCGACGTCGGCGCCGATCTCGTCGGCAAGGTCGAAGCCGGCATCCCCGAGGACGACCCGCGCAACCCGGCGGTCATCGCCGACAATGTCGGCGACAACGTCGGCGACTGCGCCGGCATGGCGGCCGACCTGTTCGAGACCTACGCGGTGACGCTGGTGGCGACCATGCTGCTCGGTGGCCTGATGCTCACCGACGTCGGCGGCGCCGCCATCGTCTACCCGCTCGCGCTCGGTGCCGCGTCGATCGTCGCGTCCATCATCGGCACCTTCTTCGTCAAAGCCAGCGACGGCGGCAAGATCATGAACGCGCTCTACAAGGGCGTGATCGTCTCGGGCGGCGTGGCGGCCGTCGCGTTCTGGTTCATCACGGACCTGCTGATGCCGCAGCACTTCGCGTCGATGTTCGGCTGCGCGCTGATCGGCCTCGCGTTGACCGCGGCGATGATCGTCATCACGGAGTACTACACGGCGACCGAGTTCAGCCCGGTCCGCAAGGTCGCCGAGGCCTCGCAGACGGGACATGCGACCAACATGATCGCCGGCCTCGGCGTGTCGATGAAATCGACCGCGCTGCCGGTGCTCGCCGTCTGCGCCGCGATCTGGGCTGCCTATACGCTCGGTGAGAGCGGCGCCGCGGGCCACGGTCTGTACGGCATCGCGATCGCCGCGACGGCCATGCTGTCGCTGACGGGCATGATCGTCGCGCTCGACGCCTACGGACCGATCACCGACAACGCCGGCGGCATCGCCGAGATGGCCGGCCTCGACAAGAAGGTCCGCAACATCACCGATCCGCTCGACGCGGTCGGCAACACGACCAAGGCGGTCACCAAGGGTTACGCGATCGGCTCGGCCGGCCTCGCCGCGCTGGTGCTGTTCGCCGACTACACGCACAAGCTCGAGGAGCAGGGCAAGCTGGTCGAATTCTCGCTGTCCGACCCGGCCGTGATCATCGGCCTGTTCATCGGCGGCCTCGTGCCCTACCTGTTCGGTGCGATGGCGATGGAAGCCGTCGGCCGCGCCGCGGGCTCGGTGGTCACGGAGGTCCGGCGCCAGTTCCGCGAGATCAAGGGCATCATGGAGGGCACGGCCAAGCCCGACTACTCGCGCGCCGTCGACATGCTGACCAGGGCTGCGATCAAGGAGATGGTCGTGCCGTCGCTGCTGCCGATCCTCGTGCCGGTCGTCGTCGCATTCGGCATCAACGCCCTCATGGGACCGGGCGCCGGCGTCAAGGCGCTCGGCGGCCTGCTGATCGGGACGATCGTCACCGGCCTGTTCGTCGCGATCTCGATGTGCACCGGTGGTGGCGCCTGGGACAACGCCAAGAAGTACATCGAGGAAGGCCATTTCGGCGGCAAGGGCTCGGAGGCCCACAAGGCCGCGGTGACCGGCGACACCGTCGGCGATCCCTACAAGGATACGGCGGGCCCGGCGATCAATCCGCTGATCAAGATCATCAACATCGTCGCGCTGCTGCTCGTGCCGCTGCTCTAGCCGCGTTCGGCAGACTGCCGCTCGGCACGCAGCTTCGCGACCATGCTGGCCGCACGCGGCACGTGCAGCAGGTCGGCGATGCGTCGCATCAGGTGATCCTCGTGCGCGCAGAGCCGGCCATCGGCGAAGGCGACCCGCCAGGCCGCCTCGACGATGCGCAACTTCTGCGACTCGTCGAAGCGGGCGTCGATCACGCGTGTGAACTGGAACAGGTCGTGGGCCTCGACCGAGCTGCGGGTGGCAAGCTCCACGAGACGCTCCACTTCGTCGGCCGTGCGCGCGAAGCGCTCGCGCAGCGCATCGAGTACGACGCGCCGCTCCTCGGCGCCGAATTCGGCATCGGCCCGGCTGACTTCGATCAGCAGCGCCGCGGTAGCCAGCTCCAGCGCGTGCTCGGGATCGGCGGCGCTGTCAGGGCGCGGACGCAGCGCCGAAAGCAGGTCGTTGAGCGAACGCAGCATCACTCGACGAGGACCTCCCCGGGCAGGTAGCGCCGATACTCGGCGGGCAGGATGGGCCGATACGGTGGGTCCCAGGCAAAGGGGCGCGAGGCCGGCTCGAAGCGCGTCGAGTACGGGCCGCCTTTGCCGCGACAGAGGTGGAGAGTGCCGCCCAGCGTCCCGAACGGGCCGTGCGGAACGTCGGCGGGCCTCCAGAAGTAGCCTCCCTCGCGCATTACGCCATTGGGCATGTGGATGTCGCCGGCCAGCGCGAATTCCTCCTCGCAGACGGGATGGCGCTCGACCGTCGCACAGCTCCAGTACGGCATCAGGCCGGCGATCCAGGTCTTGTCGCGCGTCAGAGGATCGTCGAACAGCAGCTTGTGCACGGTGCCGTCGTGATTGAAGCCCTCGCTGGCCATGTGACGGCGCGGCCCGTGCAGACCCGCCGCGGCACGCGTGTCGATGCGCCGCACGAGCCGCTGCGTATCGAAGGCCTCGAGCGGCTCCCGCAGCACGCGCGGCTCCGCCGAGACGAACGTCAGCACCTCGGCGCCATCCGCGCAGAGCATGCCCGAGCGCGGCATCTGCCGCGGCAGATGCGCATAGTCGTGCACGCCGTACCGGGTGCCGTCGATCTCGATCGAACCACTGAGCACGATCAGCTCCTCGTCGGCGTTGAGGGTTTCGGCGCCGTGCCGATAGCCAGGCGGGTAGCGAAGGATCAGGCTTGCCGCGCCGTCGTCGGCATCGCGTGACAGCACGCGGGCGGAGACTCCGGGCCGCCACGCCGCCGTCGCGGCCTCGTCCCAGGGCAGCCATTGCGACTGGATGAACTCGATGTGCGGACGCATGGGCGCACTGTGCCCCGATCGTAGGCGGCCTACAATGGCCCGATGAACGACCTCGCGCTCGGCGCCATCGTCGTGCTGATCGCAGCGATGCCGGCGTCGCTGCTGCTGCTGCTCGTGCTCGACATGATCCGCGGGCGCTCGGCAGTCGCGCGCCGCTGGGTCCTCACCGGGCTCGCCGTGCTGGCCGTGCCGGCGCTGGGCTGGCTCGGCCGCGCCGTCTGGGGCTGGGCCGGCGCGGCGCATCTCGAGCCGCTGTGCGCCGCCTACGCCACGCCCGAATTCCGCGGGCAGGCCAGCGCTGGCACGCGCTCCATCGTCCTGAGCGCCGAGGGCGCCGACCCGCCGCCCTGGGCGGGAGCGCTGCTGCGCCCACCGGCCGCGCTCGATTTCGTCGAATGGCCGCTGCCCGATGGCAAGGTCCTGCGGCTCGAACCCACCGGCCGCCGCGAGCTCGACGGTCCGCTGCGGTCGGCTTACGCGCTCGAGGTGCGCCGCGTCCCTCATCATCGAAATCGCTGGTTCAGCGTCGAGCTCGAGCGCTTTCGTCTCATCGAGCGCAGCGTCGGGGCCTCGTTCGCCGAGGGCGACGAGCTGAGGCTGCAGGCCAGTACCCGGCGGTGGCACTGCGGCATCGTGAGCGGTCGGAACGTGACCGGCCCTCCCGGCGACGCCGGCCCGGGCATCGCGCGCTTCCTCGGCAGGGCCCTGTACGGACCGGTCGGCAAACGTGAAACAATCGGCTCCGTCGACGGGTCTCAGACCTGACCGGACCCTCGTTTCCACTGCCTTGAGGAGGAATCCCAGATGATGGACAGGAAGGCCCTGCTCGCCGCGGCCATCGGCAGCGTGTTCGCGCTGAACCTCGCCCACGCGATGGGCGGCGACGACGGCAAGAGCGAAAAGTGCTACGGCATCGCCAAGGCCGGCAAGAACGACTGTGCCGCGAACGGACACGGTTGCATGGGCCAGGCCGAGAAGGATGGCGACGGCAAGGAATGGATCAAGGTACCGAAGGGCACCTGCGAGAAGATCGTCGGTGGCAGCCTCGCCCCGAAGTGACAACCGCGCGGGCCCGATCCCGGCGCGGGCCGGGATCGGGCTGCGCGCCTCGCATCATCAGCGCGTGATCGAGGAGCGACCGCCGGTCGCCTGGTTCGAGGTCCACGCCGAGAACTTCTTTGCCGACGGCGGCCCGCAGTTGCGGTTGCTCGAGCAGATCCGCCGCGACTATCCGCTGTCGATCCACGGCGTCGGTCTCGGGCTCGGGACGACCGACCCGCTCGATCGACGACACCTCGCCCGACTGCGTCGGCTGGTCGAGCGCTTCGAACCGGGACTCGTCTCCGAGCACCTGTGCTGGGGTGCTATCGACGGCCGGCATCACAACGATCTGCTGCCGCTGCCGCAGACCGAGGAGGCTCTCCGGCACTGTGTCGCGCGCGTCGCCGAGGCCCAGGATGCGCTCGGCCGGCGCCTTGCGATCGAGAACGTCTCGAGTTACGTCCGCTTCGCCGATTCGACCCTCGACGAATGGGAGTTCGTCGCGGCCGTGGCGCGCGAGAGCGGCTGCGCGCTGCTGCTCGACGTCAACAATGTCTACGCCAATGCCGGCAATCATGGGTTCGATCCCGTGCGGTATCTGCACGCGCTGCCTGCCGAGGCGGTCGTCGAGATCCATCTGGCCGGTCACAGCGTCGAGGGGCATGGGCTGCGCGAGCTGCGGGTGGACACCCACGACCGCCGCGTCTGCGACGAGGTCTGGAAGCTGTACGGTCTGGCGCTCGAGCGCTTCGGGGCACGGCCGACACTGATCGAGTGGGACACGCATCTGCCGGCGCTCGAGGTCCTGCTCGAGGAGGCCGCCATGGCCGAGCGCCTGCTCGAGGCGAGCCATGCCGACGCTGCCTGAGACGCTGCGCAACTTCTCGGCTGCCGTCTTCGAGGGCGCCGCGCCCGACCCCGATCCCGGTCTCGCGGTGTACCGGCGCAATCTGCGCGCAAATTTTGCCAGGGTGCTCGCGCTCGAGTTTCCGGCGGTTGTTCGTCTGCTCGGCGAGGAGCGCTTCGCGGCGGTCGCCGCCGAGTATCAGCGCGCCGAGCCCTCGCGCGGCGGCAACCTGCACGAGATCGGCGCGCGCTTCGCCGATCACCTCCGCCGGCGCCTCGAACCGGCGTCGCTGCGCTGGATCGCCGACGTCGCTGCGCTCGAGTGGGCGTCGGAGGAAGCGGCCGTGGCTGCCGACGCGACGACGCGGATCGATGCGAGCGAACTCGCTGCGCTGCCGCCCGATCGGCTCTGGACGCTGCGACTCGCACCGCATCCGGCGCTGCGGATCGTTCGCTCGGCTTATCCTGTCCATGCGATCTGGCGTGCGAACCTGCCCGACGCGACTGGCCGCGTCGCCGCACTCGAGCCGCAGTTCCGGCTCGCGCTCGATCAGGGCGCGGAGTCGGTTGTGATCGAGCGGCCGGCGGCGCAGGTCGAGGTGGCTTGCGTCGCCGACGCGGAAGCCGCCTGGCTCGAGGCCATTGCGCAGGGCGAGCCGCTCGGCGCCGCGCTCGAGGCTGCCCTCGCGCGCGAAGCGAGCTTCGATCTGACTGCCGCGCTCGCGAAAGCCCTCTCGCGAGAGCGCGTGGTCGCGATCGTCGGCTGAGTGTGAGCCCGCGCGTCGCGCGCTTCAGGCCGCGAGCGGCAGCGGCTGCGGCCGCGCGACGACGTAGCCCTGGATGAAGTCCACCCCGAGACGCTGGGCGGCCTCGAGCGACTCGGCGTCCTCGACCTGTTCGGCGATGACCTGGAAGTTCAGCGTGCGGGCGAGCTGGATCATCGCCGCGACCAGTGCCTGGTTCACCGTGTCGCGTCCGAGGTTGCGCGTGAACGCGCCGTCGATCTTCAGGTAATCGAGCGGCAGGTTCTTGAGGTTGGAGAACGAGCCGACGCCCGAGCCGAAATCGTCGAGCGCAAACCGGCAGCCCATGCCATGCAGCACGCCGACGAAGCGCTGCGCGTGTTCGAGGTTGGCGACCACGGCGGTCTCGCTGAGCTCGAAGCACACCTGCCCGGGCTGCACGCCGGTGCGATCGAAACCGTCGACGACGAATTCCAGGAAGGCCGTGTCGGCCAGCGTCTGCGCCGAGATGTTCATCGCCACGCAGCGTCCGGGCGGCACCACGAGCATCCCGGCGGCGATCGCGTCGAGCGTGTGCTGCACGACCCAGCGATCGACCACACCCATCAACCGGTAACGTTCAGCCGCCTTGACGAACTTGAGCGGCTCGAGCGGCTGGCCGGCTTCGTCGCGCATGCGCACGAACACCTCCATGACCGGTCCGCTGCGCAGCGTCGGCGAGACGGGCACGATCGACTGGGTCGCGAGCTCGAAGCGGTCGCCGCGGATCGCCGCCTGCAGCTGCTGCAGCCAGTGGATCTCGCCGCTGCTGCGCGCTGCCGCCTCGTCACGTGCCGAGTAGATCGAGACGTTGCCGCTGCCCTGCTTCTTGGCGACGTAGCAGGCGCTGTCGGCGGCGGCGAGCACGTCTTCGACGCTGCCGCTCTCGCGCGCGAGTTCGACGATGCCGACGCTGACGCCGATCTGGAAGATGCGGTCCTTCCAGACGAAGCGATGATCGGCGATGCGCCGGCACACGTCGTCGGCGATCTGGCGCGCCTTCTCGAGCGGGCAGCCGATCAACAACATCGCGAACTCGTCGCCGCCGAGGCGCGCGACGGTGTCCGAGTCGCGCACCGCTTCGCGCAACAGGCGTGCGACGTCGCGCAGCAGGCGGTCGCCGGCCTGGTGGCCGCTTGTGTCGTTGACCTGCTTGAAGCGGTCGAGATCGAGGTAGCAGAGGATGTGCATGCCGTCGCCACGGCGCGCCGTCTCGACGGCGTCCTCGAGCCTTCGCTCGAGTTCGCGGCGGTTGACGAGTCCCGTCAGCGCATCGTGGGTCGCCTGGTAGGACAGTTGGCGCGCCGTGCCGCGCAGCTCGGTCACGTCATGCAGCAGGACCACGGCCCCGGCGGCGGGCTCGGACGGGGTCGCACGCAGCGGCGAGGCGGACACCTCGACCAGCCGATCCTCGCCACCCTCGCGCCGCAGCGGCACCGCGCGACGGCCGAGATAGACCGTCGCATTGCCGGCGAGCGCCTGCTGGATCGGATCGGCAAAGGTGCGGCGGTCGGTCTCCTCGGCGATGTCGACGATCGCGGTCAGCGCCCGGCCCCGCGCCTCGCCAGCGGTCGTGCGCAGCAGACGCTCGGCGGCCCGATTGAGGTAGGCGACATCGCCCTGCACGTCCGTGGTGATCACGGCCTCGGCGAGGCAATCGAGTGCGGTCTGCGTCGCCGTCGCGGGCTGCAGCATCCGCATCATGCCGGTCGCTGCGAGTTCCTGTGCATACGTGGGCTCGGTCAGCGCCCGGACCGTTGTCGTCTGCACGATCTCGACGCCGGTGACGAGCAGCGCCGGTACGCCCTGATAGTCGATGTTCCGCAGCGTCAGTTCGAGGCGGCTGACCTGGGCCTGGAAGCCGACGATTTCGACCTCGTAGCGGTCTGGCGCCGACTCACCGGCCAGCAGTCGACGCAGCGAGTTCGCGACCAGTTCGGAGCACTCCGGTGCGACCAGCTCGGCGAGCGAGCGGCCAAGAAGCTGTTCGCGCTCGAGCCCGACGAGCGCCGCGAAGTGACGGTTGGCGAACAGGATGCCGTCGCGGTGGACGAGCACGGCCTCGTGGCTGCGATCGGCGAGTTCTGCGAACAGATCGGTCCGCGGCGGCGCGACCGGGGCCGGCTCCGCGGCGCGCACCAGCAACCGGTTGACGCCCTGGGTCAGGGCCTGCAGACGCGGCTCGTCGCTCTGCAGGTAGATCCGTCCGGACGGCGTACCCGGCGGGGCGAGGATGCGCTCGAGCTGGTCGTTGATGCGCTCGATCCCCGTGAGCTCGCGCCTTTGCATCCAGTACAGCACCGCGAGCAGCGTCGCCGCGATCGCTAGCACGATACAGAGCAGGCCGAGCAATGACATCTGTGCGGATGGACCTCGCGAACGCTGCGGCCATCCCCAGCCGGCGAACGCGTTGCGTTATCATGGCCGCTCTCGCGGCTGCCGTCTCTGCCGAGCATAGCCGAGCCGCCTGCGGCTGCCGCGCCGGATTCACCATATGCATGCGCCGCGTGGCAGCCGTACTGGCCCCCGCGCTGCGCGCCGCAACCCTTTATGAGCGAGAATAAGTCTGCTGCCGGGGCCGGCCGGTGGGAGTGACTGGATGCAGATCGACTTCGCACGCGAACAGATGATCAGTCAGCAGTTGCGCGCCTGGGAGGTGCTCGACCCGCGCGCGCTCGAGACGCTGCGCCACCTGCCGCGCGAGCGGTTCGTCCCCGAGGCCTACCGGGAGGTCGCCTTTGCCGACGCGGAGATCCCGCTCGGTCACGGCGAACACATGCTGGCGCCGAAGATCGTCGGCCGCATCCTGCAGGCGCTCGAACTCGGGCCACGCGACTCGGTGCTCGAAGTGGGCACCGGCTCTGGCTACCTGACGGCGGCAATGGCCTTGCAGGCGGCTCGGGTGCGCAGCATCGACCGTCACGCGGACTTCATTCAGGCGGCGCGCGCCCGGCTCACCTCGCTCGGACTCGGCTCGGTCGAACTCGCCGTCGCGGATGCTTTTGCGCCCGGGGCACTCGGCACGGGCAGCTACGACGCCGTCGTGCTGACCGGTTCGTTGCCAGTCTACGACGGGCGCTTCGAGCAACGGCTCGCCGTGGGCGGCCGGCTGTTCGTCGTGACCGGCACGCCGCCCATCATGCAGGCTCGCCTCGTGCACCGCGTCTCCGCGGCAGAGTTCAGCGGTGAGACGCTGTTCGAGACGGTGATCGCGCCACTGGTCGGCGCTCCGCAGCCGCAACGTTTCCGCTTCTGATCCATCCAAGCACTCGACGACCCCCATGGCGATTCCCGAAGTGACCCCCGCCGAAGTCCAGCGCCGCCGGCAAGCCGGGGCCGCCCCCCTGTTGCTCGACGTGCGCGAGCCCTGGGAACTCCAGATCTGCGCGATCGACTGGGCCAAGGCGATCCCGATGGGCGAAGTGCCCGAGCGGCTCGCCGAACTCGACCGCAACGCCGAGATCGTCGTGATGTGCCACCACGGCGGCCGCAGCCTGCGCGTCGCGCGGTTTCTCGCGCAGCAGGGCTTCGACCGGGTCGCGAACCTCGCCGGAGGCATTCACGCCTGGCGCGAACAGCTCGATCCGGGCCTCGCTGCCTACTGATCGACCACTGCCGCACTCGCAGTGGAATCGGGACCGTCAACTGATATACCGTTATCAAACACCATAATTGCGTTAGCGCGCCTTCACGAGGACTGTCAGCCATGCATCGACGGATTTCCCTGAGCATCGGTCTACTGCTCGTCATGCCCGCCGCCGGTGCCGAGGACCTGCTCATGGTCTACCAGCGCGCGCTCGCCAACGACCCGCTGATCCGGGAGGCGCAAGCGAACCGGCTGGCCGCGCGCGAGGCCCGGCCCCAGGCCATTGCCGCGCTGCTGCCGCAGATCACGGCCTCGGCCTCGAAAACCGAGCAGGAGACCGAGTCCACTGGCCAGTTTCCCCAGGAGATCGAACAGCCGGCGGGTTCGGGCAACCGCGTCGTGTTCACTTTCGTGAATTCCAGCGACTCCAAGCCCGAAACCGATCGCTGGAGTGTCGACCTGCGGCAGAGCGTGTTCTCGTGGGCCAACTGGGTGGCGCTGAAGCGCGCCAGCAGGCAGGTCGCGCAGGCCGAAGCCGACTACTTGGCCGCCGAGCAGGACCTCGCCGCACGTGTCGCCGAGCGCTACTTCGACGTGCTTGCTGCCCAGGACAACGTCGATGCACAGCAGACCGCGTTCGAGGCGATCTCGCGCCAGCTCGAGCAGGCCGAGAAGCGCTTCGAGGTCGGCCTGATCGCGATCACGGACGTGCAGGAGGCGAAGGCCGCACGCGACAGCGCCGCGGCGGCAGTGATCGCCGCCAAGCGTCAGCTCGCCACGGCCGAGGAGCTGCTGCGCGAGATCACGGCCGAGAAGTACGCGCGGCTCGCCAAGCCGGCCGAATCGATGCCGCTCAAGACGCCAGCACCCGCGAGCGAGCAGGAGTGGGTCGAAGCGTCGATGACCCAGAACCTCGCTCTCGTGTCGAGCCGGCTCGCCGCCGACATCGCCCGCGACAACGTCCGCGCGGCTTTCGGCGGCCACCTGCCGACGCTCGACCTGACCGCAAGCCGCAGCAATGTCGATCAGACCGCGACGATCAATTTCGCGAGCGGCAACACGGGCGAGCGGACCAGCGACAGCGACGACACGACGTTCGCGCTGCAGCTCAACGTGCCGATCTTCGCCGGTGGTGGCACGCAGTCGCGCGTGCGTCAGTCGGAGTACCAGTGGCAGGCGGCGCGCGAGCGGCTCACGCGCGTGACGCGCCAGACCGAGCGCCAGGCCCGCGACGCCTTCCTTGGCGTGCAAAGCGAGATCTCGCGCGTGCAGGCGCTGCGCCAGGCCCTCGAATCGAGCCAGACGGCGCTGAAGGCGACCGAGGCCGGGTACGAGGTCGGCACGCGCACGGCCGTCGACGTGCTCGACGCGCGCCGTGCGCTGGTGCAGGCGCAGACCAATTACGCGCGCAGCCGGTACGACTACATCCTCAACGTGCTGCGGCTCAAGCAGGCGGCAGGCACTCTCGATCGCGCGGCCATCGAGGAGGTCAACGCCTGGCTCGAGCAGACGGCGCCGGCCAGCGCGCCGTCGAACTGAAGCGCCTGCACGGTACCGGCGCGGGATTCAGCTCCCTGGCGGAGCGCGCTCCCGACGCGGGGATTCCGACCGCCGCAGGACCGGATCGATCAGCGTCAGCAGCCGTGCCAGCGCGCCGCGATTGCTCTCGACGGCGTCGCGACCGATGCGGCCGCACCGCTCCCGCTCGGCCGCATCGCCAAGCAGCGCCTCGACCGCCTCGCGCAGGGCGTTCCCGTCTGCGACCGACTGCACCGCGCCGGCCTCGATCAGCATGTCGGCGATCTCCTGGGCATTGAAGTTGTGCGGACCCGTCAGGGTGGCGAGACCGAGCGCCGCGGGCTCGAGCAGATTGTGGCCGCCCACCGGCACGAGGCTCCCGCCCACGAAGGCAAGGTCGGCCGCCGCATAGAACTGCATCAGCTCGCCGAGCGTGTCGACCAGCAGTACCTCGGTCTGCGCCGTGCACGCGGCGCCGCTCGAGCGGCGCACGTAGCTGACGCCGCGACGCTCGAGCAGCGCGGCAACCTCGTCGAACCGGCCAGGATGGCGTGGTACCAGTACCAGCAACGGCCGTGGCGACAGGGACAGTGCGGTCTGCACCGCCACGACCGTCTCCTCCTCGCCCGCGTGCGTGCTGCCGGCGACCCAGACGGCCCGGTCGGCCGCATGTCGCGCCCGCAGTGCTGCGCCCTTCTCGCGCAGGTCGGCCGGCAGCGCGAAGTCGAACTTGATGTTGCCGGTGACGTGAGTGCGCTGCGGGTTGGCACCGATCGAGCGGAATCGCTCGGCATCACCCTCGCTCTGAGCGGCAATGACGATGCCGTGCGAGAGCGTCTCGCGGAACAACGCGGCGAGTCGCCGGTAGCGGCGCACCGACCGCGGCGAGATGCGCGCGCTGGCCAGCACGAGCGGCACGCCGCGTCGCCCGCACTCGTGGTAGAGATTCGGCCACAGTTCCGTCTCGAGGATGATCGCGGCGCGCGGTCGCATCCGATCGAAAAACCGTCGCACGCTGCCCGGCAGGTCGTATGGCACGTAACGGACGTGCACGCCTTCGCGGAACCGGGCGCGTGCCCGCTCGGCGCCGGTGGGCGTCACCGTGGTCAGCACGATGGGCAGCTCCGGATGACGCTCGCGCAGCGCGCCGACGAGCGCCGCGGCAGCCTGCACCTCGCCGACCGAGACGGCGTGCACCCAGAGGCTCTCGCCCGCGAACGGCGCCGTGCCGAAGCCGAACCGCTCGTCGAAGTGCTGCCAGTAGGTGCGGTCCCTGAGCCCTCGCCAGAGCATCACGCCGACGATCAGCGGCGCGAGCAGATAGGCGAGCAGCACGTAGAGCCAGCGCATGCGGGCTCAGGCCGCCGACGCGCCCGTCGGCGCCGCCTGCCAATAGCCGGCGAGCAGCGAATGCCAGTCGGTCTCGGTGAAGCGCTCCGCGGGAACCGCGCGCGTGACCTTGATCAGCGAGCGGCGCAGACGCACGAGGTTCGCATCGCACCACAGTCCGCGACGCCGCAGTGCGCCGCGGTCGAAATCGACGAGGTAGATCGTCGCATCCGCACCGAGCAGGATGTTGTGCGCGTTGAGGTCGGCATGATCGAGCCCGAAATCGTGGAAGCGGCGCAGGCAACGCCCGAGTGCAACCCAGTCGGTGATCGACAGCGCTTCGCTCTCGAGGCGCTGCGCGAGCGAGCGCACGCCGGGCAGTCGCTCCGACAGGACGTCGGCCGTGTAGGTGAGGCGCCCGCGCACGATACGCACGCCGATCGGCGCCGGCACCGGCAGTCCGGCGCGATGCAGTGCGCGATGTACCTGCCACTCGCGCGCGGCGCGCGTCCGCGTTTCGCCGAGGAACAGATAACGATCGGCGCTGACACGGGCCGCGAGGCCGCCGCGCCGATAGTGACGCAGCGCGAACTCACGGCCGCCTTCGGCGACGAACCAGGTCGTGCCGCGGCCACCCGCCTGGCCCCGCACGGCCCCGCGCCGCTGCCAGTAGTCGATATCGAACCAGCTCGGTTGCAAATTGCTGGCGCGGGAGGGGTCATATAGGATCACGGCCGCGTCGAGTTCGAGCCGGCGAGCGTCCCCGCCGGATTCAGTGGCCACGCCCACGCATACCTTCTCGCATTCGGTTCCCCGTCAGCCCATGCCGCGTCTGCAAGACCCGCCCGAGACCGTCTGCATCCTGCGCATGTCGGCCATCGGCGATACCTGCCACGTCGTGCCGCTGCTGCGCACGCTGCAGCGGGCCTGGCCACGGACGCGTTTCACCTGGATCATCGGCCGGGTGGAGTCAAAGCTCATGAGCCTCCTGCCCGACGTCGAGTTTATCACCGTGGACAAGCGCGCCGGCCTCGCCGGACTCGCGGCGCTGCGTCGCGCGCTGCACGGCCGCCGCTTCGACGCACTGCTCGATCTGCAACTGTCGGTGCGCGCGAGCCTCGTCGCGCTCGCGGTACCGGCGCGCATCCGGCTCGGCTTCGATCGCGCGCGTGCGCGCGAGGGCCAGTGGCTGGTGACCAATGCCCGCATCGCGCCGCGCGAGCGCGAGCACGTGCTTGACAGCTTCTTCGGTTTTGCGCGCTGGTTCGGCATCGAGGAACGCGAGCTGCGCTGGGATCTGCCGTTGCCGCCAGACGCACTGGAGTACGCGGAGCGGCTGATCCCGGCCGACGCTGGCGCCACGGGCACGCTCGTCATCAGCCCGTGCTCGAGCCACGCGCTGCGCAACTGGCGACCGGAGCGCTACGCCGCCGTGGCCGACCACGCCGTACTGCGGCACGGTCTGCGCGTGATCCTCTGCGGCGGCCCGAGCGCGCTCGAGCGGCGGATGGCCGAGGCGATCTGCGCTGCGGCGCGCGCGCCGCTCGTCGATCAGGTCGGCAAGGACACGCTACCGCAGCTGCTCGCGCTGCTCGGCCGCGCCACGGCGCTCGTGAGTCCCGACTCCGGTCCCGCGCACATGGCGACGATGGTCGGCACTCCCGTGATCGGTCTCTATGCCGCGACCAACCCGGCGCGCAGCGGCCCCTATCTGTCGCGACAGTGGTGCATCGATGCCTACCCCGAGGCCGCACGCCGTTTTCGTGGCCGTGAACCCGAAGAGTTGTCGTGGACCGAGAAGATCGAGGAGCCCGGCGTCATGGATCTCATCGAGATCGACGCCGTGACCTCGAAGCTCGACGAGCTGCTAGGATCGCGCGCATGAAGGACATCCTCGTGCCGGTCTCGCCCGGCGAGCTCCTCGACAAGATCACGATCCTCAGGATCAAGGCCGCGCGCATCACGGATCCGGCCAAGCTGCACAACGTGCGCGTGGAGCTCGCCGCGCTCGAGCAGACCTGGCGCGATTGCGGCGCACAGATCGACGTGGTCGCCGACGACGAGGCCGAGCTGCAGCGGATCAACGAGGCGCTCTGGGACATCGAGGACCGGATCCGCGACAAGGAGCGGACGCGGCGGTTCGATGCCGAGTTCATCGAGCTCGCCCGAGCCGTGTACGTCACCAACGACGAACGCGCTGCGATCAAGAAGCGCATCAATCTTGCGCTCGGTTCGCGCCTCGTCGAAGAAAAATCCTACTCGAACTATCGCTGATCACGGCCCGTTGCAGACCAGCCACACGGCTTGCAGCGGCTGAATCCCGGTGTAGAGTCTCCGCATCGGCGTTGCGTCAACGCTCGCGTTCCTGCAACGTAATCGCCGCCAGCGCGCGGCAGGGGGAATAAAATGTCTCGATCTCAGAGTCACTGGGCGCTGGCCGCTGGCTTCGCCCTCGGCGCGTGCGGCGCGCTCGGCGCGCCGCCATCAACGGCACAGGATCAGGCGGAAGCGGCCGAGAGCCTTGCGCTCGAGGAAATCGTCGTCACGGCACGCAAGCGCGAGGAATCGCTGCAGGACGTGCCGCTGTCGATCACCGCGTTCTCCGCCGACACGCTCGAGCAACGCGGCATCGAGAGCATCTACGACGTCGCGCGCGTCACGCCCAACCTGTCGTTCAACCAGACGTACGGTCGCGCGTTCGACCGACCCGTGATCCGCGGCATGTCGCAGATCCTCGGCGAGCGCACGGTGTCTTTCGTAGTCGATGGAATCTATCTGGCCGGCAACATCACCGGCGCCGACCTCGACGACGTCGAGACTCTGGAAGTCCTCAAGGGACCGCAGGCTGCGAGTTTCGGCCGCGGCTCGCTCGCCGGCGTGATCAGCTACCGCACGAAGCGGCCGAGCGCTGAATGGACCGGTCGCGCTTCGATCTCCGGCGGCGACGATGGCTACAAGGAAGTCGCCGGCAACATCAGCGGGCCGATTCTCGGTGAGACGCTCACCTTCAAGCTCGGCGGTCGCTATTACGACTACGATGGCCAGTACACGGCGATCAGCAGCGATGGTCGGACGCCGAAGGTCGGGGGCGAGCAGACCAAGCGGGTCTCCGGCGCGCTGCGCTGGCAGCCGACGGAATCGTTCGACCTGACGCTGCGCGCGTTCGCGGCGCAGAACAACGACGATCTCTACAACAACATCATCTTCACTACGCTCAACTGCTTCCAGACCGCCGGTGGTGCCGCGGCCCGCGGTGGCAGCTACTGCGGCCGCATCCCCGTGATACCGCAGGACGGCGGCGTGCGAATCGATCTTGCCGACATCGAGCGGCAGGGCGATCCGGGCATCACGCAGGACAGCTTCCTGTACAGTGCCGAAGCGAATTGGGATCTCGGCTCGGTCACGGCCACCGCGCTCGTGAGCTGGAACCGCCAGGACGAGGACTGGATCGTCGACGACTACATCATCAATGTCACCAATACGGGCACCAGCGGGCCATCGGCCACGCCGGGACCCACGCTCGCGAACTCGAACCCGGGGAACATCACGCGACTGATCACGATCCGCGAATATCAGTCGCAGGAGCTGCGCTTCGCCTCCGACGGGGAAGGCCGCTGGCAGTGGCTCGCCGGCCTCTACAACTACGAGCAGGACAATACGGGGTTCAATGGAGGACCGCGCTACAACACGGTGACGTCGATGACGGGCACGGTCGGCGAGCTGCGAGAGATCTCGCAACCGAGTTCGCCATTCAGCATCGAGAACCAGGCCGTGTTCGCGGGCCTCAACTTCGATCCCACGGATCGCTGGCATCTGTCGCTTGAAGGCCGCTACGCCAAGGACAAGCTGACGACCAACAACACGGTGCAGGCCGGCGGCAACTGTGCACGCGTCCTCGAAGCAGAGTTCAAGAGTTTCACGCCACGCGGCTCGGTGCGCTTCGACTTCACGGACGACATCAACGTCTATTTCTCGGTCGCGCGCGGCAACAAGCCCGGTGACTTCAACAACTCGCTGTGCAGCGCGCTCGTTCCAGCGAGTGAGTTCGCGCGCCTCAGCACGATCGCGCCCCTCGACGTCAAGGAGGAGAAGTCGCTGAATCTGGAGCTCGGCACCAAGATGCGCCTCCTCGATGGGCGCATGAGCCTCGATGCCGCGATCTTCTTCACGGACTGGGACGATCAGCAGGTGACGGGTAGCCAGACCTATACGACGACGGCCGGCGCCGCCTCGAACATCTCGCTGACGACGAACGCCGGCAAGACCGAGGTGCGTGGCCTCGAGCTCAACTGGCGCTTCAGGGCGACCGACTACCTCGACCTGAACCTTGCCTACGGCCATGTCGACGCGAAGTTCAAGGAACTCTGCGACAACGTCTATGCCCTGCTGCTCGGGCCGGTGGAATCGCCGGTGACGAGCAGCGGTCCGTGTCCAAGCGCCGGAACCACGCGCTTCCAGAGCGTCGCGGGCTTCCGCACCGCCAATGCCCCCGAACACACCGCATCGGCCGGTGTCGAGGTGAACTTCCCGATCACGGAAGCCTGGCGCTTCTTTGCGCGCACCGATGCCTCTTACCAGAGCGAGCGCTTCGCCGAGGTCTACAACCACGCTTCGAGTGGAGATTCGCTGCGCTTCGATGCGCGGCTTGGTGTGCAGGCGGACCAGTGGAAGGTGACGCTCTGGGGACGCAATGTCGGCAACGAGCGCTCCGCGAACGCGGTGGTCCGGTTCTTCAATCCCGACTCGGGATTCCTGTTCACCCGTGCCTATCAGGTGAACTATCCGAACGGGCGTCAGGTGGGGCTGACAGCCGAATACAAGTTTTGAGACCGTCGGCGGCGTGGTGCCGCCGCGCGCGACCCTGCAGTGGGCGGGCGCTGGAGCTCAGTCCAGCGCCCGTCTGATCTCCCGCACCACGCCCTCGGGGTCGGCGTCGAACAGACCATAGCCCCACTGCGGCGCATCGACGAGCCGCGCGCCGACGATCAGCGTGGCGGCCTGCTCCCCGGCATCCCAGAGCCCGTCCCGCGGGCGGATGATCGTCGTCGGCACTCCGATCGCGCGCAGGCGTGGCTCGGGCTCCCAGGCGGCCACGGCAGCCATGGCCCAGCCGGCCCGCGTGCCGGCGCGCTGTTTCTCGGCGACGATACGCGCCGCCTGCTCGAGCGACTGCCCCGGCGGGCGCACGCCCATCGTGCTGCGCCATTCGGCGAGCAGGTGCGAGCCGTCCTCCTCGATCGGAGCCGCCGTGCGTAGCTGTGCCCGCCGCTCCGCCGAGAACAGCGGCACCGAGATCAGCACCAGTCGCCGCACCTCGCGGGGATAGCGCGTGGCGTACTCGACCGCAAGCAGCGCTCCGGTGTGGTATCCGACGAGGTCGATCGGCTCCTTGAGCTCGCCGAGCACGTCGTGCAGCGCCGCGACGTATTCAGCAAGCGGGATCGGCGCAGGCGGCCCGTCCGACTCGCCGTAGCCCGGGGTATCGGGGGCCAGTACGACCCGGTCGCTGCCGAGCACCGGCAACAGCTCACTGAACATGCGCCCCGAGAGTGGCGACTGGTGCAGCAGCACCGCGGGCGTCCTGATCCCGCCGGCCGTCGTCGGCGCCGCGCGGCGCAGGTGCAGTTGCCCGAAGCGCATCGGCCGATACTCGCGCACGATGCGCGCGCCGCGCGCCGGCACCGCCGCCGCGGCGGAGACGGGCTCGCGCTGATTGATCTCGAGCAGATGTCCGTCGGGATCCCAGGCGAACAGGAACGTCGCCTTCCAGCGCGCCCCGCCCGCGCCCTCGACTTCTGCTGTCCGCGGCGGCCGGTGAATCGGCGTACCGGCGCGCTGCATGCGCCGCCAGATCGCCTCGAGCTCCTCGGTCTCGATCATCAGCACCGCATCGCCCGGCGCGAGCCGGCGCGGCGGCCTCGGCAACGGGCGCGCTGCGCCATACTGCAGAAGACCGATCATGCCGACCCAGGGGTGGCGGCCCTTCATGATCACGAAGCGGCTTGGCGCGCCATGCCGTGCCGCGCTCGGCAGGCTGTCGGGGCCGACGGTGCCGCGGTTGTCGAGCCACAGTTCGAAGCCAAGCACGTCGCGGTAGAAACGAATCGAGGCGTCGATGTCGTGAACGATCAGGGTCGCGCGCCGCACCAGCGATGGCGGGTCGACGGCGGTTGCGGCTCGCTCCGCCGGCTCTGCCACGCTCATGATGCTGCCGGATGCAGCCATCAGCACCAGCAGGAGCGCCAACCGGGACCGCGAGCGCGAGCGCCTCCGGGACCTGTCGTCCTCCGTGCGCAGTCGACCGTCGAAAGCTCGTGACCGCACGCTCGCGTGCCGGCGGGCTATGGCCCCGCGCCCCCGCCTGCTTTGGCGGCTTCCGCCGCGCGCTTCGCGTCGATGAACTTCTTGAACACCGTCCACGAGGTCTCGTTCGGACGCGGATCGTCGAGCGGCGGCGGCTCGCGATAGATCGGGTAATTCGTGTCGATCTCGCGGCGGACGACCTCGGGCAGCTGCTCCCAGCGATCGAGCCGCATGCCGGCCGTGTGGAAGATCACGAGTCCGTCGCGATCGCCCATTTCCATCCACGGCAGCCAGCGCGAGATACGTCCCCACGAGATCACGGCATTCTCGAGCTCCGTGTCGCGCGCGTCGAGCGCCTCGCGGGCATCGGCCGCGGTCGTGCCGAACTCCATCGCATGATAGATGCCGCCGACGTAGTCCTGGTACTCGCCCGCAAGCGGATTCTTGTAGAAGAGCCGCGCGGCGCTGCCGCCCTCGAGCAACAGCCCGTCCTTGACGGTGAGGTCCGCGCCGCGATCGACCGGCTTGCCCTCGCCGTCGCGCGCGCAGAACCAGTCGCGCGCGTTGACGGGGTCGTTGGCGACGTGTACGACGTCGACCTCGCGACCGGTCCAGGGATTGCGCCACTTGCGCACGACTTCGTTCGTGGCCGGATCGAGGTAGAACATCACCTCGCGCGAAACTGAGCGATAGCAGAAGCCGCGCACCGGATCCTCTTTGGTGCGGCACTGGCGGACGTTCATGCCATGCACGTTGAACAGCAGGCGGTCTCGCTCGCCGGGCACGCGCGAATACATGCGGCCGCTCCACCAGTACAACGTCGGCCGGCCCTCGACAAGCGAGCAGGAGATCTTGGCGCGCAGGCGAATCTGATCGTCCGGATTGGCCGGATCGAGCAGGCGCTGTGCACCGGCTGCGGAAGCCGTGCTCATCAGCGCGAACGCGGCGAGCGCCGCGAGCGACCGGCGCGCACGGCACGAATCGTGGCAACGACTGGCGGTCATGGCATCCTCCTCATCGCGCCGGCTGCCCAGCCGGTACGCGCTGACGGTCGACAATCTTCTTGATGTAGGTCCACGAGGTCTCGTTCGGTCGTGCATCGTCGAGCGGCGGCGGCTCGAGGTAGAGCGGATAGTTGTTGCGGATCTCGCTGCGGAGCGGCTCGCCGAGATCGTCGATGCTGGCGACACGCATGCCGACGGTCGTGAAGACGACGAGACCCGAGCGGCCGCCCATCTTCATCCACGGCAGCCAGTCGGACACCCGCGCCCAGGAGATCGAGACCGACGGCAGGGTGGGCACCTTCGGATCGAGCAGCGCCTTCGCATCGGCGAAGGTATTGAGCATCTCCATCGCGTGGTACTTGTTGCCGACCAGATCCTGGTATTCGCCAGCGAGCGGATTGTCGTAGAACAACGGCGCCTCACCACTCGCGATCACCTTGCCCTTGACGAACTGGCCGCGGAACTCGGTGGGCCGGCCGTCGCTGCCGAAGGCGTACGTCGGCGCGCGCATGTTCACCGGATCATTGGCGACATGGATGACCTCGACCTCCTCGCCGGTCCATGGGTTCTTCCAGCGGCGCAGGACTTCACTGGTCGCGGGGTCGAGGAACAGCATGACCTCGCGCGAGACCGAGCGGTAGCCGGGGCCGCGCTGCGGATCCGAGTACGACCCGCACTGACGGATGTTCATGCCCTGCACGTTGAAGAGCACGCGGTCGCGTTCGCCCGGCACGCGACTCATCATCGTGCCGCGCCACCAGTGGATCACGTGCCGGCCGTCCTCGAGCGAGCAGACCAGCTTGCGATTGAGCGCGAGCGCGTCCTCGGGTTTGGCCGGATCGAGCCGCTTGGCGGCCTGACTCGGCGCCGCGAGACCGACGGACATCAGGACCGCGGCGAGTGCTGCCGTGGACGGCTTCTTCATCGATCCCTCCCCGGCCGGCTCGACGCCTGCCGTGCTATTTCCTCAGAGTGTACTCTGCGCCGCAGTACGGGCACTTGGCCCAACCGGTCGCCTCGATCGGCAGGTAGACGCGCGGGTGCGAATTCCAGAGCTGCATCTGCGGCATCGGGCAGGACAGCGGCAGATCCTCGGCCGTGACCTCGTAATGATTCTGCGCGTTCGGCTCGATCAGCGGCAGCGGCTTCGACTCGGTCGCTCTGGCGGTCATCGGAAACCCCGCGAAGTACGCACCGATTATACGTCGGGGCCGAGGGTCTCGTCCCAGATCGCCGTGACCGCCGCGCGCTCCGCCCGGAACTGATCGTGCGGGATCACGCTCGACTCGTCGCGCAGCGAGCGGTGGTGGCCGCGCTCGCGGTAGGCGCGGTAGGCGTTGGTCAGCACGTCCACTTTCTCCTGCGGTACGAGCGCCGCCGAGGCCACGGACTCGAGCTGGCGGATCGTGTCCGAGAACATCGCGACGGGTGGATAGTCCGCCGCCCAGCGCAGCGCCCAGTACTGGGCGAGGAACTCGATGTCGGCGATGCCTCCAGGGTCCTGTTTCATGTCCCACTGGCCGGCGCGTGCCTTCGAGAGCTCCCGGCGCATGCGCGCGCGCATGGAACGCACGTCCTCGCGCAGCGTGTCGCGGCGCACGGCCTCGCGGATCAGCTCGAGCCGCAGCGACTCGAAGCGCGCGCGCAGCTCGGGCGAGCCGGCCACCGAGCGCGCGTGCAGGAGGGCCTGGTGTTCCCAGGTCCAGGCCTCGCGGCGCTGATATTCGGCGAACGCGTCGATGCCGGTGATCAGCATGCCGCCCTTTCCGCTCGGCCGCAGCCGCACATCGACCTCGTAGAGCCTGCCGGCGGCCGAATGGACGGTCAGGATGTGCAGGATGCGCTGCGCAAGCCGGACGAAGAACACCTGGTTGTCGATCGGCCGCTCGCCGGTGGTCTGCTGCGCCTCGCCGCGCGAGTCGTGCAGGAACACGAGATCGAGGTCCGAGGCATAGCCGAGCTCGATGCCGCCGAGCTTGCCGTAGCCGACCGCGCAGATCCGCACGGGTCGAGGCTCGCCGCCGTCCTCGATGCAGCTCGGCGTGCCGTACTGCGCCGTCATCTGCTGCCAGGCGAGCGCGAGGGCCTGCTCGACGATCAGCTCGGCGATATCGGTCAACCGGTCGGACACCCGCATCAGTGGCAGGTGGCCGGCGAGATCCGCGATGGCGACGCGGAACACCGCGGCGCGCTTGAACTGGCAAAGCGCCTCGATCGCGCGCTCCGGATCGTCGGTACCGACCCGCTCGAGCCGGTCGGCGAGATCGGCGGCGAGCTCGGCGCGGGTCGGTGGCGCGGCGAGCATGCGCTCGTCGAGCAGTTCGTCGAGCAGCAGCGGATGCGCCGCGATCTGCTGGGCGAGGAATTCGCCAGAGCGACAGACCTCGACGAAGCGGCGGCGGGCCGGAGGGTTCTCGTTGAGCAGCGCAAAATACGCGGAGCGCGCGCCGATCGCCTCGAGCACGCGCAGCAGCCGGCGCAGCAGCGCGAGATGCTCGTCGTCGGCCCGCAGCTCCGCGAGCAGCGCCGGCAACAGGCGCTGCAGGCGCAGGAGTGCGGTCGTGTCGAGGCGGCGCACCAGCGAGCTGGCGCGAAAGTCCACGAGCAGCTGCGCCACGGCGCCGGCTTCGCCGACCCCGGCGCGTGTCAGTGCGGACGTCAGCGCGCGCGCATCCTGGGTCTCGTCCCAGACCGGCAGCGGCGCCAGGGCGACACCAAGCGCTTGCCGCTCGGCAGCAGCCTCGCCGACGGCCGCCGCCGTGCCTTCAGACATCGGGGTCGCGGCTGCAGGGCTGCCGCGTGGCCGCTCCTGCTCGTGGGTGCTGGCGGGCCGAAATACGAGCGCGTGGAAGTGGCGCTGCACGTTGCTCCGATGCCGGTCGAGTTCCTCGACGAGCGCCGGCCAATCGGCGGCACCCATCGCGCGGACGAGCTGCTCGCGCTGGCGCGGATCCATCGGCAACTGGTGCGTCTGCTCGTCGCGGAGCATCTGGAGGCGGTTCTCGAGACGGCGCAGGAAGCGGTATGCCGCGTCGAGCTCCCGCACCGCTACCGGCTGCAGCAGGCGCCTGCCGGCGAGCAGCGGCAGCGCTTCGAGCAGCCGCGGCGTCTGCAGCCGCCGGTCCTGCCCGCCGCGGATCAGCTGGAACGCCTGGACGATGAACTCGATCTCGCGGATCCCGCCCGGCCCGAGCTTGATGTGATCGGCCAGCTCGCGTCGCGCGACCTGCCTCTCGATCTGGCCCTTCATCTCGCGCAGCGATTCGAAGACGCCGAAGTCGAGATAACGGCGATAGACGAATGGGCGCAGCGTCTCCGCGTAAAGTGCTGCGAAGGTCTCCTGCCCGACCAGTGGCCGTGCCTTCACATAGGCGTACCGCTCCCAGTCGCGTCCGTGTTCGGCGAGATAATCCTCGAGCGCGGAGAAACCGCAGGCCAGCGGGCCAGAGTCGCCGAACGGGCGCAGCCGCATGTCGACGCGGAACACGATGCCGTCGACCGTCGGAGCCGCGAGCAGCCGTATCAGCGTCTGTCCGAGCCGCTGGAAGAACTCGTCGTGACTGACCGGCGCGGCGTGATCGGTCTCGCCGTACTCCGGGAACAGGAAGATCAGGTCGATGTCGCTCGAGAAGTTGAGCTCCCGCCCGCCGAGCTTGCCCATGCCGAGCACGACGAGCGGCATCGCGCTGCCATCGGCCGCGCGCGGCGTCCCGTAGCGCGCCGTCGTGACGCGCCACGCGAAGTCGTAAGCGAGCGCGACCGCGCGGTCGGCGAACGTCGTCAGCTCCTCGAGCGAGTCCTCGAGCGACGCGAAGCCGCCGAGATCGCGCCAGGCGATGCGGACCATCTCGCGACGGCGCCAGCGGCGCAGCCACGCGAGCGCGGTGGCCTCGTCGGCGCCGAGCGGCAACGTCTCGCCGCCGGGCAGGCAGAGAGCCTCGCGCAGTCCCTGACGGGGTGCCCCAACCGCAAGGAGATCCTCGAGCAGCGATGGATCGCGCTCGAAGCCCTCACGGGCGAAGTCGCTGCAGGCAAGCAGCGCGTCGAAAGACGGGATCAGGCTCCCGTCGTGGGCGACGAGGGCCTGGCGAGTGTCATCGATTGCCTTCAGGTCCGCAGCCTACAGCCCGCCGCCACCGCAGCCCTTCGTCAGATAGTCGTCGATCGCACGCAGCTGCTCGCCGAACGTGGCGCGCGTCCATGCCGGGCCATGCCCATAGTCCTTGAACTCGCGGTACACGACGTCGCGACGCGCCGCCTTGGCCTTGTTGACGAACAGTTCCGATTGCCGGATCGGGACGATCTGGTCTCGATCGCCGTGATAGACATAGATCGGAATCTGAATCCTGTCGGCGAAGTCGAGCGGGTTGAGACCGCGCACGGTCGGTTCCTGGGCGTCGCGGAAATAGAAGTTGCGGTAGAAGCGCGCCCAGATCAGCTTGATGTCGGAAACTCCGGCACCCGCGATCGCGCACTTGTACAGACCGTTGGGTCTGACCGCGGCCGCCATGGCCGCATACCCGCCGTACGAGAAACCAAACATCGCCAGGCGACCCGGGATCGCGATTTTCTGCTCGATCAGCCACTTCGCGCCGTCATCCTTGTCGTCCTGCATCTTCTGGCCCCACTCGGCATCGCCCGCGATCCAGAGCCTCCGGCCCCAGCCATCGGCCGACCCGCGGAACTGCGGCTGGAGCACCGCCCGGCAACGAGACACGAGCAACGGCACCCACATCGAGGTGTCGAAATTCATGTCGTCGCGTGCCCACGGGCCCCCGTGCGGGTGGACGACAGCCGGCCAAGGACCTGGCCCACACAGTTCCGGACTGGGTGTGTGCAGGAATGCGGGGATGTCCAGGCCATCCCGGGCTTTGTAGTACACGAGAGAGCTCCTGCCGAGCGCGGCCGGATCGATGCCCGGCCACGTCCTCGACAGCAATACGAGTTCCTTCTTGTTGCGGAACAGGTAGAAAGACGGCGGTTCGTTCGGACCAAACACACGGATAATCACGGCGCTGTCGTTCTCCGCGTCCGAAGTCCCCACGGCACCGACACCGCGCCAGTTGCGCCCCATCCGCATTCTGACCGTCACCCGCTCTCCGGTGGCCGGATCGACGAGCAGCTGCGGCGTCTCTTCAATGCCGAGAGCCTGAACCAGCAGCCGGTCGTTTTCGATCGCCTTCTCGGAAACCAGGTAACGCTCGTCGCCGAACGGACCGGCGTAATTGAAGCGCACGATCTCGCCGAAGTTCTCGCCCTTCGTTCGCACCACCGTCACCCCGGTCGCATCGAAGAACTTGTGCTCGAAGGCAATACCGCCGAGTTTGCGCGCAGCGATGTCGTATTCATAGATCGCGACTTTGTCCCGACCGACGTTGCTCGCGACAAAGGCGATATTGGGATCCTTCGAGAAGCCAACGATGGCGTAGATATCGCGCGAGCGCGCAAATGAGCGGTAGTGCTCTACCCACGCGCCACTGCCAACGTCACGGATCTCTGTCGCAACGTAGGCACCACCACTCGCGTTGATGTCGAGGCGCTGCCGGGCGCGGATTCGGCCTTCGAGATCGGTCTGATAGTTGAAGGTGCCTTCTTCGGCGCGCTGAACCCGCTCGGCCCGGCCGGTGCGCACATTGACCTTGTGAATATCCCCCGCCTCGACGCCCACGTTGTTGACGACGAGGATGTGGTCGGGGTCGTTGGGAAGGGTATCGAGGATCTCCGGGCTGGACAGGGACTGTTCGAGTTCCTCGACCTCGCTGCGGGGTCGCGGCAACTGCAAAGGTTCGCGCCAGGTCTTGCCCTCCAGATCGGTGAGGAAGAGCTTGCTGACGAACGTCTTGACGGTCGTGTCGAACTTGAGGTCATAGGGCTGCCACACCGTGACGGCAAGCACCCCGTTCTTTGGGAACGAGACGCTTTGGAACTTCATGACTTTGGTGCCGATGACGGTCGGCGGGCTCGCGAGCGCGTCGCTGCGCCAGACCAGGATCACGCGCTCCTCGCCACGCGCTTCGAGCGCGGCGATGTGCTTGCCATCGGGAGAGACAGCGAACCCGGCCATGGCGGGATAGGCCGCCAAGGTCTCGATGGTGGGCGCTACCGGCTTGGCCTCGGCGTCGATCGAAGATGCCATCAGCGCGAGGGCGCCTATCCACGGGGACGTGAGACGATGCATCGTGTCGTTACCCTGCGAATCTGGATGCGGGGACAGCGGTCCGGATCGACCAACTGTCGCTCTTCCAGTTGACCACATCTGTCGCGAAGCGGGCAACGGCGCAACAGGCGCGGGCGACGCGCACCCCTGCAGCCAGGCGGCCCGTGTTCCGCTTTGGCGCCGCTTGTGGACGTGCTACATTCCGGTCATTCGCGCAAGGATGCCCACGCTCATCGTTGCGCTAAAACAACAGAATAGGGAGTCATCAATGAGCGATACCGCAACGAGGTTGCGACATCCGTTCCTGCTCGTCGTCGCTGCGGGAGCATTGGCAGTCAGTGGCGCCGCCGCCGCGCAGGATACCCCGGCAGAGAACCAGACCGATGATTCGAGCGAGGAGACGACGATCGAGCAGGTGGTCGTCACCGGCTCGCGCGTCCGGCGTGACGAGTTCACGTCAGCGGCGCCGGTTCAGGTGATCAATCGCGAGGGCTCGGTACTCGCCGGCCTCAGCACCACGAAAGAGATCTTGCAGAGTTCAACGACGTCGGGTGGCGGCAACCAGATCAACAACTACTTCGGTGGCTTTGTCACGGAGGGCGGCCCTGGCGCCAATACCGTCAGCCTTCGCGGTCTCGGTGCGATCCGCACGCTCGTCCTGCTCAATGGTCGCCGCCTCGGTCCGGCGGGCACGCGCGGCCAGGTCGGTTCCGCCGACCTCAATGTCCTGCCGGCGGCAATGGTCGAGCGCATCGAAATCCTCAAAGACGGCGCGAGCTCGATATATGGCTCCGACGCGGTCGCCGGTGTCGTCAACGTCATCACGCGGCGGGGACTCAACGAGTTCACCTTCGAGACCTCCCAGGCGCACACCTTCGATGGTGGAGGCGAGCGCTCGGTCTACTCCGTGGTCGGTGGGTTGACCGGCGAGCGCTGGGAAATCAGCGGCTCGCTCGAGTTTGCCGAACGCGAGAACCTCGCCGTCGGCGACCGCGACTGGTCGAGCTGCTCGACCGAATACCTGATCGATCCGGCAACCGGTGACCGACTCGATCAGATCGATATTCGCACCGGGGAACCGCGCTGCTTCCCGATCTCCAACCTCTCGGGCACGAATTTCCTGGCTCACAACTACATCGTCGCCGGAGGTGTCGTCGCGGGCATGCTTGCCGGGCTTCGCTGGGCGCCACAACCTGGCGGCACCGGTGTCATCCCCGGATGGCAGAACGTCGACAATCCGATCGACCGGCCCTTCGCGCCAGACATCCTGCTCAACGAGTCCCTGATCTCCCCCGCGAAGAGCTATACCGCGTTTCTCAACGCCTCGTACGATCTGCGCACACTCGGCGATGCGGAAGCCTACGTCGAGGTGCTGGCCGCGCGGCGCGACTCGGAGCAGATCGGCTCAAGGCAGTTGAGTCTCGATTACGTGCGGGGCAGCCCGCTCGTGCCGCTGCCGTTTCGTACGTCGCCGGTCACGATCGCCGTCAACCCGGCCAACGTCGCTCTTGCCGGGCAACCGGTGGTGGCGCGCTCGCTGATTGCGTTCGGCAATGACGTGACGAGCCAGGAGGTTGACTTCATTCGAGCGGTCGGCGGCATCCGCGGTGACCTCTCCTTCCTTGGGGACTGGAAATACGACGCCTTCGTCAACTACAACCTCGCCGAAGGCTCGTACACGTTCGAATCCTTCCTGACCGACCGCGTCTACAACTCGCTGGACGTGGTCGTCGCCCCGCCGGGGACGTCCGCTCCGACGGTCGTCGTCGGCGGCGTTGCGTACACCTGCCGGGTCAATACGATCAACGCCGCGGCCGGTTGCGTGCCAGCGCCGGAGGTCAACGCGACTTCGCTCGGCGGGACTCTGGATCAGCGCTATCGGGACTACATCTTCCGCCCGGTCACCGGCAAGACGATCTTCGAGGAAGCGACCTTCGCGGCCATCTTCGATGGCAGTCTGTTCGACATGCCCGCTGGGCGCGCCAAGGGTGCCGTCGGTCTCGAGTACCGCACCTCGCGCATCAACGACACGCCTTCCGAGGACAGCATCAGGCAGAACCTCTACAACCTGACGGCAGCCGGTATCACGAAGGGCGACGACTCGGTCTCCGAGGTATTCCTCGAGGTCGAGCTGCCGCTGCTCCGCAACCTCGCGTTCGCCAAGGATCTGACGTTCAACGCCTCAGGGCGATACACGGACTATGATTCGTACGGCGCCGACGAGACCTACAAAGTCGGCCTGAACTTCGCGCCCTTCAACTGGCTCAAGTTCCGGGGAACCAAGGGCACTTCTTACCGGGCCCCCGGCGTGTACGAGCAGTTCCTCGCACCGACTTCGGGTTTCATTTCCTCGCAGAACGATCCCTGCAACCAGTGGGGGACCTTGCCCGTGGGCTCGATCCGCCGGACCAACTGCGAGTCCGAGCTGCCCGGCCAACCGAACTTCCTTGCGTCCAGCTCGATCCGCGTTGACGTAGGCGGCGGAGCTGCTCAGGGCCTGGAGAGCGAAACGTCGGACGCCGAGACCTTCGGGATCATCTTCCAGCCTTCGCTACCCGCCGCTTACGGCGATTTTCAGGTGGCGCTGGACTGGTGGAAGATCGACATCGACAACCAGGTCAGCCGGATCGGTGGAGCCGGCTTGCTGAGACTGTGCTACGACGATCCGCAGTTCCGTGCGGGCGGCCGCTACTGCAACTTCGTCGACCCGCGTACCCCGGGTGGCACCCTGCGCGTGCAGGACAACTTCATCAACATCGCCACGCAGAAGGCCGAGGGACTCGACTGGAACATCCGTTACACTCGCGGTCTCGGGACCGGGACGCTGCGTCTCGACCTGCGTGCGACGGACTACATCCTGCAGGATGACAAGCTGTTCCCGACCGACGACTTCGACCGGAACAACGGGACGCTCTTCGTGCCAGAGTGGGTGGGCGACTTCGAGGCCCGCTACGACTGGCGCGAATGGACGTTCCGTTACGGCCTGACGTACGTCGGCAAGATGGACAGCTACGAGTTCTTCGGTGAGGACCCTGCAACCTCGCCGTTCGTGCTCGCCGTCAACGAGTACATGACGCACAGCGCCTCCGTGCGCTACATCAGCAAGAACAAGTGGCAGGTCATCGCCGGCATCAACAACATCACCGACGAAGAGCCCAAGAAGTTCTCGGCTGGCGTGACAAGCCTGCGGCAGGGAGACGGCCTCCTGTATAGCGGCTACGACTTCTTCGGTCGTACGGCTTATCTGACGCTGTCCTTGACATTCTGACGACTACTGGCGCGCGCTGGTACCGGCTCAGGGGCGGCAGGACGACCTGCCCCGCCCCTTTCTCTTTCGGGGCCGAACGCCGTACGCTCGCGGCTCCTCGACCTCCGCGGAGACTCCATGCCCACCGTCCTCGTTACCGGCGCGAGCCGCGGCCTCGGCCTCGAATTCACGCGCCAGTACGCCGCCGCGGGCTGGGACGTGATCGCCTGCGCGCGCGATCCGGCGCGCGCTATCGAACTCGACGCCGTGCGCCGCCGCTCCGGCGGACTCGTCTCGGTCGAGACGCTCGACGTCACGAATCCGCAGCACCTCGAGTGGCTGGTCGGCAAATACGCCCACACCGCCATCGACGTGCTGATCAATAACGCCGGCGACATCGGCCCGCGCGGGACCCATCGCGAGCTGCTTTACAAGCAGCTGTTCGGCAGCCTCGACTACGAGGCCTGGCGGCGCGTCCTCGAGGTCAACACGTTGGCACCGGTGCGCATCGCCGAGGCGTTCACGCCGCATGTCGAGCGCAGCGAGCAGAGGAAGATGATTTTCGTCTCGAGTACGACCGGCTCCAACGCCGAGGGCACCTACGCCGTGTTCGCGTACTGCTCGAGCAAGGCCGCGCTGAACAAGTGCGTCACCATGATCGCGATGGCGCTGCGCGAGCGCGGCATCATTGCCGCGGCTGTCTGCCCCGGGCACGTCAGGACGGCGATGGGCGGCGCTGACGCCGACGTGGAGCCCATCGACAGCATCGGCGGGCTGCGCAAGGTCATCGCTCGGCTGACACTCGAGGACAGCGGCAGCTTCACGCGCTACAACGGGGAACGCATCGCCTGGTGAGAGACCTGCGGCATGGTCCGTGAACCCGCGCCGCCGCCAGGAGATCCCGAGCGGCCGTCCTCCCCTAAGAGCCCGCCACGGCGGAAGCGTGACTGGCGCTGGCAGGTGCAGGCCGCGCGCGCGCATCCCCGTCGGGTCGCCGCCCTGCTCGCTCTGCTGTTCGTCGCCGCGCTGCTGACCCGGCTGCCCGGCCTGCACGCGCACGTCGCCGACGCTCTGCAGTACGTCGCCGATCTGATGTCCGGGCACCCTGCGCTCGGTGCGATCGCCTTCGTGGTCGCTAGCGCCGCGAGCGCGATGCTGGTGTTCTTCTCCTCGGTGCTGCTCGTGCCGCTCGGCATCGAGCTGTGGGGCAGTGTCGGCTGCTTCCTGCTGCTCTGGGCGGGCTGGTTCCTCGGCGGCGTGCTCAGCTATGCGATCGGCCGATACTTCGGTCGCCCGGCCGTCGAATCGCTGCTGAGCCGCAGGCGCATGCTCGACCTCGAAGGGCACATGCCGGCAGCGCACGGCTTCTGGGGCGCATTGATGGTCCAGCTCGCCTTTCCGTCCGACGTCGCGGGATACTTTTTCGGGCTGCTGCGCTTTCCGCTCGCGATCTACCTCGCGGCTCTCGCCTGCGCCGAGCTGCCGTTCGCCCTGGGGACGGTCTTCCTCGGCACGGCCTTCATCGAGCAGGCCTGGGTCCCGCTGCTGACGGGCGCCGTGTTTGCCGGCGCCGTCCTCGTCTGGCAGTGGCGACGCCGGGTCAGCGCGTCGCGGGCATCCTGACGGGTATCGCTTCCGTGATGCCCTCGAGGCCCACGCGCTCGCCGATGGTGCTCGAGCCGATCGCGAATGCGAGCGGCCGGTGCGTCTGATCGACGTACAGGTCGAACGGGACACGGAAGCTGCGGCCCGACGTCTCGTCGCGCAGCGTTTCGACGAACGCGAACTGCCGCACCCGCAGCCACGTGCCATCGGCGGCGACGAACTCGGCGTCACCAAGCTTCTCGATCTCGGCGATGCCATCGGGCAGCACCTGCGCCTCGGTCAGCGAGTGTCCGATCCAGCGGAAGGACTGCAGCCCCCCCCGGCCGCCGCGTCATACCGGCGCGTCATCGTGAACATCGGCAGCGCGCCGGTGGCGATCCCGGTCGGCCCATAGCTCCACCGGCCCTCGACGCGGTACGCGTCATCGGCTCCCCGGGTGACGCTCGTGACGAGCCGGCTGCCGTCGGGCCTGCGCAAGACCTCGAAGCTCTCGGTACGGCCCATGCGGGTACTCCTGACCACGAGCACGCCGGCGTCCTCGAGCCGGTCGCCGGCGGCCATCTCGAACAGCGAGGCGCGCTCCACGCGGCCCTCGGCCGCGCTCGGCGCCGGTGGACCTTTTGCAGCGGCGAACGGTGCGGCAGCCGCGCCCAGCAGCAGCACAGCGGAGAGGTGGCCGTGCGGACCTCGGGCCATGACTCGTCCCCGGACAGTGGAGACCCGCGTGATGCCAGCCAGGCAGAATGCTGCGGATGGACGGTCTTGGGCAACGCGTTGCACGCGCGTTCACCCGGTGGCTATTTGAGCTACCTGATCACCGCAGGGACTGGCCCTGAGCGAAACTCGACACCGGCGATACGAGGAGCGTGAGCGACAATGATGACGCGCAGGCACTTTCTGGGCGCGAGCGCCGCCGGCACAACGCTCGGTCTGGCCGGTCTCGGCGGCTGCAGCCGCAACGACGAGCCCGTCATCTTCGCAGAAGGGGTCCCGATGTCCCAGTTCGACAAGAAGACGACGGCCGAGCAGGTCGTCGCGGGTCTGGACCTTGGTGGCAGGACGTACCTGATCACTGGCGGCACGTCCGGCCTCGGTCTCGAGTCGGCACGGGTCCTCGTGGCGCGCGGCGCCAGCGTGCTGCTGACGGGCCGCACGCTCGAGCGCGCCCGGGCGGCCGCAGCGCCGCTCGGCCCGCGCTGCACCCCGCTCGAACTCGAACTCGAGCAGCCGGAGTCGATCCTGGCGTGCAGCGCCGAGGTAGACCGACTCGGCATGCCGCTCGACGGCCTGATCTGCAATGCGGGCATCATGGTGCTCGGGGATCGACGCGAAGTGCGGGGCATCGAGCAGCACTTCGCCGTCAATCACCTCGGGCACTTCCTGCTGGTCAACAGGCTGTTGCCGCGAGTCCAGCCGGCCCCACAAGGCCGTGTCGTCGTCGTCGCGAGTTCTGCCTACAAGTGGGCGCCACCCGCCGGCATCGAGTTCGACAACCTCTCCGGCGCGCGCGAGTTCACGCCCAACAAGGCTTACGGCCAGTCCAAGCTCGCCAATGCGCTCTTCTCGCTGGCGCTCGCCCGGCGGCTCGAAGGGACGACCACCACCTCGAATTCGCTGAATCCGGGCGCCGTCGATACGAGTCTCTGGCGGCACTACCCGAAGTGGCAGCAGGCGCTACTCGCCCCGATCAAGGGCTTCCTGCTGAAGACCCCCGCCCAGGGAGCTGCCACGCAATGCTATGTCGCCACCGCCCCGGCCCTGGCGACCGTCAGCGGACAATACTTCGAGAACTGCAACGCGGTCGTGCCGCCGCCGCAGGTCCGCGATGTCGCGCTCGCGGAGCGCCTTTGGACCACGTCCGAGGAACTGCTGCGCGATTACCTCGCATGAACTCGACGCGCGCCTGGGTTCAGCGGCGGCCGGACGGCCCACCGGAACTCGCGCGGCTTGAACTGCGCGGGCCGCGCGACGACGAGATCCTGGTCCGCATCGTTGCCACCGGGGTCTGTCACACGGATCTGATCGCGCCGCGGTTCGCTCGACTGCCAGCCGTGTTCGGACATGAAGGCGCCGGGATCGTCGAGGCTGTCGGTTCCCGCGTCGGCGGCCTGCGCCCCGGGGACCGCGTGGTCTTGACGTTCGGCAGTTGTGGTCAGTGCCGCAGTTGCCTGACGGGAGCGCCCTACCACTGCGCCTCGTCGTCCGAACTCAACTTCATGGGCCAGCGCAGTGATGGGTCGACCCCGCTGTACGAGGAAGGCCAATCGGTACGGGGTGCATTCTTTCGGCAGTCCTCGTTCGCGACACGCGTGATTGCCACCGAGCGCAATGCCGTCCGCGTGCCCGAGGACTTCCCACTGGATCTGGCCGGACCGCTGGGGTGCGGCATCCAGACCGGCGTTGGCGCCGTGCTCAATACCCTGCGTGTCGAGGCAGGCGCGTCGCTGGCGGTGTTCGGCGCCAGGTCGGTGGGTCTGTCGGCCGTCATGGGCGGCGCGCTCGTCAGCTGTGAGCCGCTGATCGCCGTCGACGTGCGGCCAGAGCGGCTCGCGCTGGCACGGGAGCTCGGCGCCACGCACGTGCTCGATGCGCGCGACGGCGAAGTCGTCGAGCGGATACTGGATCTCACTCGAGGCGGCGTCTCTTTCTCGGTGGACACGACAGCGCAGGTGCAACCCTTCAAGGATGCGATCGCCTGTCTGGCGCGCGGGGGCATCTGCGGCATCTGTGCCGTGCCCGACTACGGCAAGCCTTTCGAGTTCTCGCCGGCACCGATCCTCTCCGGGCGCGCGCTCAAGGGCGTGCTCGAGGGTTCGAGCGTGCCCGGGGTGTTCATCCCGCAGCTGATGCGGCTGCATCAGGCGGGACGTCTGCCCTACGAAAGACTCGTGCGAGCCTACGACTTCGCGGCACTGCCGCAGGCGCTGACCGATGCGGCGACGGGCGATACCATCAAGCCGGTGATCCACTGCGCATCAGCGGACGAGTAGTGCCGCGCTCGACCAGCGTGCAGTCGAGCAGGGCCTGCTCGGCTGGACGCGTCGGATCCTCGATGTGCGCGAGCAGCATCTCGACGCTGCGTTCGAGGATTTCTCGCAGCGGCAATTTGACCGTGGTCAGGGAGTAGGACGGCCATGCGCAGATCGGCATGTCGTTGCAGCCTACCACCGACAGGTCCTCTGGAATACGCAAGCCCGTCTCATAGCGCGCGACATCGACGGAGGCAAGCGCCATGAGATCGGTGACGCAGAACAGCGCATCGGGCGGATTCGGGCCCCGGAGGAGCCGTCGTGCGGCCTCGCGACCCGAGTCGTAGTAATAGCCGCCGTAGTCCATGACCACAGTGAAACCCGCCTCCTGCACGCATTCCATGAACCCTCGCGCTCGACGCGACAGCGGTTCGCCGGCTGCGCCCTCGAGCACCGCGAACCGCCGTCGCCTTTCGGCGAGCAGCCGTTTGGCGACCGCGCGCCCCAGCGCTTCACTGCGGATCCAGACCTGGTTCGAATCCGGCAGTCCCGTGCGGTCGATGATCACTACCGGCAGCCGGTACCGGCGACAACGCGCGGCGAGCTCGACCGACGGACTGCATGCGACCATCAGCAGGCCGTCGAGCTGATACTGCAGGGCGGCCTCGACGGCGGCCTCGATCTTGAAATCCTCAGAGACCGCCTGCAGCAGCGTCTGGTAGCCATGGGTCCGGAACCGGGCGTTGAACTCGCCTAGCACCTCCGCGAAGAAAGGGTTGCGGATCTGTCCCATGAGCAGCGCGACCACGTGGGAGCGCTGCGTCATCAGCGATCGCGCCATGAGGTTCGGGCGGTAGCCGAGCTGTTCGGCGGCCTCGAGCACGCGCCGTCGCGTTTCGGACGCCACGCTCGCGCCCTCGGTCATCGATCGCGAGACGGCTGATCGCGAGACCCCCGCGAGACGCGCCACGTCGAGCGATGTGACGCGCCCGCTACGCCGGGGGACGCGCCGGCTCTTGGACGACGGTGAACGGGTCACGGGCCGATTATACGTTCTCGGCGCCGATCGGCGGCCCGATCCGCCGGCTCGACTCAGCGCCGTCGCGCCGAGCAGATGTACCAGCTACCCATTGGCAGGCCGCCATGAGCACTGCCCGTCGGGGCCAGAGGGGCATCGACCTGCGTCATGACCGGCGTGTAATGGCGGAAGCCGACCATGATGTCCTGCGGCGCGAATCCGGCATCCTCTGCGATCCGTGCAAGGTCGGCGCGCGCGACGCCGGCCATGAATGGCTCGGTGTTGTAGAGCGACTCGAAATCGGCCCGTACCTGTTCCCAGACACCGAGCTGGTCGTAGCGTGCCGGCACTTCGAGGTGCACCATGACGCCGCCCGGACGCAGCAAACGATGGCTCTCGCGGAAGATCGCCCGCATCGCTGCCATCGATGTCTCATGCAACGTGACGGCGGAGACCACGAGATCGAAGTGGCCGTCGTCGGGGTAGCGGGTCCTCTCGGCGTTCTGCTGCGAGAAGTGAATGGCTCGGCCGAGGTGTTCGGCACGCGCATGTGCATAACGCAGCATCGGCGCGGCGACATCGATGGCGTGTACCTCGGCCGCGGGGAAGTCGTCCTTGAGTGCGACTGAGGTATGCCCGACGGCGCAGCCCATGTCGAGGATCGGGCGCGGCTGCAGCTCCGGGTAGCTCGAGACGACGTGCGAGGCGATCGTGTGCCCGCGGCCGTCGTTCACCCAGCGGCCATTGCGCCAGTAGTGATAAGTGGACGAGTAGCGATCGTACATTGCGCCGGGCTTGAAGTCCTCGGCACGACTTTCCGCGTGATAACTGCCGGCCATCCGGTGATGATCGGACGCCGCGATGTAGCGGGGCACCTCGAGCTGGGGGTCGAGTTCGAGCAAGCCGCGGGGCGCGGCTATCGCGCGACGCTGCGCGTCGAGGCTGACGTACTGACGATCGACGCTCTCGCCGATCGCGCTCCAGAGCATGTCCTGATAAAGCCGCTGCAAGGTCAGCCAGACCTGATGGAACGGCTCGGCCTCGAGGTCCAGCCGCACCTCGGCGCTCGTGGTCGGACGGCGACCGGTGCGCTGCGCGACGCGCGGCACCACGCACTCGTCGACGAGCCGTCGGTCGAGCGCGTCCATCTCCTCGATCAGGTGAGCGCGCATCGAGACGAGGAAGGCCTCGAACGCGAACTCGTCGTGCGTCCTCTGCGGCATCATGGGATGGGCGAACACGGTGGCCATGGCGGGCGGCTCCGTTCGGTGGGGCATCAGGGAGTGATTCGCGCCGCTTCCGACTGGACTTCGGCGAAGATGCGCGAGTAGGCGTCGCTCTGGGCGCGCAGTCCGGCCGGCGGGAGCTTCTCGTAAAGTGCGCGGAAGACGTGGCGGATCGTGCGTTCGCGCACCGCGGCTCGCTCGCGCGCGACTTCCGCAGACACCTCGAAGCCGTCGACGTCGGCCGGCCCCACCGGCAGCCCGGCAGACTGCAGCAGTCTCTCGTGCGCATCGAGACGATCACGGACGACCGACAGCTCGGCCAGCAGCGCGACGACCATCGAGAATAGCGTGTCGTGGATCGGGTCACCGAGAAAGACCGTGTGATCGCCGGCCGCTCGGTGCTGACTCGGGGTATCGGGGATGGCATTCATTTCGTCTCGGAACCTCCCGATCGAAGTTAATTTGCACGCGCTTGCAAACTTTGCATACCGCGGTGTCGCAGTCAGTCAGGCCAAGTCATCCCTGCGGCTTGCAGACAGTGCCATGAGACGGTTGCGAGTCAGGTCGTAGCGAACGAGAAACAGAAGACTCAGCAGCATCACCGCAGCCGGCAGCATGGCAACGTTGACCTGGATCGCGGTCAGAGCCGTCAGCGGCTGGCAAGCAATCTCCCCTGCGCGGGCTTCGAGATAGCCAGCGCTGCTGAGGATGGCACCCGCGAGCAGCGCGAGATCGAACATGACAAACATGACGACGGCAAGCAGACAGGCGGATTTCCTGCCGACGCGCACACCACACCCAAGTCGGTATCGACAGGTATGGAACCGGGAATATCGTGTAGCCGGTCGCGAACAGCAGCCAGGCCGACAACGCCGACACCGCGGCGCCCAGCATCAGATACGGGCGACGCCGGCTCGATGCGGAGCACGGTCGTCATGAAGAACCACGGGTAGATACCGGTGCCAACGATCGGCGTTGCGGTACCGTTCTTACCCAGGCCAAATGCGAGGCATAGCGACAACGGTAGCCGCGCTGGGCTTGCGGGCTGCGGTACGCCGATGGCCATGGTCGGAATCATGCGGCAGGTCCTGCCGCACTGCACGCGCGTGCAATCTTGCGCCATCATCCATTCAGGGAGGGCACCAGATGCCAGATGAGCGTGACGTCGGCATGATCCACGGTCCGGGTCCGGCCGGCGCGTGGGACTCCGAGAGAGTTTCCGGACCTCGGGTGCTGCGCTGCGCTGATGGCCTTTGGCGGATGTGGTACTACGGCCGAGACCCGGGATTCGACCGTCAGATCAACCTCCCGACAGGCCGCTGCGGCCTGGCGGTCTCCGATGATGGGATCCGTTGGCGGTCCGTCTCGGGTCCGCTCACGAAGGGTTCGGTGCTCGAGCCGCATCCAGACGCCGGGCGCTTCGACTCCTCTCATGTCGGGGTCGGCGACGTCCACGCCCGCGACGGCGTTTACTGGATGTGGTACTTCGGTGGCAGCCAGACCACCCAGTCCATCGGGCCCTACACGGTACGCGGCTCCGACCTTCGCCCGGGACTGGCGATCTCGCGGGACGGCCTGCGTTGGTGTCGGGTCGAGGGGCCGTTTCACGGGGCGCTGCTCGATCTCGGCGCGCCGGGCGAGTTCGATGCGCTGATGTGCGGCTGGCCGCAGGTGATACAGGACGAAGCGGGCTGGAAGCTCTACTACCACACACTGGATCCGCGCCGTGGCTTTCTCGTGGGCCTCGCGCTGTCGGATGACGGACTGCACTGGCGCAAGCACGGCATCGTGCTCGAGCCGGGAGCCGCGGGCACTTTCGATGAACAGGGCGCCGCCACGCGCCAGGTCCTCCGCCACGGTGGGGAGTACCTCATGTTCTACGAAGGCGTGACGAGGTCGGGATATCGCTCCATCGGCCTTGCCCGATCCATTGACGGCATCCGCTGGCAGCGGGAGCCCGGCCATGAGCCGGATGGGTCGGTCTTCGCACATGCGCCGCGCGGATCGGGGCGTTGGGACGCGTTCGCGATCGGCACTCCCTGCCTCGTCCCGATGGACGACGGCTCCTGGCGCATGTACTACATCGGTTCGAACGAATCCGAGCAGCACGACTCTGGCGGAGAGATGGCACTTCGCCATCGGATCGGTCTCGCGGTCAGCGCCGGCTCCGGCCTGACTCGCTGGAGACGGTGGGGCGAGTGAGCTTGCACGCGCGTGCAGCGGCCGGCATCATCCGTGACTGGGCAGACACCGATCGTGAAGTCCAATACCATGGACGGAGAACTCCAAACCCTGCGCGAGCAGCGCTTGCGCGTCGAGCCGGCGACGGCAGAGTCGATTGCGCCTTTCGGTGCGCTGCTCGGTCGCCGCTCGGGCGTCCGGCCTACCGGGCTGGATTACTACAACGGTAAGGTGGCCATGAGCCGCCCCGTGAAGTTCGAGTGCGACTCGCGAACGGAACTGTCGTTGACGACCCTGAAGCGGCGACCGTTCCAGGTACGCTACCTCGAGCGGCACTTCCAGCACACCCAGTCGTTCATCCCGCTCGGCGGCAAGCCCTGGATGGGTGTCTTCGCGCCGCCCTGCGACGCCGAGATGCCGGACCTGACACAGGTCCGCGCGTTTCGATTCGAGGGGGACACCGGCCTGTGCCTGCATCGCGGTACCTGGCATGAGTTCCCTTTCCCGCTCGAGGACGACACGGATCTCGCCGTCGTGCTGTCGTCGCAGACCACCGAGGATCTCCATCACCGCGCCGATAACGGCATCGAAGCGTTTGGACCCGATCTCGACAAGAAGGACATGACGCTGCGGGCCGGCGTCGTGTTCGTCCTGGACGTCTGAGCGCGAGGAACTGCGGCGGTCTACGAATCGGTGCCGCAAAGGGAGCATCCGGGCCTGCCGCGCCTGTCGCACGACGAGCGGGCGCGGTAGGTCACCTTCCACGAGGCACCCGGTGGCGAGACTGCGCGATTTTGCACGGACGTGCACGCCGTCACGATCGCGGCGTCGGCGCCGCAACTCAGGCGTCTGGAGGGACGATGACAAGCCGCGTGGTTTTGATTTTCGGCGCCGGATCGGGCATCGCGAAGCAGCTCGCGGAGACCTCGCGGGAGCGCGGCGTAACGGCCGTCGGCGTGACGCGCTCGAGACGAGCCGGAAGCGAGACTGCGGACGTCAACGACGTCGCAGCCGCGCGCCGGGTGTTTGCCGCTCACCCGGATGCCACGACAGTCGTCAGCATCGTAGGCGGCCGGCCCTTCATGAAAGAGGCGCCCCCCGATCTCGACGGCAACCGCAACCTGATCGAGACGGCCAAGGCGCGGGGCGTGAGGCGGTTCGTCTTGGTCAGCACCATCGGCGCCGGCGACAGCCGCGCCGCCGCACCGCTCGCGGCGCGCCAACCGGACGCGCTGTGCTGCGCGAAGACCCGTCGATCACCGGCTCGGTGATGCGCGCCGACGTCGGCGTGCTGATCGCCGCTGTTCTCGACGATCCCACGACATTCGGCAAGACCTGCGCCTGCGTCGAGGCCAAGGCCGGCTGAGTCTCAGCGAAACAGGAGCGAGGACGGATGGCGCGCGTGCAGGCGGCGGTCGAGACCCAGCCAGTGGCCGGTCGGCAGCACGACGAACAGCAGCGCGATCAGTCCGAGCGGGATCAGGGACGCGTCGTAAAACCCTCCGAGCCCGATGTTGACCGTCGCAAAGATCGCCAGCAGGCCAGCGAGGCGCGTGCAGAGCCCTAACAGCAGGCCCACCGCCACGCTGATCCAGACCACGGTGATGACGATGCCGACGAGCTGGTAATTCGGAATCAGGAATCCTTTCATATAGGCGGCCATGATCCCCTCCTGATCGATCTGCGCGAGCTGCTTGGTGAATACCTGCAGCGGATAGTCCGTCCATGCATAGCCGTTACGGACCTTGTCGATGGAGGCGAAGGCATAGAACAGGCCGTAGAAAATGCGCAGCAAAAGCATGAAGCCGATCCCGATGGCCTTGAGCGGCTTGGCGCGCAGCAGTGTCAGACCGAAGACTTCGTGGGATGCGGTGTTCACGGTGTTCATCGGATGCTCCTCGGGGCCTTGCGGCATTGCAGGCCGGCCGCCTCACCGGGCGGCGATTGCAGCCTCCAGCGCGCGCTTGAATTCGCGGTCCGGGCCGCGCGCGAGTATCGTGCAGCTGCCGATCTGCGCGCCGTCCGGCGCCAGCCATTCGCCCGTTTTCTGTACGACGATGGAGTCCGGCAACTCTACGCGGCGGTTCCAGACGTCGAGCCGCACCTCGAGATTGCCGCGAGCGGACAACGGCGTCCTGAGGTCTACCGCGAGTTCGTAGACCGTCAGATCGCGGAAGTCCTCGGTCTTGGGAGCGAAGAACATCTTCATGTAATCCCAGATCGTGGCGATCTGGGCCCACGCGTCCTTCTCGTCCAGCACATAGGCAGCGCGCCGCGCAGGCCCCTCGCAGCGCAACACCTCGACGCAGACGGTGCATAGTTCCGGGATTTCGATCGCAAGCGGTCCCTCGACCCTCGGAGTGTCCGGGCGAGCGCAAGCCGAGAGCAGGCTGATGACGGACAGTGCCGTTGATGCGGACCGGACGGACTTCATGACGCGCCCTCCTCGAATACGTTTCGGGTCGTGAAGCGCGATGTCGCGAAGCGCTTGAACGCCTTCCATGGCGTCAGCCAGCTGATCCGCGCGCCGTGTCGGGCGTTTGCGAGCACCTGATCCGCGAGCCAAGGGGCGACCGTCTCGACCCTGTCACCGAGAATGTTGTAGATGCGGCGCGCCCGCGCGCGCTGCTCGGGGGTCAGCTCGCCGGTCTCGGTCTCGAGCATCCCTGTGGCGACGATGCCCGGACTGATGGTGCCGATACGCACCACGCTGCCCTGATACTCACGCTCGAGCGAGCGCGTGAAATGCCGCAGCGCCCGCTTGGTCGTGCCGTAGGTCGTCAGCCCGGGCCGGATCATGCCATCGCTGCCGAAGCCCTCGAAGTTGTAGAGGTCGCCGCCACCCTGGCGCAGCATGCCGGCGATCGCGACGTGGCAACAGGCCATCGTGCCGGTCAGATTGACGTCGACGACCTTGCGGACCTGCCCGAAATCGAGCTCGTGGAACGTGCGACGTGGCGTGATCAGGCCGGCGTTGTTGATCCAGATGTCGACGTTGCCGGTCAGCTCCGCCGCCGTGTCCCAGAGGCGCTCGACATCGGCGCGGTTCGCGACGTCGCCGGCGCAGCCGACGTGAGCACCCCCAGAGGCAATGCTCGCGAGCCTGGCCAGCGCGGCGTCGACTGCCGCCTGGCTTCGGCCATTGACGACGACCCGGCAGCCACGGGCTGCAAAGGCCTGCGCGAGCCCGAACCCTATGCCGCGCGTGCTGCCCGTGACGACGACGACCTTGGCCATGCGATCCCCTGCCTGCACTACAGCCTACCGTAGCCGACCGATCGGTCCAATAGTCGGAGCGCGACGCCGGGACCTCCGCTGGATCCTGGCTGGCCCGTCGACCACCCGGCGGATCACGAGATCCATCATTGCGTCGATCCGGCGCCAGTCGGCCTCGAGATCGAGCCTGAGGCCGAAGTAGCGCGGGGCGGTCCGGGAGCGCAGGCACAGGTAGCAGACTGCCGCATAGAGCAGCAACTGCAACGCGACGACCTCCTCGCGGTCGTACTCCTCTGGCCGGCTGAAAAGGCGCACGAGGCTGCGTCCATGCGCCGCACGCACCCGATCGAGCGCGCGAGTCAAGGCAGTCTGTTGCAGCAGCTCGCCGCCGAGCAGCTCCAGCGTGCGCGGACGGGAACGCAGCGCCCGTGCATAACGCTGGTAGTTCCGCGCCAACTGTTCGCTCGTCGACAGACGGGCGTAGCCAGCCGCATCCTCGCCAAGCAGCTCGGAGTCGCTCGGTAACAGATCGCTGCGCTCGGCCCACGCGGCGGCGAGTCCCTCGAGGCCGCCGAAGTAGGCATACAGCAGTGACTTGCCAACGCCGGCCCGCCGCACGACGCCATTCACGGAGACGCGGTGAGCGCCCTTTTCCTGCAGAAGCTGGTCGAACGCCTCGACGAGCGCTCGCTCCTTGCCGGTGCGGTCGCGCGCCCAGCGTGGTGCCGCGGAAGCCTGGCGTGGGCGACGGCCCACGACGGCGTCCCGCCGCGACTTCGGTCGACTTGTGTGCTGGCGCGACATGCGCGCCACACTATATGCGCGGCGTCCAGCAGGCTACAGTCGCGCGATGTCACACGTCCGAATCTTCTACGCGCTCTGGCCCGAGGCGGCCGAGACGCAGGCGCTCGCCGCGTCCTGCCGAGCGCTTTTTCCGCTCGCCGGTCGACCCGTCGACGCGCGCGACCACCACGTGACGCTCGCCTTCGTCGGCCATGTCGAGGCCGCGAGGCTGAGCGCCTTTCTCGAGCTGGCGGGGCCGATCGAGCCCGTCACGCTCGAGTTCAACCGGCTCGAGCACTGGGTCAAGCCGCGCGTGCTCGTGGCCACGACCAGCGACGTTCCGGTGACGATGCGGACAGTCGTCGAAAGGCTCTGGCATCGGCTGGACCGTCTCGGCATCGCTCGCGACCCGCGTCCACTGCGACCGCACGTGACACTCGCGCGCGAGGTCGGCCACTGGCGCGCCGAGCGGACCTGGACGCCGGTGATCTGGCATGCCCATCGCATAAGGCTCGTGGAATCACACCCGCAGCAGATTCCCCGTTATTGTCCGCTTGACGGTTGGATGACATGACACTGGTATGCTCAGTGCTGGAGTCCACGGAGGAGAGTCCATGAAGTCGAGCCGGTTCATCGCACCGCCGTTGCTGGCCGCGGTACCCCTCGCTGCACCTGTTGCTGCGCAGGTTGCCTCGACGCCCAGGGAGATCGCCACGGACGGTCGCATTGTGCTCGGGCCGCCGATCACTCCGAATCAGGTGCGCAGCCCGAATCATCCGCGCTTTCCCCCCGGCTGGACCTGCGCGGAATGCCACGACGTGTCATTCGGCACGGACTTCGTGTCGACCGCGAGCCGCCAGTACTGGAACAACTATTCGCGACTCGCGAACGACGCGATCTGGGAGCGCATCGTCAAGTTCCTACCTGGTCGAGAGCGATTCGTGATGGCGACGGTATACAGGAACCGCCCTACCAATACGACCATCGATCTCGTGCTCGACAAGGACGAAAAGGTCTTCTATGCCGTTTCCGAGAAGGGCACGGAGAAGCTCTTCCATCTGCGTCGCAATCCGCACATCAGCGCGGTGCGCGCCGACGGCTGGACGGTCGCCGCCGGCGGCGCCAGGCAGTGGATCAGTGTGCAGATCGCCGGCACCTCCGAGGTGATCACCGCGCAGGACCCGCGCTTCCTGCCGATTCTCAGGAAGTATCAGCTCGTCCGTATCTCGGAGGAGCGCGCCGTGCGGCGCTTCGACATCCAGCGGATCACGCCGCAGGACATCGTCTACTTCGACACGACACTGCTGGCGGAGGGCTACTCGGCCTACCAGTACTGGAACCGTGACGGCAGGCAGGAGCCGCGCCGCAAGTGATCGCTGCCGCCGGACGGCCTCCCGTCGACCATCACCACGCCACCGAGACCGGCATCGGTCGCGCGCATCGCCGCGTGATCTTCGCCGCCTCGCTCGGTACCGTGTTCGAGTGGTACGACTTCTACCTGTACGGCGCGCTGTCGTCGATCATTGCGAGGCAGTTCTTCTCGGGCGTCGATGAGACGACGGGCTTCATCTTCGCGCTGCTCGCGTTCGCCGCCGGCTTCTTCGTCCGGCCTTTTGGTGCGGTCGTCTTCGGACGGCTTGGCGATCTCGTCGGCCGCAAGCACACGTTCCTCATCACGATCGTCATCATGGGCGGAGCGACGTTCCTCGTCGGTTGCCTGCCCGCCTATGAGTCGATCGGCGTCACTGCGCCGATCCTGCTGATCGTCCTGCGCCTCGCCCAGGGGCTCGCGCTCGGCGGTGAATACGGTGGCGCCGTCGTCTACGTGGCCGAGCATGCGCCATTCGGCAAGCGTGGGCTCTATACGAGCTGGATACAGACGACGGCGACACTTGGCCTTTTCCTGTCGCTGCTCGTGATCCTCGCGACACGGCTCGTGCTCGGCGATCGGTTTGATGCCTGGGGCTGGCGCATCCCCTTCCTGCTCTCTGCGGTGCTGCTCGCGATCTCGGTCTACATCCGCCTGCAACTCGACGAATCGCCGGTGTTCCGCCAGATGAAGGAGGAAGGCAGGCTCTCGCGCGCGCCTTTGCGCGAAGCATTCGGCCAATGGCGGAATCTTCGCATCGTGCTGCTGGCGCTGCTTGGCGCCACTGCCGGCCAGGCTGTGGTCTGGTATGGCGGCCAATTCTATGCGCTGTTCTTCCTCGAGAAGATCCTTCAGCTCGCAGCCCGCGAGGCCAACCTCGTCATCGCTGCCGCGCTCCTGATCGGCACGCCGTTCTTCGTGTTGTTCGGAGTCCTGTCGGACCGCATCGGCCGAAAGCCCGTGGTCCTCGGCGGTTGCGCGCTCGCCGCGCTGACCTATTTCCCCGCATTCGAAGCGCTCACCCTTTTCGGCAATCCGGCCCTCGCCGCCGCACGACAAGCCGCACCTGTCTCGGTCGTGGCCGACCCTGCGGACTGCTCCTTCCAGTTCGATCCGGTTGGGCGCAGGGTCTTCGACCGTTCCTGCGACGTTGCCAAGTCGGCGCTGGCGCGTGCCGGGATTCCCTATGACAACGAGCCCGCCGAAGCGGGTGCGACGGCCCGGGTGCTCATCGGGCGTGCCGAGGACGCAGTCGTGATCGAGGGGTTCGATGGCCGCGGGCTGGACCGATCGGAGTTTCGGGCAGCCAGTGCTGAGTTCGACCGTCAACTGCGCCGGGCACTAGCCGAAGCGGGCTACCCCGAGAAGGCCGACATGCGCACCGTCGACTATCCGATGCTCGTGCTCGTCTGCAGCTGGCTCGTGCTGCTCGTGACGATGGTCTACGGGCCAATCGCCGCATGGCTGGTGGAGCTGTTCCCCGCGCAGATCCGCTACACCTCGATGTCACTGCCCTATCACATCGGTAACGGCTGGTTCGGCGGCTTCCTGCCAGTCACCTCTTTCGCGATCGTCACCGCAACCGGCGACATCTATGCCGGGCTCTGGTACCCGATCGCGATTGCTGCGACGACGCTCGTGATCGGTCTGATCTGGCTGCCCGAAACGCGCGACCGTCACGTCACGCACTGAGCGCCATACCCCTTTCAGACGTCCTCGACCTCGCTGCCCGAGCGGATGTTCGGCAACACGAGCGCGGCGAGCGCCGAAACCACGAGTAACGGCGCGATCGTCCATGTGAAAGTCCATTGCCAGCCCTTTGCGGCGACGACAAGCGGCACGATGCTCGGGAACACCGCAAAGCCGACGCTGAGTGGCGCCGATCCGCAGACCGAGTAACTCGTCGTGCGCATCCGGGTCGGATAGAGATCGGCCAGCAGCGCGCCGACGACCGCGTTGCTGCCGTAGAAGAACGCTCCGGTCAGCGAGAACAGCGCGAGATCATGCCATCGCAGTTGCGGCAGCCATACCAGCGCCACGAGCGCGCCGGCGCCAAGCACGCACCAGATCGCGAAGGTGTTGCGTCGCGTGATCACGTACTCGCCGACGAAGGCAGCGGCGAGATAACCCAGGATCGCGATGCCGTTCGACCAGCCGACGAGCGCCGTCGCGTCGGCGGCCGTGTAGCCACGGACCTCCATGAAGTAGGTCGGAAAGAAGAAGGCGGTGCCGGCGTAGGCGCTACCGAAAGACAGGAACAGCGCGATCGAGGCGATCGAGCGGATCCGATATTTCGCGCCGAAAAGCTCGCGCACGAGCCCGGCCTCGAAGGCTTTCGGCCGGTTCCGGACGCGCGCGGCCGCAACGGCCTCGAAACGACGACTCTCCGGTAAGCGCCAGGCAATCAGGAACGCAAGAGGCACGACCGCAAAGGCGATCAGGAAGATCGACCTCCAGCCACTCGCCTCGAGCAGCGGCGCGGCGATCAGCGCGGCGAGGAACCAGCCGAGCGGGTAGCCGCACTGCAGGACGCCCATCAGCACGCCGCGCAGGTGAGGCGGGGCGGATTCGGCGACGTAGGCCGCCGTGATCGGCGCGAGGCCGGCCGCGAGCCCGAACGCCAGCGCACGCAGGATCGTCAGCTGCGTCAGATCGCCGACCATGCCGTGCAGGCCGACGAACAGCGCGGAGGCCGCGAGCAGCCCGCCGAGTGTCCAGCGCCGGCCCCAGCTGTCGGCGGCCAGTCCCGCGAACACGACCATCACAGCCGCCGCCATGAAGCCGACCGACAGGATGAGACCGATGGCCTCGAGTCCGACCTGGAACTCGGCCACGATGCCCGGCACCGCGTAGCCAAAGAGTGACTGATCGAGGTTGCTGACCGCCCAGGCGAACAGGCAGAACGCGAGGATCGTCACCCACTCGCGGTTCGCAGGTGCGCGCACGGCCGGCGCGGCGCCCGGGTTGTCGTCAGCGCCGGAACAAGCCAATCAGCTTCGCGCTCGCGAGCGTGTTGTGGTTGAGCTGGAAACCTACGATGGCGCAGGAGGTGTCGGAGGTGACCGGCAGCTCCTTCACGGCGACGGCGTGCACCGTGAAGATGTACCGGTGCACGTTCGATCCCGGTGGCGGACAGGGGCCGCCGTAGCCGGGCTTGCCGAAGTCGGTGCGGATCTCGAGGGCACCCTTTGGCATCTTACCGCTGGCCGGGTTGCCGGCGCCGAGCGGCAGCGACATGACGTTCGCGGGTATGTTGACGACCATCCAGTGCCAGAAGCCGCTGCCGGTCGGCGCATCCGGGTCGTAGCAGCTGACTGCGAAACTCTGGGTGCCCGCCGGCGCGCCGCTCCAGCTCAGCTGCGGCGAGAGGTTGCCACCGCTGCAGCCGAAGCCGAAGTCGCTCGACAGAACGTGATCCATCTTGAGCATTTCGCCGTCGGCGAAGCTCTCGCTCGTCAGCTTCATGGTCATGTATCGTCCTCCTCACAGCCAAGGTTCGAACGGGAGCGGTCAGTATAGTGCGATCCCCGCGACGCTTTGTCCCGACGCTGCTTGCCGCTGCAGTCCTGGCCGGCCTGGCCGCGCCATCGATGGCTCAGCCGGCCGAACAGCCGCTGCGCAATGATCCGTGCCAGCCCGCCGCCACTGGCGACGAGGCGCGGATCGATCGGATGCGGCGTGGAGTCGCCGGCCGGGTCTGCGGGGCCGCCCGCTGGTTCGACGGCCTGTTTGGTGATGCGCGCGAGCACGCCGACGCCTATGGCAGCAGCTATGGCCGCCTCGGCGCTGCGCTGAACTGGGATGAACTCGATGACGCGCAGCTCCAGGGACGGTTCCGCGCGCGGCTCGCACTGCCGGCGCTCGGCGAGCGCTTCAATGCCGAGATCGGCCGCGACGACCGTGAAACCTACGTCGACGACAGCTACGACGGCGCCGCGTTCCTGCCCGGCTCGTTCTCCGACGACCGTTATGCGCAATGGCGGGCGGGAGTCGCTTTCCTGGCCCGCTCTGCGCCCCGAAGCGTGTTCGACATCGGCGCCGGGCTCGAGCTCGATACGCCACTCAATCCGTACGTCCGCGCGCGGCTCCGCTACTTCCTCGCTCCGGCGGAGCGGGTCCTCGTGACCTTGCGCGGCACCGGCTTCTGGGAAAACGATCAGGGTGTCGGTTTGACGCTCGGCGCCGACACCGACTGGTCTCTCGACGACGGGCTCTTGCTGCGGTTCGCCCAGACGGCGACGGTCGCGGAGGTCACGGCGGGCGCGCGCTGGCGCAGCCGCCTGTCACTCTACCAGGCTCTCGATGCGCGCAGCGCGCTGCGCTACGAAGCGTCGATCCAGGGCCAGACCGACGGCGTGCAGCCGGATTATCGCGGACTGCGGCTCACCTATCGGCGCAGCGTCTGGCGCGAGTGGCTGTTCCTCGAGCTCTCCGCGCGCTTCTTCTCGGCCGACGACCCCGACCCGGCGCGCCGCTGCAGTCGCTGCGTCGGCGCCAGCGTCGGCTTCGAGATGATGTTCGGCGACAAGTACGATCGATGGCTCGCGCGGACCGCGAGCGATGGGGCAGTCGACGAATCCGCGCCCTAGGAGTGCGTCTTTCGCGGCGGCACCTCGCCTTCTGCACGGAAACCGTTCCGCTTGTGGGTGCCATCGCAGAACGGCTTGCGCCTCGAGTCGCCACAGCGGCAAAGCCAGAGCTGCTTCGCGCAGCCGAGGCGCTCGCCCGCGTCCGATCTGACCTCCACGGCACCGTCGAGGCGCAGCGGCCCATCCTGGATCGGGTGCACGTCGAGCACGCCGTTGGCCAGACAGTCGGCGGCGGCATCGAGACCCTCGGCCGTTCCCGGTGCGCGGAAGCCGCAGCGCAGGTGGCTACCGTCGCAAAACGGCTTGGTGGCCGAATCGCCACAGCGGCACAGGTTCGCGGCATTGCCGATCGGCACACCGGCCAAGGCAAGCCCACCTGTCAATTCGAGCGGGCCGTCCTCACGCAGAGTCAGCGTGTTCGCATCGCCCGCTGCATCCGGGTGCTGCCGTGCACTCACGACTGAGCGCCATCCGGCGGTCGCTTGAGCACGCGCACGCGCGCGGTGCGCACCGTGTTTTCCGCCGTCGCGACCACCTCGATCGCATAGTCGCCGATGCGCAGCGAGGTTCCCTGCTCTGGAATGGCCTCGAGGTGTTCGACGATCAGGCCGGAGAGCGTCTTGGGTCCATCCGTCGGCAGCTTCCACTTCATCGCGCGATTGATCGAGCGGATACTCGCAGACCCGGTGACGAGGAAGCTGCCGTCGGATTCGCGCAGCACACTGCGATGACCCGCCGCTGCCGGATCGGTCGTGAACTCACCGACGATCTCCTCGAGCAGATCCTCGAGCGTGATCAGGCCCTGGATGTCGCCGTACTCATCGACGACGAAGCCGAGCCTGCGGCGATCACGCTGAAAGTTGAGAAGCTGGGCGTTCAGCGAGGTGCCCTCGGGAACGAAGTGCGCTTCGCGCTGAGCGGCGATCTCGCGCAACATCTCTCGAGTCAACCGACCACGCGCGAGCTCGTTGGCGACACGCTTCATGTGCAGCACGCCGATCAACCGGTCCAGCTCGCCCTCGTAAACGGGCAGCCGGGTGTGGCGGGTCTCGCGCAGCTGCTCGAGGATGTCGCTCCAGTCCGCGGTGATGTCGATGCCGACCACCTCGCTGCGCGGGATCATGATGTCGTCGACGGTGATGCGCTCGAGGTCGAGTATGCCCATCAGCATCTGCTGGTGACTGCTCGGTATCATGGCGCCCGCCTCGGCTACCACCGTGCGCAGCTCCTCGCGCGACAGCATGGTCTGCTGCGCCTGCTGGTCGACGCGCAGCCCGACGAGCAGCAGCATCGCGTTGGTGATGCGATTGACCGCCCAGACCGCGGGATAGAGCATCCACTGGAGCGCCGTGTAGAGATAAGCCGAGGCCATGGCGATCGGTCTCGGGTGCAGCGCCCCATAGGTCTTGGGGCCGACCTCGCAGAACACGAGCATCACGAGCGTCAGCAAGCCGGCGCCAAGCGCCACCCACTCCTCGCCGTAGACTTCGAGGACGATGATCGCCACGAGCGTTGCCGCAACGTTGTTCACGAGATTGTTGCCGATCAGGATCAGTCCGATCAGCCGGTCGGGCCGCGCCAGCAGACGCTCTGCGAGGACGGCACCGCGGTGACCCTGCTGTGCCAGCGTGCGCAACCGGTACCGATTCACGCTCATCAGCGCCGTCTCAGTGCCAGAGAAGAAAGCGGAAAGAACGAGGCAGAGCGCCAAAAGGCACAGCAACAGGACTATGTGAGGGTCTGGCACGCTTCGCTCGACCGGGGCGCCGGGACGGCGCCGACCCATTCATTCTAGGGACTGACCGCGGCAAGGCAAATCGACGCCGCTGCGCCTCGCCGGCGTCGTTCGAGTCTGCGGACGTACCGCCCGGGCACCGCTCGGTGATCCGCAGCGCAGCGCGCTGGCCAACCGGCCTGGCAGATGGTAAGACGACGCGATGGCACAGCGGAGCTATCGCGGCAGCATGGTCTACCGCAGGAACGGCGTCGGCGAGAACGGACGCGAGCACTTCTCGGTCACTGTCCACGCTGATGGAGGGCGAACGCTGCGGGCGCAGTGCGAGATGGACGACGACCGCCTGCTGCGCGACGTGGTGCTCACCGTGGACGCCCGCTGGCGCCCGATCGATGCCTTCGTGCGACTGGTGATCGATGATCGACTGGTCGGTTCGAGCTGGTTCCGCTTCGAGGGGCGGCTGGCCGAATGCGAGGGATTCAGCGCACGCGCCGGGCGCTTCGCGCAGCGGTTCGACGTCGCGGAGGGGACTGCATGCTTCGGTACGCACTCGCTGCACGGCGACGCATGGACGGTCGCGAGATTGCGCCGTCACGTTGGTCCGGCCGACAGGTTGCAGTTCGTCACCTTCGCGAGCTCGGTGCTCGCCAACGGCGGTTCCGGCCCCTGCCTCGTGCCCGTACCGCCCGGCTTCGCGAAGATCCTCGATCGGGGTGAGGAAACGGTCGCGATGCCGGCGGGTGAATTCCTGACCCGGCACATCCGGATCGAGGTGCCGGGCGTCGACTCCTTCGACGTCTGGGCAGGCGGCGAGGACTGCCTGCCGGTCCGGCTGAGCTCGGACACGCTCGACGAGACATACGAGATGATCGCGATCGAGGGCAACTGGCGCTGAGCGGCCCGCTCGAGCACCCGCGCAGCGCGGCAGCGCTTCAGCCGCTGTCGCGCTCCTTGAGGTATTCGCTGTCCTCGAACACGAATTCGGTCCAGTTCTTCGTGTCGAAGATCTCCGGCACGAAGCGGCGCGCGCCCTCGGCGACGGCCTTCGGCAGCGCTTCGAGACCGCGGATCTTGGTGCCGAAGCCGCGCGCAACCGTACCGCCCGGCCGGTCGCCCATACCCATCCAGGCCTGCCACCGGTTCTTGTTCTGGAGTTGCAGGTGCACTGGCGCCGAGAGGACCTTCGGGTCGGCGACATCAGCGAGCAGCGCAGACATCGTCATAAACGAGTTCACGTAGTTGGTCTGACCGGGCCTGACCGTGTCAGGCACACTCTCTATCGACTGCGTGGCGAGGAAAACGCGGTCACCAATGATCTCGATCGGCAGCAGCTTCGGGTTGTAGCCCATGGCGATCACGCCGTCCGGAGTGTAGACGCGCGGGACCGGGCCAAGGCGAAAGTGGTGGATCGGGACTCGCTGCCCCGTCACCGGATTGTCGAAGTGCTCGAGCGGCTCGTATCCGTCGTACTTGGTGTAGAAACCCACCTCGTACTTGCGCATCTCGTGCTGATTGTCCTCGCGAGGCTCCCAATAGTCGACGAGGATGTTGTTCATCGTGAAGAACGGCAGGAAGTTCCCGGCGCCCAGGTCGCCGTAGATGTTGAGCCGCATGAACGAGACGACCACCTCGCGGCCCAGGCTACCGACCATTTTTACGTGCGTGCGCAGGACCGTCAGCGGATCTTCGAGATCCAGACGGTCGGAGCGAGCGGCAGCCGTGGCGGCCCCTGCACCCAGGGCCAGAGCACCGATACCGGCAGCGCTGCGCAGGGCTGCCCGACGCGAGATTACGGACATGGCGTTCTCCAGACGATGGAGGATCGTAGCGGGCACCGAGAGTAGCGCGAGCGAAGTGACGGGAGGGAGGCCGTCGGCGACATGACCGCCGGGCGGTTCCGGTGCATCAGGCCGCGTCGTGGACGCCGAGCTCCAGCTCGCACGACCTCTCGCGCAGGAAACCCGCGAGCGCTGCAGGCAGCAACGGCGCGCTGAAAAGGTAGCCCTGCCCGTAACCGCAACCCAGCGCACGCAGGGTCGCGAGCTGCGAATCCGTTTCGATGCCTTCGGCCACGCAGGTGAGCCCCAGCCGGTCGGCCAGCAACAGCACCGAGCTGACCACTGCGGCGAGCTCGCGCCGCGACTCGATCTCGCGCACGAACGAGCGGTCGATCTTGATCATGCTGATCGGGAACTCGTGCAGGCAGCTCAAGGACGAGACGCCGACGCCGAAGTCATCGACCGCGACGCGCACGCCCAGTGACCGCAGCTTGCGCAGCGCCGACCGTATGGCCGTCTCCCCGGCCATGACCTCGCGCTCCGTCACTTCGACGATCAACGCCTCGGGCTCCAGTCCTGCGGCGCGCAGCGCGTCCTGCACCTCGCAGACGAAGCTCTCTCCACGCGCGAGTTGCTGCCGCGAGACATTGACCGCGACGGACGGAGGCAGGCAGTCGATGCCGCTGGTGCGCCAAGCGGCGAGCTGCCGACAGGCCTCTCGCAGCACCCACTGTCCGACCGCGCCGATCAAGCCAGAGTCCTCGGCGATTGGCACGAACTCGGCCGGGGAGATCGGCCCGAACTCCGGATGCGACCAGCGCAGCAGCGCCTCGACCGAGGCGAGGCGCCCGCGGCGCAAATCGAAAACGGGCTGATAGACGAGTTGCAGCTCGCCGCGGCGGGTGGCGCCGCGCAGATCGACCTCGAGCCGCCGCCGGCGCTCGACCGCCTCGGAGAGCGCGACATCGAACACCCTGGCGCGGGCGCGCCCCGCCCGCTTCGCCTCGTACATCGCGACGTCGGCGTCGCGCAGCATCTCGCCGGCCGTTCCATAACGCCGGTCCGCGATCACGATGCCGATGCTCGCCGTCGAAGTGACCTCGGTCTCGCCGAGTGCGTAAGGCGGGGCCAAAGACTCGAGCACGTGAGCCGTGGCTTCGTCGACCGACGCCGGGTCCTCCAAGCCCTCGAGAATCGCCACGAACTCGTCGCCGCCGAGGCGGCCGACGAGGCCGCCGCGCGGCGCCGAGCCGTGGGCACCCACAGTGCGCACAGCGATCTGGAGGCGTGCGGCGACCTGTCGCAGCAGGTCATCGCCAGCCTCGTGACCCATCGTGTCGTTGACGAACTTGAAATTGTCGAAGTCGAGCAGCAGAAGTGCGAATCCGGCGTCCGCTGCGTTGTCGCGCTGCTCGCGACATAACTCATCGAGGCGCTCGAGGATGGCGAGCCGATTGGCCAGCCCGGTGAGACGGTCCGTGCGCGCCTGGGCGGTCAATGCCCGCTCCATGGCCTTGCGTTCCGAGATGTCCTGGACGATGGTCCACACCACCTCCCGGCCTGACTGCTCGCGAAGCCGCAGCGCGCAGTGCAGGACCGGGCACAGCGTGCCGTTGCTGCGTTGATAGACGAGCTCGAGCGGCGCGCAGCGACCCACCTCGCGCAGCTCCTGCTCGCGTTCGACGCCGAGCGCGGCCGCCGTCGCCGCGGCCGGCAACAGGTCTCGCGGCGACATTTTCAGGAGTTGCGCAAGGGCGTAACCGGTGCACCGTTCGAATTCGGCGTTGGCGTCGAGGAAGTGCCCGGTCTCGAGGTCGTACAGCGCGATACCGAGCGGCGCCAGCTCGAACAATCCGCGCAGCTTGCGCTCGCCGGCCTGCAGCAGCAGCTCGAGCTGCTTGCGCTCGGTGATGTCCATGATGAAGCCATGCCAGAGAGTCGACCCGTCGGCGAGCCGCTCCGGCGTGGCGCGACCCTCGAGCCAGCGCACCGCGCCATCTTCAAAGCGCACCCGGTACTGATGACGCCAGACGGACAGTTCGGACGCGGAACGAACGATCGACTCCGAGACGGCCGCGAGATCCTCCGGATGCAGCCGGTCGAAGACGATGCTGGCGTCGTCGCGCACCTGCTCGGGCGAGACCCGATAGATCTCCCGGATCCGCTCGCTGGCGAACGGGAACGCCGAGGTACCGTCGGGTCGAAGCTGATACTGGTAGATGACGCCGGGGACCTGCTGCGCAAGCTTGCGCAGCCGCTCGAGCAGCGCCTCGGACTGGGCGTGCTCTCTGCGGCGCGCCGTCGCATCGACGCGAATGCCCGCGATCCTGCGGGCACGTCCAGTGCCGTCACGCGCGAGCACGCGGGCGCGATCGGCGACCCAGACCGGTGCGCCATCGCACCACTCGCGCAGCCGCGACTCGATGTGCCACTGGTTGTTAGGGCCCTGGGCCAGCGAATCGAGCCCGGCGCGCCATGCGCCAGCGTCGGCGGGGTGCAGCAGCTCGAGGGCTTGCGATATCGGCACCCGTCCGGGATCGACCTCAGGGCCGGCGCGCGTGATGGCCACCCAGCGCGCATCGGCGCGCAGCAGATTGCGGTCTAGATCGATTTCCCAGGCGGCGACCTCGGCCGCGCTCAGGATCGTTTCGAGCCGCTGGCGCTCGGCAGCGAGCTCGCTCTCGACGGCAGCGCGCTGCTCGAGCTCGCGCCGGATCATCAATCCCTGGGACAACGCCTGCAGGATCGTCCGCAGCCGATCGGGCGCCTCCGCCGCGCGCGCGTCGTCCGCCGGAAATTCGAGGACCAGTGAGACGATATCGGCGTCTCGCGCCTCGATGGGCAGCGCCACGCGCTGCATACCACCTGGCAGCGGCGGCTCCGCGGTCGGGCACTCAGCCCACAGCGTCGCGTGACGGGCGCCACTCAGGACCCTGGCCTCTCCGATCGCGAGGTCGAGCAAGGCCGGGCGGGAAGCGCCATCGATGATCGCCGACTGCAGACGCAGCAGTGACTGCTGCTCGGCGTGCAGCCGCTCGAGCTCCCCGCGGCGCTGCGCGTCGAGCACCCTGAGCCTGACCAGATCGCGAAACGACGCCGCCGCCCGACCCGAAGCGGCATCGAGGAACAGCAGGAACAGCACCCACGTCGCCGCGAACGTCATCTGTGCCGGATGCGGCCCGAACAGCAGCAGCAGCGCCGGCGGCAGCAGGTAGGGCCACAGGAACAGGCGAACCGAGACGACGTCCGCCGCCTTGCCGGTGACGCCGCCGGCAGCCACACCCGCGAGTGCGATACCGAAGGGCTGTTGATAGGCGCTGCCGGGCTCGAGCAATGCGATCGCGACCGCCCCCCAGGAGACGCCCCCGATCAGCGCCGACAGGCGACAGATGCGCAGATCGACCTCGTCAAGGACGGCGGCACGCGCGCGCCGCCGCACAGACCGCCACAGCACCCAACGCAACGCCGTGCCGATGCCGAGCGCGAGGGGCCAGCCGTCAGCGATCCCTCGACTGCCGAGTGGCGCGGACAGCCAGGCCAGAAGGGTTCCGACCAGCAGGCCAGCAGCCAGCGACGCCGGCACGTTGGCCTGCAGTGCGAGCACTTGCTCGCGTCTCGTCTCGGCCCTGAAAGGGTCCGGGCCGACCTCGGTTCCTGACATATGCCGGCCGGTACGCGCGGTTAGATACCGCTTGTAACGGCCGCAACCGGCGCCGCCTTTAGCGCGAAGAAGACCAGGGCAGCATCTGGGCGAGCGTCGCGTCGCGTCTGACGAAGTGATGCCAGAGGGCGGCGGTCAGATGCAGAGCCAGCAGCGCGAACAGCAACCATCCGAGCCAGATGTGACCGTTCCGGTAGATCACGGCCATGTCGTAGTTCTTCGCGACGATCACTGGCATCTCGAACAGGCTAAAGAAGTGCGTGCGCCCGCCGTAGGCCATCGATGCGAACCATCCGAGCAGCGGGATCAGCAACATCGACGCGTAAAGCGAGTAATGGGCGAATTGCGCGGCACGCCGTTGACCGACGGATAGGGTCGACGGCAGCGGCGGTCTCGCACGATAGCGATTCCACGCAAAGCGGGCGACGACGAGGAACAGCACGATCAGGCCGATCGACTTGTGCAGCCGCAGGAGCTCGGAGTACTGCGCGCGGGCTACGGGGTCGGTATCGGCCTGCGCCTCGTAGATCTGCGAGTAATACATCAGCGCGGTCGTGCCGAGCGTCGCGAACGCCATGATCCAGTGAAACAGCCGGGACGGCAGGCTCCAGCGCACGACGCCGGGGCGAGGGGCGAGCCGCGCACCGAAGAACCCGGCGATGATCCAGAGGGCGACGATCGCGAGCGGAAGTGCCGCGACGGCGGTTTTGAGAATTTCCATTTTACGAGTCTAGCGCAACTCCGTCGGGCCACCATGCATTGATCCGCGCGGACTCTCGGCCAAGCTTGCTCCATGCCCGCATGCTGGAATCCCCTCTTCGACCGCAACCTGCTCGATGCGATCCGCAAGTTCGCACGCTGGCCCGACGGTACATTGATTCTCGAGGAAGACGGTGTGCTGTTCGTTCTGGGCGGTACGGACTTCCCCGTCGGATTCACGAACTGCGTGGCACGGACGGAGGCGTCGAGCTCGCCCGCGCTCGTACTGGAACGCGCTGCGGAGTTTTTCGGACCGCAGTCCCGCGGTTACACGATCTGGGTCCGTGCGCACGCCGACACCGACATCGAAGCTCTGCTGCAGGCGCGCGGCAAAAGGCCGCGCACCGAGTCACCGTGGTTATTCCTCGACCGGCGCCCCGCTACGCCAACGCTTCCGGGCGTGGAGGTACGTCTGACCGCCGACCCGTCCGACCCCGTCTCGATACGTGACGTAGCCGCCGAGGCGTTCGCTCAAGCCGGCACACCGCAAGAAGAGACGGCTCAGCTATTTACGCACGCGCATCGCGTCTTCTCGCCAATTTCGCGTTTCGCGCTCGCGACGATTGACGGGGAACCGGCGGCGGCGGCCATGGTGCTGCTGACCGGCGGGATGGGCGGCATCTACGGGGTGGCCACCCGACCGAAGTTCGCTCGCCGCGGTCTGGAAACTGCGTGCACCGCCGCAGTGGCCAACGCGGCGTTCGATCTTGGCAAGCCGATGGTCGGACTTCATGCAACACCGATGGGGCGGACCGTCTATGAGCGGTTGGGGTTCGAACCGTCGCCATCTGGGCATCGCTGGTACGTCATGCCCTGAGTCCGGTTGGTCCTCTGAAGTCGGTTACCGCTCACTCGATGACGAGGACGAGTTTGCCGACGGTCGTGCCGCCCTGGAGCGCGGCCATCGCCTCTCGTGCCCCCTCGAACGGATAGCGGCCGCCGATCACCGGCGGCGGCAGCCGCAGCGCTTCCAGCGCAGCGAGTGCATCGGGCAGGCGATCCACCGACTCCCAGAGCCAGATCAGGTTGAAGGCCAACGGAGCACGGTTGGCGGGGATCATCGCCAGCGGGTCGAGCCGCGGTCGACGCAACCAGCGCCAGCCGAGCGCGAGCCAGTTGGGCCTTGCGGCCGGCGTCGTGAAGTCGGCAGCGCCGTCCAGCACGTAGCGTCCCTCAGGCGCGAGCCGCGCGCGCTGCCGGCAGCTGCGAGCGCGGCGTCGAGCTGCGCGACGTAGTCGGCGCGACGCCGTACGACGATGCGCGGCACGTCGAGAGATCGCGCCGTGCGAAGGAATTCGTGCTTCGACTCGCTGCCGACCACCGCGATCGCGACAGCACCGATGCGCTCCAGGATCGCAAGCGCCTGCAATCCCACGCCACCCGCGGCCGACTGCACGAGGACGACGTCGCCGCGCTGCACGCTGGCGCGGCGTACGAGCCCATACGACGCCGTCAGCGCCTGCACCGGCCACGCTGCCGCGTGCTCGAGGCTCCATCCGGGCGGCACGCGAAGCAGGTAGCGAGCATCGACGTTGAGCGCGCTCGCATAGCCACCGAAGCGAGTCAGCGCGATCGCGCGATCACCGATCCGCCAAGCCGCGACGGCGCTGCCGACGGCCTCGACGACACCGGCGCACTCGAGTCCCGGCACGAACGGACCGGTCGGCGTCGCGGAATAGAGTCCCTGGCAGGCAAACGCATCCGCGAAGTTCAGTCCGACGGCGTGGACCCGCAGCGTCACTTCCCCGGCTGACGGTGCGCTGATCGACTCGTCACAAAGCCTGAGCCGGTCGAGTGAGCCGGCCCGGTCGATGCGCCAGACGCGCCGGTGCATGCGGTTCAGCGTCGGCTGAGGAGATCGCAGCGACCGCGCTGCCTCGCCGGGGCCGTTCACACCAGCGCGTCGCCGCCATGCCCGAGACCGCCACCTGAGAACGTTCAGCCCGTCAGGGCCGAGAGCCTTGCGCGAATCGCGAGCACGAGTTCACGGCACTTTGACGGTAGCCAGCGCAGCGGCTGTGCATGCGGGTCGACCGGCGCATACGGCAACAGCAACATCAGCACCGCATAGAGCAGGATCATCGCACCGCCCGTGACGAACAGCAGCAGCACGGCAATGACCCGCACCAGCGTGACGTCGAGTGCGGCGCTGCGCGCGAGGCCGTTGCAGACGCCACTGATCCAGGCGCCCTCGCTGACCTGCTGCAGCCCGGTGGCGGGGCGAGCGGCAGCCGCCGCGCCGTCCGTCGCGGGCGCGCCATCGGCTCCCGCCGACGGCATCTCGACCGGGCCAATCTCGAGCAGGGCCGGCTCCAGCTCGGCGAGTGAGATCACCGTGCGGCCGGGCTCGAGGCGCCGGCGACACTGATCGGCGATCGCCTGCTCGATGTCGGCCAGCACCTCCGCTCGGCCCGGGTGGCGAGCCAGCGCCTGCGTCGCGTCATCGAGGTAGAGTTTGAGCTTGCGGTGAGCATCCTCCTCGAAGTGGTAGGCGATCCGGTTGAGGCTGACGGTGATCACTCGCTGCATGGTTCGCGTCCAATGTTCTCGACGGTGCGGTTGATCCGCGCCCAGTAGTCGCACAAGGAGGCCAGATAGGAGCGTCCCGACTCGGTCAGGCGGTAGTACTTGCGGGGCGGACCGGCGTCGGATTCCTGCCACTCATAATCGACGAGTGACTCGCGACGCAACTTCGACAGCAGCGGGTACAGCGTGCCCTCCTGTGTCGCGAACTCGGTGGAAGAGAGAGCGCGCAGGATGTCGGGCACGTAGACGCTTCGGCTGCCGACGATCTTCAGGACGAGGAACTCGAGCAGCCCCTTACGGATCGGCCCGAACCGGATGTCGGTGTCTTGTTTCAAGGCAGCTACCTTTTTTTAAAAAGGTAGCTGCCTTATTGAAGGACGTCAAGCGTTGCGCCTGATCCCCTGCATCTCCGTTTGACCGAGCAGGCTACCGACCGCGCCGGCGAACCGATCGCCGTCGACCGTGACCTCCGCGCTCATGCTCATCCTGAAAGGTTTGGTGAGCTTCATCTTCCAGGTGAAAGTCCGTCCGTCGAACTGTCCCTCGGTGATCGTGATCGTCTCGAGATCCGTCTTCGCAGTCCCGGTCACGACTCCACCGAGGCAGTGCAGCGCCATGACCGACTTCTGCTCGCCCATCGGCGTGCTGCTCACGCAGTCCCAGATGCCCGTGACGTTGCCCATGGCCACCCTCACTCGTTCTGCGCGACCCTGCGCGCGTCGCGGCTGCTGATCAGCGGTACGGTCTCGATGACCCAGTTGCCTTCTTCCCTGCGCCGTGGGGAAGGGATCGCAAAGGCGGTGTCGCCGTCGTTGCGTCGCTTGAATTCGTCCCAGTCGATGCGCCAGCCCAGGTCGTCGAACTTCGCGAGCCACTGCCGGTAGACGACGACGGCCTTGTCGGCCGGCATCAGCACTTCCTTGGTGTTGCTGATCGGCGTGCGTCGCGGGTAGACGTGCTCGAGGATCTCGATGTCCTGTTGCGCGATGACCTTGTTGCGCGCGTGGATCGGCCCGTCGTGCTTCGGATCGAGCATGAAGTTGCGCATGTTCACGAAGAACACCTTCGTGTGCGACTCGTCGATCGGCTGCTCGATGAAATACTGTTTGAACGTCTGCCCCTCGCCGACGTTGATCTCGGTGATCATCGTGTTCGGACCGAGGGTGCCGCTCCCGGCGAACAAGCCGCCGGCGCGCGTTTGAGCCTCATCCCATGTCTTGTCCTGCAGACCGGGCGCATCGAACTTGTGCAGGAACCACATGCCCCAGCCCTGATCGTAGTCGCGTACCGTGTAATCGCGCACGCGGTAGGTGTCACGGTTGACTCCCTTGAAACCGTGAGTGGGATGCACGAACTCGTTGTGCGCGGGATCCAGCCCGTTCTCGATCGAGCGCTCGTCGTAGTAGTTGAGGTCCAGCGTGATCAACGTGTTGGCGCGCCAGCCGGGCTTGTCCCACTCGGGGATCTCGAGCAGCGGCGGCCGCTCGCTCTCGGGCAGATCGCCGAGAAATGCAAACACGATGCCGTACTTCTCCACGGTCGGATAGGCTTCCACCTTGGCCCGGCTCGGCGGCTTGGCCGCATAGCCGATAGACGGGATCGAGACGCAGCTGCCGTTCGCCGCGAACTCCCAGCCGTGGTACGGACAGACGACGCAGTCGTTGACGATGCGCGGCTGTGCGCCGAGCTGCCACGGGCCCGCCAGCGAACCGCCGCGGTGAACGCAGGTATCGCTGAGTACGACCGGTTCGCCGGCCGAGTTGCGATAGACCGCGAAGTTCAGGCCGAGAACCTTGACCTTCTCGGGCCTGCCAGGACTGAGGTCCTCGCTGCGGATCATCGGGTACCAGAAGTTGATGTACATGTGAGGCCCCCTGCAATCAGTGAGCCGCACTGTTTCTCAGTCCACCCGGGAAAGTCCTGCGTAGGAATACCTATGCCCTCGCCGCTGATCGCAGCGCGGACAGTCCGCCGGGCTCAGAGCTTCCACCAGACGTACACGATCGCGAGCACCGCCAACATCGCCCAGCCTAGGCCGTCGATGTAACGACGGATATGCCGCTCGATCGGCGCGCCACCGAAACGTACGAGCGCCGCGACCAGAAAGAAGCGCGCGCCACGGCCGATCAGCGAGCCCGCCGCGAAAGGCAGCAGCGCCATCTGCGCCGCACCGGCGGCGATCGTGAACACCTTGTACGGGATCGGTGTGAAGCCGGCGATGAAGATTGCCCAGAAGCCGTATTTCGCAAACCAGCCCGACGCGGTCTCGAAATACCCCCAGTAGCCGATGCGCTGCAACAGCGGGGTGACGGCCTCGAGCGCGAGGTAACCGATGGCGTAGCCAAAAAGTCCGCCGAGCACCGAGGTCACGGTCGTCAGCGCCGCGAAGCGCAGCCAGCGCGGGGGCTGGGCCAGTGTCATCGGCGCCAGCAGCACGTCGGGCGGTATCGGGAAGAACGCCGACTCCGTGAAGCTCACCGCAGCCAGATACCGCTCGGCGTGCGGATGCCGGCTCCATGCAAGCGCACGGTCATAGAGCGCGGAGAAAATCTTCATGGCGGGACGAGCGCCAAACGCACAGGCGACCGGCAGGGGTGGCAGCGCTCTCAGCCCTTGAGCGCGGCCAGCACCTCGTCGAGTGTTTTCTTCGCGTCGCCGAACAGCATCCGGTTGTTGTCCTTGAAGAAGAGCGGATTGTCGACACCGGCGTAACCGGAGGCCATCGAGCGCTTCATGACGATCGAGGTCTTCGCCTTCCAGACCTCGAGCACCGGCATGCCGGCAATGGGGCTCGCCGGATCGTCCTGCGCAGCCGGGTTCACGATGTCGTTGGCGCCGATCACCATCGCGACGTCGGTGTCCGGAAAGTCCTCGTTGATCTCGTCCATCTCCAGCACGATGTCGTAAGGCACCTTGGCCTCGGCGAGCAGCACGTTCATGTGGCCGGGCATGCGTCCGGCGACCGGGTGGATCGCGAAACGCACGTTGACGCCCTTGTCGCGCAGCAGCTTCGTGATCTCGTAGACCGTGTGCTGCGCCTGTGCCACCGCCATGCCATAACCCGGCACGATCACGACGTTCCTTGCGCTGCGCAGCAGTTCGGCGGTCTCGGCGGTGCTGATGGCTTGCACCTCGCCCTGCGGCTCCGCGCCGGCTGCCGGCGTCGTCCCGCCGCCGGTGCCGAAACCGCCCGCGATCACGCTCAGGAACTGGCGGTTCATCGCGCGGCACATGATGTAGGAGAGGATCGCGCCCGACGAGCCGACCAGCGCTCCCGTCACGATCAGCAGATCGTTCGCGAGCATGAAGCCGGTGGCCGCAGCCGCCCACCCGGAATAGCTGTTCAGCATCGAGACGACGACCGGCATGTCGGCCCCACCGATCGCCATCACCATGTGCACCCCGAACAGGAGGGCCACGATCGTCATGATCAGGAGCGGCAGCATGCCGGCATCGACGTCCGGTGTCCGTACGAACCCGACGCCGAACCAGATCACCACGAGCAGCGCCAGCAGGTTCAGCCAGTGTCGCGCCGGCAGCAGCATCGGCTTGCCGCCGATCTTTCCGGACAGCTTGCCGAAAGCGATGACCGAACCCGAGAAGGTCACGGCGCCGATCAGGATCCCGACGTAGATCTCGACCTCGTGAATGGTCTTTTCGGCGCCTTCGTAGTTGATCGAGGTGTCGACGTAGCTCGCGAAACCGACGAAACAGGCAGCGAGGCCGACGAGGCTGTGCATGAGCGCGACGAGCTCCGGCATCTGCGTCATCTGCACCTTCCTGGCGGCGTACAGTCCGATCGCGCCGCCGACCGCGAGGGCGCCGACGATCCAGGGAAGGCCCGCCGCGGTGACGCGCGGACCGAACACCGTCGCGAGCACGGCGAGCGCCATGCCGACGATGCCGTAGAGGTTGCCGCGTCGCGCCGTCTCGGGATGCGACAGGCCGCCGAGGCTCAGGATGAACAGGATCGCAGCGCCGAGATAGGCCACGTTGGCAAGATTCGCTGACATGCCTGCGCTCCCTTACTTGCGGAACATCGCGAGCATGCGACGCGTGACGGCGAAGCCGCCGAACATGTTCACGGCCGTCAGTACGAGCGCGGCGACCGCGAGCCCGACGATCAGCGCCGTCGGCCGGTCGACCGTGCCGGCACCGAGCGGAGGCGCGACCTGTACCAGCGCCCCGACGGCGATGATGCTCGAGATCGCGTTCGTCACGCTCATCAGCGGCGTATGCAGCGCAGGCGTGACGTTCCAGACCACCATGTAGCCGACGAAGCAGGCGAGCACGAACACCGTGAAGTGCGACAGGAACGACGCCGGAGCGAACGCGCCGACCAGCCAGAACAGCAAGGCACCGCCGCCGAACAGCAGCGCGAGGCTGCCGGCCGAGGCCGGCCCGGCGCTGGCGCCGTGGGCGTGACCAGCGGACTTCTTCGCCGGCGGCGAGGCCGCTGCGGCAGCCGGTTTCGCCGGCGGCGCCGCTGGCAACTTCGGCGGCGGTGGCGGCCAGGTAATCTCGCCATCCATGACGACGGTCAGCCCGCGGATCGCGTCGTCCTCGAAGTTGATGTGGATCTTCCCGTCTCTGCCCTTGCAGAGTTCCTCGGCGAGGCGGAGCAGATTGTTCGCGTAGAGCGTCGAGGACTGGCGAGCGAGCCGACTCGCGAGGTCCGTGTAGCCGATGATCGTGACGCCGTGGCGAACGACCGCCTCGCCCGGCACCGTCAGTTCGCAGTTGCCACCCTGCTCGGCCGCCATGTCGACGATCACGCTGCCGGGCTTCATGCTGCGCACCATTTCGGCCGTGATCAGCCGCGGCGCGGGCTTGCCCGGAATGAGCGCGGTCGTGATGATGATGTCGACCTCGCGGGCCTGCTTGGCGTACATCTCGCGCTGCGCCGCCTGGAAGCCCTCGCTCATGACCTTGGCGTAGCCGCCAGCACCCGAGCCCTCCTCGTCGTAGTCGACCTTGACGAACTCGCCGCCCAGCGAGACGACCTGGTCAGCGACTTCGGCGCGCGTGTCGTTGGCGCGCACGATCGCGCCAAGGTTGGCCGCCGCGCCGATCGCCGCCAGGCCCGCGACGCCGGCGCCGGCGACGAAGACCTTGGCCGGCGGGATCTTGCCGGCCGCCGTGACCTGGCCGTTGAACGGTCGGCCGAAGGCGTGGGCGGCCTCGATAACGGCGCGGTAACCGCTGACGCCGGCCATCGACGTCAGCGCGTCCATCTTCTGCGCACGCGAGAGCTGCCGCGGCAGCGAATCGATCGCGAGCACCGTGGCTTTCTTGGCCGCGAGCTGCTGCATGAGCTCGGGGTTCTGCGCCGGCCAGATGAAACCGATCAGCGTGCCGCCGTCGCGCAGCAGCGCGGCCTCGTCGCGGGTCGGCGGTCGCACCTTGAAGACCACGTCGGCCGACGCGTAGAGCTCGGCGGCCGTGCCGACGATGGTCGCACCGGCGGCGCGATAGGCGTCATCGTCGAAATGGGCGGCAGCGCCCGCGCCGGATTCGATGCTGACCCGAAAGCCCAGCTTGATGAGCTTCTCGACCACCTCGGGCACCGTGGCTACACGCTTCTCGCCGGGAAAGGTCTCCCGCGGAACGCCGATCGTCAGGGACATCGCCACCTCGTCGTTCGGTCGCAAACGGCAGAAAATGTCATACGGGCGCCGGCCCCAGCGGCAGGCGGCGCGAAGCGGCGAATACTACCCGAATCGCCGCTTTGGGCAGTACCCGGCCAGGTCGGCCGAGGGTGAGCGCCAAAGAAAAGGCCCGGTGTCGCCACCGGGCCTGTTCGTCACGGGGAAGGATCCGGACCAGTAACGCGCTGCGCTACATGTCCATGCCACCCATGCCGCCCGGAGCCGGGTGGGCATGGTCGGCCTCGTCCTTCGGCGCCTCCGCGATCATCACTTCGGTTGTCAGCAGCAGTCCCGCGACGGAGGCCGCGTTCTGCAGCGCGAGACGCGTGACTTTCGCCGGATCGAGGATGCCCTCCTCGAGCATGTCACCGTACTCGCCGGTGCCGGCATTGTAGCCATACGCACCCTTGCCGGACTTGACGTTGTTGAGGATCACGGCAGCATCTTCGCCGGCGTTCTCGACGATCTGACGCAGCGGCTCCTCGATTGCGCGGGCGAGGATGCGGATACCCACCGTCTGGTCCTCGTTCTTGCCCTCGAGCTTCTCGAGCGCCTTCTGCGCGCGGATCAGCGCCACGCCACCGCCCGGCACCACGCCCTCTTCGACGGCCGCACGGGTCGCATGCAGCGCATCCTCGACGCGGGCCTTCTTCTCCTTCATCTCGACCTCGGTCGCGGCACCGACCTTGATCACGGCAACGCCGCCGGAGAGCTTGGCGACACGCTCCTGCAGCTTCTCCTTGTCGTAGTCGCTGGTCGCTTCCTCGATCTGCTGACGGATCGACTCGACGCGCGCCTTGATGTCGTTGGCCTTGCCGGCGCCGTCGATGATCGTGGTGTTCTCCTTCTCGACGACGACCTTCTTGGCTTCACCGAGATCGTTCAGCGAGGCCTTCTCGAGCTGCAGACCAACCTCGTCGGAGATCACCGTGCCACCCGTCAGGATCGCGATGTCCTGCAGCATGGCCTTGCGGCGATCGCCGAAGCCGGGCGCCTTGACGGCGGCAACCTTGAGGATGCCGCGGATGTTGTTGACGACGAGCGTGGCCAGCGCCTCGCCCTCGACGTCCTCGGCGATCACGAGCAGCGGGCGTCCCGCCTTGGCGACGCCTTCGAGGATGGGCAGCATCTCGCGGATGTTCGAGATCTTCTTGTCGACGAGCAGGATGTAGGGCTTCTCGAGCTCGGCAGTCTGGTTCGACTGCTGGTTGATGAAGTAGGGCGACAGGTAGCCGCGGTCGAACTGCATGCCCTCGACGACTTCGAGCTCGTTCTCGAGGCCCGAGCCCTCCTCGACGGTGATCACGCCTTCCTTGCCGACCTTCTCCATCGCCTCGGCGATGGTCTTGCCGATCGACTCGTCGCTGTTAGCGCTGATCGTGCCGACCTGCGCGATGGCCTTGCTGTCCTTGCATGGCTTGGCGAGCCGACGGATCTCGTCGGTGGCGACGGCGACAGCCTTGTCGATGCCGCGCTTGATGTCCATCGGGTTGCGGCCCGACGCAACGGCCTTCAGGCCTTCGCGGATGATGGCCTGCGCGAGCACGGTCGCAGTCGTCGTGCCGTCGCCGGCCTCGTCAGAGGTGTTGGAAGCGACTTCCTTCACCATCTGGGCGCCCATGTTCTCGAACTTGTCCTTGAGCTCGATCTCCTTGGCGACGGAAACGCCGTCCTTGGTGACGGTGGGCGCACCGAAGCTCTTCTCGAGGATTGCGTTGCGACCCTTCGGACCGAGCGTCGCCTTGACGGCGTTGGCGAGGATGTTGACGCCGCGGACCATGCGGGTGCGGGCGTCATCGCTGAAACGGACTTCCTTGGCAGCCATAGTGTGAATCTCCGAAAAGGTGGTGGCGTTACTTGCCTTCGATCACGGCCATCACGTCTTCTTCGCGCATGACGAGCAGTTCCTCGCCATCGACCTTGACTTCAGTGCCGCTGTACTTGCCGAAGAGGATGGTGTCGCCGACCTTGACGTCGAGCGGACGGACGTTGCCGTCCTCGAGGATCTTGCCCTTGCCGACGGCGACGATCTTGCCCTGGATCGGCTTCTCGGCCGCGGTGTCCGGGATCACGATGCCGCCGGGCGACTTGCGCTCTTCTTCGAGCCGCTTGACGATCACGCGATCATGAAGAGGACGAATCTTCATGGGTTGCTGCTCCTTCTGAAGCTGTGGTTGAACCTGAAACCTGGCCACGCCGGAAAAGCTGTTAGCACTCTCCCTGCGTGGCTGCTAAAGCTATGGGCCGCGCATTCTAATTCAAGACGTGACGCTGTCAACGCGCGACAGGGTGACGGCGCCGGCTGCAGCGGATATGCTGTCCGGGATTCACCTCCGCTTGTGTTAACTATATGAATTTAAAGGGATTGTCCTCTGCGGTTGCGGCACTTGTCCTGCTCTTCGCGGGTCCGCCTGCCCGCGCCGTGGACGATTTCCTGCCGCCCGACCAGGCTTTCCGCTATGCCGCCGCCGCGGAGGGCGGCGCCCTAGTGGTTCGCTGGACCGTCGCGCCGGGCTATTACCTCTACCTCCAACGCATGGGGCTACGCTCGCCGACGCCGGGCGTGGCGATCGGCGAACCGACCTATCCGCCGGGAGAGTTGCACACCGACGAATTCTTCGGCGAGCAGGTCGTGTTCCGCGACCGCTTCGAGGTGCGCGCGCCGCTGACGGTGCCGACCGGCCTCGACCGCTTCGATGTAGAGCTCAGGCTGCAGGGCTGCGCCGATGCAGGCCTTTGCTATCCGCCAACGACCTGGCAGACGAGCGTGGCGCTCGCGAGTACCCCGGCCATCGCCACGCCGCGGCGCGCGGACGCGCCTTTCGGCGGCAGCCGGAGTGGCGAGGAGTTCCTGCCCGTCGACGCAGCGTTCGAGTTCGACGCCGTTGCCGACGGCCCCGATCGGGTCCGCCTGCGCTGGCGCATCGCCGACGGCTACTACCTGTACCGTGAGCGCCTGACGGCGACCACGACGAGCGCGGAGGCGAGCCTCGGCCGCGTATCGCTGCCTCGCGGCAAGTCCAAGACCGACGAGTTTTTTGGCGAGCAGGAAGTCTATTACGGGGAGCTGGTCGGCCTGTTGCCAGTCTCGCGCCCGGGTGGCCGCGAACTCGAGCTGCCGCTCAAGGTCACCTATCAGGGCTGTGCCGAAGCCGGTCTGTGCTATCCGCCCGAAACCAAATCGATCACCGTGCTGGTGCCGGCCGGAACCGGCACCAGCGCGGCGATCGCGGCCCCTCGTGTAGGGCCGGACGCCACGAGCGCTGGCTTCGTCTCGGAGCAGGACCGTCTCGCGGCACTGGTTCGCGACGGATCGCTGGTCGTGGTGCTCGCCACGTTCTTCGGGCTCGGATTGCTGCTCGCGTTCACGCCCTGCGTGCTGCCCATGGTCCCGATCCTGTCGGGCATCATCGCCGGCCAGGGCTCCGGCGTGACCGCCGGCCGCGCTTTCGCGCTGTCGCTCACCTACGTGCTCGGCATGGCGGTCACGAACACGCTCGCGGGCGTTGCCGCCGCCGCCGCCGGCAGCCAGATCCAGGCGATGTTCCAGCAGACCTGGGTCATCGTGCTGTTCGCGGGCCTGTTCGTCGTCCTCGCGCTGTCGATGTTCGGCCTGTTCACGATCCAGATGCCGTCGGCGATCCAGACGCGGCTCATGGACGTCAGCAACCGGCAGCGCGCGGGCACCGTCGGTGGCGTCGCGATCATGGGCGCGCTGTCAGCGCTGATCGTCACGGCCTGCGTCGCCCCGCCGCTGTTCGCGGCGCTCGCCGTGATCGGCCAGACCGGTGATGTCGTGCGCGGCGGCAGCGCCCTGTTCTTCATGTCGCTCGGGATGGGCGCGCCGCTGATTCTCGTCGGCACCTCGGCGGGCCGGCTGCTGCCGCGTGCCGGTGCCTGGATGGACACGGTCAAAAAGCTGTTCGGCGTGCTGATGCTGGCCGTGGCCGCCTGGATGCTCGCGCGCGTCACGCCCGGTTGGGCGGTTCTGCTGCTGTGGGCCGTGCCGGCAATGCTCGGTGCCGCGATCCTGCTGCGCGAGGTGCGCGCGAGCGGCTGGCTCGGCTGGACGGGTCGCGCGGCCGGCGCCGCGCTCGGTCTCTATGGGCTCGCGCTGCTGGCCGGCGCGGGTCTCGGTGGCAGCGATCCCTTGGCACCGATCCCGCAACTGGCGGATCAGAAGCGGCATCTCGAGTTCCGCCGCATCAAGAGCGTTGCCGACCTCGAGCAGCAAGTCGCGGCCGCGGCGGCGCAAGGCAGGCCGGTGATGCTCGACTTCTATGCAGACTGGTGCGTGTCGTGCAAGGAAATGGAGCGTTACACGTTCACCGACGAGGCCGTGCAGCGTGCCTTGGCCGATGCGGTGCTGCTCCAGGCCGACGTGACGGCGAACGACTCGACCGACCAGGCGCTGCTCAAGCACTTCGGCATCTTCGGCCCGCCGACGATCGCGTTCTATGGCCCCGACGGGGAGGAGCGGCGCAACTACCGGGTCGTCGGCTACATGAAGGCAGCGGACTTCGAGCGCGTCGTGCGCGAGGCCATTGCCGCGAGGACGGTCACCGCTTCTAATTGAGGCATGACAAGACTCGGCACTGCAGCGATCGCATCGGCGGTGGCCGCGGTCGCGGGCATCGCCGGCTTCCTGGCTTTTCGCTCCATCGACGGAGCGCCGCGCGACGGCCTGGCCGCCCTGCGTCCCGTTGCCGAGCCGCGCGGACCCGAATCGGGCCTGGGGACAGCGACGACGAACCCTGGCCTCGATTCGCCGGCCACGGCCTCGAGGCCAATCCCGGACCGACTGCCGGATTTCGAACTGGCCACACGCGAAGGCCCGCCGCGCCGGTTGTCCTCGTTCAATGACCCGGTCCTGATCGTGAACTTCTGGGCGACGTGGTGCGCACCCTGCCGTCGGGAGATACCGCTGCTGAACCGCCTGCAGAGCGAGTTCGCGGCGGCGGGCGTCGGCGTCATCGGTATCGCCGTCGACTTCCGCGAGGACGTGCTCGCCTATGCCGAGCGCATCGGGATCGACTACCCGCTGTTGATCGGCGAGGAGGACGGGCTCGCGGCGGCGCAGGCCTTCGGCATGAACCTCGTGCTGCCCTTCACGGTGTTCGCCGATGCCGAGCGCCGAATCGTTGCGCTCAAGGTCGGCGAACTGCACGACGACGAAGCGCGGTTCATCCTCGATCGCATCGAGGCACTCAATACCGGCGCAACCACCTTGGCCGAGGCACGTCCGGCGATCCGGCAGGAGCTCGCCGCACTGGCCGCGCGCCGCGAGGCGGCAAAGGCCGGGCAGGGGAACTAATTGCCGCGAACGGCCGTGAAGATTGGCCGAACGACCCCGAACTAGGGTAGATTGCGCGCCAACATGGCCCGCCTGCTCCTGCTCAACGGCCCAAACCTGAACCTGCTCGGCAGTCGCGAGCCGGAACTGTATGGGCGCGACACCCTTGAGTCGATCGAGCAGCGATCGGCGGCGATCGCCGCCGATCTTGGCCATGAGCTCTGCAGTTTCCAAAGCAATGCCGAGCACGCGCTCGTCGACCGCGTCCAGGCCGCGCGCTCTGACGGCACCGCGTTCATCATCATCAACCCAGGCGCTTTCACGCATACCAGCATCGCGCTGCGCGATGCGCTGGCCGCCGTGGCGATCCCGTTCATCGAGGTGCACCTGTCGAACACCTTCTCCCGCGAGGCGTTCCGGCACCACTCCTATTTCTCGGACATCGCGGTCGGCTGCATCGTCGGCCTCGGTGCCCAGGGCTACGAGCTCGCCGTCCGAGCGGCCGCCGCCCGCGTCTGAATCCGCATCATCACGTTCCGGTGCCTCGGGGAGGGCCTCAGCATGGACATCCGCAAGGTCAAGAAGCTCATCGATCTGCTCGAGGAATCGGGGATCGCCGAGATCGAGATCAAGGAGGGGGAGGAATCCGTGCGGATCAGCCGCCTGCCCACCGGCAGCGTCGCAACGCAGATGACGGCGCTGCTGCCACCGGCACCCCTGCCGGCCGCCACGACGCCGGCGCCTGCCGCAGCGCCCCCACCGGCGGCTTCGCCGCGCAAGGCCGAGCACGTGGTCACCGCGCCAATGGTCGGGACCTTCTACGCAGCGCCATCGCCCGGCGCGAAGCCCTTCGTCGAAATTGGCACGGAGGTCAAGGTCGGCCAGGTGCTCTGCATCATCGAGGCGATGAAGATGATGAATCAGATCGAGAGCGACAAGGCCGGCCGCGTGGCGGCCGTGATGGTCCAGAACGGCGATCCCGTCGAGTTCGGCCAGCCTCTGTTCGTCATCGAGTGAGGCCGGCGGCCCATGCTCGACAAGATCGTCATCGCGAACCGAGGCGAGATCGCGCTGCGGATCCTCAGGGCCTGCCGCGAACTCGGCATCAAGACCGTCGCGGTCCACTCGACCGTCGACGCCAGTCTCAAGCACGTGCTGCTCGCGGACGAGTCCGTCTGCATCGGGCCCGCACCGTCGGCGAAGAGTTACCTCAACATGCCGGCGATCATCAGCGCGGCGGAAGTGACCGACTCGGCCGCGATCCATCCCGGCTACGGCTTTCTCTCGGAGAACGCGGACTTCGCGGAGCGCGTCGAGAACAGCGGCTTCATCTTCATCGGCCCGCGCGCCGAGGTGATCCGCCGGATGGGCGACAAGGTCTCGGCCATCACGATCATGAAGAAGGCCGGCGTGCCGTGCGTGCCGGGCTCCGGCGCGCCGCTCGGCAATGACGGCGACGAGAACCTCCGTATCGCCAGGGACATCGGCTACCCGGTCATCATCAAGGCCTCGGGCGGCGGCGGCGGGCGCGGCATGCGCGTCGTGCACAACGCCGCCTCCCTGCTCAACGCGATCAACGTGACCAGGGCCGAGGCGCTCGCTGCTTTCGGCAACGACCAGGTCTACATGGAGAAGTTTCTCGAGAAGCCGCGCCACATCGAGTTCCAGGTGCTCGCCGACCATCACGGCAACGTCATCCATCTCGGCGAGCGCGATTGCTCGATGCAACGCCGCCACCAGAAGGTCGTCGAGGAGGCACCCGCACCGGGCATCACGGCCGCACAGCGCGAGAAGATGGGCGAGCGTGTCGTCGAAGCCTGCCGCATGGTCGGCTACCGCAGTGCCGGCACGCTCGAGTTCCTCTACCAGGATGGCGAGTTCTATTTCATCGAGATGAATACGCGCATCCAGGTCGAGCATCCGGTCACCGAGATGATCACCGGTATCGACCTCGTCAAGGCGCAGCTGATGATCGCAGCCGGCGAGAAGCTGCCCTGGCAGCAGAAGGACGTCCAGTTGCGCGGCCACGCGATCGAGTGCCGCATCAATGCCGAGGACGCCAAGACCTTCATGCCCTCGCCCGGCCCGGTGAAGCTCTGGCACCCACCCGGCGGCCCCGGCATCCGCGTCGACAGCCACATGTACTCGGGCTATCACGTGCCGCCCCACTACGATTCGCTGATTGCGAAGCTGATCTCCTACGGCGACACGCGCGAGACCGCGATCGCGCGCATGAAGAACGCGCTTGTCGAGATGGTCGTCGAGGGCATCAAGACCAATACGGCGCTGCATCAGGAGATCTTCAACCACGCCGCGTTCGCGGCCGGCGGCACCGACATCCACTATCTCGAGCGGCGTCTCGGACTGAAGTAGCCGCGGCGCCCCATGCCTTTCCTGCGCGTCCGAATCCGCCTCGACGGCCTCGACGCGGAGCAGGCCGAGGACGCCTGCCTGGCCGCTGGCGCGCTGTCGCTCACCTATACCGACCAACGCGACGACGCCATCCTTGAACCCGCACCGGGCGAGGTCCGTCTCTGGCCGGCCACGCGCCTCGAGGCGCTGTTCGCAGCCGCGGCTGCCGAACCGGCCCGCCTCGTCGCGCTGGCCGCACGGATCGGCGTTCCGCTGTCCGCCCTCGAAGTCGCACATCTGCCCGACCGCGCCTGGGAGCGCGAGTGGCTGCGTGACTTCCGGCCAATGCGCTTCGGTCAACGGCTATGGATCTGCCCGGCGGGCATGGCTCCACCCGCCGAAGCCGGGGGCGAGGGCAACGGGAACGTGATCGTTCGGCTCGATCCTGGGCTGGCCTTCGGCACCGGCACGCATCCGACCACGGCCATGTGCCTCGAGTGGCTCGAGGCCGCGATCCATCCCGACGCGGCGCCTGCGCCGCGCGTGATCGACTATGGCTGTGGCAGCGGCATCCTCGCGATCGCCGCGCTGCGGCTCGGCGCGGTGCATGCCGCCGCATTCGACATCGACGCCCAGGCGTTGACCGCCACGGCCGACAACGCCGCGGCCAATGGCGTCGCTCGCAGTCTCGACATCGTTGCCCGCGACGCCGACTTGCCGCACGATGCCGACCTGCTCGTCGCCAACATCCTGGCCGGACCCCTGATCGAAATGGCACCGCGGCTCGCCGCGCTGTGCCGACCGGGTGGGCGGCTCGCGCTCGCGGGCCTGCTCGACGGGCAGGCGGCCGAGGTCGGCGCCGCCTATGCGCGCTGGTTCCGGATCGCGCCGGCGGGAAGCCGCGAAGGCTGGACACTGCTCGCCGGATCGCGCCACCCGGAGAGGTCGGTCAGAATGCGCCGGCAGGAAACGTCGCCGTGATCACGATCTGCCCGCAATGCCAGCTCTCGCTCGCGGTCTCCGCGGCGGACCTCCGCGTCGCGCAAGGCCACGTGCGCTGCGGACGCTGCGCGTCCGTGTTCAACGCGCTGGTCTCGCTGTACGACAGCGAAGACGAGGCGCTGGCTCCCGACGCGGACCCGCTCGGGGCAGCGATCCACGAGGAGGCATCGGCCGAGGCGACGCAGTCCCGGATCGTCGCGGTCACGATCGATACGGCCGCGACCGCCGGCGGCGCCAATACCGGCGTATTCTCCGCCGATACGGTCGCCGAATCCGCCGCTGTGGCTCCGGAGGCCGACGCCGCCACCGGGGAACCCGAACCGGCGTCGACCGCTGCGCCCGCCGGGGAGACCGACCTCGTCTGGCTGCCAGCTGCCAACGATCCCGGCATCGAAGAGCTGGTGGCCGCGAACGATCCGATCGCCGATGCCGAGTCGCTCGGCATCGACGCACTCGCACCGCAGAGTATCGAGCGGCTCGACATCGATCTCGGTGACCTGTCGGGAGCGGGCGGTGACTGCCACGTCGTCGTGCCGCAGCTGCGGCCTATGCGCGATGACCCGGATCCTTTGCGAGCGCCGCCCGAGCCGCCACAGGTCGACACGGTGGAGCCGGTCGAATCGGCGTCACCAATCGTCGCGACCTCGGGCAGCGAGGCGGCGCCGCCCGAGGATCTCGTGGCCGGACCGGACACGCCGCGCCATGCGCGATTCTGGGGGGCAGGCAGCGCCCTGCTCGCCCTGCTGCTCGCAGGCCAGTGGGTGCACAACCAACGCGAGACACTCGTGGGCTGGCCCGCACTGACGCAGCCGCTGACGCGTCTGTACGCGGCGCTGGGCCGCCCGATCCGTCTGCGAGGCGATCTCAGTGCCTATGATGTCCGGCAGCTGGGGGCCGTCGCGGCAGCGGATCCCGGAGGTACCCTGACGGTGCGCGCAAGCCTGCGCAATCTCTCGCCGCGGCCCCAGCCGATGCCGCTGCTGCGGGTGACTCTGCAGGACCGTTATGGCAATCGCATCGCGTCGCGCGACCTGACGGCCGCGGAGTATCAGCAGCGGCCGGCCGGCACGGCGCCGATGACGCTGCTGGCGGCCGGCGCCCGGCTCGAGACCGCGGTGCAGCTCGTCGATCCCGGTGGCAAAGCCGTCGGTTTCGAACTCGACGTCTGTCTCGCCGACGATGGCCTGACGCGCTGCGCCAGCGATCTCGCGGCCGCGACCTCGCGCTGATCCGGATGACCACGGGCACTCTACAGATCGGCCGGTGGCCGATTCGGCAAGCTGCGGTGCTCGCGCCGATGGCCGGCGTCACCGACCGGCCTTTCCGCATCCTCGCGCGCTCACTCGGTGCCGGACTCGCCGCCTCGGAGATGATCACCGCCGACATTCGCCTCTGGAACACGCCGAAGTCCCGACGGCGGCTCGATCATGCGGGCGAACCCGAGCCGAGGGTGGTGCAGCTCGCCGGCGCCGATCCCGTCGCGCTGGCCGAGGCGGCGCGCCGCAACATCGACCTCGGCGCACAGATCATCGACATCAACATGGGCTGCCCCGCCAAGAAGGTCTGCAACCGCCTGTGCGGCTCGGCGCTGCTGACCGACGAGCCGCTGGTCGCAAAGATCCTCGACGCCGTCGTCGCCGCGGCCGCCGCCGCCGGCATTCCAGTCACGCTGAAGATGCGGACTGGCTGGGACCGCGAGCATCGCAACGGGCCGCGCATCGCGCGCATCGCGGCCGAGGCCGGCGTCGCCGCGCTGGCGATCCACGGCCGCACGCGGGCCGATTTCTACTCGGGCTCGGCCGAGTACGAGACGATCCGCGAGATTGGTGCGACGGTCGGCATCCCGGTGCTCGCGAACGGCGACATCACCTCGCCGCAGAAAGCGCGCGAGGTACTTGATTACTGCGGTGCGGACGGAGTAATGATCGGCCGCGCCGCGCACGGATCACCGTGGATTTTCCGCGATGTCAATGCCTTCCTGACCACGGGAGAGACACCGCCGCCGCTATCTCGACGCGAACTGCGTGATATCATTCTCGCGCATCTGGAATCCATCTATGCCTTCTACGGCGAGGACTCTGGACTCCGGATCGCACGCAAACACCTCGGCTGGTACAGCGAGCTGCTCGACGCAGCGTCCGGCGCGGAGCCATCGGCACGCAGCGTCTTCATGGCAGCGGACTCGACGTCGGCGCAGTTCGCGTGCGTCAGGGAGCGGTTCGACCTCTGGGCAGCCTAGAACAACAAAGCGAGCGTCGGGGAATGCGCATGGGAACGAAGAAGCAGGTCGGTTCGCGGGCCGCGTCACCGCTCGGTACTGCACTCGACGCCGGCGGAGACCTGCCGCTGCGACGTCACACCGAACGCGCCCTCAACGCCTACCTGTCGAGCCTCGACGGCGACCGGCCGAGCCACCTGTACGACCTGGTCCTGCGCGAAGTCGAGGAGCCACTGTTCCGCACCGTGCTCGACTACGCCGCGGGCAACCAGAGCCGGGCCGCCGACATTCTCGGCATCAATCGCGGCACGCTGCGCAAGAAACTCCGTGAGCTCGGCCTGGCCCAGTGAGCCGGTGCCCGGCATGAGCGCCGATCGTCCGCTGCCGGCGCGTCGCGCCTTGCTGTCCGTCTCCGACAAGACGGGTATCGTCGAGCTCGCCCGCTCGCTCGCCGCGCGCGACGTGGAGCTGATCTCCACGGGCGGTACCGCGAAGCTGCTTCGCGAAGCCGGTCTGCCGGTGCGCGAGGTCGCTGCCGTGACGGGCTTCCCCGAGATCATGGACGGCCGCGTCAAGAGCCTGCATCCGAAGATCCACGGCGGTCTGCTCGGGCGGCGCGGCGTCGACGACGCCGTCATGGCCGAGCACGCGATCGCGCCGATCGATCTGCTGGTCGTCAACCTCTATCCGTTCGAATCGACGATCGCTAAGAGTGGCTGCACCGACGCCGAGGCGATCGAGAACATCGATATCGGCGGTCCGGCGATGTTGCGCGCCGCGGCCAAGAACCACGCCGCCGTGGCCGCCATCGTCGATCCGGCCGACTATGCCCCGCTGCTCGCCGAACTCGCCAGCCAGGGGGGCACGAGCTGGAGCCTGCGTCGTCGGCTCGCTGCCAAGGCGTTCGCGCACACCGCCGCCTACGATGCGATGGTTGCCGGCTACCTGCAGGCGCATTCACCGGGTGCAATCGAGCCCGAGCGCTTCCCGCTGTCGCTCATGCCGCGCTTCGAGCGCGTGCAGGTGCTGCGTTACGGCGAGAATCCGCACCAGCGCGCGGCTTTCTACCGCAGCCCGGCGGCGCGTGGCGCCGGAGTGGCGACGGCGCGTCTGCTGCAGGGCAAGGATCTGTCGTTCAACAACGTCGCCGACGCCGACACCGCCATCGAATGCGTGCGTCAGTTCGACGCACCGGCCTGCGTGATCGTCAAGCACGCCAACCCCTGCGGCGTCGCCGTCGGCGCGACGACCCTCGCCGCTTACGAAGCCGCCTACCGTACCGACCCGACCTCAGCTTTCGGCGGCATCATCGCCTTCAACCGCGAGCTCGATGGCGCGACCGCAGGTGCGATCCTGGCGCGGCAGTTCGTCGAAGTCCTCGCCGCGCCGTCGATATCGGCCGAGTCGCGCACCGTGCTCGCGAGTCGCGTCAATCTGCGCGTGCTCGAAACCGGTGACCTCGCCGCCGACACGGGCGCTGCGCTCGAGCTCCGCAGCGTCACGGGCGGACTGCTCGCGCAGGAGCGCGATACCGGCATGGCGAGCCGCGACCGGCTGCGGCTGGTCACGGCGCGCGCGCCGACCGACGCCGAACTCGACGACCTGCTGTTCGCATGGCGCGTCTGCAAGTTCGTGAAGTCGAACGCCATCGTCTATGCGCGCGACGGCGCGACGATCGGCGTCGGCGCCGGCCAGATGAGCCGCGTCTATTCGAGCCGAGTCGCAGCGATGAAAGCGGCCGACGAGAAACTGCCGGTCGCCGGGGCCGTGATGGCTTCGGACGCGTTCTTCCCATTCCGCGACGGCGTCGACGTGGCGGCCGAGTACGGCATCCGCGCCGTGATCCAGCCCGGCGGCAGCAAGCGCGACGAGGAAGTCATCGCGGCGGCCGACGAGCATGGCATCGCCATGGTCTTCACGGGCATGCGCCACTTCCGGCACTGAGGCGAGGGCGAGGCACGTGGGCGGGGGCAGCCTCAGGGTGCTCGTGATCGGCGGCGGCGGCCGCGAGCACGCGCTCGCATGGAAGTGCTCGCAGTCACCTCGGGTGACTGCGGTGCTCGTCGCGCCGGGCAACGCCGGCACGGCGCGCGAGCCGCGGGTGCGCAACGTCGCGGTCGCGGCCGACGACATCGACGGCCTCGTCGCCCTGGCGAGACGGGAACACATCGACCTGACGATCGTCGGCCCGGAAGCGCCGCTGGTGCTCGGCGTCGTCGACGCCTTCGAGGCGGCGGGCTTGCGTTGCTTCGGTCCGCGACGCGCTGCGGCGAGGCTCGAGGGATCGAAGGCCTTCTCGAAAGCCTTTCTGCGCCGTCACGGCATCCCGACCGCCGGCTACGCGGCCTTCACGCGGGCAGACTTCGACGCCGAATGGGTGCGTCGGCAGCGCACACCCATCGTCGTCAAGGCCAGCGGTCTCGCCGCCGGCAAGGGCGTGGTGATCGCGCAGAGCGCCGACGAGGCGATCGCGACCGCTCTGGCGATGTTCGACGGCCGCTTCGGCAGCGCCGGCGACGAAGTCGTGATAGAAGAGTTCCTCCGGGGCGAGGAGGCGAGCTTCATCGTGATGGCCGACGGCGCGCACGTGCTGCCATTCGCCACCTCGCAGGACCACAAGCGCCGCGACGACGGCGACCGCGGCCCCAACACCGGCGGCATGGGCGCCTATTCGCCGGCGCCGGTAGTTACACCCGCACTGCATGGGCGCATCATGCGCGAGGTCATCGAGCCGACGATCCGAGGCCTTGCGGCCGAAGGCATGCCCTACACGGGCTTCCTCTACGCCGGTGTCATGATCGCTCCGGACGGCACCCCGAATGTGCTCGAGTTCAACTGCCGCTTCGGCGATCCCGAGACGCAGCCGATCATGATGCGGCTGCGCTCCGACCTCACTTTGCTGTGTGAGGCGGCGCTCGAAGGGCGGCTCGACGAGATGGGGATGGACTGGGATCCTCGCGCTGCACTCGGCGTCGTGCTCGCTGCAGGCGGGTATCCGGATGCCGTGCGCAAGGGCGATCCGATCAGCGGGCTCGAACGCGCCGCGATGCTGCCCGGCAAGGTGTTCCATGCCGGCACGCAGGCACGCGACGATGGCACCGTGATCACGAACGGCGGCCGGGTGCTCTGCGCGGTCGGTCTCGGCGATTCCGTCGCAGACGCCCAGCGGGCCGCGTACGCGCTCGTCGATTGCATCGCCTGGGAGGGCATGCATTGCCGGCGTGACATCGGTTACCGCGCCGTGGCGCGCGAACGCGGCAGCGGCGAAGCACCGCCTGTCGCGCCTCACGGCGCCGACGACGGTGGTCACGGCGGCGAAGACTGAGTACATGTCCGGCCTCGCGGCTGCGCCACGCACGATCCCCGGGGTGACGCCCGAGCTGCGGACCCGGTTGCGCCGCTGGTTTGCGGTCGCGACGCGGGTCTCGCCGCAACTGGCCGCGCGGCTCGCGCTAGAGCTGTTCCTGACGCCGCCGCGCCGCAGGCTCGACGCAGTGGACGTACCGGTCGTGGCGCGCGCCACACGACGCGCTCTCGCCGTCGGCACTGACCGCGTCGCCGCGCTCGAATGGACGCCGTCGCCCGCGAGCACGGCGGCCGATCCGGGCGCCTTTCCGGGCGGCAGGCTGCCGACCGTGCTGTTGCTGCACGGCTGGGGATCTCACGCCGCACGCTTCGGCCATTTCATCGACCCGCTGACGTCGCACGGGTTCCGCGTCGTCGGCCTCGACGCACCCGCGCACGGCGACTCGACGGGCCGGCGCTGCGATCTGTCGCGGTTCCGTGCGGCGCTGCGCACTGCGCTCACCGAGTTCGCGCCCGTGACGGGCGTCGTTGCGCACTCGATGGGCGCGAGCGCAGCGGTCTCGCAGCTTGCCGACGAGCCTCATCCGGACGTGCGCGCACTGGTCGTCGTCGGCATGCCGCGCGACGTTGGCTACATGATGGGGTCGTTCGCGCTCGTGCTCGATCTGCGTGCCGATGTCACCCGGCGCCTGCGCTCGCTGTTCACGCAGCGCTTCGGAGCGCCGCCAGAGCAGTTTTCGGCGCTCGAGCTCGCCGGGCGGCTGGCCGTACCGACCCTCGTCGTCCACGATCGTGATGACAACGTTGCACCCGCGCAGCATGCCCGCGAATTCGCCGCGCGCCTGCGCAATCCCCGTTTACGCGAGACGCGCGGCCTGCACCACAGTGGCGCGCTGCGTGACTCCGCGACCATCGCCGCGATCGTCGAGTTCCTGCGCGACACGCTGGCGCGGCAGCGCGCGCCACGAGCGGACGGCGGCGTCAGAAGCTGACGCGGAAGAAGATCTCCGGGCCGACCGACTCGAGCGCGACTCGACCCGGCAGGTCGGCGTCCGTGATGTCCACGTCGAGCGTGAGTTTCGACCAGCCGATACCGAGCGCGAAATTCGGCCGCCACCGGTACTGTACGTCGAGGTGATAGTCCGCTAAGCGCCCGTCGACATCGCTCGTACTCACGGCGAGGTACTGCGCCCGGCCCGTCAGCGCCCAGCGGCTCGAGATCCGCCAGTTGCCGTCGACGGCCAGCGTGGGCAGCACGCCGACGCCGCTGCCCTCTTCATTGACGTTGCGCGCGCGGACCTCGGCGTTCGCGGCTGCCTCGAGCAGGTGCAACCCCAGACCGAGACCGAGTTCGAGTCGCTCGCGACGGAGCACGGAGCCGGCGTAGGTCAAGCCGAGCATGCGGACGTTGAAGTCCGACAGCACCCGGTCGCCGGTGAAGTACGTCGTGTTGCGATAGACGATCGGCCGCGTCAGCGTGCTCTCGCCGTAGCGGTCGAGCTTGAGGTAGTCGATCCGGACCCGGTGCCGGTCCCGCATCCGCAGCATCAGCTCCATCCGTCCCTGATTGGCCTCGTCGTCGAGACCCAGATCGGCCTCGCCGCTGAATGGCGTGCCGGGAGTCCCGGCGTCACTGTCGAACCGCGCGTCGGTCGTGAGCTTGGGCTGGAAATAGATTCCACGCACGGCAAACCGATCGGTGATCGGACTCGGGACCTGCTTCGCCCCGCGCAGCGGCGCGGCCAGCGCCACCGGCACCGACAGGGTGAGGCAGAGGGCCCAGTGGGCCATCCGGCTGGTCATGGAGCCACTCCTCGAGGACGAGCCGCGCGATGATCCTACAGGCCGCACCCGCCCGCCACCGTCGCAACTTGCCGACCGGCAGTGCGTCACGGAACGGGACACGCGGCTACCGCTTCATCGCCTCGAAGAACTCGGCGTTCGTCTTCGTGTCCTTCATCTTGTCGAGCAGGAACTCGATGGCCGCCAGCTCGTCCATCGGATGCAGCAGCTTGCGCAGGATCCAGATCTTGGCCAGATCGCCCGGATCGGTGATCAGCTCCTCCTTGCGCGTGCCCGAGCGGTTGATGTTCACCGCCGGGAAGACGCGCTTCTCGGCGATACGCCGGTCGAGGTGGATCTCGCTGTTGCCGGTACCCTTGAACTCCTCGTAGATGACGTCGTCCATCTTCGAGCCGGTGTCGATCAGCGCCGTCGCGAGGATGGTCAGCGAACCGCCTTCCTCGATGTTGCGGGCGGCGCCAAAGAAGCGCTTCGGCCGCTGCAGCGCGTTGGCGTCGACGCCACCCGTCAGCACCTTGCCGGAGCTCGGCACGACCGTGTTGTAGGCGCGCGCGAGACGCGTGATCGAGTCGAGCAGGATGACGACGTCCTTCTTGTGCTCGACGAGCCGCTTGGCCTTCTCGATGACCATCTCGGCGACCTGCACGTGGCGCGCGGCCGGCTCGTCGAAGGTCGAGGAGACGACCTCGCCCTTGACCGTGCGCTGCATCTCCGTGACCTCCTCCGGCCGCTCGTCGATGAGCAGCACGATCAGGTAGACCTCGGGATGATTGGCGGTGATCGCCGTGGCGATGTTCTGCAACAGCATCGTCTTGCCGGCCTTCGGCGGCGAGACGATCAGCCCGCGCTGACCCTTGCCGATCGGCGCGACCAGATCGATCGTGCGCGCCGTCAGGTCCTCGGTCGAGCCATTGCCGCGCTCGAGCTTGAGCCGGCGAGTCGGATGCAGCGGCGTCAGGTTCTCGAACAGCACCTTGTTTCGCGCGTTCTCGGGCGAGTCGAAGTTGATCTCACCGACCTTGAGCAGCGCGAAGTAGCGCTCGCCGTCCTTCGGCGGGCGGATCAGGCCCGAGATCGTGTCGCCGGTGCGGAGATTGAAGCGCCGGACCTGGGCGGGGCTGATGTAGATGTCGTCGGGACCGGCGAGATAGGAGCCGTCGGCCGAGCGCAGGAAGCCGAAGCCGTCCTGCAGGATCTCGAGTACTCCGTCACCGTAGATCGGCTCACCCTTGCGTGCATGGGCCTTGAGCAGCGAGAAAATGATGTCCTGCTTGCGCGAGCGGGCCATGTTCTCGACGCCGAGCGACTCGGCGAGTCGCACGAGCTGGCCGATCGGCATCGCCTTGAGCTGGGTCAGGTTCATCGAGTTGCGCGACTGCGCAAGCTCTTCGGCGCTGATGATCTCTGCGTCATCGCCCGAGTCGATGAACGGCGCATGATCGAACGGCTCGTCGTGACGCATACCTCCCGGCAGACGATTCGGATCGCGGTTGCCGTCGCGATCGCGGTGACGCTGACCCTTGGGCCGGTTACGGCCCTGATTGCCGAGGTAGCCTCTCACAGGTTGCTGTCCAGGAAGGCCGCGAGCTGCGACTTGGAGACCGCCCCGACTTTCTGCGCCTCGACCGTGCCGTTCTTGAACAGGATCAGCGTCGGGATGCCGCGGATGCCGAACTTCGGCGGCGTCAGCGGATTCTCGTCGATGTTGAGCTTGGCGACGCGGACCCTGTCGGCATACTCGGTCGCGATCTCGTCGAGGATCGGCGCGATCATCTTGCAGGGGCCACACCACTCCGCCCAGAAGTCGAGCAGGACGGGCTTGTCGGATTTGAGCACGTCCTGCGCGAACGTGGCGTCGGTGGTGTGCACGATGTGCGGATTACTCACTGCGAGGTCTCTCCGTCGGGAGGGTGAAGGGATGGGGTGGAAGCGTCGGTGATCGGGGGAGCGTTGATCGGCATCGGGACTGGCGGCGCGGCCGGCCCTGGCGGGCGCAGCCCTGCCGTATCGGGGGTGACCGCAAACGGTTACACTATGTCTGGTTTGAACCTTGGGTTTCAGACGCTGGGGCAAGGCCCTGGTTGGGTACCCTGTCGGGAACTCTGTTCTGGCAGTTTGCGCCGACCTCACGTCGGCACGGGTTTGGACAGGACGTCCACTCCAATGCCCTAATTTCTATCCCGTCCGGCGCCAATTTGCAAGCGGCGCTTCACGAGGATACTGACGGATGATTCATGGCTGACACACATCTCTCGACTCTGACCTTCGACTCCCTGCCGCTGGCACCCGAGGTGCTTCGCGGTGTCCTCGATGCGGGCTTTACCCACTGCACGCCGATCCAGGCACAGACCCTGCCGATCGCGCTCGGCGGGCGCGACGTCGCAGGCCAGGCCCAGACCGGCACGGGCAAGACGGCCGCCTTCCTCGTCGCCCTGTTCCAGCGTCTGATCACGCAGCCGCCGGCAGCCACGCGTGGTGCAACGGCGATCCGCGCGCTCGTCGTCGCCCCGACACGTGAGCTCGCCGTGCAGATCCATAAGGACGCCCTGCTGCTCGGCCAGCACACCGAGTTCCGCATCGCGGTGGTGTTCGGCGGCGTCGACTACGACAAGCAGCGGCGGCAGCTCGAGGATGGCGTCGACATCCTGATCGGCACGCCGGGCCGCATCATCGACTATTACAAGCAGCACGTCTTCGACATGCGGCACGTGCAGGCGGTCGTGCTCGACGAGGCCGACCGCATGTTCGACCTCGGCTTCATCGCCGACATCCGCTACATGTTGCGGCGCCTGCCTGCTCCCGAGCATCGGCAGTCGATGCTGTTCTCGGCGACGCTCTCGCAGCGCGTGCTCGAGCTCGCCTACGAGCACATGAACGACCCCGAGGTCGTGCGCATCGAGCCGGAGAAGGTCACGACCGACCGCGTCCGGCAGCTCGTCTACTACCCGGCGATGGAGGAGAAGTACCCGCTCCTGATCAACCTGCTGCGCGCTCAGGCCGCGAGCCGGACCATGGTGTTCGTCAACACGAAGCGCGTCGCCGAGCGGCTCGAGGACGTACTGCGGGCCAACGGCATCAACGCACAGGCGATGTCCGGCGACGTGCCGCAGAACAAGCGGCTGCGGTTCCTGCGCGAATTCCACGAAGGCAAGCTCGCGGTGCTGATCGCGACCGACGTCGCTTCGCGGGGACTGCACATCGCGGATGTCAGCCATGTCTACAATTTCGACCTGCCGCAGGATGCCGCGGACTACGTGCACCGCATCGGCCGCACCGCGCGCGCGGGGGCGCAGGGCGATGCGATCAGTTTCGCCTGCGAGGAGTACGCGATGTCACTGCCTGACATCGAGGCCTACATCGGCCACAAGCTGCCCTACGCGCCGATCACGCTCGACCTGCTCGCGCCGGTGCAGCTCCCGCCTCGCCGTCCCCGTCGCGCCGAGGAGTTCCGCAGCGGCCGCGGCGGTCGGGGCGCCCGCGATGGGCGGGGCGGTCGACCCGGCGGCGCTCGACAGGGCGGGAGCGAGCGACGGCCGGTCGTCGATCGGCCCTCGCTCGAGCTCGGCAGAATGACACTTGAGCCGACGTCCGACACCGCGGCGGGTCCAGCCGCCACGCCGGCGCCGGCCGCGGCGACGGCGGGAAGACCTGCGGACGGAACCGGTCGCCGCCGGCGGCGGCGCGGCGGTCGGGGGCGTGGCCGACGGGTCGGGCAAGGCGACGCCGGCGCGGATCCCGTCGCGCGTGACAGCGCATTGGCGACATCGCCGACCGAGCCCGCGCCCGGTGGCAGCCGGCCGGATTGACGCACCGATTCGATGCCGGTCGGTCAGCCCAACTCGGCCACGGCATCGACTGCCGTGAATTCCTCGTGCGCATGGCCGCGACGCGACGAGTCCGGCCGGCGGACGGCGAACACCCACCGGATGCCGGCGGCGCGCGCGGCGCGCAGCACGGCGGCGCTGTCGTCGACGAAGACGGAACGGTCGGGGTCGAAGGGCTCGACCGCGCGGGCCTCGCGCCAGAAGCGCGGGTCCTCCTTGGGCGCGCCAAACTGCTTCGAGCTGAATGCGGCGTCGAAGTAGTCAAGGACGCCCGTCTGCTCGTGCTTGATCGCGAGCGTGACCGGGTGCGAGTTCGTCAACAGCACCAGGCGCTTGCCGAGCTCGCGCAGGCGCTCGAGAAAGTCGCGTGCGCCAGGCAGCCAGGCGATGCGGTGCGCCTCGTCCCGGTGCACCCTCTCGATGTCGATGCCGAGCGCTTGCGACCAATGCTCGATGCAGTACCAGTCGAGCGTGCCCTGCAGCGCGCGGAACTTCGGCGCCAGCGCCGCCTGGGCTTCGGGCACGGACAGGCCGCGCGCCTCGGCGTAGATCTCGGGAATGCGGCCGAGCCAGACGTAATTGTCGAAGGCCAGGTCGAGCAGCGTGCCATCCAGATCGAGCAGCACGGTGTCGATCTCGTGCCAACGCGGCAGGTTCGCGGGGGCCGATAGCATGCGGCTATGATAAGCGGGGTGACCCCGCGCGCCGATCTGCACACGCATAGCGACCGGTCGGACGGCGCACTCCCGCCCGCCGCGCTCGTCGCGCATGCAGCCCGTCACGGCGTCACCGTGCTCGCGCTGACCGATCACGACTCCGTCGACGGCTGCGAGGAGGCCGCCGAGGCCAGCGCCGCACTGGGGCTGCGCTTCGTGCCCGGCTGCGAGCTGTCGCTCGGCTGGCGAGGCCAGCCGATCCACGTGGTCGGACTCGCACTCGAGGCGCGCTCCGCAGCGCTGCGGGCCCACTTCGACGCCATCGCGAGCCGCCGCCTCGATCGTCTGCGGGAAATCGGCGAACGGCTCGAACGGCGCGGCCGCCTGCCGGGTCGCGAACTCGCCGCACGCGTCGCCGCCCGGGTTGCACTGCCCACGCGCACCCATGTCGCGCGCGAACTGGTCGCGCTCGGGGCCGCGAGGGACGTGCAAGAGGCCATCGACGTCTGGCTGGCACGCGGCCGGCCGGGCCACGTGCCGGTCGACTGGCCTGCACTCGCCGACGGCGTGGCGATACTGCGCGGCTGCGGCGCCTGGCCGGTGCTCGCCCATCCGCACCGCTACCGGCTGTCGACGGGTGGACTGCGCGCGCTGGCCGGCGAATTCGCCGACGCCGGGGGTGTGGCGATCGAGGTCAGTGCCGGCGGCATGTCGCGCTCCGACTTCTATCGCCTGGCGACGCTCACGCGGAGACTCGGACTCGCGGCCTCCTGCGGCTCCGACTTCCACGACCCCGCCACGCCATGGAATCCACCCGGCTGGTTCGCTAAGCTACCCGACGATCTCGAGCCGATTTCGGCGCGACTCTAGGAACCGCCCTCCGAGCATGTCAGACGACGACCGCGACAAGGTCGACCGCGAGCTGTTCCGCAACATCGAGAAGCTGCGCCAGCTGCGCATCGAGCATCGGGACCTCGACCAGATCATCGAGCGTCTGTCTATGGACCTGCACGTCGACGAGATTCAGCTCAAACGACTCAAGCGCCGCAAGCTGCTCCTCAAGGACCAGATCGCCCGCTACGAGAGCGAGCTGATTCCGGACCTCAACGCCTGATGCGCCGCGATCCGGCGTAGACTGCGGCCATGGAAGCCGCCCCCAGCAACGGAACCGGGCTGTTCTCCCGAATCACACAGCCGCAGATCCTCGCGGAGCTCGTCGCGATCGTCGTCGCGATCCTGGTCGCGCTGACGGCCTCGCATCTGCTGCGGGCCTGGCATCGTCGGCGCACCGCGCGCCTCGCCGCCGATGTTGAACCCGCGTGGCAGTCGGCGCTGATCGAAGGCTGCGTTGTTCTCGCGGTCTATTTCTTCGCGATCGTGGTCCTGCTCGGCGTACGTGCCCTGCTCGCCCTCGCCGACATGGACGTCGCGATCGTCGACATCGCGCTGCAGCTGATCGTGGCGCTGCTGCTCGTAAGGCTCGGCGTCTACCTGCTCGGTCTCGTCCTCGGGCCGCGCTCGTGGGTACGGCTGTGGAGCAGCCGCATCACTCTCCTGCTATGGATTGCGATCAGCTTCCAGCTCCTCGGCTGGTTCGACGGTGTCGAGCGGACGCTCGACGGAATGGACCTGCTGCCCGGCAAGGCGACCTTCAGCCTCTGGGCCCTGCTCAAGGGAATCGTCGTGGTCACGGGTTTCATCGTGGTCGCGAGCGTGATCGCGCGGACGATAGAGCGGCGCGTGATGGCCATGGAGGCCGTCGCGCTGTCGACGCGCATCGGCATCTCGAAGTTCGCGCAGTTCTTCCTCGTGAGCCTCGGTGTGCTGCTCGGCATCAATGCCGCCGGCGTCGACCTGACGGCGCTGACCGTCCTGACCGGCGCGATCGGCATCGGCCTCGGCTTCGGCCTGCAGGCCATCGCGAGCAATTTCGTCAGCGGCTTCGTGCTGCTGATGGACAAGTCGATCAAGCCCGGCGACGTCATCAGCTTCACCGGCACGACAGGCACGAGCACTGAAAACTTCGGCTGGGTCCAGGAGCTGCGCGGCCGCTACGTCGTGGTGCGGGATCGCGACGGTGTCGAGACGCTCGTGCCGAACCAGAACCTGATCACGAGCTCCGTGATCAACTGGAGCTACTCCGACCAGCGCGTGCGGCTGCGTCTGCCGGTCATGATCAGCTACCAGGACGACCCGGAGAGGGCGCTGGAACTGCTGGTGCAGGCTGCCGCCGATCACCCCCGCATCCTGCGCGACCCGCCGCCGGTGTCGCGCCTGATGTCGTTCGAGGACTATGGCATGCGGCTCGAGGCGCGCTTCTGGATCCGCGATCCGATGAACGGCGTGAACAACGTCCGCTCCGACGTGAACCGGACCATCTGGCGGCTGTTCAAGGAGGCCGGCATCACGATTCCAGTCGCGCAGCGTGAAATACGCGTCGTCCCCTCGCGGGATACGCCTCGAGCGCCCTTGCCTCCGGTCTGAGATACCCGCCGCACTCGGGCAGGAGGCGCGCCGTGCCGCTGTACGTCGACGACGTCGTGATCCCGGACGCCGACCTCGCGATCCAGTTCATGCGCGCCAGTGGACCGGGCGGACAGAACGTCAACAAGGTATCGAGTGCCGTGCAGCTGCGCTTCGACCTCTCCGGCACGGCCGCGCTGCCGCCACCGGTCAAGCAGCGGCTGCGTGCGCTGGCCGGCCACCGGCTGAGCGACGACGGCGCCATCCTGATCGTTGCACGCGCGCAGCGCAGCCAGGAAAGGAACCGGCGCGACGCCGAGCAACGGCTCTGCGAGCTGATCCGGGCCGCACTCGTCGAACCGAAGCGCCGCATCGCGACGCGACCGACCGCGGGTTCGAGACGGCGCCGGCTCGAGAGGAAGCTGGCCCGCAGCGCGACCAAGCGCGGCCGCGCGCGCGTGACCGTCGATGACTAGATCGGCGCGACTCCGGGGGTTCGCGCAGAGGTTCGACTCGCGCCCTCGCTCAGCGCTTCCCGTAGCGGCGCCGCAGGTCCGTATACGCGCGCGCCACCCACTGGTCGGGCTTCCAGAAGCTGCCGGCCCACTCGGCGTCGAACTCCGCCGTCGGCTTCGACGCCACGACCTGCTCGAGCGTGCGGCCGGCGCGAATGTACCTCACGATGCGGTCTCGGATCGTGACCAGCATGTCGTGGAACTCGCGCATCTTCTCGCGGCCGACCACGGGACCGTGTCCAGGGATCACGCGTGTAGCCTCGTCGAGGGTCGGCAGCGTCTGCGCGAGCGCGGCGATCATTCCCTCGAGACTGCCGCCGCTGGCCGTGTCGATGAACGGGTAGCTGCCGACGAAGAACACGTCCCCCATGTGAACGACGTTGGCCTTGCGGTAGCGGATGATCGCGTCGCCGTCGGTGTGCGCGCTCGCGACGTGCGAGACCTCGAGATCCTCGCCGTTGAGGTGCAGCGTGACGGCCTGGTCGAAGGTGACGATCGGCAGGGCTTCGGGCGGCGACGGCGGCGTGGGCCGGCCAGTCAGCGCGCCGAGCTGCGTCGTGCTCATGCGCTCGCGGACCTTGCCGTGCGCGACGATCACGGTCCCGGTGCGACCAAGAGCGGCATTGGCGCCCGTATGATCGAAGTGCCAGTGTGTGTTGACGAGGAAGCGGATCGGTTTGTCCGAAAGCAGCGCGACCGCGGCCCGCAGCTTCGGCGCGAGTTCCTCGAACTGATCGTCGACGATGACGACTCCGTCGTCGCCGACCAGCACACCGATGTTGCCGCCCACCGGCGTCGACAACACGTAGAGACCGTCGGCGACCTTTTCGGTCCGGTACTCTATCTTCGAGAAATCACGCTCCTGCGCGGAGCCGGGTGCTGCCGCCATGGTAAGCACGGCGAGCGCGGTCAGTATCGCGGCCACCCGCCCCGGCGAGGTTGCCGGCGGCGCGAGGTCGTGCGGTGGGCGGCGTATCACGAGGGCAGCGAGCGCGGGAATCAGAGTCATGGCGGCCACCATGTTGACCAGGAAAAGGAAGGCGAGCAGAACGCCGATGTCGGCCTGGAACTGCAGCGGCGAGAGCATCCAGGTCGAGACGCCGATCGCCAGCGTCAGGCCCGTGAAGATCACCGAGGCACCCGTCACCTGCAGTGTCTCGCGGAATGCGCTGCGCAAGTCGCGCCCTGCGGCGAGGAATTCCTGCATCCTGCTGTAGAGATAAATGCCGTAGTCCACGCCGATGCCGACACCGAGGGCCACCATCGGCAAGGTCGTCACCTTGAGACCAATGCCGGCAATGGCCATCAGCGCATAGGCGAGCACCGATACGAGCGCGAGCGGCAGCACCACGAGGGCGGTGCCGAGCAGTGAACGGAATGTCAGGGCGCACATCAGCGTGACCGCGGCGAACACCCCGAAGAGGATCGGGAACTCCGTGCGCTTGACCTCCTCGTTGGTCGCGGCCATCACGCCAACATTGCCCGTCGCGAGGCGGAACTCGGCACCGGGAAGCGGGTTCTCGGCGCGCCAGCGCTTCACGGCGGCGACCACACGCGCGATGGTGTCGGCCTTGTGGTCCTGAAGAAAGATCATGACGGGCACGACCGTGCAGTCCGCGTTGAGCAGGCCCGTGCTCGTCTCGATGTAGCGGGTCGACTGCGCGAGCTGGTCGGCATTGCGCGGGATCTCGCGCCACTTCAGCGCGCCCTCGCTCCACCCGGCGATCGCCTGCTTGGCGATGAAGGGGAGCGAGATCACGTCCTGGACTCCGGTGACGTTCTGCATCTCCCACGAGAAGTCGTCGATGGCCTTCATGAGCTCGTGACTGACGCAGGCCGGCGCCTGGGTCTCGACGATGACGTTGAGGATGTCGACGCCGATCGAGAACTCGCTGGTGATCACCCGGGAGTCGATGTTGTAGCGCGAATTCGCACGCAGTTCAGGGACGCCCTGGTTCTGGTCGCCGATCACGGACTCGCGACCCTTGAGGAAACCGGCGATGCCGAGGACCAGCGCGAAGGCGGCCAGCGACAGCGCTGGTCCACGCGCACAGAGGCCCGAGAGCGTGTCCCAGAGACGGCCCAACGAGGCCCTGCGGCGCTCGATCCGGGCGCGGTAGCCCGCGTCGAATCGGGCCGTGGAGAGCAGCGCCGGCAGCAGCACGAGATTCGTCAGGATGACCACCGCGACGCCGATGCTGGCCGTGATCGCCATCTCCTGGATCACCCGCACCGGGATGTAGAGGATGGTCACGAAGCCGACGAGGTCGGAAACCAGCGCGACCACCGCCGGCACGAGCAGCACGCGGAATGCGCGCCGGGCCGCGCCCTCCGGATCGAGCCCCTGCAGCACTCCGTCCGTGACCGCGCTGATCTGCTGCACGCCGTGACTCACGCCGATCGCGAAGATCACGAACGGCACCAGCAGTCCGAGCGGATCGATGCCGTAGCCGATCAGCGTTAGCGTGCCGAGCTGCCAGATCACGGCGATCAGCGAGCAAACCACCGGAAGCAGCGCAATCCGCAACGACTGGCAATAGACCCAGACCGCGAGCAGCGTCAGAACCAGCGTCACGGCGGCGAAGAACACCACCGACAGCGCGCCCTGGGCGATGTCGTGGACGATCTTCGCGAACCCGATCATGTGGACGTCGACTGTCGACGGCGCCGCCGCCACATCGACGCCGCGACCCTCGATGGCATCGCGGACCTCACGCTCGAGCCGCTCGGCCAGCGCGATCGGGTCCACGGGTACGCCGGAGGCGTCGGTCTCGAGCACGATCGCGCTGATCAGCGCGCCGGAGAAATCATTGGCAACGAGCCGTCCGACGATTCCCGCCTTGAGGATGTTCTCCCGGACCTGCGCAAGCGCCTCCGGCGTCGGCTGGAACTCGGCGTCGACGACATTGCCGGCCTCGATGCCGTCCTCGACGACTTCGATGTAGCGTACGTTGGGCGTGAACAGCGACTGCACGCGACCCCGATCGATGCCATCCATGACGAGCACTGCGTCGGTGGCATCCTTGAGCGCCCGAAAGAACTCCGCCGTGAACATGTTGCCGTCGCGGGCGATCAGCGCGATGAGCACGCGGTTTGCACCGCCGAACTCGGCCTGATGCGCGACGAAGGTCTGCATGTACTCGTGGCGCAGCGGCAGCTGCTTCGTGAACGAAGCGTCGATGTGCAGGCCGCGGGCGATTACGGCGCACATCGCGACGGTCACAAAGGCGAACACGGCGATCAGCAGCCGGCGATTGCCGAAAACCAGCGCCTCGATCCTGCCGGCGAGTGCACTCATCACGGCACCGTCCTGGTGCCACGCTCGCCGACGATCACCAGCGCGCCGGTGCGAGTCGCCACGACGGCAGACAGGCCCTTGCGATCGTCCTGCTGCGACGGGATCCAGGTCTCGCCGCCATCAGGGGAGCGCAGCACGGTACCCGACAGGCCGACCAGCGCCAGCGAGCCATCCTCGAGTTGGACGCCGTCGGTCAGCATGGCGTTCACGCCCGAGTCGAGCGCACGCCAGCTCGCGCCACCGTCGTCGCTGCGATAGAGGTGACCGCGCAGGCCGAAGGCGAACAGGGAGTTGCGGTCCAGCGGCAGGAGCCCGAACCACGAACCACTGTAGGGCGAAATCAGCGTGATCCAGGTCGCACCGCCATCGTCGCTCCGATAGAGCTGGCCCGCCTCGGCCGCAATCCACAGCCTCCCGCCTGCGCCCGCGATGCGATTGAGGTGATAGTCAAGCGCGAATTCGTCATCGGGGTCCGGCGGCGGCGCCCCACGAGCGGGTGCTGCCTCGAACTTGCGACCCGTCCAGGTCCGACCCCCATCCATCGTCGAGTAATAGGCGCCGTAGGCGCCGACCGCGATGCCGCGCTCGGTGTCGGCGAACCAGACGTCCAGCAGCGGCTGCTGCGACTCCGGAGCGTAATGGCTCCGCGTCCAGGTCTCGCCGCCGTCGGCGGTGTTGAGGATCAGCTCGTCGTGCCCGACGGCCCAGCCACGCCGCGAATCCGCAAACCACACGGCAGTGAGCATGGTCCGCATCGGCACCGACCTGGCCTGCCGCCAGGTCGCCCCCTCGTCGTCCGACAGCAGCACGTGGCCGCGCTCGCCCACCGCGACCAGTCGAGCGCCTGCGCGGGCGACGTCGAGCAGGAGGGAGCGCCCCGCGAGCGGCGCGAGTAGCGCCGGCCTCTCGAGCCGGTCCGCCGCTGCGGCCACCGTCGCCAGGGGTGCCAGCGCGAGCAGCGCCACGGTGATCGGGCGGACCGGGCGGGTCAACGCAGGCCTCTGGCGCTCAGCGGACGCCGCGACGCTGCAGCATGCTCGGCTGGTAGTCGGCCGTAGTGCGCTTGATGTTGAAGTCGTAGGTTCGCTGCTCCTCGTTGTCGAGACCGAGGGCGAGGTAGCGGCCGTTGGACAGGTCCATCACGAGCTCAAGCGTCGTCCAGAGCGTCGGGACGTCGTAGTAGTTGATGACGTGCCCTTCCTGAACGCGATAGAGCTGGTCGCGGCTGTCGTAGCAGTCGACCGCGAGAATCTGCCAGCTGTCCTCGTCGACGTACAGCGTGCGGCGCTTGTAGAGATGGCTGACACCCGGCTTTAGCACCGAATCCACGACCCACACGCGATGCAGCTCGTAGCGCGCGTGATCCTGGTTGATGTGGTTCTTCTTGAGGATGTCGGCGTACTTGAGCGTGTTCGAGTGCAGCTTGTAGGAGTTGTACGGTACCAGCATCTCGCGCTTGCCGGCGATGCGCCAGTTGTAGCGTTGCGGACTGCCGTTGTACATGTCGAACTGGTCCGACGTGCGAAGGTTGTCCGAATTGGTACCGGGATTGTCGAACGCCACGTCCGGCGCACGCCGCACGCGCCGCTGGCCCGGGTTGTAGATCCATGCCTTGCGGTTCTCCTTCGACTGGTCGAGCGTCTCGTGCACCAGCAGGATCTCGCCCGCGAGCCGCGCCGGCGCCGTGGTTTCCTGGATGAAGTAGAGGATGATGTTGTCGAGCGATTCGGAGCGCGCGCCCGGCAGGCTGTAGCTGACGTAGAACTCGTCCTTGAACTTGACCATCGTGTAGCTGCCGCTCGCCGTCACGGGCGCCTGCCCGATCTGGCGCGCGGCAATGTCGGCGCGGTAGCGAAGCACGTGATTCCAGAAGATCTCGACCCCTTCCCTCGGGATCGGGAACGGGATGCCCTCGCCGGCATTGAGCACGCCGTTGCCTCCCTCGGCGAGTTGCGCCGTCGTGGCGATGCGCCGGGTGGCGTCGTAGATGCGTTGCGGTACGGCAGCGCTGCGCCGCGTCGGATAGACCACCATCTTGTAGGTCGGGTACTGCTGCAGCAGCTTCTTGTGCCCTTCCGTCAACAGGTTGGCGTACTGGGCCCTGTTCTGCGGCGTCACCGTGAAGAGCGGCTTGTCGGCGGCGAAGGGATCCGGGTGGTGACCGCCCGAGCGGAAGTTCGGGAATCCTGCCTGGGCGCGCGACGTCAGGCCGCCGTCCCAGGCCGGGATCGTGCCGGACGCATTGCCGGCCTTCTCGCCGCCGAGCGGCGTGAGGTCGTTGCCGAGACGGGCGGCTTCCTGTGCGCTGATCGCCGATTGGGCCGGCGCGTTCACCGCGAGCACAGCGGCGACCGCCGCCGCGAGGATCAGGACTTTGTCGAACATGGTCGATACTCCGCGGCAGGCGTCGCCGCTCAGAACGAGTACTTGACGCTGGCCGCCACGAAGTCGCGGTCGTTGATGTCGTTGAAGCGGCCGGCGCCGCCGAACTTGGTCCAGGACGCGTCGACCTCCCACTTGGCCTGCAGATTGGTCGAGACGCCGAGCGTCAGCGCATATCGTCCCTCGACGAAATTGCCGCCCGGACCCGGCGTCGTGCCCGACACGTCGTGCGCCCACGAGAACCGCGGCACGACGTTCCACGGGCCCATGAGCCCCGGGTATTCGAGGCGACCGGCCAGCCGGTAGCCCCACGAGGTCGCGTCCGCGAAGCGGCTCTGCGGTTCGACGAGATTCAGCGCGAGGCAGTCGGCCGGCAGCAGGTTCGGGCAGTGCCGGCCACGCAGTTCGGCGTTGCCGCTGACCGACGTGCCCGGGCCGTTGTAGCGCAGGCCACGGCCGTTCGGGCCGCCGGCGAGTTTGTTCTCGAGGTCGGGGATGTGCGAGACGGCAGCCTCGAGCACGACGATCATCTGCGCGGCCTTGAGCACGTTCGCGAAACTCTTCGTCGCCGTGAACTGTGCCTGCCAGGTGTCATGCAGCCCCCAGCCTCGCACCTCCTCGTCGACGCCGTAGCGGCCGAGCTGGTTGCAGGCATTGATCGTCGAGGTCGCAGTCGTACAGGCTGGCGGCGTGAACGCCGAAAGCGGCACCACCGGGCCCATCGACGGAAGCGCCCCGAGCAGGCCGAGCCCGGCCTCGAATGGGGTCAGCGCCGCGAACAGCAGTTCGACGTCGTCGTACTGCAGTGGCACGTCCTGCCGATAGGTGATCTCGCCCTGCAGCGCGACGCCGCCGCGCTGGATCTGCGTGTTGAACGACACGCCGATCATCCGGATGTCCTCGGGGTACTCGACGAAGTAGCTCGCCGTCTTGGCATACTCGTGCGTCGCGAGATTGCTGGCCTGGCCCGCGACGTTGCCGCCGGCGAGTGCCGTTCGCGCCGCGACCGTCGCGTACTCGCTGGCCTGCGCGAGGGAGAGGTCACCGACGAAGCCGAGGCGGTTGCTGCGCGATGCCGCCACGCCAGCCTGAGCGCCAGCTCCGATCGCGGTCGCGAGCGGCAGGCCGGCGGCGAGCGCGAGCGCGGTACCCTGTACCGCATTGGCCGCGCCCCAGGCATTCGCGATGCCTGCCGCGCTGCCGGTGCGTCCCGATATCACCGGCAGCCGGCTGTGGTAGTTCATGAAAAACAGGCCGAACTCGGTCCCGTTGTTGAAGTTCTCGGCGTAGTACTTGACGCTGAGGCCGCCCTGCCCGCTCTTGTCGGGCGTGCGGTCGGAGGCGCGGCGCACGGACTGGAAATCGCGGATCAGCGTGCCGCCCAGCGACCGGAAGTCGACGCCCTGATCAGAGAAAGCGCCGAAGCCAAGCACGACCTTGCTGCCACCGGTGACGGCGAAATCGTTCGCCGAGAAGTAGCTGCCAGCCGGTTCCGGGATCGTCGCATCCCAGTCGAGCATGTAGATCGCCTGCGCGCTCCATCGGTCGTTGAACTGCAGCTGGAAATTGACCATTTCCTGCGGCAGGAAACCCTCCTTGAGCTCGGACCCCGGCACGCGCAGGGCCGCGACGTCGAAGTGGTTGAGGATGCTGAGGCCATTCTGGATGAATGTGCTCTCGCCCCAGCTGACGGCCTGGCGACCGAGTCGCAGCTCGGCCGGCATCCGGCCGAGATCGAAACGCGCATAGACGAAGGCGTCGAGCAGTCGCGTGTAAGACTTGACGAGGTCCTTCGATTCTTCGGGCAGCTCGGTACGCGCCGTGTTGCCCTCAGCGACGTCGAGGTCGTAGAAACCGGATCCGCGGACGAAGGCGCCGAAGTTCCTGTGGTTCAGCGACAGCTCGGTGACGGCCTTGAAGGCCCGGCTGTACATGTCGGTCGGGTAGTTGATGTTGCCATCGTCGATGTTCGGCGAGCGGCCGCAGCCACCGTTCGCGATCGCGACCAGATTGCAGTCGCGCGACTGTACGCGCCATGCCTGTCCGTATGAGAGCGTGGTGTCCCAGCTGCCCGACCAGCTGCCCGACTCGCTCTGAAAGTCGATCGCCTGGGCGACAGCCGACAGACCCAGCGCCGCGCTGCCGATGGCTCCGATCGTCCAGCCGGTGCGACGGACCCTGCGCGTGTTCGTCATGATTGCTCCCCATGGCGCTCGAGGCCGGTTTGCAAAGTGCCGGCAAGCGCTCGTTTTGGTTTGCCCGAGTATAGCAGCGCGCTGATGCCCTCCGGGCCGATGCGCGCCGCGCGCCACCGGCCTCTTGCGGTGCAAAATCAGACGTGCGTGACCTGCAGGATGCTGTGCCGGATCTGCTCCGAGAGCACGAGCTCGGCATCGGCCGCAACGCGGTCGAGCACTTCATCGAACACGAGATGCCCGGCCGAATCGTTGCGTACGACGGCGCGCTCGAGCAGCAAGTCGATGAAGGTCTCGAACAGCGCGCGGTCGGAGAACTCCGGAGAATTGAAGCCGTATAACATGGTGATGCGCTGGGCCATCGCCTGGCACCGCTCAGCGAGTGCTTTCGCGCCGATCTGGCCGCTGCCAGCCTGCCGCAGCAGCGCAATCGCGAGGTAGTAGCGCTCGATCGTCTGGATGGTCGCCTGCGCGAGCAGCGACAGCTGGATCGCGCGCGCCGAGGTCGGTTGCGGTCGGCGCCACGCCGCGCCGCCATCCACCGGCTCGAGCACCCGAAGTTCACCGAGCGCAGCGAGCGTTTTCTCGACGACCGCGCTGACCTCGGACTCGGCCCAGCGCAGGAACAGCTCCGACGAGACGTACGGATAGACGCGCCAGACCAGGCGCTGTATGTCCTCGGTACGCAGCACGGCGTTGCTGACGAAGCCGCAGGCGATCAGCGATGGCAAGGCGAACAGGTGCAGCACGTTGTTGCGGTACCAGGCCATCAGCACGGCGTTCTGCTCGGACAGCCTGATCAGGTCACCGAGACGGTGCGGCACGCGTTGCAGGATCTGCATCGCTTCGCCATACGCGACGGTCTCGGCGCCCGAGCGCGCCGCCACGGTGACGCGTTCCGCATAGGGCGCGGCGCGCAGCAGCGCGAGGTACAGATCGACCTGGCGGACGAGATCCGTCTCGACCATGGTCTGGCGTGGCGAGGCGAGCATGGTCACCGCGATCAGGTTCACGGGCGTGACGGCGGCCGCCGCGTTGATGCCACGCATAATGCGGCCCGCGAGGTCGCTGACCGCCCGGCTGACCCAGCCGGCGCGCGTGTCGTCGTCGAAGCGCTGCGTGCGCCAGTCACGAGCGTGCTGATCGAGCAGGCAGTCGAGATCAATCGGCTCGCCGAGATTGACGTGCACCCGACCGAACTTCTCGCGCAGCACGCGCACGGCGCGCAGCAGGTCGAGCCAGCTCTCCTTCTGCTTTGGCCGTCCAGACAGCTCGCTGATGTAGGTGTTGATCTCGACGATGCGCTCGTAGCCGAAATAGACCGGCAGGAAGGTCACGGGACGCTTGGGGTCGCGCAGGTAGCTGCGCACGGTCATCGACAGCATGCCGGTCTTGGGCTGCAGCAGCCTGCCGGTACGCGAGCGCCCTCCCTCGATGAAATACTCGATGGAATGGCCGCGGGCCATGATCGCGGCCAGGTACTTCATGAACACGACCGTGTAGAGCGCGTTGCCGGCGAAGCTGCGCCTGATGAAGAACGCCCCGCCCTTGCGCAGGAAACGGCCGACGACCGGCAGGTTGAGGTTGATGCCGGCGGCGATGTGCGGGATCGCATAGCCCTGCCGGTAGATCGCATAAGACAGCAGCAGGTAATCCATGTGGCTGCGATGGCAGGGAACGTAGACGATCTCGCGGTCGCGCGCCACGTCGCGCAAGGTCTCGACGTGGGCGAATTCGATGCCATCGTACAGGCGATTCCACAAGCGCGTCAGCAGCCCCTCCATGAAGGTCACGAACGGATGCGAGTAGTTCGCAGCAATCTCGTTGGCATAGCGCAGTGCGGTCTGCAGCGCAGCGCGCCGCGACTGGCGTCGTTCGCGCATCTCCTGCGCAACCGCCGCGCGCACCGCGCGCGTGCGCAGCACGCGTGCGACGATGGTGCGGCGGTGCGAGAGGTCGGGACCGATTCGCGCGGCCCGCTGCCGCCGGAATCGCGCGCGCAGCTCCCGGGCGAGTCGCAGCGTCTCGCTGCGCGCCGGCGCGTCCGCCCCGAGCGCGCCGCGCAGGCTGATCGGCTCGCCGATCTCGACCAGCGTGAACCGGCCGTTGATCACCACGGTCAGGAGCTTGCGCAGCCAGCTCGTGAACAGCCAGTTCTCGGCCAGCAGCAGCCGCAGCCAGGAGCCCTCCCTCTGTGGCGCGCGGCCCCAGTAGACGGCGACCGGCAGCAGCCTCACGTCGAAGGCCGGATCGGCGCGCACGCCCTCGATCAGCTGCCGCAGCAGCGGCGACGGTCGCCGATCGATGCGCGAGTCCCACAGGCCCCGCGGCTGGAGCAGTGACAGGAAGGCACGCCCTGGCTCGCGCCCGGGGGCGGCCAGACGCGCATCGGGCGGCGGCAGTCCCTCGCGTTCGCAGAGGTTCTGCAGCACCGCGAGATCGGCGCGACTGCGCCGCTCGAGGACGTAGCAGATCGGCACGGCCGGCCCGTCGTCGAGGTGTTTGCGCCACCCGTCCGGACGGATGTTGGCACGCACCCACGGTGCCAGCAGGTGACGCAGCAGCGTGTTCATCGGCGTGGCACAGGTAAGATGGGTGGACGATGATCCACGGCGCAGTGTAGCGGCTGCAGGGGCGCCATTTCATGGGCAGCTTCGCGGGCAAGTCGGTGCTCGTCACGGGCGCATCCGAGGGCATCGGTCGCGCGCTCGCACTGCGCCTCGCCCGGGACGGCGCGCGGCTGACGCTGGTGGCGCGTAGCGCCGATCGGCTGGGCTCGCTCCGCGACGAGTGCGAGGCGCTGGGCGCCGAAGCGCTGGCCGTACCGGCCGATCTCGAGGAAGCGGCGCCCGCGAAGCAGGTCGTCGCGCGACTGATGCGGATCAACTACCTCGCCCCAGTCCGGCTCACGGCCGCTGCCCTGCCTGCGCTGCGGGAGGCGCGTGGATTGATCGTCGCGGTGGCGAGCGTGGCCGGCCTGACCGGCGTTCCGGAGCGCACCGGCTACGCCGCGAGCAAGCACGCCATGGTCGGCTTCTTCGAGTCGCTGCGCATCGAGCTCGCCGGCAGCGGCGTGGACGTCACGATCGTCGCACCGGACTTCGTCGTCTCGCAGATCCATCGGCGCGCACTCGGTGCCGACGGGCGAGCGCTCGGCGCGAGTCCGATGCAGGAGTCGCGGATCATGACCGCGGAACGCTGCGCCGGGCTGATCCATGGGGCCATGCTCGAGCGACGCCGCTTGCTGATCACATCGTGGCGGGGACGAGCCGGGCGCTGGCTGCGGCTCGTCGCGCCGACCCTCGTCGATCGCATGGCGGCGCGCGCGATCCGCACGCGGTCCTGAACCGGCAGCCAAAGGCCCGCTCAGCGCGCACGACGCTCCGGCAGCAGTTCGAAGGAGATCAGGAAGTACTCGAACAGGCTCTTGAGGGCTGGCAGCTGCGACCGTAGACCGTGGTCGCCGGCGATGACGTGCAGATCGGCCTTGTTCTCGGTCGCGAAGCGGATGCTGTGCTCGACAGGGATCACCTCGTCCTGCCAGCCATGCACGACCGCGACCAGGCAATCGAGCCGCCCGATACGCAGTGGCGGCAGCTGCGGCATGTACAGCGCCGGCGCCATCAGGAACAGCCCGCGCGCATGCAGCGCGCCGGCGGCGGCGGTGGCGACGTAACCACCGAGACTCGAACCGACGAGCACGAGTTCGCCGGCTTTGTCCTTGCAGCTCTCGACCAGTCTGGTCACACGCGCCGCCGGATCGTCGATGCCGCGGTAGTCGATGGAATCGACTTCGAAGCCCTCGGCCTCGGCGATCGGTGCCAGCGCGGCGATCTTCCGGCCCCACGGCCCGGACTCGAGTCCATGCGAGAAAACGACGTGACGTGCGACGGGTACGCGGGAGGGTCTGCGAGCCATTTCAGTAGCTCCGGGGCCGCCAGGGCTCGGCAACACGGGCCGCCAGTTCCGGTGGCAGCGCCGGGGCGTATGTCGGCGTCAGCGAGAAGTCGCGCACCTGATCCGACCAGACATTGTGATGATGCCCCTCGGCGAAGCGGATCAGTGCAAGACTGCCGCGGCGCGAGCCGAACGGTCCGTGCCAGATACCGGGCGGGCGCCAGAAATAGGCCCCCTCGTACATGACGCCGCGCTCCCCGATGATGTCGCCGCCGAGCAGATACATCTCCTCGGCACAGTGATGCAGCAGCTGCGCCTCGCGCCAGTTGCGCGGATGCGTCTGCGCTCCGGTCGAGAGCAGCAAGGTCTTCTCGCCACTTACCGGATCGTGTCGCAGCACCTTGTGCGAGAGATTCAGGAACTGCACGGATGGATCGATGTCCTGTCGCGTCCAGACCATATCGTGGGTGTCGAGGATCCTCGGCTGCGGCGGGGGCGCATCCGTGCGGGGTACCGGACGGTCGCCGAGGAATGCGAGCAGGACGGCACCCTGTTCGGTGGCGATACCGATCCGTGCGCCTCCGGCCGGAAGCTCGGCATAGGCGTCGAGACGCAGCGACTCGTCCGCGACGCGGCAGTCGCCATCGAGCACGTAAAGCTCGAGAGGGCGTTGCTCGGGTGTGCCGCGCGCATGGAACCCCGCGGGCAGACCGAGGATCAGCGAGCAGGCGCCACTGACTGGATCGCGACTGAGGATCTTTGCGCGCAGCTCGCACCAGGGCGCCTCGGCGAACGGTGTCGGCTGCCAGGGCAACTGCTGGGCGTGGATGAATTCGACGTGAGGACGCGGCATGACGGGCTAGGGCCGTAGAGGTCCGTACATTGTGCACGAAGCGGCCATGGCACTGGTGTTGAACGCTGCACGGCCGTCCACTAGAGTCCGCATGCTTCGGGGATTCCCCGTAGCGGACCCACAGGAGCCCGCCATCGATCCGTCCACGGCCGAACGCCGCCAGCTCGACTGGCTGAGTCTCACTCAGACCGCGCCGGTCAGCCCGGTGCTGCAGCGCTGGCGGCGGGCCACCTCCTCGACGCTCGGTCGGTGGCTGTTCGCGCGTGCCGTCTGCCGACGGGCACCCTATTTTCGCAGCATCGCGCCCGAATTCCTCGAGCTCAGGCCGGCCCTCTGCCGGGTCCGCATGCAGCGACGGCGCGCGGTCGAGAACCACGTCGGCACGATCCATGCGATTGCCATCGGCAACCTGTGCGAACTCGCGGCCGGCATGGTCACCGAGGTCACCCTGCCACCGACCATGCGCTGGATACCGCGCGGCATGACGATCGAATACCTCAAGCCCGCGGAGACGGCGCTGGTCGCCACGGCCCGCCTCGACCGCAACGAATGGGCCGGGGCTCAGAGTGTCGGCGTCCCGGTGACCGTCGTCGACCGCCATGGCATCGAGGTCGTGCGTGCCGTGATCACGATGCACGTCACCGCGCGTGGCGAGAAGCGGTCGCGCTGACGAGTGACGAATCAGCGCGCGGCGAGCCCGCGCTGCAGAGTGGACTCGATCTCTTCCTCGACGCGGCGCGCGCTGGTCGCATAGCGATTGGCGGCGACCGCACGCACCGTGGTCTCGCCGCCGCGGTGTGTGACGAGGAAAGAGTGCGTCTCCCCCTCCCGCGAGCCCGCGTAGCCGAACAACAGCCGCACGCCGGGGTCGCGCGGGTCGTTGAGCCGCTCATCGCAGATCACGAAGTAACCCTCGCCTGGGGATGACGCAGGGAAGGCTCCCTCGGCATCCAGCGCGGCGAGGAAGGCCTCCACCTGGGCGCGTGCCCGCTGCCAGAGCGCAGGGCCGTTGCGCTCGAACAGCATCCAGCGCGTGCCCGCCCCGATCGACTGCGCAACGAAGAGTGCGAGCCTGCGCGGCCCCAGGTACCGCCAGTCGGTCGCGCCGGCATTGCCGGCGGCGAGTGTTCGGGCCGTGTCGAGGCCCGCATGCGCGGTTCGCACGGAGCTGAGCACGTTGACGCCCGATTGCGCAAGCCTCGCGCGCTCGCCCTGGGTGACGACGCATGCGGGTCGCAGGCCCGCTCGCAGCGGTACCTCATCACGCACGAGCGGACTCCACGGCGCCCCCGCTGCATCGGCGCGCGCGAGCAGCCCGGCCACCGCGCCGCAGGCCGCGAACGCCTCGGTTCGCCCGCGCAGGCGATCGGTGGCGAGCAACCGGGGAAAGTACATGACCGCGTTGTCGGCGCGGTAAGGCCATGACCGCATGCCGTCGATGGCGGCCGCGCCACTCTGCCAGGTACGCGGCGGATCGACGATCAGCAGTGCGTGCCGCTCGCGGCAGAAGCGCCCGGCGACGAGCCAGGTGCTGAGCCCGATGTCCTGCTCCCGCGACAGCGGCGGAATGCAGAGCATGTTGATGGGCGGGCCGCCGCGCAACGCGAATAGGCCCGTGCCGGCCTGCGCGGAGCCGATGATGTCGTAATCCGTCAGGGGCGCCCCGTCATCGCCATCGTTGCCCACGGCGACGTAGCCGACCATGTCGGCCGGATGCGAGGGCGGCGTGACCGGCGGTCGCTCCGACGGCGGAGCGCCGACCAGCCGCACCAGCCGCGAATCGGCCAGCGCGAGCGGCAGCCAGTGCCTTGAACCGGGGCGGACCGAAACCCTGCGGAAGATCTCCTGGTCCTCGACGAGCTCGGACCCCGGGCCGCGGACCCGCTGCACGACGAGATTGAACCGATCCGGCTCGTTGTCGCCGATGCCATCGTAGTCGACGGCCGCGCGCAGGTGCTCGCGCGTGCCCGGCGCCAGCGCCGCAAGCCTGAGCGGCGCCGCCGGCGTGCCGAGCGACAGCGTCGGTGGCCGCGCGCCGTTGACGACGCGGACGATTACCGCCGTGCTGCCGCCGTTCTCGAAGAACTGTTCCACCGCATACGACAGCATGGAGGGTTGCCACAGGCCGCCGAAGACGCGCTGGAAAACCGCGAAGTCGGTGACGACCACCGGCTCGTTGACGGGTCCCTGGAGCGAGCGGCCGACGAACGCGGTGACGCCGGTGGTGGCCGGCGCGATCGCGGCGCCCGGCCCATTCTGCTCTGCGATCTCTATGCCCGAGAGAATGCCCGCGACCACGCTCCACCCTGTGCGATGCGTGCACAGGGTATCACAGCAGCCGGCTTATCTCTGGCGCGCGGGCGCGCCGCGCACGATCGGATCGAGCGTCGCAACGGCGATCGGGTGATAGCCGGGTCGTGCGCGCGCATACACCTCGCGCGCGAATCGCGCGCCGTCGGTCGTGCGCATCAGGTCCTCGTACAGCGGACGGATCAGCTTGCGTCGACCGATGGTCAACAGGAACTCCTCGAGCCGCGGCCAGGCCGCCGCGTAGCGATTCCGGATCGCGACGCGCAACCAGCTGTGGACGATTTCGGCGTTGCCAGCCGCGGTCAGACCGAAAGCGGCATCGAGTTCGCCGAGGCGCTCGGGTGGAACGACAGCCGGCAGATTGTCGAGGAAGTGCAGCCACTCGAACGTGCTCCACTCGCGCGCCGGCAGCGCGGCAAGCGCGATCCGGCCCGCGAGCCAGCCGGTGCGCGCCGCATCGACGGCTGCGAACGCCTCCGAACGCGGCAACACGGCGGAGTCCGGCAGGCCCGGCGCGTGGAGCCAGGCGTCGAGTTCGGCGGCGCGCACCGCACCCGGCCGCGCGGCGAGCAGCTCGCGCTCGAGGTGTGCGCGGAACTCCTCGGTCGTCACCGAGCGGAACGCAAATGCGTCGAAGTACTCGCGCAGGAACCGCTCGAGCGGCTCGCGGCCGACGCGCGCCTCGAGCCATCCCAGAAACAGCCGACCCTTCTCGTAAGGCACGTCGCTGAAGGCGTCATCCGGATCGCGCCCGCGCAGGTCGACTGCGAGCACCTGATCTCGCGGCGCGAGCTCGGCGAGGTCGCGACGCAGCGACTGCAGGCCCAAGACATCCTCCATCTCGCGGCGTTTCTCGCCGTAGAGAGCCTCGAGAATGCGCCGCTCCAGGAAGACCGTGAGCCCCTCGTTGAGCCAGAAGTCGCGCCAGGTCGCGTTGGTCACGAGGTTGCCCGACCAGCTGTGCGCGAGTTCATGGGCGATCAGCGAGACCAGGCTGCGGTCACCGGCGATGATGGTCGGCGTCAGGAACGTCAGCCGCGGGTTCTCCATGCCGCCGTAGGGAAATGCCGGCGGCAGCACCAACATGTCGTAACGCTCCCAGCGATAAGGGCCAAACAGGCGCTCGCAGGCCTCGAGCATTGCCTCGGTGTCGGCGAATTCCCGCGCTGCGCGCTCGATCAGCGGCGGCTCGGCGTAGATCCCCGTCCGTGGCCCGAGCGCTCGATACTCGAGCCGGCCCACCGCGAGCGCGATCAGGTACGAGGGCACGGGCTGCGGCATGCGGAACGAGAACCAGCCGGCCTTCGCGGGCCCTGGCAGGTTCTCGGCGCTCATGACCGCCCGCAGGCCCTCCGGTGCGCGTACGCGTGCCGAGTAGGTCACTCGCAGCTGCGGCGTGTCCTGCAGCGGAATCCACGAGCGCGCATGGATCGCCTGCGACTGCGAGAACAGGAAGGGATGACTGCGGCCCGCCGTCTGCGCCGGTCCGAGCCACTGCAGACCCGAGGCCTGCGGGCGTGTCTGGTAAGAAATCCGGACGCGGAAGCGGCTGCCGATCGCGCCGCTCGGCACCCGCACCACGAGCGGCTCGCCGAGCGTGCCGGCCGTGGCGCCGAGCTCGAACGGGGTGCTCTCGAGACGACCGTCGCGTTCGACGAGCCAGGCCTCGCGCACGACGAGGTCGCGGGTGTCGAGCACCAGCGTCGTGGCGTTCTCGTTGCGTCGCTCGACGTCGAGATCGACGGTGCCTGACAGCCGGCGCGCCTCGAAGTCGACATCGAGCGACAGCTCTACGTGGCGCACCTGCATCTGCGCGGTGTTGGCGAACGAGTGGTAGTCGCGGCGTGACTCGAGCTCAGCGTCCGCATCGGCCCGCGCGGCGCCGGCACCGGCGCTGCCGATGGTCAGCGCGGCCAGCGCTCCGAGGGTCGACAGAGCCCGAGCTCGAGCGTCCATGCAGCCTTCAGCGCGTCGCCGAACCGATGCGAACCGGCTTGCTCGCGCCGCCAGAAGTCGGCGCGACGGCCGGCTCACGCTCCTCGTCGGAGAAGACGGCGCGCATCGTGGCATCGTCGGCGGGCAGATTCGACTTGCCGTCCCAGGTCGCGCCGTCGGGCACGCGGTTCTGCACGCGGGGAGCCGCGGCGACGATCGCCTCAATGGTGCTGTCGGGTCGCGACACCGAAACCGGAATACCCCGCGGATCGTGCGTGAACGTGGAGATCGCCTCCCAGTTCACGGTCTCGTTGCGTGCCTTGAGCTCCCTCTGGATGCGGTTGGCGAGCGAGCGCGACAGCAGGCGCCGCTGGGCGCGCTTCCAGTCGCGCGGATCATCCTCGAGCACGTCGAAAGCCTGCAGATGGAGCTGCCCATCGTGCCAGCCGAAGACGAACGGCTGATTGACGACGGTGACTTTCTCGCCGGGCTGGATGTATTCGTAGAGCATCTCGACGTCTTCCGGGTACATGCGGATGCAGCCGTGGCTGGAGCGCAGGCCGACGCCGTAGGGCTTGTTGGTGCCGTGAATCAGGTATTGCGGCCAGCCGAGGTACATCGCGCGCGTGCCGAGCGGATTGTCCGGGCCCGGCGGCACGACCGCCGGCAGGATCTCGCCGTTCTTCCTGTGCTCGGCACGCACTCCGGGACCCGGGCGCCAGACTGGATCCTTGGCCTTGCGCACCACGCGCGTCGTGCCCTCGGGAGTGGCCCAGCCGACCTTGCCGATGCCGATCGGGTGCGTGTAGACGATCTGCTGCTCGCCCTGCTTGCGCTTCGGGAAGTAGTACAGACGCATCGAGGCGAGGTTGATCACCACGCCCTCGCGCGGCGCGTTGGGCAGCAGAAACTGCGTCGGGATCACGATCTCGCGACCCTCGCCAGGAAGCCAGGGGTCGACGCCGGGATTGGCGCGGACGATCTCTTCGTAACCGATGTTGAAGCGCCGCGCGATGTCCGGCAGCGTATCTTCCTTGCCAGCCCTGGTGACCTGGACGACACCGATGAGGTCGTCCTTCTCGTGGTCGATCACGAACCGATGGGTCGCGACGGGCGGAGGATCCTGCGGCTCGACCGGTGCGACCGGCGCCGACGAGCCCTGCGGCGACCACGGACCCGCGAGCAGCGAGCAACCGGGCAGCGTGGCGAGCAGCGGGACCAGCGCGAGGGGTGCGGCACGGCCGGTGATGCACGTCATGACCGGCCGATTATGGCATCGACGCGGCGGCGCTGCAGCCGGCACCTCAGGTGCGCTGTGGCACCCCGCCGACAGGCGCTTTCGCGGGTCCTAGAGCAGGATGGTCTGATTCGGCAGCTCGTCGCGACCGCGCCCCGGTGGCGGAAAGTGACGCGCCAGCAGCCGGCCAACGGCCTGGATGCCGTCGATCGCACCCTCGCCGAAGCGTCCTGTGCGGAAGTGCTCTTCCATCAGCCGGCAGACGGCATCCCACTCCGCCTGCGGCACACGCGCGGCGATGCCGCGGTCGGCGACGATCTCGACGTCGCGATCGGCCATCGACAGGTAGATCAGCACGCCGTTGTTCTCGGCCGTATCCCAGACGCCGAGCAGGCCGAACACCTGCAGGGCGCGCTCGCGCGGGGACAGGCCGGCCCACAGTTCACCCAGCTCGTACGCCGTCTCCACGGCGAAACGCAGCTCGCCGCCATGACGGGCCTCGACGTCGGCGATCGTCTGCTCGATGCGCGTGAGCAGCTCCGGCGGGAATCGCTGCCGGGTGCGCCAGCGCGTGGCGGTCAGATGTCGAAGCAGGCGATGCAGATCCATGCCCTGCGCCTCACCAGCGTCCTGAGGCGCCACCGCCGCCGAAGCTGCCGCCACCGCCACCGCGGAAGCCGCCACCGCCCAGCCCGCCGCCGAAGCCGCCGCTGCCGAAACCCCCGCCGCCCCAGCCGCCGCGGTGCGCGCGGCTCGACCAGCGGCCGCCGCCGAAGCCCATCATCAGCGACAGGACGAGCGCCGCGATGCCGGCGATCGCTGCGACAGCCACGAGCTGCGTCAACAGCCATGCGAGCACGCCCGCGAGACTTCCGGTCGCCACCGAACCGAGCGCGCGACCGAAGATCGCGCGCAGCACCACACCGCCGAACATCACGGCGAAGAACAGCACAGGCAGCAGATCCTCGAACTGCGCCGCGCGCCCCTCCCAGCCGCGATCGGGTTCCGGTAGCGGCTCGCCGTCGATGACGCGGATCATCTGGTCGACGCCGGCGTTGACGCCGCCGGCGAAATCGCCGCGCTGGAACTGCGGCACGATGATGTCGGCCACGATACGTTTCGCCACGAGGTCCGTCAGCACGCCTTCGAGGCCACGGCCGACCTCGATGCGTAGCGTACGGTCGTCGCGGGCGACCAGCAGCAGGGCGCCGTCGTCGGGCTGCGCGCGACCCAGCTTCCACGAGTCGACGACCCGGATCGAGTACTGCTCGATCGTCTCGGGCTGAGTGGTCGCGACGATCAAGACCGCGATCTGCGCGCCCTTGCGCCGCTCGAAATCCGCGAGTTTCTGCTCGAGCGCCGCCTGGTCCGCCGCAGTCAGCGTGCCGGTCAGATCGGTGACACGCGCCTCGAACGGCGGCACGGGCCGCAGCGCCTGGGCCGCGGCTGCGGTACAGAGAGACAGGATCAGCAGCGCCGCGGGCCCGAGCCACGCGGCGGCTCCCCGTCGCTCAGGGTGATGCGGGCGCGGGTGCGGCACGGTCCGGTGTGCCGAAATCGACCGTGGGCGGACGCGCGATCGCGGCCTCGTTCTCGACGGTGAAGTTCGGCTTCACCTCGTGGTTGAAGATCATGGCCGTTAGATTGGTCGGGAAGCGGCGCACCGTGCCGTTGTAGGCCTGCACGGCCTCGATGTAGCGGTTGCGCGCGACCGTGATGCGATTCTCGGTGCCCTCGAGCTGGGCCTGCAGGTCGCGGAAGTTCTGATCCGACTTGAGTTGCGGATAGTTCTCGCTGACGGCGATCAGGCTCTTCAGCGCGGCGGTCAGCTCGCCCTGTGCGGCCTGAAACCGGCGCAACGCCTCCGGGTCGTTGAGCACTTCGGGCGTGACCTGGATCGAGGTTGCTCTGGCACGCGCCTCGGTCACGCCGACGAGCACGCGCTCTTCCTGTGCGGCGTAGCCCTTGACCGTGTTGACGAGGTTAGGGATCAGGTCGGCGCGACGCTGATACTGGTTGACCACCTCCGACCAGGCCGCCTTGATCGCCTCGTCCTGGGTCTGCAGCGTGTTGTATCCGCAGCCGGTCAAGCCCAGGCTCGAGACGGCAAGTACGGTCAGCATTCGTGTGCGCATGGGGTCCTCCATCGATCGATCCGGGGCACCGCCCGCGGCGGTCCTGACCGGCCGGTGGCACATGATGGGGGCGGCGCCGGCGAAAAAAAACCCCGGACTTTGCGGGACCGGGGTCAGAGGTGCGGACTCTCGATGAAGGGAAGGAAGTCCGCCAGGGGATTCGTGCGGGCTATCGTCCTCAGTGCAGCCTGGCCCAATGCAGGATGCGGATGTCCTCGAAGTCCAGCTCGAAGTTCTCGGCCAGCAGCCGCCGCAGTTCGCGCTGCGCGCCAGTGCGCCCCTCGAGCGGCAGGTTCAACTCGACCACGCCGCTCCACTCGCTGTCCTGGCGCGCCTCCCGCGCCGAAGTGACGAAGTGCGTGAAGTACTTGGTCGCCATGGGCACGAAGGCTAGGCGTGGCCACCGCGCCCGACCGTGAGGCCCGCCACAGTTCCGACGGCTGGCGCCGCATAATCGGCGCACCATGACCCGCTATCGTCCGCCCGCGAGACCCGGTTCACAGTTCATCACGCCCGCCGGGTTCGCGCGTCTGCGCGCCGAGCTCGATGAGCTTTGGCGGGTCGAGCGGCCGCGCGTCACCCAGGCCGTCGCCGAGGCGGCTGCCCAGGGCGACCGCTCGGAGAACGCCGAGTACACCTATGGCAAGCGCCGTTTGCGCGAGATCGACCGCCGCGTTCGCTTCCTGCGCCGTCGCCTCGAGGGCATGGTCGTCGTCGACAAGCCGCCCGCCGATCGACGCCGAGTCTATTTCGGCGCCTGGGTGACGCTCGAGGACGAGGCGGGCGTCCTGCGCCGCTACCGTATCGTCGGGCCCGACGAATTCGACATGGCGCCGGAGTACATCAGCATGGACGCCCCGCTCGCGCAGGCCCTGCTGCGTCGCGCCCTCGACGACGAATTGGAGGTCACCCTGCCGGAGGGGCGTCGACGTTTCGTCATCGCGGCGATCGAATACGAGACCGGCCGCTGAGCACGGCCATCACGCGCGCTCCCCGCCACGGAGCGCCTCAGGCGACGCGAACGTTCTTGAACTGCCACGGATCGCTCTTGTCGATGTCCTCGGGGAACAGTCGCTCGCGATCGGTCAGCGGCGTCCACTCGGTGTACTCGCCGACCACCGGCCCGAGGTAGGGCAGGCAGATCTCGAGGCAGCGCCTCCAGTCCATCTCTTCGGGCTCGGTGACGCCGCGATTCGGATTCTCGATGGCCCAGATCATGCCCGACAGCGCCGCCGCGGTGACCTGCAGGCTGGTCGCACTGTTGAACGGCACGAGCTCGCGGGCCTCGTCGATGCTGAGCTGCGAACCGTACCAGTAGGCATTGCGCTTATGACCCGCGAGCAGCACGCCGAGCTCATCGATGCCGCCCGGGGAGATCTCGTCGAGCAGGATGCGCTTGGAGTCCTGCAGGATGTAGTTGCGGCCGCAGTACTCGTGCAGTGACAGCACGGCATCGTCGCAAGGGTGGTAGGCGTAGTGGACCGTCGGACGGTACACGACCTGATTGTGCTCCCTGACGGTCAGATAGTCGGCGATCGAGATCGACTCGCCGTGCGTGATGGCCCAGCCATGGAAGTGGCCGGCGCGCGGGGTCCAGGTGCGCACCCGCGTCGCGCAGCCAGGCTGCATCAGGTAGATCGCCGCCTGCGAGCCGGACTCGTGGCGCCTGCCGTCGCGGGGGAAGTTGCGTTCATGCGTTCCCCAGCCCATTTCGGAGGGCTGCGAGCCCTCGCTGACGAAACCGTCCACCGACCAGGTGTTGACGAACTCGTTCGGCTTCTTGCGCAATGGCGTAACCTGGGTGTCGCGCTCGGCGATGTGGATCGTCTTGATGCCGAGCCCACGCGCGAGCCGGCCCCAGTCCTCGCGCGTCGTCGGCTCGGACTCGAGCACGTAGCCGGTGTCAGCGGCGATGTTGAGCATCGCGCGCTTGACGAAATGCGACACGAGACCCGGATTCGCACCGTGCGTCAGAACGGCCGTCGGTGCCTGCAGGTTGCCCTTGCGCAGCGCCAGCGCCTCTTCGCGCAGCGCGTAGTTCGTGCGCCGCGCGGCCGGTACGCCTGGGTCGGTGTAGTCCCCAGGCCATGGCTCGATGCAGGTGTCTAGATACATCGCGCCTTTCTCCCAGCAGAACCTGATCAGGGCGACCGAAGACACGTCGACCGACACATTGAGCAGGAAGTCGCCGCGACCCAGCATCGGATCGAGGATGCGGCGGAAGTTCTCGCGCGTCAGCGTCTCGCGCACGAACTTGATGCCGAAGTGATCCGCGCAGGCGCGCCCCTGATCGTCGGCGGCGACGATGCTGATGCGATCCTTCGGAATGCCGATATGGCGCAGGATCAGGGGCAGCGCGCCCTGACCGATGCTGCCGAATCCGACGAATAGGATGCGGCCTGGGAAATCGACGTGGATCTTGTGCTCGGGCATGATCGTCTCGCGGGCTGACTGGATCGGGACGCGCGGGAGATTCCGCGGCGCGGCGAAGATTAGCAACCCTGCCCCGCAGCCGCCAGCGGCGCAGCGTCCCGCTCAGGCGGCACGCCAGTGTGGCGGATAGGTGCGCTCATAGCCCGGCAGCGACTCGATGCGCGCGAGCCAGCGGCCCAGTGCCGGGTAATTCACCTCGATCGGAAGGAAGCGACGCGCGAGTTCGGCGGCGCCGGGCCGCTCGAGCGCCCGGCGCAGCAACTGGATCGCCGGAAAGATCACCATGTCGATCGCCGAATAGGCATCGCCGACGATCCAGTCGCCTTTCGACAGGCGCATCTCGATCGTGCGCGCCTCGCGCGCGACGACGTGCATCGCCTCGGTGATCGCGTCGGAGTGCGGATCGGCGCTGCCCGTCAGCAGGCCGCGGCAGATCCTCATCAGATGCTCCTCGGTGTAGGCCTGGAACTCCTCGATGACGCGGATGATGACGCCCGCCTCCTCGGCGGAGCGCCCGAAGATGGGCGGCTCCGGGTACTTGCGGTCGAGGTAGTGGAGCACCGCGACCGACTCGAACACGACGTAGTCGCCGTCCTTGAGCACGGGCAGCCGGCCGCGCGGGTTCATCGCCAGCATCTGCGGCGACTGGTGCTCCTGCTTCGAGAACTGCAGCAGGTGGCCGCGATAGGGCAGCCGCTTGTGCTCGAGTGCGAGCAGCACCCGCCACGAGTATGGGCTGCCGCTGCCCCACCACACATCGATTGTCATGCGAAGATTGTATCGGCAGCGCATCGCGCGGAGAATTCGCGACATGAAGCCGTACACGACGCTGATCGACGCCGATGCACTGCGGGCGGTGACCGACTCCGTCGGGTGGGTGCTGCTCGACTGCCGCTTCGACCTCGCGCGCCCGGGCTGGGGCGAGCAGGCTTTCCTCGAAGGACATCTTCCCGGCGCCCAATACGCTCATCTCGACCGGGACCTCTCGGGTCCAGTCGGTCCCGCGACCGGACGTCATCCGCTGCCTGCACCGGAGCAGTTCGCCACGCGCGCCCGATCGTGGGGGATCGGCCGCGACACCCAGGTCGTCGCCTACGATCAGGGAAACGGGATGTTCGCAGCGCGTGCCTGGTGGCTGCTGCGCTGGCTCGGGCACGAGCCCGTCGCCGTGCTCGATGGCGGACTCGCGGCCTGGACCGCCAGAGGCGGCGAGCTGAGCCGCGAGATCGTCACGCTGCCGCCCGGCGACTTCGTCGCGCGCGCAGACGCTTCGCGCGTCGTCGACGCCGATTTCGTCCTCGGCGCGCTCGAGGCGGGCGCGATCCGGCTCAGCGACGCGCGCGCAGCCGACCGCTTCGCCGGCCGCAACGAAACCATCGATCCCATTGCCGGGCATGTGCCCGGCGCGCTGAACCACCCGTTTGCGCGCAATCTCGACGAGCGCGGCCGCTTCCTGCCGTCTACTGAGCTGCGACGGCGCTGGCTCGAGACGCTCGGCGGGCGGGCCGCGCGCGAGCACGTCGCGATGTGCGGCTCGGGAGTCAGCGCCTGCCACAACCTGCTCGCGCTCGAACACGCGGGTCTGTGCGGCTCGCGGCTCTATGCGGGCTCCTGGAGCGAGTGGATCCGCGATTCGTCGCGCCCGGTGGCCACCGGCCCTGCCTGAGGTATCGCGCATGTCCCGTGAACCGGCCGCCGGCGCCGAGAGCGCCAGCAGACGCGCTGCAACCCCCTGGAAGATCGACGACTCGCGCGACCTCTACCACGTCGACGCCTGGGGTCAGGGCTATTTCTCCATCAATGACGCCGGGCACGTCGTCGTTCGGCCCAACCAGCGGGCCGGCGAGGAAATCGACCTGTTCGAGGTCGTGCAGGGCCTCAAGGCCCGCGATCTGACGACGCCGGTCGTGGTCCGCTTCTCCGGCATCCTCGCTCACCGCCTGCGTCACCTGCACGAAGCCTTTGCGCAGGCCATCGCGGAGAACGAGTACCGCAACGGCTACACGGCCGTGTTCCCGATCAAGGTCAACCAGCAGCGCCTCGTCGTCGAGGAGGTCTACCGCTACGGCCGCGAGTTCGGCTTCGGGCTCGAGGTCGGCAGCAAGCCCGAACTGCTCGCCGTCATGGCGATGAGCGAGAACTCGCCCGACCGGCTGATCGTCTGCAACGGCTTCAAGGACGACAGCTACATCGAGGCCGTGATCCTCGCGACCAAGCTCGGCCGTACGATCGTGCCCGTGGTCGAGAACTTCGCCGAACTCGCGCTGATCATCAAGCACGCCAGGAGACACGACGTCACGCCCCGGATCGGCGTTCGCGTCAAGCTCGCCAGCGAAGGCTCGGGGCGCTGGCGCGACTCCGCCGGAGAGAAGTCGAAGTTCGGGCTGTTCATCACGGAGATCCTCGAGGTCGTGGAGGTCCTGCGACAACACGACATGCTGGACTGCCTCAAGCTCGTGCACTGCCATCCCGGCAGCCAGCTGCAGGACATCCGTCGGGTCAAGGACGCGATCAACGAGCTCTCGCACGTCTACGCCGAACTCAAGCTGCTCGGCGCCGGGCTCGAGTACATCGACGTCGGCGGCGGCCTCGGCGTCGACTACGATGGTTCGGGCACGAACTACCCGTCGTCGATGAACTACACGCTGGCCGAGTACGCGAACGACGTCGTCTACCGGATCGCGAGCGTCTGCAATGCACGCGGTATCGCGCATCCGCGCATCGTCAGCGAGTCCGGTCGCGCGATCGCTGCGCACCACAGCGTGCTGATCTTCAACACGCTCGGCACCTCGTCGCTCGACAAGTTCCGCGTCACGGGTCGCGAGGACGAGGACTATCGCGGCTCGGAACCGATCCCGCAGCCCGTGCGCGACCTGTTCGAGGCCTACCGCGCGGTCACGGAGCGCCGTCTCGTGGAGTGCTACCACGATGCGATGACGGCGCGCGACCAGACCCTGCAGATGTTCAATCTCGGCCTGATGTCGCTCGAGTTCCGGGGGCTCGCCGAGAGGCTATTCTGGGCCACGTGCGCCAGGATCCGCGACCTCGCGCGCAAGCTCGATGAGGTTCCCGAGGAACTCGAGGGCCTCGAAGCGATCCTCTCGGACATCTACTTCTGCAACATGTCGGTGTTCCAGTCACTGCCGGACAGCTGGGCGATCGACCAGCTGTTCCCCATCATGCCGATCCACCGGCTCGAGGAGGCCCCGACCCGACGCGGCGTGCTCGCCGACATCACTTGCGATTCGGACGGCAAGATCGACCACTTCGTGAGCCATCGCGAAATCAAGCGCACGCTCGAGCTGCACGACATCTCCGCCGGTGACGAGTACTACCTCGCCGCCTTCCTCGTCGGCGCCTATCAGGAAACGCTCGGCGACCTGCACAACCTGTTCGGTGACACCCACGTCGTGCATATCCGGCTCGAGGACGACGGCCGGTGGTCGATCGGCGAGATCGTCAAGGGCGACACCGCCAACAAGGTGCTCGAATACATGGAGTACGACGTCGAAGAGCTCTACCCGGCCCTCGCGCGCGACTGCGAGCGCGCGATCCGCGAGGGTCGCATGACCGTCGCCGAGAGTCAGGCCATCAAGCGTTTCTACGAAGGTGAGCTCAACGGCTATGCGTATCTGGAGTAGACGCCGGGCTGGCCGTGCGGCGGCGGCTCAACTGCCGCGACGGGCGATCAGCCATTGCAGTGCGCCACTACCCGGGTTGCGCACGAGGAGCTGATCCCGCGGGCCGACACCCGGAATCTCGATCACACCGCGGGTGCCGGCCGATTCCACGCCGAGCGCCGCACACTGCGCCGCTGCGGCGCCGAGATCGTCGACCTCGAAGGCCTGCGCCAGATAGCCGATGTTCGGCGCCCGCGCGCGCGGCCGCAGGTCTTCGCAGGCGGCGAGGTAATTGCGCGGTTCCGAGACAGCGATCTTTCCGAACATGTGCCCACCCTGCATGAACTGGACGCGCGTGACGCCATCGGCGGGCAGGCGCAGGAAGGCATTGACGTGCGGCGCCCCCAGTTCGTCGTCGATGAGTACCCCCATGCCAAGCACGCGTTCGTAGAACTGGCGCGCCGCATCGAGCGAGCGTACGACGTGTGAGGTCGTGACGACCGGCGTGAAGCCCTGGGGCGTGTAACCGTGCTGCTCGACGTACGCGCGCATCTGGCCGATGCGCGTGGTCGGATCGCGGCCGGTCAGCTCGACGAGGTTGATCGCCACGTGGTCGGGACCGTCGAAGATCACTTCGATCGGATTGCCAACCTCCTCCGCGAGACTGTGCTGCGTCGGCACCGACCACGCTGCATGGCCCTGAGCGGCGAAGGCCTGCACGGCAGATCGCAGGTCGCGGGCGTAGAAGTTGAGGTTCGCGAGACCGATCACGCGCGAGTGCGCCTCGCGCTGGATTGGCTCGCGCGGGCAGCCACCCGGCAGCGACGCGGCATCGAACTCGAGCAGCAGGAGGCGGCCCACCATGCCCGCGCCGACGCCGAGCATGCAGGCCCGCGCCGACGCGCCGGCCGGCAGCGACCACAGGCGCTCGAACGCAGGCCCGCGCCAGGCGCAGACGGGGCCGGCCTCGAGGCCGATCAGGTCGCGATAGAACGCGATCGAGGCCTCGAGGCTTGCCGAGCTGATCACGGCGAACGCGAGCGGGCTCCCGCCCGGTGCGACGATCGGGGGTCCAGAAACGGTCACGGCTCGATCTCGCCGCTGCCGACCGCCACGACCTGACCGCCGACGCGCACCGTGCGCGCCGCATCGATCGAGAGCAGCAGTTCCGACGGGCGGCGCAGTCGCTCGCCCTGGTGCACGCGGCGAACCAGCGGCGGCGTAGCGCCAATCGCGAGGTACCAGCCGCCGAGGTTCGCGCAGGCCGAGCCGGTGGCCGGATCCTCACGGAACGCACCATCCGCCTCGAACAGAAAGCGGGCCAGGACCGTGCCGTCGCCGGTCTCGGCGAACACGTAAGTGAACTGCCGACCCTGCGAACCGCGCAATGGCGCGAGGCGCGCCGGATCCGGCGCCACGCGTCCGACGGCCGACGCATCGACGAGCGGCACGATCAGCTGATCCGAGCCCGAATCGATCCAGAGCGGCCGACGACCGTCTGGCTCTGCGACGATATCGGAGGCGTGCAGTCCCAGCGCGGCCGCCAGCCCCGCGACCGGGACCGCGAGCTCTCGCCGCGTGGCCGGGTTCGCCGTCAACGTCCAGCGATCGCCGTGGGCCTGCACCGCTATCAGGCCCGCCTGCATCTCGAGCGTGACGGTGTCCGTGGGCCTCGCCTGCAGCGCGTGGACGACATGGGCGGTCCCGAGCGTCGGATGCCCCGCGAAAGGCATCTCGAAGTCCGGCGTGAAGATGCGAACCCTCGCCGTCGCGCGCGACGAGGGCAGGATGAAGGTGGTCTCCGACAGGTTGAACTGACGCGCCAGCGCCTGCATCGATTCCGCATCGAGGCCGCTGCCATCCTCGAACACGCAGAGCGGATTGCCCGTGAGCCGGCCGCCACGGGTGAAGACATTGACGAGGTGGTATCGAAGTCGCATGGATCCCGGCGGCCCCGCACCGATTCACTGCACGTCGGCGCCCGGTCCCCTCTGCGGGCAGCCACAGACCCGGAGGGCCCGGCGAATCCGGACACCGTGTCGAACGCGCGATCCTGCAGTACGCCCCAAACACCTTACGTCGGCCCGGCATGGCTGTCGAGGCACGGATTTGGCGTTGCGGTGCGGCTCTGGCTAAAGTCACGGCATGAATGCCGTGCTCGAATCCGCCCCACACCGGTCGCTGCTGCAAATCCACGAGAGCCGCGATTTCCGCAGCTACCATGCCTTCCTGCGGGCCGCGCGCAGCTACGCCGAGGGACCGCTGGTGGTCCGGATGCACGACGAGTACCAAGCCCGCGCACTGCCGCCGGCCACGGACTGGCGCGAGCTCGAACGCCAGCTCGACGCGCAGACGTCTTTCCAGCTCTATTGGTGGTACTACCGCAACCTGCAGCGCTTCAAGTATCACCGGCCTGATCTCGGTATCTTCGCGACCGTTGGCGCCCAGCGCGCGCAGATCGAGGCGGCGCTCGACGCGGCGGCGCGCGCGGCGCCGCCCGGGCGGCTGCGCCTGAATCCGACGCTGCCGCTGCCGGATTACTTCCGCTACGTGCCCTTCCACCAGCACACGGGCGGCGTCACGCACGACCCGCTCGACGGCGTCAGCTACGAGATCGGGAGACGCACGACCGTCGCGGCGCATGCCGATCCGAATGGCATCTATCACCTGCTCTTCGATGCGATCGACGCTCACACGAAGGGGCGGCGCTTTGCGCGAGTGCTGGACTGGGGCACGGGGCATGGGGCCGCGCTCGTCGCCTGGCAGCAGCGAAACCCGCAGTCGGAATGCCATGGCGTCGACCTGTCGGCGCCCTGTCTCAAGCTCGCCAACCTGCGCGCGCTCGAGCGTGGCTACCGTTTCTTCCTGTCGCAGCAGGACCTCGAGCATCTCGACTATCCGGACGGCACCTTCGACCTGATCTTCTTCAACTTCATGCTGCACGAGCTGCCTCCGGCCCACATGCCGGCGCTGCTCCGCGAAGCCTGCCGCGTGCTCGAGCCCGGCGGTCTCTTTGCCGGCCACGAGTTCCACCTGCGGCCCGGCGACCTGTTCCAGAACGTGCTGCAACGCAGCCATGCGCTGACCAACAACGAAACCTACTCGACGCCGTGGTACGAGACGCCGATCGAACGGATGGCGCTCGAGGCAGGTTTCTCCCGGACGCACGTCGCGCCGTTCGAACGCCTCAACCGCTCGGTGCAGCGCCCCGGCGGCCCGCCCATCCAGGTGAACTTCTGGAATTTCTACGTCTTCGAGAAGTGAGTCATGAGGGAGCATCGCTACAACGCCGCACTGCAGGGACCCGTTCTCGGCGCGGAGCCCGATTTCCTGCGGGCGCTGCCGATGGACAACGCGGTCGGCGCCATCGTCGCCCTGGCGGCCGAGGTCTACCTGCTGCGCGAGCGGCTCCAGGCCCTCGAGGCCGAACTCGAGAACCGGCGCATCCTGCCACCCGGCGCCGTCGAGCGTCACGAGGGTACGCCAGATCAGCAACAGGCCCGCGCCGAGGATCTCGCGCGCTTCACGAACCGCGTACTCAGCGAACTCGCCCGCGATCGGACACCGGTGTCGACCATCGATTCGCGCGTGGTGGACTTCCTGCGCCCGCCGTCGCAACCGTAACCGATCGTCATACTGGCATAATGACTGGCGGCCGCTCCCGGCCGCTTCCAAGGAGATCCCGATGCACTCACTGCGGACTGCGGCCCTCTGCGCCGCCTTGCTCGCGGCCGGACAGACCGGCCCCGTCGCACTGGCCGCCAAGGCCGGCGCGAAGATCGATCTCGGCACACCCGAGGGCGCCAACCGGGCCGCGCGCCGCGTGCAATGCTCGGACAAGGATGGTGAGCCCACGGTCTACTGGTTCCACGGCGAGGGCTTCGCGCGCGTGCCGGGGGAGCCCGACCGCAAGCTCTTCAACGTCGAGGGCATGAACGTCCGCACCTGCGTGACGGTCGACGACCCGCAGCGCGGCAAGGGCTGGCGCCTCGTGTCCCGCGAACTGCTGCTCTACGCCGACCCGGCAACCGGCGAGCTGCTGAAGACGTGGAAGAACCCGTGGACGGGCAAGACCGTCGAGGTCCTGCAGACAGCCAACGACCCGGTCAACCAGCGTCCGGTTTTTGCGGTCGGCGCCGATGGCAAACCGGCAAGCTGGCGCGGCACGATCGTCGGCGACACCTGGTGGAATACGCTGACCGTGCCACTGTTCTATCGCAACCCGCTCGGCGGGGACTACCAGAAGTACGTCGGCGGCGCCTATCACGCGACCGAGATGTTCAATTTCTTCGGCAAGGTCAGCGAGCTCACCGATCCGCGCATCGCCAATCCTCCAGTCCAGGTCGGCTGGGTGCGGCTCGCGAGTTGGCTGCCCTGGATGGAGATGGGTGATCGGGTCGGCTTGATCTACATTCATGCGGCGGGCCGCAAGCTCGAGCGTTTCGACCAGTTGCCCGCGGTGATACTCAAGGCGATTGAAACCACTTATCCGGAATATCGGACCCCTCCGCCGGGCGACGATGCGCGCCCGAACGAGACGAGCTGGACTTACTTCAAGAAGAAGGTTGCGCCAGAGCCGGCGACGTCCCGGTAGGTCGCGCAGCCCAGACATTGCGGGCCGCCGGCGAGGATCGGCGGCCCTTTTTTGCAGTGCTTACTGCCGATGTCGTGGCGCCGGGCTCACGTTTACATCCTCTCGGCGCCCGGAGTAGCATCAGTCGCGTTCGGCTAACGAACAGGGGGCAGGACCTCGTCCTGTGTACGACTGACGACCGGACCGGCAGCGGCCGCAGCGCCGCGAGCTGCAGTCCGATTCTGGGAAAGAGAGATCTGGATGACGACGATCTACGTGGGCAACCTGCCCTTTTCGGCGACCGATGCCGACGTGCGCGTGCTGTTCGAACGTCACGGCAAGGTCGAGTCGGTGAAGATCATCAACGATCGGGAAACCGGCAAGCCTCGCGGCTTCGCCTTCGTCGACATGCCGGCCGCCGACGCACAGGCGGCCATTGCCGGATTGAACGGATATCAGATGAACGGGCGGCCTCTGCGCGTCAACGAAGCGCAGGAGCGACCGCAGCGTCCGCGGCCCCCGGGCGGGGGCGGCGCATTCCGCCGCTGACCCCAGTGGGCTTCCCGGGCCCGCGCGCCGGCGGCGCGGGGGCCTCAGGTTTCACCACATCTGCCGCGAACGCTGCAGCACGTCGACGCTCGCCGGCGTGGCCGCGCCGTCGAGACCTTCGTCGACGATCGCTGAGCCGTGGAAGACGGTCGCTTCGAGCGTCTTGCGGACCCGCTCGGTCAGGAAACGACTGCGGCCACCGTAGACGTGCGCGTCGCTCTTCGGTCCCTGGCTGGTCACTGCGAAGCGCAGGGGCTGGATCAGCGCCAGTTCTGTCTTCGCTCGCGTCATCGCGACGTACAGCAATCGGCGTTCCTCTTCGATCAGCACCTCGCTGCGCGTCGAGAACTCGGACGGGAAACTGCCCTCGACGACGTTGAGCACGGTCACGCTGTCCCATTCCATGCCCTTGGCGGAGTGCACCGTGGACAGCACGACGTAGTCTTCGTCGAGCTGTGGCTGGCCCGCGAGATCGCTGGTGGACTGCGGCGGATCGAGCGTCATTTCGGTCAGGAAGCGCTCGCGGCTCGGGTACTGGGTGGAGAGCAGCTCGATCTGATCGAGATCGCCGACGCGCGTGTGCAGATGGTCGTAGAGGCGCTCGAAATGCGGTCGGTACCACTCGCGCGCGAGTCTCACCTGTCCCGGCCAGGGTAGCGCAGGATCGGCGAGTGTCTGGTAGAGCTCCACGAACCGGCTCCATGCGACACGGGCCTCCGGCGGCGGAGAGAATCCGCCGAGCGTGCGGAACGAGTAGCCGGCCGCCCTGACGTGATCGAGGACCTTGCGGGCATTGACCGGACCGAGGCCCGGGAGCAGCTGCGCGACGCGAAAGCCGGCCAGCTCGTTGCGCGGATTGTCGGCCCAGCGCAGGATCGACAGCAGATCCTTGACGTGCGCGCCCTCGAGGAAGCGCAGCCCGCCGTACTTCACGAAAGGGATCTTGCGCCTCGTGAGCTCGATCTCGAGCAGGTCGCTGTGGCTGCCAGTACGGAACAGCACGGCCTGACGGCGCAACGGCACATTGGCCTCGCGCTTACGGAGGAGCTGCTGGCAGACGTACTCGGCCTGCGACTGCAGATCGTCGGTGGTCACGAAGAGCGGCAGCGGGCCTGCGCCGCGGGAAGAGAGAAGCTGCTTGCGGAACTGCCGCGGCGCCTCTGCCATCAGGGCGTTGCTGGCGTCGAGGATCGGTTGCGTCGAACGGTAGTTCAGGGCCAGCGACACGACCTCGGCACGGGGCTCGAACTGCCCCGGGAATCCTAGGATGTTGTCGACGGCCGCCGCACGAAACGAGTAGATCGATTGTGCGTCGTCCCCGACCACGAACAGGCCCGAGCCGTCGGGCTTCAGCGCACGGAGGATCTCGGCCTGCAAACGGTTCGTATCCTGATACTCGTCGACGAGCACGTGGTCGAAATGGGCTCCGACGTGCTGCGCGAAGCGCGGTTCCAGCATCATGCTGTGCCACAACAGCAGCAGGTCGTCGAAATCGAGCAGCGACAGCTGCTGCTTGCGCTCGACGTAGGCGCGGTACAGCCGCGTCAGCTCTCCGGCCCACGGGCTACACCACGGAAAATGCGTCTCCAAAGTCTCCTGGAGCGACCGCTGGCTGTTAACCCGGTGGGAGTAGATCGCCAGGCAAAGGTCCTTGCGCGGGAACCGCTGCGCCTTCTGCGCGAGTCCGAGCTCCTCCCGCAGCGTGTCGATCAGATCCGCCGAGTCGCCGCGGTCGAGCACCGTGAAGGCCGGATCGAGGTTCAGGTGCCTCGCATAGTGGCGCAGCAGACGGTTGCCGATCGAGTGAAAGGTGCCGGCCCATTGCAGCCGCTGGGCGAGCGTCTGGCTCGTGCCACCGAGCGTCTCGCCGAGCGCCTCCTTGACGATGTCGCGGGCGCGCCGCCGCATCTCCGTGGCCGCGTGGCGCGTGAACGTGAGCAGCAGGACGCGAGCCGGATCGACGCCGTTGAGCACGAGGTGCGCGACGCGATGCGCGATCGTCGAGGTCTTGCCGGTTCCCGCACCGGCGACGACGAGTACGGGACCGCAGCGCCAGCCTCTGGCCGGAGGCGGCAGGGGTTCGCCGAGCGACACGGCGCGTCGCTGCTGGCTGTTGAGCTTCGCGAGATGGGCGGCCGTCGACATCCGCTCGACTATACGAGACGGGCCATCGGCGAGCCAATGCAGCGGCCGGGCCGCTGAGGCATCGATCACACAACCGTTGTCGGATCGCGGCCGATCGCGGATCATCCGCAGCCGCAGGCGCGGCGGACACCGCACAGGTACTGACCATGGCGCAAGACAACATCGGGTTGAGTGGCTTCGGACTGCGGTTCGCGACCGCGCTCGCGCTCGTGCTGCTGACCTTCAACCCGTCCGGCTGGTCCTACTTCCACTGGACCGCGGCCGCGCTGCCTGCCCTGACGCCGCCGATGGCGCTCGCCGGCATCACGCTGCTGATCGCATGGATCGTGTTCCTGCGGGCGACGATGCGCTCGCTAGGCGTCGGCGGCGTGCTGCTCGCGCTGGCGTTCTTCGGTGTGTTGATCTGGGTCGCCGTCTGGTATGGCTGGCTGTCGATGCAGGACACGCGCGCAATCGTCTGGATCGCGCTCGTCATCGTCGCGGCGATCCTTTCGATGGGTCTTTCGTGGTCGCACATCCGACGACGCTTGTCCGGTCAGGCGGACGTCGACCAGGTCGACGAGCGCTGAGAGGCGCCGGGGAGTCTTCGATGTCGCGCCGCTATCCTTCGCAACCGAGGCACCTGACCGCGCTGCGTCTGCCAATCCCGCCGCGCCGCCGGCTCGATCCGGACATGCGCAAGTACTTCGACGTCTGCGACGAGAAGATCGGTTTCCTGCCGAACGTGCTCGCGGCCTACAGCTTCGATCAGGTCAAGCTGCGCGCCTTCATCGGTATGTACAACGACCTCATGCTCGGCGACTCTGCACTCAGCAAGCTCGAGCGCGAGATGATCGCGGTGGTGGTCTCGGCCGCCAACCGCTGCTACTACTGCCTGACCGCGCACGGGCAGGCCGTGCGCGAGATGTCGGGCGATCCGGCGCTCGGTGAACTGCTGGTGATGAACTACCGCGTCGCGAGGCTGCCGAGGCGGCAGCGGGCCATGCTCGATTTCGCCCACAAGCTGACGGTTAATCCGGCCGAGGTCGGCGCCGCCGATCGCGCGAAGCTGCGGCGCGCCGGCTTCAACGACCGGGCGATCTGGGACATCTGCGCCGTCACTGGCTTCTTCAACATGACGAACCGCCTCGCGACGGCGACCGACATGATGCCGAACGAGGAGTATCACGCTCGATCGCGCTGAGCCGTGGTGACTTGACGTTATCCCGTCCGCACGCTGTCGAGGCGATTTACAGCGATGCTCGCCTGCGCAAGTCCCTGTTGCGTCAGCGGTTACGCCAGCCGAAGCGCCGAATCGCGTTTGCGCGGCCGGGCATCCGTGTCGATCGGCTTGACACGACCATCGTTCAGGCGACCATCTGACTTAATCAGAGCAGCGCTGCAGGTCACTGAATTGTCGAGACTTCGTCGCGATTCGCGTGCCCGCGTGCAGCCTTATGTCAGAAGCGCCCGCCGGACAGGGTGGTTGGCACGCACGTTGCTCCGGAGCAGCCACAACAACAAGAAGCGAACACTCCTCCACAAACAAGCAAGCGACCATGGCCCCGTGCGAGCGGGGCCGTTTTCTTCGCGCCGCACAGCAGCGAAAAACAAGGCGGCCGCAGGGCCGCCTTGGAAGGTCGCGCCAGTCCCGTCAGGGCAGGACGCCGGGCGGGGAGCCCGGCAGGCGCGAAACTGGCTGGCGCCGTCGCTATCCGGCTCCGCTCACCCGCACTTGCTGTCGCCGCAGTTCAGGCAGGTCATGCAGCCGTCCATCATCACCACGGCGGCCGTGTTGCACTTGGTGCACAACTGCGCGCCCTCGGGGAAATGCGACTTCGCGAACGCGTCGGTCTGCTTCTGACGGGCCTCGAACTCGGCGCGCTTCTCCTCGACGAGCCTGCGTTGATGCTCATCGAGACCGGTCTTGCGGATCAGGCCTATGGTCTGCAGGTGCTTCTCGATCACGTGACCCAGCTCGGCGATGATCGACGGCATGAACTTGCCACCGGGCTGCCAGTAGCCACCGCGCGGATCGAACACTGCCTTGAGTTCCTCGACGAGAAAGGTGACGTCTCCGCCCTTGCGGAAGACCGCGGAAATGATTCGCGTCAGCGCAACGATCCACTGGTAGTGGTCGAGATTCTTCGAGTTGATGAAGATCTCGAACGGCCGCCGCTGCTCGTGCTCGCTGCCCTCGTTGAGGATGATGTCGTTGATGGTCACGTACATCGCGTGATCCGACACCGGCGTCTTGATCTTGTAGGTCGAGCCGACCAGCACCTCGGGGCGCTGCACCTCTTCGGTGAGACGGACGACCTTGCCCCTGGTGTCGAGCGGTTTGCTCTCCTGCGGCCTGGCCTCGGCAGCGACAGCCTGCTCGCCGGGCTTCTGGACACGGAACTTGGCGATCCTGCGGTCTATCTTGATGGCGGCCATGTGCGACGCTCCCGCGCTCAGAACTTGCCGTAATAGCCCTCTTTGAGGGCGTCGAACAGATTGGCGGCGGTGTGGATCTCGCCGTCGTACTCGATCTCCTCGTCGCCCTTGCACGTCACCTCGGTGCCGTCCTCGAGCGTGAACACATAGGTCGTGTTCTTGAGGTCCTCCTCCTTGACGAGCACGCCCTGGAAGGCCTCCGGGTTGAAGCGGAAGGTCGTGCAGCCCTTGAGACCCTTCTCATGGGCGTACAGGTAGATGTCCTTGAACGCCTCGTACTTGAAGTCGGTCGGCACATTCGCCGTCTTCGAGATCGACGAGTCGATCCACTTCTGCGCCGCCGCCTGGATGTCGACGTGCTCGATCGGCGTGATGTCGTCGGCCGTCGTGAAGTAGTCCGGCAGCTGCTCGGCCGGATTCGTCGAGTTGGGCATCGCCCGCGGATTGACCAGCTCGCGATAGGCAAGCAGCTCGAACGAGAAGACATCCACCTTCTCCTTCGTCTTACGGCCCTCGCGGATCACGTTGCGGAAGTAGTGGTGCGCGAACGAGGGCTCGATGCCATTGCTGGCATTGTTGGCGAGCGAGAGGGAAATGGTTCCGGTCGGCGCAATCGACGTGTGGTGCGTGAAGCGCGCGCCGACCTCGGCGAGCTGGTCGACGAGCTGCGGAGCGACTTCGGCGATTCGTTGCATGTAACGGCTGTAGCGCGCGTGCAGCAGGCGGCCCGGGATCTTCGCCCCGACCTTCCAGCCATCGCGCACCATCTCGGGACGCTTGCGCAGCATCTCCCCGGTGACCGTGAACTCCTCGTTCATGATTGGCGCCGGACCTTTCTCGCGAGCGAGCTCCAGAGCGGCTTCCCAGCCGGCCACCGCCATCTCGCGGGACACGTCCTCGGTGAAGCGGATCGATTCCGGCGAACCGTACTTCATCCCGAGCAGCGTCATGGTGCTGCCAAGGCCCAGAAAACCCATACCGTGACGGCGCTTACGCGCGATCTCGTGGCGCTGGGCCGGAAGCGGCAGGCCGTTGATCTCGACGACGTTGTCGAGCATGCGCGTGAAGACCTTGACGACTTCGCGGTATTCGGCCCAGTCGAACTCCGCGAACTCGGTGAAGGCGTTGCGTACGAATCGCGTCAGGTTCACCGAACCGAGCAGGCAGGATCCATAAGGCGGCAGCGGCTGCTCGCCGCAGGGATTGGTGGCGCGGATGTTCTCGCACCACCAGTTGTTGTTCAGCTCGTTGACGCGGTCGATCAGGATGAACCCCGGCTCGGCGAAATCGTAGGTCGAGGACATGATCACGTCCCAGACGCGCCGCGCCTTGATCGTCTTGTAGACCTTGCAGGCCACCAGCCCCTCGCCGTTCGTGACGTAGCCGTCCGTGATCGGCCACTCGCGCCAGATGAACTGCGCGGGGTCGTCGAGCCGCATCGTCTCGGCGTCGTACTCCTTCTCGGTGATGGGGAACGCGAGCTTCCAGTCGGCGTCGGCGCGCACGGCCCGCATGAACTCGTCCGTGATCAGCAGCGAGAGATTGAACTGTCGCAGACGGCCGTTCTCACGCTTGGAGCGGATGAACTCCATGACGTCCGGATGACCGACATCGAAGGTGCCCATTTGGGCGCCGCGGCGACCGCCGGCCGAGGACACCGTGAAGCACATCTTGTCGTAGATGTCCATGAAGGACAGCGGGCCCGAGGTGTAGGCGCCGGCGCCGGACACGTAGGCGCCACGCGGCCGCAGCGTCGAGAACTCGTAGCCGATGCCGCAGCCAGCCTTCAGCGTCAGGCCCGCCTCGTGGACCTTGCCGAGGATGTCGTCCATCGAGTCGCGGATCGTGCCGGAGACCGTGCAGTTGATCGTCGACGTGGCCGGCTTGTGCTCCTGCGCACCGGCATTCGAGGTCACGCGGCCGGCCGGGATCGCGCCATGGCGCATCGCCCAGAGGAAGCGCTCGTACCAGTGTTCGCGGACGTCTTCTCTCTCGACATCGGCGAGTGCGCGGGCGACACGCTTGTACGTGTCATCCATGGTTCTGTCGATCGGCTGACCCGCCTTGGAGACGAGCCGGTACTTCTTGTCCCAGATGTCCAGCGAGGCATCCTGGAACGGAATCGAGCCGACGTCTTTGCTCTCGAGTTTGACCACGCTGTTCATGCGACCTGCGGCTCCCCAATGTCTGAACGTCTCTGACCGCCCCAAAGAAAAACACGCCGTGCCCTTCCCGACGAAGGCACCGCCGCTTCCCGCGTGCGATTCGGCCTGTTTGCGGCCGCTGTCAGACGACCGCCTCTGGATCCCTTCCGACACCCCTCCCGTTTCGTGCTGCGTCACGAACTGTGGCGCGACACAAGATCTTGTGTCGGACGCTTCAAGCCTAAAGAACCCTGATGAGCAGCGTCAAGCGCACGTAGCCTCGCAAAAGCAGTCTATTTTTTCTTTTAATTTCATAGCGCTACGAAAAACCCTCGGGCGCCGTCATCATTCCTTCATGGTGAAAAATAGGCCGTCAGCCGCGCTGACGGACCCCAAGATCTTGTGTACGGACTTAAGTCACATCCGGCACACAGTTTGCTAACAGCCGCGCCGGACGGACGCCCGCCGCGGCACTCCGTCGCTCGAGCGCGGTCGAAGCGCCGCGCGGTGCGCGATGACGCCCATCCGTACAATGCCCCGCGAGTGCCGCTCCAGACCCCGCACCGAGACTTCGCCATGACCCGAATCGCCGCTCCTGCCCTGCTGGCGCTGACCGCCTGCCTGCTGACCCGACCACTGCCAGCCCAGACCGCGTCGCCTGCCGAGTCCTCCGTCCCGAACCCGGGAGTCCCAGCCGCCACCACACCCTCCGTACCATCGCTCGCGCCGATGATCCGGCGCGTCTCGCCGGCGGTCGTCAACATCGCTACCCGCGGCACGATCCGCGAGCGCACGCCGCGCAATCCGCTGCTCGAGGACCCGTTCTTTCGCCGCTTCTTCGACGTGCCGCCGGACGGCGGGCAGCGTGAGCGACCGTTCCAGAGCGCCGGCTCGGGCGTGATCATCGATGCGCGCGCCGGGCACATCATCACCAACGCGCACGTGGTCGAGAACGCCAGCGAGATCACCGTGACCTTGCAGGACGGGCGTGACCTGAAGGCCGAGATCGTCGGCGCCGATGCGCCCTCGGACATCGCCGTGCTCAAGGTGCAGCCCGACCGGCTCACCGAGATCGCGCTGGGCGACTCGGACCGCCTCGAGGTCGGCGACTTCGTCGTGGCGATCGGCAATCCGTTCGGCCTTCAGCACACGGTAACGTCGGGGATCGTCAGCGCACTCGGTCGCTCCGGCATCAGCCGCGATGGCTTCGAGGACTTCATCCAGACCGACGCGTCGATCAATCCCGGTAACTCGGGCGGAGCGCTGGTGAACCTGCGCGGCGAGCTCATCGGCATCAACAGCGCCATCCTCTCGCGCAGCGGCGGCAACATCGGCATCGGCTTTGCGATCCCCTCGAACCTCGCGCGCAGCGTGCTCGAGCAACTCATTCGCTACGGCTCGGTCAAGCGCGGCGTGCTCGGCGTGAACATCGCGCCCGTGACGCCCGACGTCGCGCAGGCCTTGGGCCTCAGCGCGGCGACCGGCGCGCTGGTGACCCAGGTCGTGGAGAAGTCGGCGGCGGAGAAGGCGGGCATTCGCGCCGGCGACGTGATTACTGCCGTGAACGGCCGCACTGTCAAGTCCCACACCGAGCTGCGCAACGCGATCGGACTGCTGCGCGTCGGCGAGCGCGTCGAGATCGCGCTGCTGCGCGACGGCCGGCCGCAGCGCGTCGCGGCGCTGATCGAGTCGCCGCCGGAGGAAGCCGCGACGCCGACGACAGCGGACGGCGCGCCGGCCAAACCCCTGCACCCCGGACTCGCGGGCGCTTTGCTCGCCGATGCGCCGAACGGCGCAGGGGCAATCGTGCGCAGCGTCGCCCAGGGCAGTGCCGCATTCGCCGCCGGTCTGCGCGCTAACGACGTGATCGTGGGCGCGAATCGCGCGCGCGTGACCAACCTCGCGCAGCTGCGCGAGGCGGCCAAGGACGCAAGCTCGCTCGTGCTGAACGTCCGTCGCGGCGACCGCAACCTCGTGATCCTGCTGCGCTGAGGAGCGAAGATGGCCAGGATCGTCGTCCTCGGCGGCTCGGGCTTCGTCGGCACAGCGCTCGTCGCCCGTCTCGTCGAACTTGGCCACCGGGTGCGCGTGCTGACCCGTCGCGCCGAGCGGGCGCGTCATCTCCGCGTGCTGCCGCTCGTCGAGATCGCCGATTGCAACGTGCACGATCCGCTCGCGCTGCGCGCGGCCTTCGCGGGCGCCGACGTGGCGATCAATCTCGCGGGCATCCTCAACGAGAGTGGCCGCTCGGGGCGCGGCTTCGCCGCGGCGCACGCGGAGTTGACGCGCAAGGTCGTCGAGGCGGCCAGCGCCCGGGGCGTATCCCGTCTGCTGCAGATGAGTTCTCTCGGCGCCGACGCCGAGGCTGGCCCGAGTCACTACCTGCGCTCGAAAGGCGTCGCCGAACGCCATGTGCGCTCCGCACCCGCGTCGCTCGACTGGACGATCTTCCGTCCGTCGGTGATCTTTGGCCCGGGCGATTCGCTGCTGAACCGCTTCGCCGCGCTGCTGCGTCTGACGCACGGCCTCATGCCGCTGGCCCGCGCCGGTACGCGCTTTGCGCCCGTCTACGTCGGCGACGTCGTCGAAGCCTTCGTCCGCTGCCTGCCCGGTGCCAGCCATGGGGCGGCCTGCCGCGGCCAGACCTATGAGCTCTGCGGACCCGAGATGCTGACCCTCGCCGAGCTCGTGCGCTACACGGCGATGGTAATCGGCGTGCGGGCTCACATCATCGCGCTTCCGGATCCGGTAGCGCGCCTGCAGGGCCTCGTCATGGACTTCATTCCGGGCAAGCCGTTCTCGACCGACAACTACCTGTCGCTAACGCAGGACAGCGTGTGTCGGGAGAACGGCATGGAGCGACTCGGCATCCGCCCGGCCTCCCTGGCTGCGATCGTCCCGGGCTACCTCGGCGTCGGCTCGCAAAGCCGCGCGCGCCGTGCCGACGCCGGCTCCCTCGCGAGCTCGCGGACCCGCGCGTAGAACCGGTGCAGCTCACCACCAACGGCGGCGAGCTCGCGCTCGAAGCCGGCCACGCACTGCCAGTAGCTCGCCACGGAGGCGAGATGCGCATTGTTGAGCCCTAGCTCGAGCCAGCGCGAGAATCCGGCCCGCCCCCCCGCCTCGGCCTCAAGCGCGCGCAGCTCGGCGGCGAGTTCTGCGAGCCTAGCCTGCTTGGCGACGCGCATCGCGACCGCATCGAGCGGGCGCGCATACAGCGAGGCGAGGTCGCGCCGCGCGCCCTCGACTGCCGCAACGAACCGTCGCTGGCGCCGCTCGCGTTCCTGCCGCGCCGGCGACTGCCATTCACCGCGGTGCGCGAGCCAGCGCTGGAGACCGGTCCGCTCCACGGTGACGGCGAAGGCCTCGTTGAAGGCGGTGTCGTCCTGCACGTAGACGACCTGATGGGCGAGCTCGTGGAACAGCGTCGCGACGGCGTCGTCGACGCCGAGTCGAAGCATCGGACTGACGACTGGGTCGGCGAAGCGGCCGAGCGTCGAGTAGGCGGGGACGCCGCCGACGGTCACGTCGTCGCCGCGCCGGGCGAGGCGCGCCGCGTAGCGACGTGCCGCGCGCTCGCTGAAGTAGCCGCGATACGCAACGCAGCCGGCCACCGGGAAGCACCAGCGATGCGGCGTGACCGAAAACTCCGGCGTGGCGACCACGGTCCAGACGACGAACGGCCGCTCGAGATCGACGAAGCTGCGGTAGCTGTCGTTGTCGGGTAGGGCGAGCTCACGCACCGCGAACTCACGCGCTTCGCGCAACCGTTCGAGCGTCTGCCGACGCGTGAGCGCGACCTCGCCGCTCGACTGGCCAGCCTGCTCGATCGCGCGCTCGAGCGGCACACGCCGCGACATCAGCTCTGCCTGCCCGCGTGCCGCCTGCAGCAGGTAGGGCGCACCGCAGCCGGACAGCGAGCCGAGGACCAGCGCGATCAGCAGCAGCCGCGCCGCCGCGGCTCGCCTCGCGCAGAGCGCGCGCTTACCATGCATTCATGGAAGTCTATCTGGTCGGCGGCGCAGTGCGCGATGAACTGCTCGGTCGCCCGGTCGGCGAGCGCGACTGGGTCGTCGTCGGCGCGACGCCGGCCGAGCTCGAAGCCCGGGGCTACCGCCCCGTGGGCCGCGACTTCCCGGTCTTCCTGCATCCGCTAACGCACGAGGAGTACGCGCTCGCACGTCTCGAACGCAAGGTCGCTCCCGGCTATCGGGGTTTCGTCGCCGAGTTTGCGCCGACGGTGACGCTCGAGGACGACCTGCGGCGGCGTGACCTGACGATCAACGCGATCGCGCGCGCCATGGACGGGCGGCTGGTCGACCCGTATGGCGGCCAGCGCGACCTCGAGGCCCGCCTGCTCCGCCACGTCTCGCCGGCCTTCGTCGAAGATCCAGTGCGCATCCTGCGCGTTGCGCGCTTCGCCGCGCGCTTCGCGCCGCTCGGCTTCCGCGTCGCGCCGGAGACTCTGGAGCTCATGCGTCGCATGGTCGACGGCGGCGAGATCGATGCGCTCGTCCCAGAGCGCGTCTGGCGCGAGACCGACAGAGCGCTCGCCGAGCCGGGACCCGATGCGTTCGTGACCGTGCTGCGTGACTGTGGCGCCCTCGCGCGACTGATGCCGGAGGTCGATGCGCTGTTCGGCGTGCCGCAGCCGCCGCGCTGGCATCCGGAGATCGACACCGGCGCTCACCTGCTGCTCGCGCTGCGCATCGCCGCACAGCGCGCCACCGGCCCGCTCGTCTGCTTTGCGCTGCTCGCGCACGATACGGGCAAGGCCTTGACACCCGCGTCGATGCTGCCGAGTCATCCCGGACACGAAACCGCGGGCCTTTCGCGCGTCGAGTCGCTGTGCGACCGCCTGCGCGTGCCGGTCGCCTACCGCGAGCTCGCGCGCCTCGCGACGCGCTTCCACACCCACGTGCACCGGGCACTCGAACTGCGCGCGACTAACGTGCTCGAGCTGTTCGAGCAGGCCGACGCGTTCCGCCGCCCGGAGCGCTTCGACCAGCTGCTCGAAGTCTGCGAATGCGACGCTCGCGGCCGCGCCGGGCTCGAGGACCGCCCCTACCCGCAGCGCGCGCTGCTCGAGCGCATGCGCGCTGCGGCGGCAGCGGCACAACCGGACAGCGCAGAACGCGAGCGTCTGCGTGGCCCCGCTTACGGAGAGGCGCTCCGCCGGGCGAGGCTCGCCGCCATCGCGGCCCTGCGCCCCGTCAGATGAATACGGCGACGATGATTCCCGCCAGCACGAGCCGGTAGATCGTGAACGGCAGCAAGCCGATCCGCGCGATGAATTTCAGGAAGAAGGCGATGCACAGGTAGCCGACGACGGCCGACACGAGCACGCCCGTGACGATCGCCGCCAGCGGTGGCGTCACCGCGGCCTCGCCGGTCGCGAGCTTGAGACCTTCATAACCGCCGGCCATCGCGATACCGGGCAGCGAAAGCAGGAACGAGAAACGCGCCGCGGCCTCGCGCGTCAGACCGAGCGACAGCGCCACAGTCATCGTAATGCCGGAGCGTGACGTGCCGGGCACCAGCGCAAGCGCCTGACCGCAGCCGATCAGCAGCGCCTCGCCCGCGGTCAGTCCCGTCTCCTGCCGGTTGCGGCGTCCGAACCGGTCGGCGAGATACAGCACGACGCCGAACACGGCGAGTTGGAAGGCGACGACGAACGGACTGCGCAGGTGCTCCTCGATGAAGTCCGCGAAGGTCAGTCCAGCGAGGCCGACCGGGATCGAGCCGACGAGCAGATTGACGGCGAGGCGGCCCGCGGGGTCGTGGCGATCTCCGGCGACGAAACGTAGCAGGCCGGTGATGAGTGGCTTGAGATCGGCTCGGAAATACGTAAACACGGCGAGCAGCGTGCCGACGTGCAGCGCAACGTCAAAGGCGAGTCCCTGGTCCTCCCAGCCGACGAACCGCGGCAGCAGAACGAGGTGGCCTGAGCTCGAGATCGGCAGGAACTCCGCGAGTCCCTGGATCATCGCGAGTATCGCAGCCTGCCACCATTCCATGTCCATCGATCGATCTCCTCATGCTCTCAGAGCGAAGCGCGCAGGTCCTGCAGCCGCGCACCGCGCGGCGCTCGGTTCCAGCCGCGCGTCAGAACCATCACCTTGACCGCCTCGCCCATCTCACCGGGCAGCAGCAATCGCTTGACTCCCTGCAGCTGCGCGAACCAGCGCGCTCCGCTGGCGGGTTCGCCCTCGACGAGGCGCTCGATCCCGAGCGAGAGCAGGAACGCCGCCTGTGTCGCGAATGCCGCCACCTCCAGCCCAGCCGCCTCCGCGGCCTCCGCGATGCGCGTGAAGTCGACCCAGGCGGTAATGTCCGTGAGCCCGGGATAACGGAACGGATCGTCGTGCGCGCGCTGTCGAAAATGGCAGCGCAGCGTCCCCGAAACACGCTGCGGGTGATAATAATGGCGCCGCGGCAGTCCGTAGTCGACGAGGATCACGGCTCCGCGCTCGAGCGCGCCGCCGAGCTCCGCGACCCAGGCCGCGGCACGCGGGCAGAGCTCGCCGCAGTAACCCTCCGGCAGCTTGTCCACGACGCCCTCGAGCAGCCGGTGGACTTCGGCCAGCCACGCGGCATCGGCGGGATCGTCGGGGTCGGGCGCGCGCGCGGCCCACCGCAGCCCCTCCGCGCCGACCGCGACCCCGAGGCGCTGCGGCCGCCCGCCGATCATTATGAAGCGGTCGCAGGGAAGCGCATCGAGCAGTTCGTTGGCGAAGATCACCCCGACGTGGCGGTCCGGTGGCCGGTCAAGCCAGCGCGCGCGTCTGAACGCCGTGCCGTCGCGACCAATCTCCTCGCGCTGCCGGGCGCGCAGATCGGCGCTGACTTCGAGCAGCGAGTACGGCACGTCGCGATAGCCGAGGGTGCCGAGTTCGTGCAGCACGACGCGCGCGAAACGGCCCGACCCGGGACCGGCTTCTAGCACGCCGCCACCGGTCGCCTCGAGCACCTCAGCGAACTGGCGCGCGAACGTGCGCGCGAACAGATCCGAGATCTCCGGCGCCGTGACGAAGTCGCCGCCAGCGCCGAACTTGGTCGCGCCCGCGCTGTAGTAACCGAGACCGGGCGCATAGAGCGCAGCGTCCATGTACTCGTCGAAAGCGAGCCAGCCGCCGGCGCGATCGATGCGCGCGCGCAGCTCCGCCTCCATGCGCGCCACGTGCGCGCGCTCCGCGGCACCGAGCTCGGGCAACGTTGTCGGCGTGCACGGCGTCGTCATAAGCTGCCGCCATGAGTTCGCCGCCCCCAGCCCCGCTTGACGGCAAGGTCGTACTGGTCACGGGTGCGGCACGCCGAGTCGGCGCAGAGATCGCCCGCGCGCTGCACCGTTGCGGCGCGGCGGTCGCCATCCACTGCAACCGCTCCCGCGCCGACGCCGACCGCCTCGCCGGCGAACTCGAGGCGCTGCGATCCGGCAGCGCCGTCGTGCTGCAATCGAACCTGCTCGACGCCGGCGCGCCGGCGCGACTCGTCGACGCCACGCTCGCGCGCTACGGTCAGCTCGATATCCTTGTCAACAACGCCTCGACGTTCTACGCCACGCCGCTCGGGGAAATCAGCGAGGCGCAGTGGGACGACCTCATCGGTTCGAACCTCAAGGCGCCGCTGTTCCTGTCGCAGGCGGCGATGACGCCGCTGCGACTCGCGCGCGGCCTCGTCCTCAACATGGTCGACATCCACGGGATGCGCCCGCTGCGCCGCTATCCGGTCTACAGCGCAGCGAAAGCCGGACTGATCATGCTGACGCGATCGCTGGCGCGGGAGATGGGCCCGCATGTGCGCGTCAACGGCATCGCGCCGGGGCCCGTGATGTGGCCCGAGGACGGCACGGCCGACGGCGAGCTGCAACGCAAGATCGTCGATCGCACGGCGCTCAAACGCTCGGGTTCCGCGCGGGACATCGCCCGGGCCGCCGTGTTCTTCGCCACCGAGGCCCCGTTCGTCACCGGACAGATCCTCGCCGTCGACGGCGGCCGCAGTATCGGCTGGTAGGGCGCGGCTCATAGTTCCACGCGTTGCATCGCGTGGTCGCGCGGAAAGCGCGCCCAGAGCGCGGCCATGGTCTCCCCCGCGGTGGGATGCCGCAGGTCGGGCGCGATCTCGGCGAGCGGACCGAGCATGTACGGGCGTCGCAGCAGATCGGGCCGCGGCAGTGTCAGGCCCGGACGCTCGCAGACCAGATCGCCATAGAGCAGGATATCCAGATCCATGCGGCGCGGCGCCCACTTCGGCGCGTCCCTTGGCCGCCCGCACAGAGCCTCGATGCGCTGCAGTTCGGCGATCACGGACTCGACGGGACGGTCCGTCTCGAAACCCGCCACAAGATTGACGAAGTCGGGGCCGTCGAAGCCGACCGCGCGGTTCCGCCATGCGCTCGACAGCGTCACGTGGTCGAAGGTCCGTTCGAGCTCGTCGCGGGCCAGACGCAGGTTGGCGTGCGCGTCGACATTGCTGCCGGCCGCGACGAAGACCCGGGTCATGCCGTCGTGCGCTCCGTTCAGCGGAGATCAGCGCGCGTGCGTTCGATCGAGACGCCAACGTCCCGCGAGCCGCGGATGGCTCCCGGTTTGTTGATCGAGAGCCGGATCCACTCGACGCCGAACTCCTCGAGCACGAGCAGTGCGACGCGGTGAGCCAGCGTCTCGACAAGCTGGAACTCCGAGGCGCCGACGTAGGCGATGATCCGTTTGGCGACACGCTTGTAGTCGAGCGTGTCCTCGACGCGATCGGTGGCGGCCGCGCGGCGGCAGTCGACCGGCAGTTCGAAGTCGATCACCACCTTCTGGCGGATGCGCCGCTCCCAGTCGATGAAGCCGATCAGGCACTCGACTTCGAGACCGCGCAGGAAGATCCGGTCGCCGTTCCGTGCTGGATTCATGGTTGCTGTAGCGTCGCGAGGGGCCATTGGGCGCGAGCGCGGATCGTGAGCGGCTCGCGCTCGCCGGCGGCGAGCCGCGCGAGCCCGGCCACCGCGATCATCGCCGCGTTGTCGGTGCAGAATTCGAGGCGCGGATAATACACGCGCACCCCGCGCCGCTCCGCCCCCGCCGACAGGCCCGCGCGGAGCGCCCGGTTGGCGCTGACGCCGCCGCTGACGACGAGCACCCCGTGACCGGTCGCGTCGAGCGCGCGCAGCGCCTTGGCGACGAGCGTGTCGACGATCGCCGACTGTACGCTTGCGGCGATGTCCGCTGCACCGACGGCGCCGTCCGCCACGGCGCGCCGGACGGCAGTCTTGAGACCAGAGAAGCTGAACTCCAGACCCGGACGATCGAGCATGGGCCTTGGCAGCTCGAGCGCGTCGCGCCGACCGGTCTCGGCGAGCCGGGCGAGCTCGGGGCCTCCCGGGTAGGGCAGACCGAGCAGCTTGGCGCTCTTGTCGAAGGCCTCGCCAGCGGCATCGTCGCGGGTCTCGCCGAGCAGCCGGTATCGACCGAGGGCTTCGACCTCGATCAGCATCGTGTGCCCGCCCGAGACCAGCAGCGCCAGATGCGGCAGCGGCGGCGGGTCCGGATCGAGCGACGGCGCGAACAGATGCCCTTCGAGATGGTGGACGCCGACCGCCGGAACACCCCAGGCGAACGCCAGCGCGCGCCCGAGCGCTGCGCCGGTCAACAGGGCGCCGATCAGCCCCGGGCCGGCCGTGAAGGCGACGCCATCGACGGGCGGCGCCCCTGCCTGCCGCGGCGCCAAGCCGCGGCGGCCGGCCGCGGCCGTCGCGAGGGCGAGCACGCGTTCTATCATCGGCAGCAGCCGCGTCACGTGATCGCGCGAGGCGAGTTCCGGCACGACCCCGCCATACAGGCGGTGCAGGTCGATCTGGCTGAAGACCTCATGCCCCAGCAGGCCCGCCTCGGCATCGAGCACCGCCACGGCCGTTTCGTCACAGGAAGTCTCGATTGCGAGCACGCGCATCGCCGCATCATACCGGCGGGCTCGCGGTGGCTTGCGCGGTCGCGGCGGCGTCATTACAATCCCGCCCCTCGCTCGGTCCGCCCGTCGAGAGAAAATCCAATCATTTCAACGGTTTGAGGTTTCGATGCCCAGCGTTCGTGTCCGCGAGAACGAATATTTCGACGCCGCCCTGCGCCGCTTCAAGCGAGCCTGCGAGAAGGCCGGCGTGCTGACCGAACTGCGACGGCGCGAGTTCTACGAGAAGCCCACTCAGGAGCGGAAGCGCAAGAAGGCGGCCGCCGTCAAGCGGCACCTCAAGCGCAATGCGCGCAACGTCGCCGCGCCGCGCTGAGAGCGCCGCGCCGACACGCCGCGAAGCCGTTCGTGACGCTCAAGGAGCGCATCACCGAGGACATGAAGGCCGCGATGCGGGCCGGGGAGAAGGAACGCCTCGGCGTCATCCGCATGCTGCAGGCCGCCATCAAGCAGCGCGAGGTCGACGAGCGCATCACGCTCGATGACGCCCAGGTGCTCGCGGTGCTCGAGAAAATGCTCAAGCAGCGCAAGGAATCGATCGCCCAATACGAATCCGGCGGTCGCGCCGACCTCGTCGCCAAGGAGAGCGCCGAGATCGCGGTGCTGCAGGCCTACCTGCCCGCCCCGCTCAGCGAAGCCGAACTCGATGCGATCATCGCCAGCGCGATCGCCGAGACCGCAGCCTCGTCCATCAAGGACATGGGCAAGGTCATGGGTCTGGTCAAGGCCAAGGCCATGGGCCGAGCGGACATGGGCGCCGTCGGCGCCCGAATCAAGGCCCGCCTCAGCGGCTGAACCGCGCACGCCGCGCGCGGGTAAGCTCCGCACATGGCGGGGTTGATCCCACAGTCCTTCATCGACGACCTGATCGCGCGAACCGACATCGTCGAGCTCATCGGCAGTCGCGTGCCGCTCAAGAAGGCCGGGCGCGAGTACCGCGCCTGCTGCCCCTTTCATATGGAGAAGACGCCGTCGTTCTGGGTCAGTCCCGAGAAGCAGTTCTACCACTGCTTCGGCTGCGGCGCCCACGGCACGGCGCTCGGTTTCCTGATGGACTACGACCGCATGAGCTTTCCCGAGGCGGTCGAGGAACTCGCACAGCGCGCCGGCGTCGAGATCCCGCGCGAGGCACGCCGCGATGACGCGCGCGCCGTCGCCGAGCCGCTCTATGAGCTCAACGCGCGCGTGGCGGCCTTCTATGCCGAGCAGCTCGCACGCGATGCGCGTGCCCGCGACTATGCGCAGCGCCGTGGCCTGTCACCGGCCACCCTGCATCAGTTCCAGATCGGCTACGCGCCGGATCGCTGGAACGAGGTGCTGGCCCGGTTCGGCGGCAGCGAGCGCGAGCGACGCGCACTCGTCGATGTCGGCCTCGTGATCGAAAGAGACGCGCGCACTGCGCGCGACGACGAACGTTACTACGACCGCTTCCGCGACCGCTTGATGTTCCCGATCCGCGATGCGCGCGGCCGCGTGATCGCGTTTGGCGGACGTGTAATCGGTCCGGGCGAGCCGAAATACCTGAACTCGCCGGAGACGACGCTGTTCCACAAGGGGCGCGAGCTCTACGGCCTGTACGAGACGCGGCGCGGCGAGAGCGGACCGTCGCGCAGCAGGCTGTTGCGACTGCTCGTCGTCGAGGGCTACATGGACGTCGTCCGTCTGCATCAGTCCGACATCCGCTATGCCGTCGCGACGCTCGGTACGGCGACCACCCCCGAGCACCTTAAGCGGCTGTTCCGCCTCGTCAGTGAGGTCGTGTTCTGCTTCGACGGCGATCGCGCCGGCCGTGCCGCCGCGTGGCGCGCGCTCGGCAACGCGCTGCCGGAAGCGCGCGAGGGCCGCGAGATCCGCTTCCTGTTCCTGCCCGAGGGCGAGGACCCCGACAGTCTGGTCGGCCGCGAAGGCCGCGAGGCGTTCGAGGCGCGTCTCGGCGATGCACTACCGTTGTCCGAGTACCTGCTGCAGGAACTCGGCGCGCAGTTCGATCTCGCGCACGCCGACGGGCGCGCGCGTTTCGCGGCGGCCGCCCAGCCGCTGCTCGCCAGGGTTCCGCAGGGGGTATTCCGCGAGTTGCTCGTGGCGCGTGTCGCCGAGACGATCGGATTGCCGACCGAGCGGCTCGAGCGTCTGTGGGCCGCTGGCGCAGCGGGCGGCAAGCCGCTGGACGAACCGGCTGCCCGGCGACACGCCGCGAGGCCCGTCGGAGCGCGGGAGCCTGCGGCGCGTGCCGGCCGCGGCAGTCTCGTGCGCCAGGCCATTCACCTGCTGGTGCAATTCCCGCGCGCCGCAAATGACGTCGGCGCCGACCTCATCGATGCGCTCGAAGGCCTGCCGCAACCGGGAGTGCCGCTGTTGCGAGAGCTGCTCGCACGGCAGCGCGAGGACCCCTGCGTCAGCACGGCGCAGCTGCTGGAACGCTGGCGCGAGCGCGGCGAAGCGGCGCAGCTGGCGCGCCTCGCGCGCACGCCGATTCTGCTCGATGATCTGGCCGCCGCGGCGCGTGAACTCGGCACGCTGCTCGAGAAGCTCGCGGACGAAGGCGTTCGCGCACGGCTCGACGAACTGCTCCAGCGGGAGGCCGAGTTCGGCTGGACGGACGAAGAAAAATCGGAATTTCAAAGACTTATGTCCCGCCGGCGACCACGCCCTGCGCCGCTCGGCTGAAGCCTTCCGGAATCTGGCGGCGCCTCGTCTGTCTGAGTATCATTCGCGGTTCACCTGAATGAAGCGCCGGGCGGCCGCGACCCGGTGCCGCGGCCTAGCGCCTCGACCGCATCGGAATACCGCCAGACCATGACACGCAAAGCGAAGCCCTCGACCCCTGCTGCACGCAAGACCGCCCGCTCCGCCAGGCCGCGCAAGCCGGCACACCGACCCGCGACGGCCGGCAAAGCTGCTTCGGCCAGGGCCGCGGCCTCGCGCAGCGCGGCGGCACCGCGCAAGGAAACCGCGAAGCACAAGGCCGGCAAGCCGACGGCCGAGCCCGCTGCACGCAGGCCGGTCACGGCGGTGCCCGCTGCAGCCAAGCCGGCGACGCCCGCCAAGCCCTCCGCCGTCCCGACGAAGCCCGCCGCAGTCAAGGCGCCGCGCGAAGCCGCTGCGCCCGCCGCGCGCGCCAAAGACGTGGACAGCCGCCGCGCGCCTGCCGTGGCGCCGGTCGCGCCGGCGCGCCTCGGGATGCCCGAAGACCGGCAGTCGCAACTGAAGCAGCTCATCGCGCTCGGCAAGGAGCAGAGCTATCTGACCTACTCGCAGGTCAACGACTACCTGCCCAGCGAGATCGTCGATCCCGAGCAGATCGAGGAGATCGTCAACACCATCAATGACATGGGCATTCCGGTGTACGAGAAGGCACCGGATTCCGAGTCGCTGCTGGCAGCCGAGCCGTCGGCGCCGTCGGACGAGGAAGCGATCGAGGAGGCGGCCGCGGCCCTCGCGGCGCTCGATGCCGAACTCGGTCGAACGACGGACCCGGTGCGCATGTACATGCGCGAGATGGGCACCGTGGAGCTGTTGACGCGCGAGGGCGAGATCCGCATCGCCAAGCGCATCGAGGAGGGGCTCGACGCCGTGCGGGCGCAGCTCGCCATGTACCCGCCGACCTACGAGTACCTGCTGCGTGCCTACGAGCCGGTCAAGGCCGGACAGGCACGGCTCGTCGATGTGATCGTCGGTTTCATCGATCCCAACGCCCCCGACGTGATCGCGCAGCCGCAGAACCCGACGAAGATCGAGGTCGCCGATACCACCGCAGACACCGATTCCGACGAGGACAGCGAAGACGGCGATGGCGAAGAGGAAGCCGTCGACACGGGACCGGATCCGGAGGAAGCGGCCCGACGCTTCGCTTCGATCCAGAAGCTCTACCAGCAGACGCTGGCGTCGATGGACAAAGCGGGCAACGAGGATCCGAAGACGGTCAGGCTACGCCGCCGCCTCGCCGACGAATTCATGGAACTCAGGCTGGCGCCGCGCATGTTCGATGCGCTGATCGCGAACCTGCGGCAGCACGTCAACGAGATCCGCCTGCTCGAGCGCGAAGTGATGACCTTCGCCGTGCGTGACGCAGGCATGCCGCGCAAGGAGTTCATCGGCACGTTCCCGAAGAACGAAACCAATCCGCGCTGGCTGCAGAAGCACATCAAGGCAGGCAAGAAATACTCGGCCGGGCTCGCGAAGTACAAGGAAGAGATCGAGAAACGTCAGCAGCGACTGCTCGAGATCGAGCGTCTGCGCCACCTGTCCATCGGCGAGATCAAGGAGATCAACCGCGAGGTGTCGATCGGCGAGGCCAAGGCGCGCCGCGCCAAGAAGGAGATGGTCGAGGCCAACCTGCGCCTCGTGATCTCGATCGCCAAGAAGTACACGAACCGTGGTCTGCAGTTCCTCGACCTCATCCAGGAGGGCAACATCGGTCTCATGAAGGCGGTCGACAAGTTCGAGTACCGCCGTGGCTACAAGTTCTCGACCTACGCGACGTGGTGGATCCGCCAGGCCATCACGCGCTCGATCGCCGATCAGGCCCGCACGATTCGCATCCCGGTGCACATGATCGAGACAATCAACAAGCTCAACCGCATCTCGCGGCAGATGCTGCAGGAGATGGGGCGCGAACCGACGCCCGAGGAACTCGCCGTGCGCATGGAGATGCCCGAGGACAAGGTCCGCAAGGTGCTCAAGATCGCCAAGGAGCCGATCTCGATGGAGACGCCGATCGGCGACGACGAGGATTCGCACCTCGGCGATTTCATCGAAGACACGTCGGTCGCATCGCCGATCGATCAGGCGACCATGGAATCGCTGCGCGAGACCACGCACGCAGTGCTTGCGCAGCTGACGCCGCGCGAGGCCAAGGTGCTGCGCATGCGCTTTGGGATCGACATGAACACCGATCACACGCTCGAGGAGGTCGGCAAGCAGTTCGACGTCACCCGCGAGCGCATCCGGCAGATCGAGGCCAAGGCGCTGCGCAAGCTCAGGCACCCGAGCCGCAGCGAGCAGCTGCGCAGCTTCCTCGTCGACGAATAGCGGTGGCCCGCGGGTCCGCGCCCGTCAGAAGGGGCCGCGGCGAGGATGCCGCGGCCGAATACCGGCGATAAACCCCCGGGGCTACGTGCGAGCCGCAGTCCGAGGTCGTCGAGCTTGACGATGCCGGCCACGAGCCTGTAGACCCCGACCGTCATGAGCACCCCGATGGCTGCGAGCACCGACAATTGCGTCCCGAACGGTCGATGACTGACGGTTCCGAGGGCGATCACGATGATCTCTGCCGACAGGATGAAATCGGTGCGGATGGCACCCTTGATCCTGTCCCTCTCGAGCGCGGCGAGATCCACGCTCTCGTCGGCGACGGCTGCGAGCCGTTGCGCATGGCGCGCGGCTGCCTCCTGCCGGTGGAACAGTCTCTCGGCGACCTTCTCGAACCCCTCGTAGCAGAGAAACGCGCCGCCGACGATCAGCACAGCGGGACCACGGCCCACGGCGCCATAGCGCTGACGACGACCGCAGCCGGCACGAGTATCAGCTTGTTGACGATCGAGCCCTTGGCGACACCCCAGACGACCGGGAGCTCGCGGTCGGCGTGCAGACCGGCGACCTGTCGGGCGTTCAGTGCGAGGTCGTCGCCGAGCACGCCCACCGTCTTCCGGGTCGCGACCTTGGTCAGCGTCGCGACGTCGTCGAGAATCGACGCGATATCATCGATCAGTGCGAGCAGGCTGGTCCCGGCCACCGCAGTCCCTCGATCATGCGCTCGCCAGCTCAGCGCCAGGCGCCGAAGCAATACCAGTTCGCGCCGGCGGCGAGCCGGCCGGTGCGCGCGCTGTCGCGCCTCGGACCGACCGACACGGCCTCGCGTTGGGCAGCAGTTCCATGTGCAGCATCAGCCCGCCCGACCTCAGCACCCGATGCGCTTCGCGCAGCACCCGGCTGATCCCGGCGCGCGGTACTTCATGCAGGAACATCGGCGAGAACACGAAATCGAAGTTGCCGTCGGCGTAATCGAGCTGCTCGGCATTCATCTGCCGCAGCTCGAGCGCGCGTCCCGGGGAGCGAGCCCGCGCCAGCGCATAGCGCAGGCACGGCGCCGAGACGTCGAACCCGTGCACCCCGGCTTCGGGGAAGCGATCCTTCCAGGCGCCGGTGTGGTGTCCGATGGTGTAGCCCAGATCGAGTGTCCTCGCGGAGCGGAAGTCCGGTCGGGTCGCGCGGGCAGCGAGTTCCGCGCGACCGCGCTCGATGACCGGTCGCACGCTCTGGTAGACCATGTCCTTAGCCGTCACACGCACCGCCGAGTAGAAGCGGAAGTACTCGTGGGCGCGCAGCGCACGGTGCACTTCGGCGCCCGTGCGCGCCGGTCGACCGGAGCGCGCGAGACGCGGCGCCAACTCGCAGTCCAAGATGTGACGCGGCCCAAGGCCATTTCGTGCAGGACATGGCTGCGCAGGGCGGAGACAAAATTCATTCGCGCCTTATCATCGCGGCGTGCAGGCAGGCGCAGTTCGTGCTGCAGTTCCAGCATCGGGCTCACCGTTTCTGCGGATCGTGTGCCTGGCATCCAGACACTCGGACGCACGCCGTGCAGCATCGTCCGGTTCACAATCGGTGTCGAGGGATCCGCCCTTGCCCCGCGCAGGCCGTGCCTCGCGCGGCCGCCGGCAGGGCGCTCCGGGTGATGCCGTGTTCCGCATCGGCTCGTCTCGATGCCATACTCGCGCAGCGATACCGACGCGCGCGGCCACGACCGGACCAATCCCGAGGACCTTGCGATGCCTGCTGCCGATCTGCCCAGCATCTGCGATCTCTGCGACGCCTACCCCGACGAGGCGCGGGTCGCGGACGGAGTGTTCCGAAGTTTCGGCGCGCGCAGCGCCTTCGCCGGGCCGGCCGTGACGGTGCAGTGTCTCGAGGACAATGCGCTGATCGCCACGGTGCTAGAGGACGCCGGCGCGGGCCGTGTCCTCGCGGTCGACGGCGGCGGTTCGCTGCGGCGGGCGCTGTTCGGCGGCAACCTCGGCGCGCGCGCGCTGGCCAACGGCTGGTCTGGCGTCGTGATCTACGGCGCGGTCCGCGACGTCGAGGAGCTCGAACGGATCGCGATCGGCGTATTCGCTCTCGGCGTCTGTCCGCTGCGGCCGCACAAGCGCGGCGCTGGTCAGCGCGACGTGCCGCTGCGATTCGCCGGCATCGAGATCGCGCCCGGAGACTGGATCTACGCCGACCGCAACGGCCTGATCGCTGCGCCGCGAGCACTCGCCTGAGCCGGCGTGTGTCCGATCGTCCGTTCTCGGCCGCCTGCGAGCGCAATCGCGAGCCCATCCTCGCGGTGCTGCCCGAACACTTCGCCGACCGGCGCCGGGTGCTCGAGATAGGCAGCGGCACGGGCCAGCATGCCGTTCACTTCGCTGCGGGTATGCCGTGGCTGATCTGGCAGGCGACGGATCGCGCCGAGAACCTCGATGGCATCCGCTCCTGGCTCGACGCGGCCGCGCTGACCAACACGCCCCCACCGCTCGAGCTCGACGTCGGCAGTGCCTGGTCGCCCCTGCGGTTCGACGCCGCCTTCTCGGCCAACACGCTGCACATCATGTCCTGGCAGGAGGTCGAGCGGATGTTCGCGCATCTCGACGCGGTTCTCGAAGGCGATGCGGTGCTCGCAGTCTACGGGCCTTTCAACTATGGCGGTGCGTTCACGAGCCACGGCAACGCCGCGTTCGACGCCGCGCTGCGCGAGCGGGCGCCGCACATGGGGCTGCGCGATGCCGAAGCCGTCGATGCACTGGCCGCGAGCATCGGCCTGCGGCGCGTCGCCGACGTCGCGATGCCGGCCAACAACCGGACCTTGGTCTGGCGCCGGGGAGGCAAGGAGACGCATCAATGATCACCCGCAAGGATTTCCTGCGCGGCGCCGTCGCCCTGTGTGCGGCCAGTCCGCTGCGCCCGATCGCGGGCGCCGCACCAGCCGGCAAGCTGCGGACGACACCGAAGGGCGGCGAATTGCTCCTGACCGACGCGATCGTCGTGACGATGGATGACGAGCGGCGCGCTTTCCGTTCGGGCTACGTCTGGATCCGCGACGGTCTTGTCCACCGCGTCGGCAGCACCGCGTCGCTCGGTGACCCGCCGCGCGGCGTGCCGAGGCGATCGCTGCCGGGCAAGCTGATCATGCCGGGCCTCGTCAATTGTCATACCCATCTTTCCAACGGCGTGCTGCGCGGTCTCTACGACGAGATGCCGCTCGAGGTGTGGTTCAGCAAAGGCATGTGGCCGGTGCTCGATGGGCTCGATCGACGCAACGGCGAAGCCGCGGCCGCCCTGGCGCTGCTCGAGTTGATGTCGATGGGCGTCACGACGACCGCCACGGGCGAGATCGGCGCACCGAATCCCGAACTGCTCGATGGCGTGCTGACCAGTGTCGAGCGCTCGGGCATCCGCGCGCGCGTGTCGCGGATCGCGATGGACAGCGCCGACCCGTCGAGTCCGTCGCAGTTCATCCGCGAGGGTTATCGCGACACGCCGGCGTTCGCCACTGACGAAATCCGTCGACTCAAGCGCCGCTTCGACTCCGATCGCGTCACCGTGACGCCCGAGGCCATCGGCGTGCTGCGCTGCACGCCCGCCATGATCGAGGCCATGCACGCTCTGTCGGTCGAATACGAGTGCCTGTTCACCATGCACGCGGCCAGCTCGCAGGACGAACGCGACGAAAGTCAGCGCCGTTTTGGTCACGGCAGCATCACCGAGCTCGAGAAGCTCGGCGTGCTCGGGCCGAGAACCTTGCTCGCCCATGCAATCTGGCTCGACGATACGGAGATCGCGCTGCTCGCGGAGCGCGGCACGGGGATTTCGCACAACCCCGTCTCCAACGCTTACTACGCCTCGGGCATCGCGCGACTGCCGGAGCTGCTCGCAGCCGGCCTGCGCGTCGGCCTCGGTGTCGACGGAGCCTCGACCAACAACGGCCAGAACGTCTGGGAGACGATGAAGATCGCAATGCTGTTCCAGAAACAGCATCGGGAAGACCCGGGGTTCGGCTCGGCCGAGCTCGCGCTCGAACTGATGACGCGCGGCGGGGCGGCAGCGTTGCACCTTGCGCACGAGGTCGGCTCGCTCGAGCCGGGCAAACGAGCCGACCTGATCGTCATCGATACCGAGCGCGTCTCGCTCGCGCCGGCGCAGACCGTTGTCTCGAACCTCGTCTACTCGAACGACCCTTGGGCCGTCCGCGACGTCTATGTCGATGGCGAGCAGATCGTCCGCGATGGTGTCCATCGCGCCTTCAATCGTCCCGCGGTGATTCGGGGGGCCGGACGCGCGCTCGGGCGCGTGCTCGAGCGCGCCGGTCTCGAACGATATCTCGAGGCGCGGAGCCGCTGGCAGTGGCAGTAACGCCGCGCCGGCGGTGCCTGGCTCAGGACGGCTTGGTCGCGTTCAGGACGCCGAAATTCTCGAGCACCACCGGTTCCGTCTCGTTGAGCGAGAACCCGGCGGCGCGGATCAGATCCGGCAGGCCCGCACTGCGGAACTTGAGCGTCCATACTTCGTTGTTCCAGCGGTGGTCCCACCAGAGTCGGTACAGGCCGTAGGCCGAGCGACGCGGCGCGCCGGTCAGTCGGAAGTCGATCGGGTAGAACACGCCGCCCGGGCGCATGATGCGGTAGGCCTCGTTGACGATCGCGCGGGCGCCCTCGGGCGAGACCTCGTGGAACATGATGTAGCTGACGACGAGATCGAAGTGCCCGTCCGGGAATTTCGTATCCTCGGCCAGACGCTGCGCGAAGTGAACGTCGAGGTTGCGCTCGACGGCGCGCAGATGCGCGTACCGGAGCATCGGCGCCCCGACATCGATGCCCCAGACCTCGGCATCGGGGAAGCGCTCCTTGAGCGCCATCGCGAGCTGACCGATTCCGGTACCGAGATCGAGGATGCGGCGCACCTTGCCGTCGGCCGGCAATGGCATCCGCTGGGCCGCGCCGACGTGCAGCTCGTCCTGCGTGTTGCGGCCGCTGTAGAACCCGTTGGTGCCGTAGTGATAGAGGTGGCCGGCGAACGGATGACCGACGTAGCCGCCAGGCTGGATGTGGATCTCGTGCCGCACGTAATCGGGCAGCTTCATGTCCGGATTGAGCTCGAGCGAGCCGGGACCCCGGCGATCCACGGCTTCCATCTCCGCGAGGTATCGATCGGCATTGCCTTCGAATTCCTCGCGCAGACCGTTCCAGGCGAGCTGCTGACAGGACAGCCAAGCACGCGTGCTCGTCTGCAGCAGCGGATCGTCCTGCAGCAGCTCGAGCGCACGCGGCAGAGGAATGTCGGCCTGCGGTGAGTAGCCATGGCTCGCAACGATCGCGTCGGCGCGAGCGGCCGCAGCCCGCGACAGGTCGCGATTGGCCCAGGCGCGGAACGATTGCAGGAAGTCCTGCCGGCTCTCGAGGTCGAGTGTCGGCAGTCGCTCCATGCGGCCAAAGCGGCCGCGCGGCGCGAGCGTGCCCTCGGGCAGCACGGGCGCACGCACGCCCGGCGCCCCGGAGGTCGGTCGCGGCGCCGGCAGTGCGCCGGCGGCGGAGATCTGCTGGTTGGCAACGGTGCCGAGCGCCGCGAGTGCCGCGCCGGTCGTGGTGAGGGCCGTCCTTCTGTCCATCACTGGCGCTCCTCGGCGAAGGGCCGCGCCGCGCTCGTGTCGCGCGAGAGGACCTCATAGACGCGGCGCACCATGGCGTCGCGCTCGGCGTCCCAGAGCTTGCGCTCCTCGGGAGAAGGCACGTATTGCTCGATCGCCTCGCGCGAGACCTTCCCGGTCGTCTCGAGCAGCCGCTCGACGATGCGCAGCCGCTGGCGGTCGGCCCAGATCTCGGCGCCGATCGCGATGACGACGGTCATCAGATTGTCGAGATGCGGATTGCCGAGAAAGACGGCGGAGTCGGTGTCGCCCCTGATCGCGGGCGTCGTGTAGGTCGGCCGCTGCGGCCTGCTGGTCTCTGCCATGGAGCAATGCCCTCCTTGTGCGCGTCCGATCATACCTCGTCGCTGCGATGACACAAAAAAGAGAACGGCGGCACTCGCGCGCCGCCGTTCCGGCATGTCTCCAGCGACCTGCGGCAGACGCCGCGTCGATTCAGAACCGGTCGAGGTTCATGACCTTGTCCCAGGCCGCGACGAAGTCGCGGACGAACTTCTCCTTGCCGTCGTCGGCGCCGTATACCTCGGCCACCGCGCGCAGTTCGGAGTGGGAGCCGAACACGAGGTCGACCGGAGTGGCAGTCCAGCGGAGCTCACCGCTCGCGCGATCGTAACCCTCATAAAGGCCCTCGACCTTCTGCGACTTCTTCCACTCCGTCGACATGTCGAGCAGGTTGACGAAGAAATCGTTGCTCAGCGTACCGGGCCGCGTGGTGAATACACCATGCTGGACGCCTCCGGCATTGGCGTCGAGCGCACGCATGCCGCCGACCAACACGGTCATCTCGGGTACCGTGAGCGTCAGCAGGCTCGCGCGCTCGATCAGCATCTCGGCCGGCGAGAGGCGATTGTCCGGGCCGAAGTAGTTACGGAACCCGTCGGCCGTCGGTTCGAGCACGGCAAACGAGGCGACGTCGGTCTGAGCCTGCGACGCATCGGTGCGACCCGGCTTGAATGGCACCTGCACGCTGTAGCCGGCCTTCTTCGCCGAGTCCTCGATGGCCGCCGCGCCGCCGAGCACGATCAGATCGGCCATCGAGATCCGCTTGCCGCCACGCTGGGCGCCGTTGAACTCCTTCTGGATCCGTTCGAGCGTCTCCAGCACCTTGGCCAGTTCCTGCGGGTCGTTGACCTTCCAGTTGCGCTGCGGGTCGAGGCGCACCCGCGCGCCATTGGCGCCCCCTCGCATGTCGGTCCCACGGAAGCTCGCGGCCGCGGCCCATGCGGCACGCACGAGCTGCGAGTGGGTCAGCCCGGAGCGGAGGATACGGACCTTGAGCGCGGCGACGTCCTCAGCATCGACGAGCGGATGGTCGACCGGCGGAACCGGATCCTGCCAGAGCAGCACCTCGCTCGGCACCGCCGAGCCGACATAGCGCGCCCGCGGACCCATGTCGCGGTGCGTCAGTTTGAACCACGCACGGGCGAAGGCGTCGGCATACTGCTCAGGATTGTCGCGGAACCGCTCGGCGATCTTGCGATACGCAGGGTCCATCTTCAGCGCGAGATCGGTCGTGAACATGATCGGCGCGTGCCGCTCGTTCGGATCGTGCGCGTCAGGGACCAGATTCGAGGCAGCGCCGTCCGCCGGAATCCACTGGATCGACCCTGCCGGGCTGCGGGTCTGGACCCACTCGAACGCGAACAGGTTGTCGAGGTACTGCGTCGTCCACGCGATCGGGTTCGCCGACCAAGCACCCTCGAGACCGCTCGTGATGGTGTCGCCGGCCTTGCCGCTGCCGCACTTGCTCGTCCAGCCGAGGCCCTGCTGCTCGATTCCAGCGGCTGCGGGCTCCGCGCCGACGCAGTCGTCGGGCCTGTAGGCGCCATGCGCCTTGCCGAAGGTGTGACCACCGGCGATCAGCGCGACCGTCTCCTCGTCGTTCATCGCCATGCGCCCGAAGGTCTCGCGAATGTCGCGCGCGGCGGCGATCGGATCGGGCACGCCATTGGGACCCTCGGGGTTCACGTAGATCAGGCCCATCTGCACCGCAGCCAACGGCCGCTGCAGCTCGCGGTCGCCGCTGTAGCGCTCGTCCGCCAGGAACTTGCTCTCGGGACCCCAGTAGGTCGAGTCTGCCTGCCAGTCGTCCTGGCGGCCGCCCGCGAAACCGAAAGTCCTGAACCCCATCGACTCGAGTGCGACGTTGCCGGTCAGGACCATGAGGTCGGCCCAGGACAATGCTCGGCCGTACTTCTGCTTGATCGGCCAGAGCAGCCGGCGTGCCTTGTCGAGATTGGCGTTGTCGGGCCAGCTGTTGAGCGGCTCGAAGCGCATCTGGCCACCGGCGGCGCCGCCGCGGCCATCGAAGATGCGATAGGTACCGGCGCTGTGCCAAGCCATGCGGATGAAGAACGGACCGTAGTGGCCATAGTCAGCCGGCCACCATGGCTGCGAAGTGGTGAGCACGGCCTCGATGTCCTTCTTGACGGCTTCGAGGTCGAGCCTGCTGAACTCCTCGGCATAGTTGAAGTCGGCGCCGTAGGGATTCGACTCCGCCGCGTGCAGGCGCAGCGGAGTCAGGTCGATCTGCTCGGGCCACCAGATCCTGTTCGGCATCCCTTTGCCGGACGCCTCCACCGAGCCTGCAGCCTGCGCCGGGCCGGCAACGAGGGTCGCCGCGGCGGTCAATATCATTGCCAGAATGGATTGACGCACTTGTTACCCCTCCTTCCGAAGTGACGTTTGGACCGGGAGCAGGCGCGGTAGCGCTGGAGCGCCCACGCCGCGCCGTCACCCCCAACGGTCGTACTCTGACCGGTGGACCGGCGCGGCGGAAATCGTTTCTACCGATCCGGTCGATCGACATCACCTATCGACGGTGCGCGGCGCGACTCTGGCAAGGGGAGCGGACTGGGCCCGGTTGGATTCGAACCAACGACCAAGGGATTATGAGTCCCCTGCACTAACCGCTGTGCTACAGGCCCGCGGCCGTGAATGCTAGCATGGCGGCCTGTTGGGACCGCGTTCCGGTGGCTGCGCATGAAGCTCTATTACTCTCCCGGTGCCTGCTCGCTCGCCGCACACATCGCGCTGCGCGAGGCGGGTCTGCCATTCGATCTCGTCCGGGTCGAAGGCCGTGGTCAGAAGACCGCGGGCGGCGAGCCCTACGCGAAGATCACGGCCAAGAACTACGTGCCCGCGCTGCAGTTCGACGACGGCGCGGTGCTGACCGAGTGCACGGCGATCCTGCCGTGGATCGGCGACCAGAGAGCCGGGCTCGCCCCGCCTGCCGGCACGATGGCGCGTTACCGGCTGCACGAATGGCTCGGCTACCTGAACTCCGAGGTGCACAAGGGCTTCAGTGCCTTCTTCACGCCCGGCACGACCGACGAGCAGAAGGCCTCTGCCAGGGAACGGCTCGGCCAGCGGTTCACGTTCATCGAGAATGAGCTCGGCAACCGATCCTATCTGCTGGGCGAGGAGTTCACGGTCGCCGACGCTTACCTGTTCACGGTGCTGGGCTGGACGCAGCACGTCGGCATCGATCTCAGTGCCTGGCCCGCGCTCAGGGAATATCACGCGCGCATCGCCGCGCGACCGGCCGTGCAGGCCGCGCAGCAAGCCGAGGGATTGAGAAAATGAGCGACTCGCGCCCGGGATACCTGCTGGTGCAGGGACAGGTGACGGACGTTGAGGGTTTCAAGGCGTACAACGCGGCATTGCCGTCGATCTACCAGAAGTACGGTGGGCACTACCTCACCGTCACGCCGGCGGCGAAAGTCGAAGTCGCGGAAGGCGAACCGCGCCACGAGAGCATCCTGATCGCGAGGTTTCCGTCCAAGGAGGCGGCCTGGGCGTTCTGGAACTCGAGCGAGTACGCGGCAGCCAAGAAGCTCCGCGAGGGCAAGGGCCGCTTCTTCGTGACGGTGCTCGAGGGCCTGCCCGGCACCTGACGTGATTCGCAAGGCCTACGTCGAGACGCGCTGCGGGCAGCTCCATTTCCGCTACGTCCGCGTCGTCGGCCGCGCCGAGCTCGAGCCCCTGATCCTGCTGCATCGGACGCCGACAGGGTCGGTCAGCTTCGAGCCGCTGATGCGCGAGCTCGACGACTGGCGCAACCTCTACGCCTTCGATACGCCGGGTTTCGGCGGCTCGTTCGATCCCTCGGGGATGCCCACGCTGGAGCAGTACCTCGACTGGTTCACCGAAGCGATCGATGCGCTGGCGATCGACGGGTTTCACCTGTTCGGACACCACACCGGCATGCACTTCGCGCTCGCGCTCGCGCTGCGCTGGCCCGCGCGGGTCCGCTCGCTCGCGCTCGGTGGCGTGCTCTGCCTCGACGCCGCGGAGCGGGCCGCGTTCTTCGAACGGCTCGGTGCCGCGCCCGAAGCAAGGCCGGACGGCGCGCACCTCGGCGAACTCTGGCGGCGCATGCAGCCCTACTTCCCGCAGCGTGACCCCGGTCTGCTCAACACGGAGATGATCGGGGCGCTGCGCGCCGGTCGCGCGCGCGACCAGGTGTTCGCCGCGATCGCCGCGCAGGACGTGCCCGCGGGCCTCGCTGCGGTGCGCTGTCCGCTGCTCGCGCTGTCGGCGAGCGACGACCCGCTGCGTCCCCTGCTAGAGCGCGTGCCGGCCTTTCAACCGGCCGCGCGGATAGAAATGCTCGGCGCCAGCGGCGTCGCTGCACCCGAGCGTGACGCACCGCAGCTCGCCGCCATCCTGCGAGATTTTGTCAACTCCCTGTCACCTTAGCCGCGCCACAATGACGCAGACATGAGACCGCCGAAGAGTCCAACGTTCGAGACACTGCTCCACCAGCGCCTGACACGACGCGAGCTCTTTCACGCAGGGGCAGCGGGCGCCGTCGCGGTCGCCACCGCCGGCGCGCACTCGAGTGCCGGTTCTGACAGTAGCCGCGCGCGGCGCGCCACCACGCTGGCGCCGAGTCGCGCCGACGCGCTGCTGCTCGCGCCGGGCTACCGTCATGACGTCGTGATCCGCTGGGGCGAACCTCTGTTCCGCGGCGCCGCCGGCCTCGACCCGCGCCTGCTCGCTGGTCCGCTGCTGACGCGGCCGGACGCCGCCACGCGACAGGCGCAGCAGTTCGGCACCAACTGCGACGCAATCCACTACTTCCCATTGGGGGGATCGAATCGGCGCGGCGTGCTCTGCGTCAACAGCGAGTATGTGCAGGTCGAGCTCGCCTTCAGCGGCCTGCCTGCCGACGACAAGCGACGCGCCGGGATGTTCGCTGACTGGATCCGCGCCCATCCCGACGCCGTCCGCTGGATGCAGGCCGCGCAGGGAGTCAACGTGATCGAGGTTCAGCGCCGGGCGCGCGGCTGGCGTTACGTGCCAGGCGCCCCGCAGACACGCCGGATCACGGCGACCACGCCCTGCGAGGTCACCGGCCCGGCGCGCGGTTCGCCGCTGCTGCGCACGAGCGCCGACCCTGCCGGCACCCGCGCGCTAGGCACCTTCGCGAACTGCGCCGGGGGCCGTACGCCCTGGGGCACGTTCCTGACCGCGGAGGAGAACATCGACGACTATTTCGGCTTCGGGCGCAGCTGGTCCGCGGCGACCGACGACTTCGCGACGCTGGCCGCGCATGCGCGCTTTCCGCTGGGAGAGCGCTCACTGTACGGCTGGGAACATGTCGATCGACGCTTCGACGTGCGCGCCGAACCACGCGAGGCGCTACGCTTCGGCTGGATCGTCGAGATCGATCCGATGGACCCGAGCTCGCCACCGAAGAAGCGCACGGCGCTCGGACGCTTCTGCCATGAAGGAGCCAATACTCGGCTGGCCCGCGACGGCCGCGTCGCCGTCTACATGGGCGACGACGAGAAATACGAGTATGTCTACAAGTTCGTCACGAGCGGCCGCTTCGACCCCGACCGCCTCGCCGCCAATCGCGATCTGCTCGATCAGGGCACCTTGTACGTCGCGCGTTTCGACGCCGATGGCGGCGGGGAGTGGCTGCCGCTGGTCTACGACCCGAACGGACCGCTGAACGCTTCAGCGGGCTTCACGAGCCAGGCGGACGTCGTGATCAAGGCGCGCGCGGCCGCCGATCTGCTCGGCGCCACGCCGATGGACCGGCCCGAGGACATCGAACCGAGTCCCCTGACAGGGCGCGTCTACATCGCGCTGACCAAGAACGGCGATCGGCTCGGCGAGCGGCAGCGCGACTTCTACACGAATCGGGAGATCGAACTCGGCACCGACGCCGCCAACCCGCGCGCAGACAACGACCATGGGCATATCGTCGAGTTGATCGAGCAGGATGATGACGCCGGCGCGACGCGCTTCCGCTGGCAGATCTTCCTGCTCGCCGGTGACCCGCGGGGCGGCACGCTGCTGACGCGATACGAGGACCTGCAGCGCCGGCCGCTGCAGCGCGACGCGACCTGGTATGCGGGTCAGACCGACGCCGCGTCGCTGAGCCCGCTGGCCTGCCCCGACAATCTCGGCTTCGATCCGCAGGGCAGGCTCTGGATCGTGACCGACACCGACGACTACACGATCGGCAACAACGGCTGCTACGTCGTACCGACCAGCGGCCCGGAGCGGGGTCTGGTGCGCCAGATCGCGAGCGCGCCGGTCGGCGCGGAAGTCTGCGGCTGCGAGTTCACGCCCGACGGCCGAACGCTGTTCCTGTCGATCCAGCATCCAGGCGAGGGGGGCTCGATCGACGAACCCGTCAGTCATTGGCCTGACGGTGGCGGCCTGCCGCCCCGCTCCGCCGTGGTCGCGATCGAGCGCGAGGACGGCGCGCCGCTCTAGGTCGCCCTCGAAGTGACCGGCCTGCCGCGCTCGCGCCTCAGGCCGCCCGCGCGCTGCTCTGCCGCAGCGCGAACTCGCCGAGCACCTCGGCGACGCAGGCAATGATCTTCTTCGTGTAGGCGAGGTCGAGGAATTCGTTTGGTCCGTGCGCGTTCGACTGCGGGCCGAGGACGCCCGTGATCAGGAACTGCGTGTCGGGGAAGCGCTCGCCGAGCATGCCCATGAAGGGGATGCTGCCGCCGCAGCCGAGATGCACGACATCACGACCGAATACCGTCTGCGAGGCACACTGCATCGCCTGCTCGAGCCAAGGCGCGAACGAGGGCGCATTCCAGCCGTTCATGCCGCTCGCATTCTCGAAGCGGACTTCGGCACCGAATGGCGGCGCCGCTTCGAGCGCCTCGCGGACGGCGCGCGTCGCCACAGACGCGTCGACGGTCGGCGGCAGCCGGATCGAGAGCTTCACGGCGAGTTCCGGCAGCAGCACGTTGCCGGCCGAAGCCAGCGGTGGCAGCCCGTCCGCGCCGGTCACCGCGAGCGTGGCCCTCCAGGTGTTGCGGATCAGGAGCTCTTCGGGATCGGTCGTGAGCGGGCGCGCACCGCTGACTAACGGCAGTTTCGCCGCCACGCCACTGCCGAGGATCCGCGCGGCGCGCACGATCTGTTCGCGCCGGTCGGCCGGCAGCTCGACGCGCAGGGCCGGAACCGTGATCTCGCCGGTATCGGGATTCTCGATCCGCGACAGCAGCTGCCGCAGCACCATGAACGGGTTCGCGGCGATGCCCGTGCCCATGCCCGAGTGAACACCCTCGCGCAGCATCCGGATCCGCAGCGTGCCGCCGACCAGGCCACGCAGCGACGTCGTACACCAGAGCTGCTCGTAGTTGGCGCACTCGGCGTCGAGACAGATGACCAGTGCCGGGGCCGGGAAGTCGGCGCCGAGAGCCGCCAGATGCGCGGGCAGGTCGATACTGCCGCTCTCCTCGCTCGCCTCGATCAGCACAATGCAGCGCGGCAGGGGCTGGCGCGCCGCCTGCAGCGCCATGACCGCCGACAGGGAACCGAAAACCGCATAGCCGTCGTCGGCCCCGCCGCGCCCGTAGAGCCGCCCGTCGCGGATCACCGGCTCCCACGGCCCGAGGCCCGGCGACCAGCCCGTGAATTCCGGCTGCTTGTCGAGGTGCCCGTAGAGCAGCACCGTCTCCGGCAATTGTCCCGGGATGTCGCACAGGAGCAGCGGCGTGCGACCGGGCAGCCTGCGTACGTCGACGCGCAGACCGGGAATGGGCTGGGCGCGACACCAGCCGGCCAGCAGCTCGACGGCCCGCTCCATATGACCCTCGGTCTCCCAGTCGGGCGCGAACGCAGGCGACTTGTTCGGAATCCGGACGTACTGCTCGAGCACGGGCAGGATGGACTCGTCGAACTGACGGTCGATGAAAGACTGGTATCTCGAGGCGCTCATGCGCCGATTATGCCTGCGCGGACTGCGCGGCGGACGGTCACGATACGGCCCGTCGCCCAGCGCGGGATGGCAGTAAGATGCCGCGCGGCCACGGAGGGGACCATGACCGATTTGCCAAAGAGCCAGCTCCAGTATCAACTCGTCAAACAGACCCAGGGCTTCAGCCTGCAACTGCGCGAGGGTGCCCCGCTGCGCGCACCGGGACCGCGTGAAGTGCTCGTGCGCGTGCGCGCTGCCTCGCTGAATCGGCGGGACCTCGGCATCCGTTCCGGCGCCTACCCGGTCGGCCCACGCGAGATGCTGGTGCCACTGTCGGACGGCGCCGGCGAAGTCGTGGCGGTCGGCAGCGAAGTGATGCGCTTTCGGCCGGGCGACCGCGTTGTGGCGATCTTCTTCCAGCGCTGGCTGCACGGGCGTCCGGGCCGCGAAGTCATGGGCTCGGCACTCGGCGGTGCCGTCGACGGCATGCTCGCCCAGTACGTCACCCTGCACGAGGATGGCCTCGTCCCGTTCCCCACTCACCTCTCTTATGAGCAGGCCTCGACGCTGCCCTGCGCGGCAGTGACCGCATGGAGCGGGCTCGTGACCAGGGGCCGCATGCAGCCCGGCGACCACGTGCTGCTGCAGGGCACCGGCGGTGTGTCGGTGTTCGGCCTGCAGTTTGCGATCGCGGCGGGCGCGCGCGCCTTCATCACGAGCTCGAATGACGCGAAACTCGCGCGCGCTCGCGATCTCGGCGCTGCCGGCACCGTCAACTACCGCAGCCGGCCCGATTGGGGTGCAGCGATCCGTGAACTGACCGCCGGGATCGGCGCGCACCAGATCCTCGAGGTCGGTGGTGCCGGAACGCTGGCGCAGTCGTTGGCTGCCGTAGGCAGCGGCGGGCACATCGCGCTGATCGGGGGCCTGTCGGGCTTCGGCGGCGAGATACCGGCCGTGGCGCTGATCGGGCGCAATGCGAGCGTCACGGGCATCACGGTCGGCTCGCGGACCGACTTCGAAGCGATGAACGCCTTCATCGCCGCGCATCGGATCGAGCCCGTGATCGACCGCGTCTTCGACTTCGCCGAGGCGGCGGCGGCCTACGCGTACATGGAGACCGGCAGTCACTTCGGCAAGATCGTGATCCGGGTCTGACCCGACTCGCCATTCGCGATCGATTCGACGACGAACCGGGTCGCCGGCCGCAGCGAAGCCGGCATGTACAGAGGGTGCTTCGAGCGCGAAGGCGGCTGGGTGGGCGGACGCCCGATCAGCGCGGCCGGCGCGTCCCGCGCAGTGGTTGGGCCTCCAGAGGATTCTCGGGCCAATAGTGCTTTGGATAGCGGCCGCGCATGACCTTGCGGACCTCCGCGTAGGCATTGCGCCAGAAGCTCGCGAGATCGCGCGTCACCTGCAGCGGGCGCTGCGCCGGCGACAGCAGACGGAAGCTCAGCGGCACGCGTCCGCCGCCAATCACGGGAGTCGTGGCGAGACCGAACACCTCCTGCAGGCGCATCTCGGCGACCGGCGCGAGATCGTCGACGTAGTCGATCCGCGCGCGGGTGCCGGCCGGCAGCGCAACGTGAGTCGGTGCCAGCGCGTCGAGCTGCCGCAGCCGCTCGTGGCCGAGCCGGCCTCGCAACGCCTCGAGCAGCGGTACGCGTGCGAGCTGGCTGCGTCGCATCACGCCCGTGAGCCACGGCGCGAGCCAATCCTCGAGGCCATCGAGCAGGGCCTCATCGGTGAACTCCGGCCAGTCGGCAGCTGGAAGAGGCAGCGCGCCCGGACCGGCAAGGCCCCGCACGAAGCGCACCCGCGCGACGAACTGTCGGCTCTCCTCGTCCCACGGCAGCACCTCGAGCCCCAGCGACCGGATGCCCTGCAGCATCGCGCGCAGCGCGAGCTCGGCCGGCGGCGAGCCCAGCGGCTTCTCGTCGAGCACGAGCTCGTCGAGCCGCTCGACGCGCCGCGCCACGACGGCCTCCTCGCGCACCGACCACTCGACCTCCGTACGCCGCACGATCCGCTCGCCCCAGGCAGCCTCGATCTCCGCGCGCTCGAGCGACGCCGCGAGCCGGATCCGTCCCTCGCGATCGCGGTCATCGACGTCAATGGCGACGATGAACTCGGCGCGCGCGAGCGCGTCGGCGGAGACGAACTCGACGCCGCGGCCGCTGCTCAGCGCATACCGCGAGGCGCTTCCCGGGCGCCGCCGACCGATCCGATCGGGATAGGCCGCCGCCAGCAGCAACCCTGCAGAGGCATGATGCGGCAGGCCCGCCAGCGGGCGGGCGCGTTGCTCGGCGCGTGCCATGAGCCGGGTCAGCTGCGCGGCGATGCGCCGCACGCGCCGCAGTGTGGCCGGATCACCGCTGCCGTCGCGCAGCAGCGCGAGGCGCGTGGCGATGTCGGCATCGCCGCCGCGCAGCAGGTCGCGTTCGGACAGCAATGCGGCGAGATCCGCGCCGAGCTCGAGCGCCCCGTGGGCAGCAGCGACCTCGAGCATCTGCGCAAGCCGCGGATGCGTCGGCAGCGCGGCGAGCTCGCGCCCATGCGCCAACAGGCGACCTGCTTCGTCGATCGCACCGAGCCGCCGCAGCAGGTCGCGGGCCACGGCCAGCGTGGCCGCAGGGGGTGGATCGAGCCAGCGCAACGCGCTACCGGATCCGTCGCCCCAGCGGGCGAGTTCGAGCGCAAGCGGTGCGAGGTCGGACTCGAGGATCTCCGCGGGCGTGGTCGCGGCAAGACTGCGTTGACTGCCCTCGCTCCAAAGCCGATAGCAGATGCCCGCCGCGACGCGCCCCGCCCGGCCCGCGCGCTGTTCGGCCGCGGTGCGCGAGATGCGCTGCGTTTCGAGCCGGCTCATCCCCGTACCCGGATCGAACCGGCTGCGTCGCACGAGTCCGCTGTCGATGACGATGCGAATGCCTGGAATCGTCAGGCTGGTCTCGGCGATGTTCGTCGCGAGGATCACACGTCGCCTGCCCTCCGGAGCGGGCTGCAGCGCCGCATCCTGCGCGGCGGCGTCGAGTTCGCCGTAGAGCGGCAGCACGCGCGGCCAAGCCGACTCGCGGGCCGCGCCGTCATCCTGCAGCATGGCCGCGACGCGGCGGATCTCGGCCGCACCCGGCAGGAACACCAGCATGTCGCCGGGCGATTCGCCGAGCGCGCGGCGGATCGCCTGTGCGACCGCGCGCTCCGGCGGGTCCGGTCCGCCCGGCAGTAACGGCAGTCCACGGCCGACGTAGCGCACGTCGACGGGAAAACTGCGCCCCGCGGCCGTCACGCGCGGGGCCGGCGTCAGCGCACCACCGAGCAGGGCCGCGACGGCGGCGCCATCGAGCGTCGCCGACATGACCAGCAAGCGCAGGTCGAGGCCGAGCGCAGCACGCGCGTCGAGACAGAGCGCGAGACCCAGATCGGCCTGCAGGCTACGCTCGTGGAATTCGTCGAAGATCACGGCCGCGACACCTTCGAGTGCGGGGTCGCTCTGCAGCATCCGGGTGAGCACGCCCTCCGTGACGACCTCGATGCGCGTCTCGCGGCCGACCCGCGTCTCGAAGCGCGTGCGGAAACCGACGGTGCGACCCACGGGCTCACCGAGGGTCTGCGCCATCCGCGCCGCGACCGCGCGCGCCGCGATCCGCCGCGGCTCGAGCATCAGCAGGCGTCGCCCACGCACCCACGGCTCCCGCAGCAGCGCCAGCGGCACGACGGTGCTCTTGCCAGCGCCGGGCGGCGCCTCGAGGACGGCGGAGTCGGCGCGCGCGAGCGCCGCGCGCAGCGCGGGCAACGCCGCGTCGATTGGCAGGCCGGACTGGAATTCCGTGGACGTCATCGCTGCTCGTGTTGCGTGACGGGCCGCGATTGTATGCAATGGCGCGGATGCGCATCCTGAAGTCGCTGCTGCTCGGTGTCGTGGCGCTCATCGGAGCGCTCTGGCTCGCGCTGATGGCCTACGCTTACTGGCCGGGTCCGCCCGAGGTTCCGGTGGCCTCGCTCGCCGCGCCCGAGGACCGTTTCGTCGTGGTCGACGGCTTGCGGCTGCGCTACCGCGAGTGGGGCATCGCGGGGCCCGACCGGCCGACCCTGATACTGATCCACGGATTCGCGAACTCGCTGCAGAGTTTCCGTCTGCTCGCGCCGCGGCTGGCCGACTGCTGCCGCGTCGTCGCGCTCGACCTGCCCGGCTACGGCCTGTCCGCCAAACCCGTCGATCACGACTACCACAACGGACCGCAGGCCGAGGTCGTGATCCGCGCCGCGCACTCGCTCGGCCTCGACCGTCCCATCTACGTCGGCCACTCGCTCGGCGGCGCGATCGCGCTACAGGCCGCCGTGCGCGACCCGGAAGCGCGCGGCCTCGTGCTGCTGAACCCGGGCATCCTGAGCACCGGCGTGCCAAAGATCGTGCAGGTAACACTGCCGCCCCTGCCGCGGCTGTCGGCCCGCCTGTTCGCGAGCCGCGAGTTCCGCGGCGAGTTCCTGCGCAAGTCCTACGTCGACCCGTCGATCGTCACCGACCAGGTCCTCGACGAAGTGATGCTCGCGGCGCGCAGCGAGGGCTACATGGCGGGCATGACCTCGCTGATGCAGCAATACGAGGAAGGCGCCGAGATCGCGCTCGCGGCCGACGTGCGCGTGCCGGTCCTGATCCCCTGGGGCAACCAGGACCGCAACAAGCCGGCGAGCGAGGCCGACACGCTGCAGCGGCTGCTGCCCGGTTCGAAGCTCGTCCGCTTCGACGACGCCGGGCATTACGTGCACGAGGAACAGCCGGACGGCGTCGCGACCGCGATCGACGCCTGGCTCGCCACCCTGCCCGCCCCGGCCGCTGCTACGATGCCGGCAGTCCCGAGCACGTCTGGAGCAGCGCCGCCCTGAGAACCGACAACAGCCGCCGCAGCAGCAACATCGAGGACCGGCGCGGCATGACACCGACGCGCGGCGGCGCGGGCCTCAAGCTCGGCCTCGGCGGAACCTTGATCGCGCTGGCGGCGGCCTGGTTCCTCGGCATCGACCCGCGCATGCTGATGGGCGCGATGCAGGCCGCGCAGCAACTGCCCGGCGCCGGTGCCGCGGCGCCGGCACAGGAGGTGGCCGCTGGCACGCCGCAGGATGCGGCCGGCGACTGGATGGCCGCCGTGCTCGGCGACACCGAAGACACCTGGGGCCAGATCTTCGCAAGCGGTGGCGCGCAGTACGTGCCGCCGACGCTCGTGCTGTTCGACGACGCGGTCAACTCCGGTTGTGGCAGCGCGAGCGCCGGCGCCGGTCCGTTCTACTGCCCGGCCGACCAGAAGATCTACATCGACCTCGATTTCTACCGCGAGCTCGAGACGCAGTTCCAGGCGCCCGGCGACTTCGCGCGCGCCTATGTGCTGGCCCACGAGGTTGGCCACCGCGTCCAGACCGTCCTCGGCACCTCGAAGCAGGTCCGCGAGGCGCAGGCGCGCAGCAACGAGACTCGGCGCAACCAGCTGCAGGTCATGATGGAACTGCAGGCCGACTGCTACGCCGGCATCTGGGCGCACCACGCGAACCGCTCGCGCCAGATCCTCGAGAGCGGCGATGTCGACGAAGCGCTCGGCGCGGCCGCGGCGGTCGGCGACGACACGATCCAGCGCCGCGTGCAGGGCCAGGTCGTGCCCGAATCGTTCACGCACGGCTCGGCGATGCAGCGCGCCGAGTGGTTCCGCCGCGGCCTCGACAGCGGCAGCATGCAGGCCTGCGACACGTTCAGCCGGAGCCCCGGAGCATGACGATGCAGGCATGGCGCGCCGGGCGCGCACCCCGGTTCGCAGCAGCGATCGTCGCGCTGTGCGCCAGCTCCGCGCTGCCGCGCGCGCAGGCTGCCGAAACGCCGCGAGCCGCAGAGCCCCCGGCCGTCGACGCGGAAGCGAGCTATCGTTTCGGGTTGAGCTTCGGTGAACAACTGCGTCGCTTCGGCATCAGCACTGAGTTGTCGCTGGCGGACCTGTCGCGCGGCGTCGCCGATGCGCTGGCCGGCAAGGCCGTGTCCGAGGCGGACATGCAGCAATTGGGCGCCTTCCTCGACGGCGTACGACAGCGCGTCGCGAGCCGGAATCGCGACGCGGCGCAGCAGTTCCTCTCGAGCAATGCCAAGGCGAAGGGCGTGCGCAGCACCGCCTCGGGCCTGCAGTACCGCGTGCTCGCGGCCGGCAACGCGCGCAGTCCGCTGCCCATGGCCGCCAGCCAGGTCACGGTGCACTACCGCGGCACGCTGCTCGACGGCAGCGAGTTCGACAGCTCCTACCGGCGGGGCCAGCCGGCCACGTTCGGCGTCGATGGGGTCATAAAGGGATGGCAGGAGGCGCTCGTGATGATGCGCCCGGGCGCGAAATGGGAGTTGTTCATCCCGCCGGACCTGGCCTACGGCGATGCCGCGCCGCCCACCATTCCGCCCGGCTCGCTGTTGCGGTTCGAAGTCGAGCTGCTCGCGGTCAGCAGCCCGGCCGGCACGCGCTGATCAGTTCCGCGCGCTGCGTGGGCTCGCGCGGGGCGGACCGGCGCGCGAGGCGCCGGCCACCCGGGCGGGCTCAGCCGCCTGCCGCTTCCTTGTTCTGCGCGATCCAGACCAGCGCCGCATCGATATCGGCGAGTTCGGCTGCGGAGAGGCCCGCAATCCGGCCGCCACCCGCTTCGGCGCGCAGGCGATCCATTTCCGTCTGCGAAACCTTGTGGACCCACACGAGTCCGCGGCGCACCTTGGACGTGAACTTCTGCTGCTTTTCGTCGTTCATCGAACCCTCTCCTCAACCAACGGCTGTAACCGTCGCAGTATGAGGCGTCAGGCCGCGTCTGGCGAGCGGCGCTCGCGCAGCAGCGAAACGGCGAAGAGGATCCAGGCGAGCATGAATGACGTCCCGCCCAGCGGCGCGACCATGCCGAACCAGCGCGGCGCACCGAAGGTCAGCGCGTAGATGCTGCCGCAGAACAGCGCAAGGCCGAGCAGCAGCAGGCGGGCACTCCAGCGCCGCAGCGCATCGTCGTGCCGCGCGCGCACCAGCGTCAGCAGGAACAGCCCGAGCGAGTGGAAGAACTGGTAGGCGACGCCGGTCTCGAAGGATTCGAAGCGCGCCGGAGGCAGCACGGGCTTGAGCGCGTGGGTGCCGAAAGCGCCGAGCATGGTCGCGAGCGCCAGCGACAGCGCAGCGAACGCGAGCCAGCGGTTGACGGGCACGGCCATCGCCGATTGGGCGGTCATGCGCCGATCATAGACTACGCGCGATGATCCAGCCGGCCACCCACAGGCTGCCGAGCGCATGCGTGCGCAAGGTGCCTTCGATCGCGGCGCGCAGCGCGGACCGCGCCGCGCTCGGCGCGACGATGGCACTGGACTGGCGCCAGGCAAGCGCCGCAAGCACGGCCGGCAACAGCAGCACGAGCGGGTGCAGCGCCTCGCGCAACACCACGACGAGCAGCGCAAGCACGGCGCCCACCTGCAGCGCGCGGTAGATCCACAGCGTCGCTGTGAGGCCGAAGCGCACCGGCAAGGTGCGCTTGCCGGCCGCAGCGTCGGCGTCGACGTCCGGCACTTCGTTGATCAGCAGGATGGCCGTGACCCATAGCGTGGTGGGCAACGCGACCCAGGCGCCGGTGACGTCGACCTGGCCCGACTGCAGCCAGGCCGCGGCGACACCGGGCAGCAAGCCGAAGGCCAGCGCGACGGCGAGTTCGCCGAGACCGCGCGAGGCGAGCGCGAATGGCCGCAGCGAGTACGCCACGCCGAGCACGATGCCCGCGGCACCCAGCCAGAGGATGGCCGGCCCGCGCAGCGCGAGCAGTGCGAAGCCCGGCAGCAGCGCGAGCAACAGCAGCGCGATGCCCCACTGGCGCATCTGCGCGACGCTCAGCACGCCGTTCTGGATGAAGCGGGAGCCGCCCGTATACGGATAGATGCGACCGGAGTTCAGTCGATCGGTGCCGCCGATGTCGTCGCCGACGTCGTTGAGCACGTTGGCGGCCGCGTGCAGCAGCACGACGCCGATCAACGCGCACAGAGCCGGCCACCAGTCGACGATGCCGGCCTGGCTCGCGCCCCAGGCCGTGCCGACGATGACGGGCATTGCGGATGCCGTCAGGAACGGCGGGCGGGTCGCCAGCAACAGTCGCCGCACCGCCGCGCCGAAGCCCGGTCCGCCCAGCAGCGATACCGTCGGCTCCATGGGTTCGGCTGCGTGTTGCCGTTGCGCTGCCATCATGGTCAGACCCCCCGCGTCGATGCTCCTGCGCCGCTAGAGTTCTCCGGTCGCGCGCGCGAGTCGCAGGCGTGCCAGCTCGAAATCCATGGCGGCGTCATCGCGATTATTGGCAGCGGCGACACGCAGTGCAATTGCGTCAAGTACCTGCGTGTTGCTGGCCAGTCCCGCACCGTACAACTCGCGGCTGATGCGCAGGTTCTCGTCCGCCTGTTCGACCGCTTCGCGGCTCGCCGCGCGACGGGCGTCGGCCTCGGCGAGCGCGAGCCAGGCCTCGCGCACCTGCAACTGCAGCAGGGTGGCCGCATCCTCCCGGCGCAAGCGCGCGGCGCGCCCGGCGCGTTCGAGCGCGCGCGCCTGGTTCAGCGCCTGGCCGCCGTCGAACAACGTCCAGCGAAAGCCGACGCCGATGCTGCTGAACTCCTCGCGATCGAGCACCGTCGTCTCGAGGTGCTGCCAGCCGCCCTGCAGCGCGAACTGCGGCAGCAACCGGGCGCGCTCGGCGCGCCCCTGCGCCTCGAGCGCCCCGGCCCGCGCATCGAGGGCGCGCAGTTCGCTGCGATTCGCGGCCGCTGCCGCGAGCAGTGCCGGCAGATCGCGCGTTTCCTCGGGCAGGCCGTTCAGCGAGGCGCGATCTTCGATCGCGGGCACGCGGTCGAGCGGCTGGCCCAAACGACGGTTGTAGGCGGCTTCGGCGAGCTGCACGCCGTTGCCGGCGCGCACGCGCTGCTGGGTCGCATTGGCCAACGCGACGCGCGCCGCGAGCAGGTCGCTGGCCGCAACCATCTCCCGCTGCACCATGGCCTCGACGTCCGCGACGTGTGCGGCGAGGCTCGCGACGCTGGCCTCGGCGGACGCCAGCGCACGCCGCGACCGCAGCACGCCGACGAAGCGTTCAGCCACCTCGATGCGCAGGTCCGCGACCGATTGCTCGCCGACCGCTTCGGCCGCCTCACGCGACAGGCGTGCCGCGCGTATCGACGCCGAGAGCGCCCCGCCGGTGTAGAGCGGCAGCGACAGCTGCGCGCCCGCCATCACCGTGTCGTCGCCGTCGAAAATGGGCGGCGAGCTGAATGACAGCCCCGACGTGACGATCGACAACGCGGGCGCCGTGTCGTAGCGCGTGTAGCCGCCGCTGGCTTCGACGCGCGGCAGGCGCGCGGCACGGGCTGCGCGCTCGCCCGCCGTCGCGGCTTCGACATCGGCCTGCGCGGCGGCCACCGAGGCATCGCGCGCAAGCGCCATCGCCCAAGCGTCCTGCAACGACTCGCCCGAGCCCGCAGCTCCCGCAGCGCCCGACACCGCGACGCCCGCGAGCACCACGCCCGCCAACAACGCCCGACGACCGCGTGTCACTTGTGGACCTCCTTGAGCGACACGATGCCGAGGGCCTTGAGCACGTAGGTTTCGTACACCGGCGCCAGCGAACCGGTGCGCACCTTGCGCAGGAAGTACTTCTCGAACGCGATCTTGGCGAGGTGCACCCACTTGCCCTCCTTGGCCCAGGTCACGTTGCGCGGCGGGATCTGCGGCAGCGCGACGAAGGCGGCGCCGCGATCGCCGAAGTCGGCGATGCAGATCGCGTTCCAGCTCGCCTGCGCGGTCGCCGGCTTGCCCTCGATTTCAGCGACGATGTTCTCGCAGATCGCCGAGACCATCGACTCGATCATGTAGCCGGTCTTGGGCGCGCCCACCGGCACCGGCGTGGCTTCGACGGGCGGGATCGCGACGCAGACACCCGCGGAGAAGATGTTCGGGTACTTCGGCGACCGCTGGTGGGAATCGATCAGCACGAAGCCACGCGGGTTGCAGAGGCCGGGCACCGCGGCCACCGCGTCGACGCCGCGGAACGCCGGCAGCATCATCGCGTACTTGTAGGGCACGCTGTGCTGCTTCTTCGGCTTGGCTTCTTCGTCGACCTCGGTGACCTTGACTTCCGTCGGCGTGACTTCGTCGACGCGCGCATTGGTGATCCACTTGATGTGGCACTGCCGCAGCTCGGATTCCATGAGCCCCTTGCTGTCGCCGACGCCGCCCAGACCCATGTGGCCGATGTACGGCTCGCTGGTCACGAAGGTGATCGGCACCTTGTCGCGCATCTTGCGCTTGCGCAGGTCGGCGTCGAGGATCATCGCGAATTCATAGGCCGGGCCGTAGCAGCTCGCGCCCTGCACTGCGCCCACGACGATGGGCCCCGGGTTCTCGAGGAACTTCTGGTAGGCATCCCAGGCCGTCTGTGAGTGCGCGTGCGTGCACACCGACTGGGTGTTCGCCGCTGGCCCGAGCCCGGGCACCTCTTCGAACGCGAGCTTGGGTCCGGTCGCGATGACCAGGTAGTCGTAGTGCTTCGTGGCGCCGTCGGCCAGCGTCAGCTGGTTGCTGTCGGCGTCGATCTTCGTGACCGGCTGCGGCACCCAGTCGATGCCCTTGGAAGTCAACGGGTCGTGCATCTCGACGCGCGTCTGCTCCGGCTTCCGCCAGCCCACCGCCATCCACGGATTCGACGGCGTGAACTCGAAGAAGGGCGATGAGCCAACCAGCGTGACCTGATGCTCGCGACCGAGCTTCTTGCGCAACTCGAACGCGCAGGGAACGCCACCCACTCCGGCACCGATGACGACGACATGAGCCATGACACTACCCCCTCTTGCGATACGCGTAGTAGAGAACGGGAATGACGACCAGCGTCAGGATGGTCGAGATGAGGATGCCGAAGATCAGCGATACGGCCAGGCCGTTGAAGATCGGATCGTCGACGATGAAGAACGCGCCGATCATCGCGGCCAGCGCCGTCAGCGCGATCGGCTTGGCGCGGATGGCGCCGGCGCGCACGACCGCGTCCTCGAGCGTGCGGCCCGCCGCGACTTCGAGGTTGATGAAGTCGACCAGCAGGATCGAATTGCGCACGATGATGCCGGCCAGCGCGATCATGCCGATCATCGAGGTCGCCGTGAACTGCGCGCCCAGCAGCGCATGCCCCGGCATCACGCCGATGATGGTCAGCGGGATCGGCGCCATGATGATCAGCGGCATTGCATACGAGCCGAACTGCGCGACCACCAGCAGGTAGATCAGCACCAGGCCCACGGCATACGCGAGGCCCATGTCGCGGAAGGTCTCGTAGGTGATCTGCCACTCGCCGTCCCACTTGATCGCGAACTCGTTCGGGTTGTCGGGCGGCGCGATGAAGCGCTGCGTCGGCGTCACGCCCGCGAGCGGCTGCGCGTCGACGCTGCCGATGATCCGGAACATGCCGTACAGCGGGCTGTCGAGCGGCCCGGCCATGTCGCCGGTCACGTAGGCGACGGGCAGCAGGTCCTTGTGGTGGATCGCGCCGTCCCATCGTTCGGTGCGCACCGTGACGATCTCGGACAGCGGCACGAGCGCACCGCCAGCGCCGCGCACCTCGAGTTCGAGCAATGCGTCGGGCGTCGACTGGTCTTCGGTCGGCAGCTGCACGCGGATCGCCGTCGGCTGACGTTCGCGGCCGCGATGCAGGTAGCTCGCGTCGGTGCCGTTCAGGGCGGTCGCGAGGGTCTCGACCACCTGCTGCTGCATGACGCCGAGCCGCGCCGCCTTTTCGCGGTCGATCGAGTAGACGTAGCGCTGCGACGGCGCCTCGAGGCTGTCGTCGGTGTCGACGATGTCTTCCGTCGCGTCGAACACCTTGCGCAGTTCCGCGGCAACGCGCCGCTGCGCTTCGTAGTCGGGCCCATAGACCTCCGCGACCAGCGGCGCGAGCACCGGCGGACCGGGTGGCACCTCGACGACCTGCACCGACGCGCCATGCCGCTGGCCGATCGCCGCGAGCGCGGGCCGCACGGCGAGCGCGATCTCGTGGCTCTGGCGGTCGCGCTCGTGCTTGTCGACGAGGTTGACCTGCAGGTCGCCGAGCTCCGGGCTCTGGCGCAGGTTGTACTGGCGCACCAGGCCGTTGAAGTTGATCGGCGCCGCCGTGCCGGCATAGGCCTGCAGGTCGACGACTTCCGGCAGCTTGCGGACCTCGGCCGCGAGCTCGTCGAGCACCACGGCGGTGCGCTCGACCGGCGTGCCTTCCGGCATGTTCAGCACGACCTGGAATTCGGACTTGTTGTCGAACGGCAGCATCTTGAGCACGACGAGCTGCACGACGGCGAGTCCGACCGCGACGACGATCGCCGCGACGATGCCCCAGTACAGCTTGTGGCGGCGGGCACGCCCGTCGGCGTCGGCCAGGAACGGCCGCACGATGCGCTCGAACAACGCCGACAACCGCGGGTCCGCGCCCTCGAGGTCGTGGTTGCCCTGCGCCGTTGCGGCCACGTGGGCCGGGTTGTCGCCATGGCCGCCGAGCAACCGCCGACACATCCAGGGCGTGAAGACCAGCGCGATCGCCAGCGAGATCAGCATGCCCATGCTGGAGTTGATCGGGATGGGACTCATGTAGGGCCCCATCAGCCCGCTGACGAAGGCCATCGGCAGCAGCGCGGCGATCACCGTGAACGTCGCGAGTATCGTCGGGCCGCCGACCTCGTCGACGGCGCGCGGGATGAGCTCGCTGAGCGGCGCGCGCTCGAGCGCCATGCGGCGGTGGATGTTCTCGACGATGACGATCGCGTCGTCGACGAGGATGCCGATCGAGAAGATCAGCGCGAACAGCGACACGCGGTTGATCGTGAAGCCCCAGGCCCAGGACGCGAACAGCGTCGCTGCCAGCGTGACGATCACGGCGGCACCGACCACCATGGCTTCGCGGCGCCCCATCGCGAGCACCACGAGCAGCACGACGGAGGCGGTGGCGAACAGCAGCTTCTGGATCAGCTTCTGCGCCTTGTCGTTGGCCGTGACACCGTAGTTGCGCGTCACGGTGACTTCGACGCCCGCGGGCACGTGGCTGCCCTTGAGCATCTCGATGCGCTCCAGCACCTGGGTCGCGACGTCGATGGCGTTCTGGCCCGGCTTCTTCGAGACGGCGATCGTCACGGCCGGCGCCTGGCCGACAGTGGCCGCACCGGTGACCGCGGCCCCCGTGCTGTGCCAGACATAGGAGACCGGCTGCTCGGGCGCGGCGCTGACGGCGGCGACATCCTCGAGGAACACCGGTTTGCCGGCGCGCGCGCCCACGACGAGGCCCGCGACCTGGTCGCGGTCGGCGAGGAACTCGCCGGCCTGCACCGGGGCGACGCGCCCGTCGCCGACGAGCTGGCCGGCCTGGCGCACGAGGTTCGCGCCCTGCAGGGCGCCGGCGACGTCCGCCACGGTGAGGCCATGGCCCGCGAGCCGCTGCACATCGAGTTCGACGCGAACGACGTCGGTCGGACTGCCGATCGTGTAGACATCGCGCGTGCCCGGCACGCGCTTGATCTCGGTTTCGATCGAGCGGGCCACCTTGCCGAGGTCCCAGGCGCCGCGTTCGGCATCGCGCGTCCACAGCGTCAGCGTCAGGATGGGCACGTCGTCGATGCCACCCGGCCGCACCAGCGGTTGCAGCACGCCCAGGTTCGCGGGGCGCCAGTCCTGATTCGAGTAGATCGCGTTGTAGAGCCGAACGATCGCCTCGGTGCGCGGCTCGCCGACCTCGAACTGGATCGTCAGCACCGCGAGTCCCGGGCGCGAAGTCGAATAGATGTGCTTGACGCCATCAATCTCGCCGAGCACCTGCTCCATCGGCGATGCGACGAGGCTTTCGACCTGCTGCGCCGAGGCGCCCGGGAACGCCACGAAGACGTTCGCGAACGTCACGTTGATCTGCGGTTCTTCCTCGCGCGGCGTGACGAGCACTGCAAACAGGCCGAGCAGCAAGCCGGTCAGCGCCAGCAACGGCGTCAGCTGGTTCTCGAGGAAATACTTCGCGATGCGCCCCGACAGCCCAAGTGGCCGTTCGGCCTCGGGCGCGACGGAGCCCGACTGCGATTCGCTCATGCGCCCTGCCCCGCGGCGCCGCCGCCCGCCACGGGTGCAAGATGGCGCGCCGCCTCGAGCGGCGCGACCGCGACTTTGTCGCCCGGGGCCAGCCCCGCGAGGATCTCGACGCGGTCGCCGACACGATGGCCGAGCCGCACCTGGCGCAGCGTCGTGCGGCCATCCGGCGTGAACACGTACACGCCGGTGACTTCGGCGCGTTCGACCAGGCTCGCGAGCGGCAGCATGATGCGATCCGCTTCGCCCGTGACGAAGCCGACCTTGACGAACATGCCGGGGTAGAGATCCGCCGCGTTTTCGGGCAGATCGACGCGCGCTCGGAACGTATTGGACTGCGGCGCCGCGACCGGGAAGATCGTGAGCTTGGCAGCCTCGACGCGCCGGTCATCGACATAGACGGCGGCCTTGCCGATGCGCCGCACCTGCTCGACGACGCGTTGCGGGATGTCGACCGCGACGCGCAGGTACTGCAGCGACAGTCCGCTCACGAGCGGCGAACCCGGCGCGACGGCTTCGCCCACCTGCACGTGGCGCTGCGTGACGACACCGGCGTAAGGTGCGCGCACTTCGGTGTAGTCGACGCCCTCGCGGGCGCTCGCGACGGCCGCGCGCGCGGCGCTGAGGCGCGCGACCGCGGCGTCGCGGTTCGCCGTAGCCTCGTCCAGCATGGCTTTCGGCACGACCTTGCGGGCGTGCATGTCGCTGATGCGTTGCCAGCGCGTCTGCGCTTCGGCTTCGCGCGCCGTGGCCTCGCTGAGCGAGGCCTGCGCCGCGGCGAGCCCCGCGCGCTGTTCGGTCGCGCGCAGGCGCAGGATCACTGCGCCCGCTGGCACGAAGTCGTTGACGTCGTAGCGGATCTCGGCGACGCGCCCGGCGGTCTGCGCCGACACCGTGCCCTGGTTGACCGCCTCGATCATGCCGTCGAGCCGGCGCTCCACCGGCACGCGCTCAGGCTTGATCTCGAGCACCTCGTACGGCGGTGCAGCGACTTTGGCCGCTGCCGGCGGCGCATCCGACGCGCAGCCGGCCAACCAGATGAAGCTGCTGCCGAGCAGCAGCGACTGCCACCGACCGCGGACTGGCCGACTGGCGCGTGCGACGGGCACGGCGCGCCTCAGCGGAAGGCCGGGCCGGACTGCAGGCCGACGCTGCGCAGGATCAGCGCCAGCGGGCAGAAGCCCGTGAACGCCGACTGCAGCAGGTTCAGGCCGACGAAGCCGGTCAGGAACAGCCAGCGCTGGTCGACCAGCACGGCGAGCGCGACGCTGGCGAGCACGACTGTGCCGGCGAATGCGAGTACGAAGCGGTCGATGTTCATGTGGCCCCCTGCTCTGCCGAGCGGACTTGATGGGGCAAGTATATTAGCTATTTCTAAATTAGCAATACCGGGATATATTGAGGCCATGTCCACAGCCATGTCCCGCCGCCGGAACAACACGACGCCCGCTCCCGGCACCGCCGCCCAGCTGCGGCCGCACGCGCGCAACGCCGCGAGCCTGCTCAAGGCGCTCGCCAACGAGCAGCGACTCATGATCCTGTGCAACCTGTCCGAGGGTGAACTGTCGGTCGGCGAACTCAACGAGCGCCTGCCACTGAGCCAGTCGGCGCTGTCGCAGCACCTCGCGGTGCTGCGCGAACAGGGCATCGTCGTGACGCGGCGCGAAGCGCAGGTGATCCGCTACTCGTTGCAGCCGGGTGCGGCAGCGCAGGTCGTCGGGCTACTCCACGACATCTATTGCGGCACGGGCCGACGCTGAATCCGGGGCGGGGCGACGCAGCCTCGCGCCGCGTGGCGTTCAGCGCGGT
>JBBILX010000008.1:0-166486 GCA_037444685.1 Gammaproteobacteria bacterium
TCAGTAATGCCACGTCGATCACTCCTCAACTCTCCTGCTCTACAGAGCAGGATCGGGGTGTACACGTGGGTCAAAATTAGATGCAAATACCTACCGAAAGCGGGTCAGATTTAAGTGCAAATCAACACGCGATAATGTTGCGCGGCTGAAGGGCACCCGGACGGTCCGGCGTCAGCAAGTGGACGACTCGCCGCGCCACGACTTCGGTCTTGCCGGAGCCCGCGCAGGCGATGAGCTGCAGGTTTCTTCCGCCGTGTTGGACTGCCTGAAGCTGAGAGTCTGTGAGCCTCATGAAATGCCTCTATTTACCAACAGCGCCCACGCGCACGAGCCGGTCGATGTCACGGGCTCGAGGTAATCCGCGGTGCGCAGGCCGGCGTCGAGCTGTAGGCGTGTGAATCAGACGCTGGAGCGCGCTTAAGCGACTTCCGAAGCCGCGTCGCTGATGGTTTTTTGCACCTCCTGATCGAGACTGAAGCGAAACGGCGCGCGTGCTGCCACCCGTCGCACCGTCTACGATCTGGTCGATGGTCAGTCCCCGAGATTGCGGCTGTCGGTGGTGCCAGTCCGCTGCGGTCAGCAGCCGGTCAAGTTCTTCCCGCGCGCGCGCTTCGGGGGTCATGCGGGCGGCCGGTGGCGGCGCATGGCGGCCGGGCGATGCGCCGTGGCCCGGTAGTGTCTCTCTGTGGTGCGTGCGCATCAGCGAATTCGCAACCATCCTGCCCTCTTAGGGCCAAGTTACCAAAGCGGCAGCAGGCGGTCTGCGCGGCGGGGGATGGGGCTTTGCGGTGGCGTCAGGATCAGGACTGACTCCCATCAACGCATCTGATGCTTTATCATCACTGCACTATGAGAACAACCTTGGACATAGAGGATGACGTCCTCGCCGCCGTAAAGGATCTGGCGCGGCACCAGCGGCGCACGGCCGGCGAGGTACTGTCCTCGCTGGCGCGTCAGGCGCTGACCGGCGCGTACTGCGCGCCGCCCACCGTCCGCGAACCGGCGTCGTTCTATGGCTTCGAGCCGTTCCCGTATTCGGGAAAGGTCGTCACCAACGAACTCATAGACGACATCCGTGGTCGCGAAGGCCTCTAGTGAAGTCGCTGCTCGACGCGAACGTTCTCATCGCTCTGCTCGACGAGGCGCACGTCCGCCACGCCGTTGCTCGCCAGTGGCTGAGCGAAAACATCGAGGCCGGCTGGGCATCTTGCCCACTCACTCAACTCGGTTGCATCCGCATCATGGGCCACGCGCGGTACCCGAGTTCTCGGCCCGCCGCACAGGTCGCGCTGCGACTCGCTGCCGCCACGCGCACGCGTCATCACGAGTTCTGGAGTGCCGACCTCGATCCGGTCGCGCCGGGGCCGCTCGAGTGGTCGACGCTCTTGTCGGCCAAACACACGGCTGACCTGTACTTGCTGGCGCTGGCCGTCTCGCGCGGTGGGCGGCTCGTGACGTTCGATCGACATGTGCCGGTCACCGCGGTGCGTGGCGCCACGCGCGACAACCTGGTGGTCCTCGCCTGAAGGCGTGAGACGACACGACCCGTCGCTGAGCGATCGACGACTCGCAGACGTCTCCGCCCTTCTGTGATCGTGCGGCACTGCTGGCTCGTTCCGAGCCTCGCGGCCGATGCGCGTTGAGCGGTCTGAGTTCGGTGGTACGTACCGAAGCGGCCTGAGCCCCTGCCCCTACCCCACCGCCCCTGCATCGACGGGCAGCGCGACGCCACTGATCGCGGCGGCCGCGTCCGAGCAGAGGAATACGGCGGCGCGCGCGATGTCGTCGGGGGTCGCGAGCCGGTTCAGCGGACTGTAGCTCGCGAGCATCGCAAGATACTGCTGCTCGTCCTGCCCGGGCAGCAGGTTGGCGCGCAGCATCTCGGTCGGCACGGCGCCGGGCAGGATCGCGTTGACCCGGATGCCCTGCGGCCCCCCGGCTTTGGCGGCGACGCGGGTCAGCATCAGCGTTGCGGCTTTCGAGGCACAGTAGGCGCCGCCTAGCGGGAACGGCGTGACGGCCGCGCCGGAGCAGATGTTGAGGATCACGCCGCCACGGCCATGCATGGCGCGCAGCGCCTCGCGGACGCCAAGGAAGGCGCCATCGGTGTTGATCGCGAAGTGCCGGCGCCAGATCTCGAGCGAGATCTCGCGCAGCTCGATGTTGGGCTGGTACCAGCCCGCGTTGTTGACGAGCACGTCGACCGGGTGGCCAGCGCGCTCGGCCTCCGCAAACACGCGCGCCCAGTCGGCCTCGGACGTCACGTCGTGCGCGACGATGCCCTCGCCGGCGCGCAGGTCGGCGGCGATCACGTGGGCGCCGGCGTCGCGGAAGTGCCGCACCATCGCGCTGCCGAGACCGCCGGCGGCGCCGGTGATCAGCACGGTTCTTTCGGTCCAGCGCTGCACGCTCGTCCCCGCCCTCGCTCGGCGCGATGATGACGGATCGTCAGCCACCGCGCACGCTCGACCGAGGAGTGGCTTCGAGGCGGCGCTCAGTTCAACTGCAGTGCTGCGGCGATCCGCTCCCAGGGAACGAGTTTGAAGTTCTGGCGCTCGGGGGGTGTGATGTTGCGTCCGTCCTGGACGACGAGCAGACCCTGCGGAAACGCGCCGCCGAGTGCCGCGCTCGAGACGTCGAGCCCGTCGGTTTCGGCAGCGCCGTCGATACCAAGGGCATCGTTGGCGACGATCGCGAAGAAGCCGACGAATGCGTTGTCGCCCTCGCGACGATAGACGGCGTAGTTGTCGGCGCCTTGGTTCGAGACGATCAGGAACCCGGATCCCTCGGCTCCGCGGTAGAGTGCCAGCCCCTCCACGTCGGCGCGCAAGCGCCCGGGCGAGACGGTGTCGATGCTGCGCCTCGACTCGCCTGCATCCGGCTCGGCCGCGTAGCGCCACAGGCCGACGTCTTCCTCGGCCACATAGAGCGCACCCGTCTCATCGTCGGCGACACAACCCTCGGCCTGTGATCCGACCGTGAACGTCCGGACGAGTCGGGCGCCGAGGCGCTCCCCGGCCGGCTCGATCTCCCACTGACGATACTCACCCGTTTCGACGTCATTGACGAAGGCGTAGAGCTTGCCGCTGCGCGCACTGTGATAGAGGCATACGCCGTACGGGTCTCGCAGCCCGGTGGCGATCGGAGCGGCGACCGCGCTCTCGAGCTGCAAAGTCTCCGGATTCATCTCATAGAGATCGAGCGTGCGCGCGTCGCGATTGGAACCGGCAACGATGTCGCGCTGGCGGCCGCCGAGGCGCACCCCTTGCCGCAGGTCGACGTTGTTGGTGCGACCCACCGCGAGCGCGTAACGTCGACGGCCTGCGAGATCGTAGATCTCGATCCCGCGCTTCTTCTGCGCGCCGATGATGAGACTCTGCGCCGGGTCGCGCGGGTGAATCCAGATCGCGGCATCGTCGGCCGCATCCCCGTAATCGAGGACGGGCTCGGTCTCGACGGTGGGCTCGACGAGCGGCATGCTGCTGGCGGGAACCACGCGAGGATCGAGCGGCGCGGCAAGCGGCAGGCGCAGCGCGGCCGCAACGGTCGACCAGCTCAGCAGGCGATAGCGGGGGGCGCTGGCATCCGGTTCTGGAACGACGACGAGTCCCGCATCGAAAGGCGGCGGTGCGAAGCCACTCCAGAGACTCTCGATCTGCGGGTCATCGGCGGCGGCCAGCGTAAACGCACCGCGGTGCACGCCCGCGGGCAGCTGATAGACGTGCACGCGTGCTTCCTCGTCGTCGAGCGCTAGCAGGTAGGTCCGATCCGCTTCGCGACGGATCGCGACAACCTTCACCTCTTCACCGAGACTGCCGTGCGGAGTCGTCCGCGCGAGCAGGATCCGATCGGCGGGATCGGCTTCCGGCTCGGCTGCGACCCGCCAGATGCCGATCCGCTCGTCGGCGAGGTAGAGCGACTGCGCCGCATCGTCGGCGACACAGCCGGCGATCCCGGAGCCCATTGCGAGATCGCGCACGCGACGCCCGTCGACGACCCCGCCTCTCACGGTCAGTTCCCACTGCTGGACGACACCGGGCTCAGTCGATGCGAAAGCGTAGACTTTGGCCGTCACCGGGCTGCGATACAGGCACAGCCCAGTCAGTTCGGCGCCGATGACGAGTGGCACCCGCGTCCGCTCACGTAACCCGCGTGCACCAGCCGTCACGGTGAACGCGCGGAGCGCACCGGCCGCGCGATCGTGCGCGACGACGACCGCCTCAGCGTCGTTATCGAGCTTGAAACCGTAAACGAGCGCAACCGCATCGGCGACGAGACCGCCGACCGTGCCGCTGTCCGGCCGATCTAAACTCGTGAGCGTCAGGCCCGCCGGGCCTGCAGCGCCGATTATGACGCCGCGCGTGGCCTCGCGCGGATCGACCCAGAGGACGGCGCCGAGCGGCTCGCTGCGCTCGGGCAAAGGCAGATCGCGCGCGACGATCACGCGCGCATCAATCGGCTCGCCGGACTGTTGCAGCGCGGAACCGCTACAGCCCGCAAAGAGCAGCGTCGCCCCCGCCATCGCGGCGAGGCGCACACGTCGTGCTCGACCTAGACGGCGTAGATCCGCCCACGCGAGCGCGGCGCGTTCGCACCGCTGGGTCATCGCCTCAGAACGCCCAGCGGACCACGAGCTGGTAGGCCGGCCCTGCCTGCTCGGACTCGATCTCGTACTCGTCGTAATCGCGATCGAGCTGGTCGTCGAGGTTGTCGAACTTGTCGTAGAACTCGTCCTTGGATGCATCGAGCAGATTGGTCGCCGAAAGCCGCAACGAGAGATTCTTGCCGAAGCGTTTCTCGAAGAACACGTCGAGCTCCTCGCCGTAGCGGGTGCTGACCTCTTCGGCCAGCACGCGACTGAAAGCGTCGCCCTGTCGGCGGAAAGTTGCGCCGAACGCCGCATTCCAGCGCGGCAGGTCGTGGATGAAGCCAACGTTGTAGACATGGCGGGCCTGATTGTTGAAGCGGCGCTCGCCGAGGAAATCGCGAGCCTCGGACTTCACCCACGAATAGTTCATGAAGATGCCGGTCTGAGGCAGTCCGAGCGCGCCGAGCGGCGTGGCGAGATCGACTTCGATGCCGTAGACCTTGCCGCTGTCGACGTTGCGTGAGGTGAACAGGAAGCTGTCGGGATCGAACTCGCCCCCTGCCGCCAGCACGGCGGCACGCAGTGCGGCGTCGGCCGCGGCCTGCGCGTCGGCGCGAGAGGCATTCGGATTGTCATCGAGGAACTCGTCGATGAAGTCGGCAGCGAAGTCCTCGTCGCCAAGTTCATCGTCCCCAATGGATTCGAGCGCGTCGAGGCTCGCGATCCCCGTGTTGGTCAACTCAACCAGATCCTCGATGCGCCGATAGAAGAGATTGATGCCGGCCACGCCGCGTGAGCCGAGCCGCCGCTCGTAACCGAGGTCGATGCCGCGGCCGGTCTCGGGCCGCAGGAGCGGATTGCCGACGTAATCGTTGTCGCCGAACTCGCCGTCGCGAAGCGCCGGGATCAGAACGTCGAAGTCCGGCCGCTTGAGACTGGCTGCGAGCGACAGGCTGATGCGATCGTCGCCGGTCAGGTCCCATCTGAAATGAAGCGAAGGCAGCAGCTTGCTGTACTCCGTGCCGCTCGCACCCTCGAGGCGGCCGTCCTCGACGTAGCGTACGTCCGCATCGGTGGCCTCGCGGCGCAGACCGGCCTCCCAACTGAGGCGACCCGCCCTGCCAGAGAACTGGACGAACGGATCGACGCGCCGCTCCTCGATCAGGCTGTCGACGATGCCATCTGGCTCGAAGACGACAGGGTCGCCCTCCGCTTCGGCCTCCCACGCAAGATTCGAGTACGTGGTCTCGCGTTTCTTGCGACGAAGATCGATACCGAAGCGGACGCTGGCGCGCTCGCCGAGCCGGCGCTCGTGGCCGACACTGAACCCGGTCTCCACGTCTTGCGCGTCGACGGCCTCTCCCTCGGCCTCGGCGCCGTCCCACTCCGCGCCATCCAGACTCCAGATGCCGTCGAAGTTCGCGGCGTCGCTGACATAGGAATAGACCGCTTCGGTAGTCGAACTGTCGTCCTCGAAGCGCGAGTGATCGATGCTGAGCTCGGTGCGGCCGCCGAAGGTCTCGAACTCGTATTCGGCACCGACGCCCCAGTTCTTCTGGTCGACGGGATTGAAGCCCGGGACGAGCGAGTTGATCGTCTCGTCGTCGTCGAGTTCTTCCTCGAACGAATCCTCCGTGACGTCGCGATCCGTTTTGACGAAGAAGCCATCGAGCCGCAATCGGCTCGTGCTACCGATGTCGACGCCGTAAGAGACGTTCGCCGAGTAGTCGCGGCCGTCCTTGACCTCGGTCTGGTCTTCGAAACTGACCAACTCGCCGAGCGTCGGATCCGCATAGCGATCGGAGCGCTTGACCTTCGCGCGATACCGGTCCTGCACGTTGAGTCCAGCGAGCAGCCGACCGCCGCCGACCTCGCCGCTCGCCACGATACCTCCGGTCGGGTTCACCTCCCCGTCGTACCAGCGGCTCAGACCGCCCCGAAGGTAGGTGCCCTCGAACGACAGCGAGTCCCGCAGCACGATGTTGACGGCCCCGGCGACAGCATCGCCGCTACGGCTCGCGCTGTTGCTTCGCAGGATCTCGATCCGCTCGACCATCTCCGCCGGAATCCGGTCGACGAAGAACGAACGATCGTCGCCAGCACCGGGGACCCGCTTGCCGTTGATCAGCACCTGCGTGTAACCACCCGAGAGGCCGCGGAGTTGCACGCCGTCGTACTCCATGACGTCGGCGCCGACGAAGCTCACGCCAGGGACACGCTTGAGCATGTCGCCTACGGTATTCGGTTCGAACTTCTGGAAGTACTCGAGGTCGTAGCTGAGCGTCGGCGCCGTCGCGTCCGAGCGATCCCGGTATCGGGTCGCGTAGACCACCACCTCCTCGACCTCCCCCGGCTCGTCGGCTTCGGCAGCGTCCTGCGCTTGCGCCCGCCAAGGGCCCAGCCAGACTGCGATACCGGCCACTGCCGGAACGACGAAACGCTGAATCGGTTTTCCCACGGGCGGCTGACCTGAGACCGAAACGACGCCGGCAGGCTCTCACAGGCGTGTGACGCTAGGCCTGCCGTTCGATGACAGATTGATGACCGGGAACGTCCGGTGCTGGCGTGGATCTCGTCGGTAACGGTAATCTTGCGGGGCGCGATCGAAGCAGACGTGTGACAGTCGAGACGCTCCGTATCCGCGAACATGCGGCGGTTGAACACGGACCGCCCCATTTCGAAGTGACGGCGCCGGATATCAAGCGCTAGTTCGCGCAGCGCTTCTGTCTGATTCGTGCCCGACTTCATGCGCGACGAATGGCGTCGCCGGCGCGCAGATTCGAATCGCCGCGATCCGACGCGCGACAGACCGTGACTTACGCGGTGATCCGCCGCTCGCCGGCCGCCGCGCGCGAGCGCAGCGCGATCTCGACGGCGCCAACGTAGCGCCGGCTGACGGGCACGCGCTCGCCGTTGACGAGGCGCAGGCTCAGACGGCCATTGTCTCGCTCGATGCCGGCGACGGCGTCGAGCGCGACCCACCACGAGCGGTGCACCTGCAGACCGGGCAGCGCGCGGAGCTGCTCGAGCGCGTCGCTGAATCGGTAGAGCAGTATTGGCGCGGAGCCCTCCCCGACGATGCGGATGTAGTGTTCCTGCGCCTGCACGGCGAGCAGCGGACCGGCGAGCGGCCGATCGAGACGGCGCAGGAAATCGGGCGAAGTCGGCGAGACCGCGACAGCAGGCACGGACGCGGGAGTGCCGTCGAGCGCCACGGCCGGCGCGCCCGCGGGTGCCACATCAGGCGCGACGTCCCGTGCAACGTCGGGCGGTACGGCCAGCGCGGCTGCGGGTGCGGCGTCGCGCGCGGGGGCCAGCGGTACCGGCACCGGCGACCAAGTGGCCGCCGGCCGCGGCTCGAGCAGCGTGCGGCCGAACAGTTGCCGCTGCAGCAGGTTCGCGCTCGTCCAGACGATGATTGGCACGACGCTGCCCTTGGCCATCCAGAGCCACCAGGCCGCCGAGCCGGAGGCCGGATACTGACGCTGCGGGACGCTGCCGAGGAACCATGACGCGAAGAACTGCCAGCGCCAGTCGAAGAAGCCGGCGAGACCCGCGGCGATGAAGGTCAGCACTGGCACGGCGGCGATCCAGAGCCACAGACCGATGCCGCGCGAGAGTGATGCCAGGCGCGCCCCCGCGGCACCGACCGCCGTGTTGAGCCACCAGAGCGGGAGCGTACCGCTCGCCCAGTAGATCACCGATTGCGGTCGCGTGAACCATTCGCCCTCACCGGAGAGGCCCCAGCCGTGGATCGCCGCGAGCACGAGCGGCATGACGAGCAGGAACACGAGCCGCTCGTGCGCCACCGAGGCCGCCGTTCGTGCTTCTTGAACGGCCACTCGTGCAGTGCCCGCCGGCACTCGTGAAAAAATCGCGGCCATCGACCCCGCGCCTCTTGCATCCCCCTGGGTCAGTAGCGTACCCGTAACCGGCGAAAAAGCGTGCGCCCGGTCCTACGGACCGGCCACTTTGCAGTCAGTTGGGGGAAATCCATGCAAATCAGGGAGTTATTCTTCACAATCACGCTCAGTAGCCGCCTTGGCGGCGCCTTGTGGCGCCCGCGCATCGCGGCGGGCCTGCTGGCGGGGTCGGCGGTGGCGACTTTGGGACTCGTCGCCGCTCCGGCCAGGGCCCAGTCGGCCGCCGACGCCGGACTGCTCGAGGAAGTCGTCGTGACCGCCCGCAAGCGCGAGGAGACGCTGATCGACATCCCGGTCGCGGTCACCGCGATCTCGGCGGCCGACATCGAGGCCCGCGGCATCGAGAGCCTTTACGACGTCGCGTTGTTCACGCCCGGTCTGACCTATTTCGACGCGATCAACAGCGCGCTCGGCACGCCGGTCGTGCGCGGTATCGCGCAGACGAACCTCAACAGCCCGGACCGCAACGTCGCCGTGTTCTACGGCGGCGTCTACCTCTCGAATCTCAGCGCGACCAACCTCGAGATCCTCGACGTCAGCCGTATCGAGGTCGTCAAAGGTCCGCAGTCGGCGCTCTACGGCCGCAATGCGTTCAACGGCGCGATCAACTACGTGCCGGCGCGGCCGACCGAGAGTTTCTACTCCCGGATCGAGGGCACCGTCGGCACCGATGAGCGCTACGAGGCCAAACTGATCCTCTCCGGACCGATCACCGAGACCTTCGCGGGCCGTCTCGCCGTCAGCTACAACGAGTTCGACGGCAGCTGGGAGAACGCCGCCGAGCGCGGCAACAACCTCGGCGGCTTCGAGACCAAGAACGTCTCGGGCACGCTCGAGTGGAAGCCGACCGAGAAATTCACGGCCCGCCTGTTCGGGTTCTACACCGACGACTACCGCGAACAGGGCGCGGCGTACTTCGCGTCGGGCAACAACTGCGGCCCACCGGGACGGCCGCTGTCGGCCGTCTGCGGCGAGATCCCGACGCGCGACACGTTGTCGATCAGTCCGTTCACCGAGGGTCTCTACCGCGACGTCGTGCTGACCGCGCTCGATCTCGAATACGACTTCGGGCCCGTGCGACTGCGCGGGGAGACCGCGCACTATGACGCGAGCGTCGACGTGTTCACCGATTACGACCTCAACGGCACAGGCACGACCTACGACATCATCCGCCTCGCGGACGTCACGACGTTCGGCTACTTCGGCGCACCCGTGCTGCGCCGTCAGGCTGTGCCGCAGTACAACGCCGCGGGCATCGGCGACACCGAGACCTTCAGCCAGGAGCTGCGTCTCGAGAGCAGTGGCGACGGGGCCTTCCAGTGGGCGCTCGGCGCGTTCTACTACGAGAACGACTACAACGCCGCGGTCGGCGTGTCCTGGGACGGTCGAGTGCTCAATCCCGGTGAGATCCCGCGCGCCGGCATTCCGAACTTCACGACTATCCCCGGGATCGTCAGCACGACACCGCGCGACGTCTTCATCACCGGCGACAACATCCGCAACGACGTCCAGAAGGCAGTCTTTGGCTCGTTCGACTGGGACTTCGCCGAGCGGTTCACGGTCGGCGCGGAGCTGCGGCGAGACAAGGAGGAGCGCGAGCAGTACAATAGGCTGATCGGCCCGAGCTCGCTGCAGCGCGGCGATTTCAGCTACACGACCTGGCGCGGCCACTTCGACTTCGCGCTCTCACCCGTCCAGAAGTTCTACGTGTCGGCCGCCAAGGGCGTGGTGTCGGGGTACTTCAACGCAACCTTCGACGCCGTCGCGCAGACGGCGGTGCCCGTCGAGCTGCAGAGCTACGATCCGGCGCAGAACAAGACTTATGAGCTCGGCTGGAAGGCCGAGTGGCTCGATCGGCGCCTTGCGACTGAAGTCGCGCTGTTCTTCATCGACTACACCGGCATACAGATCAACGCCACGCCGCCGCCGCCGCTCGTGACGAACCTGATCCAGAACCTCGGCAAGGCCGAGGCCCGCGGCATCGAGGTCACGGCGAACTTCGCGATCAACGACCGCTGGCGGATCGGTGGCACCTACGGCTACTCACCGACCGAATTCGGCGACGGTACGCCGGAACCGGGGGTGCTCCGCTACTGCGGCAACGCGCAGGGCCTCGCACTCGGCTTCTGCCCCTCGATCGTGTTCCGCGGCCAGACCTTGCCCGACGTCGGCGGGCAGTCTCTGCCGCGCGCTCCCGAGCTGACCGCGAGCGCCTACACGGCGTTCGAGGTGCCGCTCGCCGGCGAGTGGGAGTTCTTCGGCCGGGCCGACGTCAGCTACACGGGCAAGGCGTACACGCTGACCTACAACCTCGCCGAGATCCCGGCACGCACCCTCGCCAACATGCGCGTCGGCGTCCGCAAGGGTCCCCTCGACATCGCGCTCTGGGGCCGCAACATCTTCGACGAGAAGTACGTCTCGGCGGTGATCTTCCAGCCGAACTTCGCGACGGTGCAGTTCCTGCCGAACGTCAGCCAGGGCGACCGGGCGACCTGGGGCATCACGGCCTCCTACAGCTTCGGCGGTCAGTGATCCCCCTCTGACTGCCTGAATGGCGGGGCACCCGGGAACGGGTGCCCCGTTCTCTCTGCGCCTCCGGCACGCCCCGTTCAGCGCTTGCGGCCCACGCGTGGCCGCTCGAAGACGTGCTGGCGGTGGTGCGCCAGGTAAGCGCGCTGCCGCTCGGTGAAGGCGCCGACCCGCGCGGACGCTGACAAGCCCCATTTCTCGAGCACGGCAGGATTGAGCCGCCGCGAGACGAGCAGCTCGCCGTCGTCGCCGAAGCTGAGGTAGCCGCGCTCGAACAGGTGACTGACGTGCGGCGACAGCAGCAGACCGTTCTCGCCGTCGAGGCGCTCGGCATCGTCGGCGTCGCGCCACGGCTTGATGTGCGTCGCGCGCAGATGACGCCGATCGAGCAATCCCGTGACCCGGCAGGCCTGCTCGAACCGCTCGACGTTCTGCCGGAAGCTGCCAAGCCCACGCCGCGCACGCAATAGTTCGTCGCGCAGACGCGGGTCGAGACCGCGGCGGCGCCGCAGCGCCGCCTCCTCGCGCTCGTCGGCGAACTGCTCGGGCGCGGCACCGGTCGCAGCCGGCACCGCGTCCGGCGCCGCAATCGGGCGTCGGCGTGCCGTGCGCCGACGCGGCCCTCTGCGACTGCTCTCGTCTCTGCCCACGGCCCCCTCCGGCCCCGCAGACTATAATGCACCGGTCCCCGCATCGCGGTCGTCCCATGCCCCACAGACTGCGTCCGATCAGCGCGATGCTGGCCGCCTGCCTGACCGTCGCCTGCAGCCATGCGCCCCTGGCCCCGGAACCCGAAATGAGCACAGTACCGATCGATACCCGCGCCGCCGCGCCGACCGCCGCCCCGCCCATCGCAACGCGGCGGCCGTTCCGCGTCGAGTCGCCGCACGGCACGCGCATCGACGAGTACTACTGGCTGCGCGACGATGCGCGCCAGAACCCCGAAGTGCTGGCCTACCTGCAGGCCGAGAACGCCTATGCCGATGCGGTGCTGGCGCCCCTCGTGCCGCTGCGCGACGAGCTCTATCGCGAGATGGTCGCGCGCATCAAGCAGGACGATGCAACCGTGCCGTACCGAAAGGGCGGGTACTGGTACTACACGCGCTACGAGACGGGCCAGGAGCATCCGATCCACGCGCGGCGCGCGGGCACGCTCGACGCGCCCGAGCAGATCCTGCTCGACGTCAATTCGATGGCAGCGGGCAAGGACTTCTTCCAGGTCGATGAGCTCAGCGTCAGCCCCGACGGCCGCCTGCTGGCCTGGGCCGAGGACGAGGTCGGCCGCCGGCAGTACGTGATCCGCGTCAAGAACCTCGCCACGGGGGAAGTGCTGCCGGACCGGATCGAGAACGCCGAACCCAATATCGAATGGGCGGCCGACAACCGCACGTTCCTGTACGTCGAGAAGCATCCGCAGACGCTGCTCGGCTACAAGGTCCGCAAGCACGTGCTCGGCAGCGATCCCAAGGATGATCCGCTCGTCTGGGAGCAGACCGACGAGAGTTTCTACACCGGCATCGACAAGACCAAGGACGACAGGTATCTGCTGATCGGCACGCAGAGCACGGTGTCGAGCGAGTACTGGTACGCCGATGCCGCCGACCCGAGGCTCGAGTTCAGGCTGTTCCTCGGCCGCGAGCGCGACCACGAGTACCAGGTCGAGCACTTCGAGGGCCGGTGGATCGTGCGGACGAACTGGCAGGCGAAGAACTTCCGGATCGTCGAGGTCACGCGCGGCGACGAGGCGAGGCGCGAGGCCTGGCGCGATCTCGTCGCGCACAACCCGGAAGGTTTCGTGCACGGCTTCGACGTGTTCCGCAACGTCCTCGCCGTCGAGGAGCGCGAGGGCGGCCTGCGCAAGATCCGGCTGCGGCCATGGCGAACCGACGCATCGGACGCGGACGGCCTGCGCGAGACGTTCATCACCGCCGACGAACCGACCTACGCGATGCGGCTCGGCGCCAATGAGGAGATCGACAGCGACACGGTGCGCTACGTCTACACCTCGCTGACGACACCGGCGAGCACCTACGATCTCGACACGCGCAGCGGCGCACGGACGCTGCTCAAGCGCGAGCCGGTGCTCGGCGACTTCGATCCGGCCAACTACGTCAGCGAGTACGTCTGGGTGACGGCCCGCGACGGTGCGCGCGTGCCCGCCTCGCTGGTCTATCGCAAGGACACGCCGCGCGACGGCACGGCGCCGCTGCTGCAGTACGGCTATGGGTCTTACGGCATCACGATGGATCCGGCCTTCTCGACGACGCTGCTGTCGCTGCTCGACCGCGGTTTCGTCTATGCGCTCGCGCATATCCGCGGCGGACAGGAGCTCGGCCGCGCGTGGTACGAGAACGGCAAGCTGCTCAACAAGATGAACACCTTCACGGATTTCATCGACGTGACGCGCTGGCTGGTCGCGAACCGCTACGCCGATCCGCGACGCGTATTCGCGCGCGGCGGCTCGGCCGGCGGCCTGCTGATGGGCGCGATCGCGAACCTCGCGCCGGCCAATTACCGCGGCATCGTCTCGCTCGTGCCCTTCGTCGACGTCGTCACGACCATGCTCGATCCGACGATCCCGCTCACGACCAACGAATACGACGAGTGGGGCAATCCGGCCGACAAGCGCTACTACGACTACATGCTGAGCTACTCGCCCTACGACAACCTGCGCCGGCAGGCCTATCCGGCGATGTACGTTCAGACCGGCCTCTGGGACAGCCAGGTGCAGTACTGGGAGCCGACCAAGTACGTCGCGCGTCTGCGCCAGCTCAAGACCGACGATCGCAAGCTGATCTACCGGGTGAACATGGAAGCGGGGCACGGCGGCAAGTCAGGCCGCTTCCAGCGCATCGCCGAGATCGCCGAGCAGTACGCGTTCGTGCTCGGCGAGGCGGGAGTCACGGACTGAGGCGCGCTGCCGCATGAACCGCGTGCTGATCGCCCTCGGCCTGCTCGCCATTCTCGCCGGGCTGTTCTGGTCCAGACTGCGCGAGTGGCCGCTGTTTCGGCTGCCGGGCGACATCGTCATCGACCGGCCCGGCCTGCGTTTCTATTTCCCGATCACGACGATGCTGCTGATCAGCGCCGTCGTGTCGCTGATCCTCTGGCTGCTGCGCCGCTGACGGCCGCGCGACACCGCGCTCAGAGCGTGTCGTACTTGCGCGCGCTGCCGCGCGCCTTGTCGACCGGATACTTCTCGGCGTTGCGCCGGATCTTGTCGCGTGCCGCGGCGAGCAGATCCACGTCGAGCCGGTCGGCGAGCCGCACGAGGTAGAGCAGCACGTCGGCCATCTCCGCGCGCACCGCCGCGCGCTGCTCGGGCGTCAGCGCCACCGACTCCTCGGCCGTCAGCCACTGGAAAGGCTCGAGCAGTTCGGCGGCCTCGACGGCGAGCGCCGCCGCGAGGTTCTTTGGCGTGTGGAAGCGGTCCCAGTCGCGCTCGGCTGCGAACGCGCGCAGCGCGTCACGCAGCGCATCGAGTTCGGAGCGCGCCGCCGGCTCTGCAGAACTTTCCGGGGAGGGGTTCACGGCGAAGCGGCGCTGGCCGATCAGAAATCCCGCGGCGAGTCCGGTCGCTGCACGACGTGGATGCGCAGTCCGTCCGGGTCGTAGACGACCAGTTCGGTCGCTGAACCGTCGTCGGTGCTGACCGGCGGCACCGCGTAGCGCGCGCCGAGCTCCTGGAGCCGGGCGTGTACGGTCGCGATGTCATTGGTACGCAGCGCCATCGCGTGCTCGCCGATCGCGAGCACTTCGCCGACTGGCCTCGACAGCGGCGTCGATGCGGGATCGGCGAGCTGCAGCAGCCCGATGCTGGCCGACGGCCGCCGGCGACCCTCGATGACTCCATCGGTGACCAGCAGCGCGAAACGCGCACGCCGTGACATCGGGATGCCGAGCTGGGCCTTCGTGGGGGCATCGTCGAGATCGACCTCGCGCTCGACCCGCAGGCCGAAGGCGCGGATGTAGAAGCGCTTGCTCGCCTCGAGATCGCGGACGACGAGCATCGTGCGCATGAAGACGACGGCGAGCGGTTCACCGGCGAGGGCGGGGCCGTCGAGCGCTCGGCGGGGCCCGGCCCTCGGCTCGCCCCCGTGCAGTGGCGCGACCAGGCCCGCGGCGCAGAGCAGCAGCGTAAGCCGCGCCGCCGCACGCGACCGGCGCGCGCCTGTCGTCGTTTTCTTCATCACACCCCTCCGCGTCGCCCGGGCCCCGATTGTGGACCCGGCGACGCGCGGGGTCGAGATCAGAAGTCGTTCGTCGTCGTCGCGTTCGCCGTGACCGTGGCGTTCTGCGGCGTACCGAAGCTCAGCGTCTCGTTGGTCTCGGGGTTGTCGGTGCCGCCACCGCAGGTGAATGCGAGCGTGTACGGACGTGCCGCGAGGAACGAGATCCGGTAGCTCCACGCGCCGGCGGTCGGATTCTGGCTGACAGGAACCGAGACGAGCGGATCGGCGTCCGGCGCCGGATCGCTGTCGCTGTCGTCGTGAGTCACGCCCGCGCCCTGGAACACGTAGACGAACGGCGTGCATCCGGCCGTCACCAGCGAGCCGGACACCGCGCCCTCGATGCGCCCGACCTGCAGGTTGTCGACGACGCGCAGCACGGGCTTCAGCAGATAGTTCGGCGCGAGTCCCGGCGGCGCGATGATCGAGCGTCGCAGGCCGAAGTCGATCGTGAAGTGGGTCGTGCCTCCCTGCGCCACGGTGAAGCCGCGGATGAGCTGCAAACCGCGCTCCTCGCCGCTTGGGATGAACAGCGGGAAACTGCGGCCGTCGAGCAGTTCGATCACCGAGGCATTGGTGTTCTGCTGCGCGACGACCTGCAGTCGCATCCACTCGTAGCGCCCGGCCGGGATCGCCTGGCCCTGCAGCAGCGGCGCGCTGCCGCCATTGCGGAGCGCGTAGACATCGATGCGCTGATCGGGGTTGATGTCGTAGGTGACGGGCGGTCAACCCTCGGGTTTCAGCTCGATGGCCGAGAACGTCACGTAGACCTGGCGTGCACGGTCGACGGGCGCATCCGTGAGGTTGGTGTTCAGCGTCCCGGTGCCCGGACCGCTGTCGTCGGAACCACCACCACAGGCGACCAGCAGCGCGGACGATGCCGCGACCAAGCAGGCCGCGCGCACGAAGGAGCGGACGGACATGGTCATGCTCTGATCCTCGAAATCTGCCGAACGACCTCTGCAGAAGGCGGCAAGCGTAGAGCGGTTGAGGCCGTATCGAGTTGACGCCGTCTGGCGACATTCTCGCGGGCGGTCGCGTGATGTCTGCTCGTGCATCCGGGGGAACGGGAGCGCCCCGGGCATTGCGCGCCGACTCATCGAGCCGTCCCGGCTCGCGGCCGCAGGATGGCGTTGAGACGGTCGGCGCTGCCTGGGATGCGCTCGAGGTGCGGGTAGCGCAGGCCCCCTCGGTAGTCGACGGGCACGGTACGGTACTCGTCGAGCACTCGGACCAGGAGCTCGATGCGGCCGCTCGCACCCGGTTGCGCGGCCGCGACGACCGCCTCGCGCAGCCGCTCCGCATCGAAGGCCTGACCGTTTACGGCGACGAGCTGCGCGCCGGCCGCGAGTCCTGCACGGAACGCGGGACTGTCCCAGACGACCTCGGTGAGCCGGCCACCCTCGCGCGCGATCGCAATGCCGAGCGAGAACGTGTAATCGTGGCTGCGGAAACGGCGCTCGCGACTCGCGACATATGGCGATGGCGTGTCGTTGTAGACCAATCGCCAGCCGGCGCGCGCGAGACCGGACATCGGCCACTGGGCACCAGCCGCCGGCGCCGCGACGTTGCCGTCGTTCGCGTCGAGACGACTGCGCAGGAAGGCCCGCCAGTCGTGCGGCGCGATCTCGTCGAGCGCGGCCACGAGATCATCGAAGCAGAACAGCACGGGGCCGAGCTCGCCGTCACGGATGCCGAAGAAGCGCACCGCGAAGTCGTCGAGCGAGCGGCGCTCGCGCGTCAGCGCCCGAAGCTGCGCATCGACGTCGAGCCACAGCAGCGTGCCCTCCGAGTAGTAGTCGGTGCCGCGCTGCCAGGTCGGATGCGCGCGCGGCTGGCGGTAGGCCATGATCGGCTGGTTCGTCGTATCCTGCAGGTTGCGCCACGCGCGCCCGGGCCGCTGCTCGCCGTACACCGCCGCTACCCACGCGAGCGCCTCACGCGCAAACGGCTCGCTCCACAGACCCGAGCGTGCGGCCAGCACCGTCGACCAGTACTCGGTGAGCCCCTCGTAGACCCACAGCAGCGAGTTCTGCATCGGCTCGTTGAAGTCCGGCGTCCAGAGGTCCGCCGGACGGCGGAACTTGCCGACCCAGGAGTGCACGAACTCGTGCGGCAGCAGGTCGCGGCCCTCGGCGGTCGTGTTCCAGTCGACGAAATAGCCCGCGCCGATCGCGTTCTCGCTCGACTCATGGTGCTCGAGCCCGATGCCGCCGAAGTGTTCGCTGAGCGCGAGCAGGAATTCATAGCGCGAATAGTGCCGCGAACCGAACAGCGTGACCGCCTCGCGCACGAGTCTCCTGTGCGCATCGATCTGCTCGGGCTGTGCCTCGAGCAGCGCAGGCCGATCTGCGAAGGCCGTAAGATACGCTGGTGCTCGCGCGCTGGCGTCGAGCTCGAAACGCCGGACGTGGCGACCCGCGAACAACGGCGAGTCGACGAGCCGCTCGAGCGTCACGTCGGCGAACTGCACGCGCTCGTGCGTCAGCGTGCTCGCGAGGCTGTGCAACGCGGCACCCGCGGCCGGCTCCGTCGGAGCGACGCTGACGCGCTCCACCTCGCGCAGGGCGCTGGCGTAGGTCCAGCCCGGCCGCAGCCGGATGACGGGACGCACGCGGATGCGACTCACGTAGTGACCGGCCGGATAGAGCAGCGCCTTTTCCCACTGCAGTCCGAGGATCTCGGGGGTGATCACGCGCCGCCCCTGCTCGGCCGTCAGCGCGGTCGCGAACTGCAGCGCGATTTCGAGCGCGGTCGTGTCCGTGGGCGCGTCGACCTCGAAGGCATAACTGTTGAGCGGATGACGCCGCCACGGGACGCGCCGACGCTCGCCGCGCGCGTCCTGCGCGTGGATCGCGAGTCCCGCGAGCGCCTCGATCGGACCCGTCGGCGCGTGATTGCCGGGCAGCCAGCGCGGATAGAGCAGGGTGATCGGCCCGCCGCCGAACGGGATCCTTTGCGTCGTGCGGATGACGCGCTGATCGAGGTCGGTCAGATCGACGTCGATCTCGATCAGCCCGGGAAACTCGACGTCGTGCGGCGCCGGCGTCGGGCGGACTGGCGCGACCGTCGTGGCGGCCTCGGCCGCGAGGGCGCGTGGCGACGGAAGCGAGGCTGCGAACAGCGGCAAGGCAATCAACACGGCGTGCAGGATGCGCATAGCGCGCCACTTTACCTGTTGTCGCCGCTCACCGACGCCATCGCCGTGAACTTCGCCGCCGCGACCGGCATCCAACTCGCCGTACCCACCCTTCATCCCAAGGATGCATCGCATGTCCAGACTCGCTCATGCACGTGGCCTCGCCACGCTGACGCTTGCTGCCTTTGCGCCGCTCGCCATGGCCGCCGACAACGGTCTCTACCTCGGCGCGGGCTTCACGAAAGCCAGGGTCGACGACCTGGCCACTCAGCTCGACTTCGACGACGAGAGCCTCAAGCTGATCGCTGGCTTTCGGCCTCTCGACGCGTTCGGCGTCGAGTTCAACTACATCGATCTCGGCCGTGACGACGTCGCGATCGGACCGCTCACCGTGTCTGCCAAGAGCAAGGCCTATGCGGGCTACGCGGTCGGTTTCCTGCCCCTCGCGCCGATCGACCTGTTCGCCAAGGCAGGCGTCGCGCGCTGGGAGGCCGAGACCACGAGCAGCGCGTTCGGCAGACTCAAGGATGATGGCACCGAATTTGCCTGGGGCGCCGGATTGCAGGTCCGTCTCGGCAGCCTCGGCGTACGCCTCGAGTACGAGAGCTTCGACGTCGGCAGCGACAGCCGCTCGGAACTCGTCAGTCTCGGGGCAACCTGGACGTTCCTCTGAGCCCCGGGCGCAAACCTCTGTGGCGCGGGCGAGACACGCATAGATCTAAGTATCTGATTTTCAAAAAATTAAATTTTTCGCGGCTCGTGAACCTTCGGGCGCAACGCGGGTCTTAACTTTCGAGTGCCCTCTGCACTCCCCGCTTCCCTCCCTGAGCGGGTACAACCCGGAACATCGAGACCTGTGCCGGGTTAGTCTGGCCCCGGTGGCTCACACCACCGGGGTTTCTTTTTCGGGCGCTTGGGCGCTGCGCAACATCGTCAACAAGACGCCTTGCGCTGCAGCGACGCCCTCGCCGGTGTGCGCCGAGAACAGCTGTACGGCGGTCTCGGCAGACAGCGCGGCACGTGCGGCGCGTAGCGCGGCGGCCTTCTCGGCCTGGTTGAGTTTGTCAGCCTTGCTGAGAAGTACCTGCACCGGGCGTCGGGCCGGATCGGCCCAGGCAATCAACTCGAGATCCTCCGCACGCACTCCCCGGCGCGCATCGATCACGAGCATCAGCCCCGCAAGTGAGTCACGAGCGCGCAGCGCCTCGAGCAGCGGCACCCAGCCTCGGCGTTCCGCGACCGAGACCTCCGCGTAGCCATAACCGGGCAGGTCGACGACGCGCTGGCCCACTGCGAGTTCGAAGAAGTTCAGCAGCCGCGTCCGGCCCGGCAGCTTGCTGGTCCGCGCAAGACTGCGCCGACCGATCAGGGCATTGATCGCGCTCGACTTGCCGGCGTTGGAGCGCCCGGCAAAAGCGACTTCTGCGCCTCGGTCGGGCGGCAGCTGTGGCACCGAGGCGACGCTGAGCAGGAACCTCGCCTGCGGAAATCGACTCATACCGTAGTGTACAATTTCGGCCCTTTGAATCCCCCCGAATCCGGAGCCGGATCAGCATGTTGAGGTCGATTCGCAGCATCGCCCTGGCCGCCGTGGCGGCCAGTCCTATCGTCGGCGGCCCATTCGCCGCAGCGGCCGCGCAGCCGGCCGGCAATGCGGAAGCGGGTGCCGCCAAGGCAGCCTCCTGCCTCGCCTGTCACGGTGTGAACGGCAACAGCGCGAACCCAGAATGGCCAAGCGTCGCCGGCCAGAACGCGGCCTACATCGCCGAGCAGCTCAGGATGTTCCGCGACGGCAAGCGTGTAAACGTGCTGATGTCGCCGATGGCATCGATGCTCACCGACGAAGACATCGCCGATATCGGCGCTTACTATGCCTCGCAGACGCCCGAGGGTCTCGAGGCCGACCCGAGCTACTGGCAGGCGGGCGAGGCGCTCTATCGCGCCGGTGACCGCACGCGCAACATCCCCGCGTGCAAGGCCTGTCACGGCCCCGCTGGCCGCGGCAATCCGGCCGCCGGTTATCCGGCCCTGCGGGCGCAGCACTCGGTCTACACGATCAAGCAGCTCAACGACTACGCGTCGGAGGCGCGCTATACGGACGCCAACGGCCAGAAGCACAGTTCGCGCAATGGTCACATGATGGTGACGATCGCCAAGCGTCTGACCGAAGAAGACATCCGCAATCTCGCGTCCTACATCCAGGGCATGCGCTGATTCCGCGTCCATCGAGGCCACGATCATGCACGCATCGCACGGCGCGCCGCGCGCGCAAGCACTGATGTTCGTCACGCTGTTCGCCGCCGGCCTCTTGGCCGGCTGCGCGCAGCCGGATGCCGCCGGCCCCGCCGTCGCGGAGCCCGCTGCGGCGCCCGTGGCAGCGGCGCCGTCGGCAGCCGCACCCGACTCGAGTGGCGCCGTCCCCAAGCCATCGGCAGCGTCGCCTGCCGCCTCGACCGAAGCGGCCATCGGGACCGCGCCCGCCACCATCGACTCGCAGCAGCCGCTCGGCGCCGTCGCGCCGGCGCCGGCTCGCCTCGCGAGCGCCACATCGAGCGCGCAGACCACCGTCGGCCACGGGAAGTGGCAGGCCGGCCGGCACTACGTAGTCATCAATCCGCCGCAACCGACCAACGTCGCTCCGGGCAAGGTCGAGGTCCTCGAGGTGTTCTGGTATGGCTGCGGTCACTGTTACGAGCTCGACCCGTATCTCGAGAGCTGGAAGAAGAACAAGCCTGCCGCTATCGAGTTCGTGCGCATTCCGGTAATCTGGGGCCCTGGGCACAAGCTGCACGCGAGGCTGTTCTACACGCTGCAGGTGCTCGGCAAGCTCGAGTCGCATCACACCAAGGTGTTCGACACGATCCACCGCGGCGGCAACCTGCTGATCGGCAGCGACGAGGCCTCGACGCTCAAGCTGCAGCGCGCCTGGGCCGAAGCCAACGGCATCAATGGAGCGGACTTCGAGCGGGAGTGGAACGGCTTCGCGGTCACCACTGCCGTGCAGCGCGCCGAGCAGCTCACGAAGCGCTATCGGGTGGCCGGAGTGCCGGTCATGTTCGTCGCGGGTAAGTACCAGACCGACGTGGGTGGCGCCGGCGGCCAGAGCCAGCTGCTGACGCTGCTCAACGATCTCGCCGCCGCGGAACTGCGGCGCTGACCACCAGCGCGGCCGTACACGACGGAGGAGCCTCCGCGGGCCTGCCTTCCAGACCGAGCCAGGACGGGTTCCACGATGCACCGCGCCTACTCCCGAAACCTGCAGCGCTTCAAGACGCTCGAGGCGCTCACGCCCGAATCGCTCGCCGACGATCTGATCTGGATCGACCTCGACCACCCGACGCTCGAGGAAGAGCGCGCACTCGAGCAATGGCTCGGCATCGAGCTGCCGACGCGCGAGGAAATGAAGGACATCGAACCGTCGAGCCGGCTCTACGTCGAGGACGGCGCGACGTACATGACCGCCGCGCTGATCTGGAAGGTGGATACCGAACTGCCCGAGCTGACCAACGTCGGTTTCGTGCTGTTCAAGGATCGCCTCATCACGATCCGCTATGCCGAACCGAAGCCGTTCCGCGTCTTCAGCGCCCACGCCGAGCGCGAGAAGACCGTCCTGACTGGCGGCGCGGTCACGCTCGTGACGCTGCTCGAGGGCATCGTCGATCGCAGTGCCGACATCCTCGAGCGTTCCGCCGCGCAGATCGACGAAATCGGGCGCGCGGTGTTCCAGCCGCGGCAGCCCGGCGCGCCGCGCCGGGCGGCGCGCGACCTCGAGGCCGCCCTGACGCAGATCGCCTTGCGGCAGAACGTGACCACCAAGACCCGCGAGAGCCTCGTCAGTCTCGGCCGCATGGCCAGTTTCCTGATGATCGCGCCCGAGATCGTCGCGGACCGCGAGTCGCGCGAGCACCTCAAGATGGTCAGCCGCGACATCAGCTCACTGACCGATCACGCGAGCTATCTGCTGTCGAACATCAGCTTCCTGCTTGACGCTTCGCTCGGGCTCGTCAACATCGAGCAGAACCAGATCATCAAGATCTTCTCGGTCGCCGCCGTGATCTTCCTGCCACCGACCCTCGTGGCGTCGAGCTACGGCATGAACTTCGAACACATGCCCGAGTTGCGCTGGGTCTTCGGCTACCCGATGGCGATCGGCATGATGATCGTCTCGGCAATCATCCCGTACCTCTGGTTCCGCCGCAAAGGCTGGCTGTGAGCGGCGCGCGGAGGCTGCCCGCCCCAAGCCCCGGCTGAGCTTTCTCACGACCCCGAGACGCGGCTCCGGGGGGCTCGCCGCTACTACCTTGACCTTCGCTTTTCGACCGCGCTGCAGCAGTTGTCACCGGAAGGTCCGGTCGAATCCGCAGCGGCGCCTGAACGGGCCCCGTGGGTGGATTTCTGCCGATGTTCCATAACCTTCTGCTTGATCGTTAAGGCCTCGATCTTGTTCTTTCGATGCGCCTCGGCTGCAGCGGCAGGATCACTCGTCTCGACGGCTGAAGCTTGTTTCGGACCCATCGTCTCACTGGCAGAAGGCGGCCGCGCGGCCTGCGCAGAATCGCTGCCGATGCCCTCTTCGTTGACTGTGATCGGGGCGGCCTTGCGGTTGACGCCCGGCTCGTTGACTCCGATCGGCTTGGCTGTTTCGGCGGCATGGGCCATGGATGCCGTCGTCATCACCACGACAAGAAGGCTCCGCACAACACTGTACGATCGCATGTTCACCACTCCCTTTGTTGTGTCCAGCCGCTGGAAACGGCGTGCCCAGGACCTTACCCGCGGCGGGCTGAACGGGCCTTGAACGGCTTCACAAGGCAGTTCGATCGTCGCGGCAGCGGCGCGAGGGCTATAATCTCGCCTCGACGCGCCCGTAGCTCAGCTGGATAGAGTACTGCCCTCCGAAGGCAGGGGTCGTGAGTTCGAATCTCGCCGGGCGCGCCAGATCCATTGACTTACGCGACGGCCAGCTGAATAGCTTGGGCTTCGCTGCGACAATCCATCGAATGTCCCTCGGCCGGTCTGCTCGTACCCCTCGGCATGGAGTACGAGTCGTGACTTGTGGCTGGGCTCGACCCGTACGCGGTTGACCACGGCGGACAAGCGAGCGGGTTGATGGCGGCCGCGTTGGGGAGAATTCTGACGACGCCGGCGCGGCGCTCGATTGCGCCGTTCAGCCGCTCAGGCGACGTCGGGGTTATGGAGCTGCGTGTGGTGCGACGTAGCGAGCGTCGTCGACGTGAGCACGTCGGCCGCCGCGCTAGGCCGGATCGTGTTGCAGATTACGCTGTGGCGATCACCGGCCGATGGTGGAGACGCATGCCGCGGCAACAAGCAGGCGACACGTACATGAGCGGATGCAGTCAATGTCCGGCGACAGGATCGGCATCGTTCGGCAGCGGCGTGCCCATTCGGGCCATGATCGCACGGAAGCGCGGGTCGCCGTGCAGGTCACGGTGGTGGTGGTCGACACCCACCTGCGTCAGGAAGTCGTCACGGAATGCGAGGGCCCGCTCCAGCCATGCGAGCGCCAGCACGCGGTCACCGAGTCCGATCGCCACATCGGAGAAAGCGACCGGCGGCACGTACTGCACGGTGCTGAGTCTGCGCAGGTCGTCTAGGATGCGCCGGGCGTCGTCCTTGCGCCCCGCGCGTGCGTACGGGTAGCCGAGGGGCGCGCCGCCGAGGATCGGACCCATTGCCGGCAGCGCCCGCTCGTAACGGGCGATGGCATCCTGCCAGCGACCCTCTGCGCTGTCGAGCAGGGCCAGCTGGAACTCCGCGAAAGCAAACGAGGGGTATTTTCGCAGCGTCGCCGCAAACCTCTCTCTGGCCCGGGGTAGGTCGCCCGCAAATCGCGCCGGTAGCCCTTGCGCGGTTTCGATGATCGGCGACAACGGATCGAGCGAGAGGGCCTCCCGAAGATTGGACTGGCATTGCTCGAACAGCCGCCGGTAGCAGAACGACTCCGCGCGCCATTGGTAGGCTGTGGCGTTGTTCGGATCGAGCGAGATCGCGCGCAGGAAATGCTCATCGCCTGCCCGCCAATTCCACTCGAACTGCGATTTGACGACCCCTAGCACCGCGTGTGCGCGCGATGATTCAGGATTGATCCTGAGGGCAGCCTCGGCCGCCTGCCGCGCCGTGGGATGCGCCTCATACGGCGCGGCTCCGGCATACAGGGGCATCAGCAGCCAGGCCTCGGCGAGGCCCTCGTAAGCCTCTGCGAAAAGGGGCTCCTCAGCAATGAGGTTGTCATAGAGGAGAATCGCCTCACGCAGCGATCCGCCGGTCCGCTGGTTCCAGTAGTGGCGCGCCCGCAGGTAGCGCGCATAGTTGTCCGGCTTGACTGAGACCGATGAAGCGGGCACGGACCGAAGCCGTGCCGACAGGTGTGTCGCGAGACGAGCCGCGACGTTGCCTGGCGAGGGGGCGAAGTCCTGCGATTCGACTCGCACGTCGTACGACCAGAGCACGGCGCCGTCGGCGGCATCGATCAGGCGGACCGCGACCACGGCGTGTTCGGCATCCTGGAGCAGGCGCCCTGTCAGCAGTGCCTGAACGCGCAAGGCACGCCCTACTGCGACCGGATCCTGCCCGTCGGCTGTCGTGCGCTGGACGGAGCCACGCGCGATCACACGCAAGCCTTCGATCCGCGAGACGGCCCGCAGCAGCTCGTCGTCGAGGCCCTCGACCAGCTGCGGGTCCACAGCCGATACCTCCAGCGGCAGGACCGCCAGCCGACGGATCTGTGGTAACGACTCGGGTTGGATGGTTCGATCCGCGAGCAGCCACACACCCGACGCGAGTACGGCCATCGCGGCAGCGGCCAGCCAGCGCGCGCGAGGCCGTCGTCGCACGGGCGGGAGGCGCAGGTGATCCGGCCTCTGCGACAGTCGCGTCTGTCGCCACGCCTTTCGTCGTTGCAGGTTCGAAGTCTGCCGCCACCTCACCGATGAACCGGTACCCTACGTTCCACCGGGTCTCGAGGTAGGACGGTGGGTCGTCACGATCGTCGGGCGCCTTGCGAATCGAACTCACGCAACGGGTCAGGGCTTCCTCGTAGACGTCGCCTCCGGACCAGAACTGCTCCAGCAGCTCGCTTCGGCTGACCAAGCGATGTCGCTCGGCGGTCAGGTAGTCCAGTACGTCGAACGGTCGATTCGCGAGGTGCACGCGCTGCCCGCTGCGGGATAGCTCCCGAGTAGTCCGATCGAGCACGAACGGCCCGAATCGCCAGCTCACCGGGCGGGGCGCCGTGCCATTCCGTGAATGTTCAGGAATCGTTCGCACTTCGTTCAGGTTTCACGAGTGCCCCGCGGCCGATTCTTGGCCGTCGCCTGCGGTTCTGCACTAAGCTACACCTGCCCCAAGGCGCGACGCAGCCTGGCCAGTCAGACATTGGGAGGACCCCACATGCATCGATTCGACTCTCCGGTCCGCAAGGCGGGCGTTTTCAGGACCCTCGGCCTGTGCTTGGCCACTGCGGCATGCTCGCAGGAGCCCCCGGCGGTGCCCCCAACCGGTGGCGCCACAGCGACTCGCGCCGCCGCCGCCACCAGTCCGGCAACCCTAGCCGCGGTGTCTTCCGGAACTACCCCCGGGGCCGTGCAACGTCACGTCGTGATCAACGGGAAAAAGGTGACGGCCGCACAGCTGGCAGCGCTCGAAGCGCAGTACCGGCTTCAGATCGCCGATGGCCGGTACTGGTACGACCGGATAAGCGGCGCCGCAGGCCCCGCTGGCGGACCGACGCTCGCGTTCATCATGCCCGGCCTCGATCTCGGTGGGCCGCTGGCACCCGATGCCTCTGCCGGCAATACCGGTGTCTTCCTCAACGGCCGTGAGCTGCCGCAGTACGACCTGATTGTGTTGACGCGACTGGTCGGATTCGTTCAGCCGGGTCGCTACTTCCTCGACGCGATGGGCAACGCGGGGTTTGAAGGCGGCCCGCCAATGGTGAACCTCGTCGCGGCAAGCCGCCAGTTCCAGTCGCAGGGCGGGGGCGACGGCTGGTACTCGCAGACGATCCAGGCCGGCGGTAACGAATCCGGTGGTGCTGGCTACGTAATGGGCAAGGACGCGTCCGGCAATACCTGGGGCGCGAGCTACGAGTAGGAGCACACCACTCCGAGGCCGCAGCGATGAACAAGAACCTGCGGGGGCGACGCCTAGCCGGCGGAACCCTTGGCTCGCTCGCACTACTGGCCACGATCGGTGTCGAGGCACAGACGCCCCCTGCGTACACGATCGAGGACCTCGGCCTGCTCGCCGGTCACGACAGCAGCAACGCACTCGCCATCAACAACAGAGGTCAGGTGCTCGGATACTCCATGCCGGACGCGGGCAGCATCGTGCCGCGGGGCGTCGTATGGGATGCGGGTTCGACAACGCCCATCGATTTCGCGTCCCGCGTCGGTCAGCAGGTCGGCACGACCGAGGCCGGCGGCATCAATGACGCCGGTCACCTGACGATCGTCGCGGGCTTTACCAGCGCGGACTCGTCCCTCGGATCGACAGCGCACTACTGGAACGGGACCACACTGACCAACATCGGCAAGATCGGGGCGACCGCACCACAGAGCGGGGGTGCGAGCGTCGGGCATTCCGTCAACAATGCCGATGAGGTGGTTGGGCGTTCGGCGGTGCCGATGGTTCCGGCGTCCGCGGGTGCAACCAACAAACCGTTCCACTGGCGGGCTGGCGTCCTGCGGCAACTCGCGTTGCCGGCCGGGTGCGTCGGGGGAATTGCGTTCGACGTCAACGACAATGGCCAGATTGCCGGCACCGTGTTCGGCAACGGCAGCTGCAACGCAGGCCTCGCCGCCGTCTGGCCCTCTGCGACCGCCGCCCCGTTGACCATCAACGACGTACTGGCGAGCGTCGGCATCAGCGCCGACGTTCGGGTGGCGTACGGCATCAACGACAGCGGCGCCGTACGGGCCCAGGCGCGCATCAACGACAGGACACGCTGCGTCCTGTTCACGCCACCGCCTGGCGCGGCCATGGTCGACCTTGGCTACGTCGGTGCAAGTGAACCGGATACGTGCCTGCCGGGCTCGGTCAACAATCGAGGCGAGGCGGCTCTCACCCAGTACCACGTCAACAACCCCAAGGCGCTGCTCTGCTCGAACGGGGTGCTGTACGACCTCGAGTCGCTGCTCGACTCGGGGTCACAGAACCGCTGGCAACTGCTATCCGCGAAAGCGATAAACGACGCAGGCACGGTGGTGGGCCAAGGACGCATCAACGGCCAGTTGCATGCCTACCGTGCCACGCGCGTCACGTCGCCAGGCGGCAGCATTACCGTCGAAGATTCGATCGCGCCGTACGACGACCATTGTCTGCCATTCGGCATCGTCACGATCGGTGTCGGGACGATAGGAACGGTGACGGTCCACAATGGCAGCGACACACCTGCCGGCATCGACATCACCGTCATGCCGGCAGCGCCGTTCGGCATCGCCGACCCGCAGGACTGCCGGGTGACGCGGGCGCCCGGAACTTCGTGCACCATCACCGTGACCTTCGATCCGACATCGACCGCGGCGGTGACTGGGTCGTTCACATTGAGCCTGGCCGGAGTACCGCAGGTCGTGGACCTGGAGGGCACCGGACGGCGACCCGTCCTGACGATTACGGATTCGATCGCACCCGCCGACGATCGGATCGTCGCCTTCGGGGGTACGGTGCCCGTCGGATCCAGGGGCACGGCGACCGTCACGGCACGCAATAGCGACAACACCGCGGCCACCGTGGCACTCACGCGGAACCTGCCGCCGGATGTGCCGTTCCGGATGCAGGATCCGGCGGCATGCAACGTCATCCTGGCGCCCGATCAGGCGTGCAGTCTGGTAGTGATCTTCGAGCCAGTCGCGGCTGGTGACTACAGCGCGACCTTCGCGATCGGCACGGACGCGAGCAGTGAACAGACCGTGACCGTCCGCGGCTCCCCTGGGCTGCCCAACGCCGACCTGAATCTCACGCAGGTCGTCGATCGCGCGATCCTGCGGCCCGGCGTGGCAGGGTCTGATGTGGCGAGGATCACGCTCACCGTGCGCAACAACGGCCCCGACGGTGGCGTAGTGACCGTCAGCGACGTGCTGCCGTCGGGGCTCGTGCTGCTTGGCAGCCTGGCGAGCAATGGTGTCTACGACGGGTCCATCGGCAATTGGGTGGTCGGCGCTTTGGCGGGCGGTGAAACCGCGACACTGGCCTTGGACGTTCAGGCAACCGCCGCTGCGGCAGGATGCCTCGCGAATACGGCGTCGGCGAGCGTTGCCAGTCCAGCTGTCGATCCGCGGAACGAGAACAACAGCGCCACGCTCCACCTTGCGGCACCGAGTTGCGCCGATCTGGAGATCGTTGCCAGTTCAATCGGTGATCAGCTTTCCGTCGATGGGACGAGCTCGTGGACCCACACGGTGACGATTCGCAACAACGGCCCGTCGACCGCGACCCAAGTGGCTGTTACCGCGCCGACCTATCGGTTCTCGAACGGCAGGGATGCCTCGAACCGCGTCCGGATGGACATCGGCGACCTCGCCCCAGGGGCAACCGCGCAGGCGGTCCTGTACGGAAGCCGGTTCTGGAACATCGTCCGATCCGACGTGAATGTGGAATGGACCGCTGTCGTCACCGCAGCGGAGCCGGATTGGGCGTCGGACAACGATCAGAAGAGTGGCGGGTTCGTTATCGCCGGCCTTGACGAGCCCACCAACTGGTGCTTCATCGCGACGGCCGCTTACGGCTCCCACCTGGAGCCCGAAGTCTTGGTGCTGCGCGGATTCCGGGACCGGGTCCTGCAGCGCAGCAGCTGGGGCCGTGCGTTCATCGCCTGGTACTACCGCGTTTCGCCGCCGGTCGCCGACTGGATACGACACCGCGAGTGGGCCCGAGCCGCAACCCGTGCGGCATTGACGCCCGTGATTATGGGGGTCAAGTACCCTGGGCCGAGCGGGATGTTGCTTGCATTGCTGTGCCTGGGGTTGCTGCGCTGGCGACGCGCATCCCTAGCCTGATGAGCCAAGCCCAGGCGACGCACCCGGATCCTCACCGCCGGAACTCGTTACTCCCGCCTCTCGTGATTGAGTGCAGCGTCGCTCCTCGGCGCGGGTGGCGCGGGTATGGTTCGAGGGCGGAACTTTACCTCTTTATTCGAGCCGGAAGTTCACGCGCAGCATCCACTCGCGCGGCCGCAGCAAAGTCAGCGCCGGCTGCGGCACCGTGACGATGCCGGAGACCCAATTCGCCTCGTCCGAGAGATTCGTCCCAGTCAGCCGCGCTTCCCATCGGCCGTCCCGCGTGCCGACGCCGACGAAGGCGTCGTAGCGCGTGTAGCTCTTGATTAACAGCGAGTTCGTGACCTCGATCCAGAAATCGTCGGTGTAGCGGCCGCTGGCGCCGAGTTTGAACGCGAGCGCCTCGCCTATCGGCAGTTCATAGTCGAAACCGAACTGCGCCGTCGCGCTCGGCACGAGCGGGAGGTCGGTCGCTCCGGCTGCCGCCGCCTGCGACGTAGGATTGAGCCGATCGTACTCGTTGTCTTGGAATCCGAGATTGGCGAACAGCGTCAGCCCATCGGTGGGTCGGGCCGTGATCTCGGCTTCGAGGCCGCGCACGGTCGCGTCGCCGACATTCTGCTGCGCGAACGAGCCCGCGCCCACCGTGGCGGTCTGTTGCAGGTCCGATATGTCGTTGATGAACACCGTCAGATTGGTCCGCAGGCGGCGATCGAACCATTCGGCCTTGATGCCCGCCTCGTAGGTCCACACCTCCTGGGGCTCGTAGACCGATCGCAGCACGAGCGGATTGAGGACGGACAGGCCGTTGTAGCCACCCGCTTTGAAGCCCTTCGACGCTCCGGCATAGCCAAAAATGGACTCCGAGAACCTGTAGTCGAGGACGGCCTTGGGCGTGAACGAGCTGAAGTCACGGTCGAGACTGACGTCGGTGCGCGGCACCGGCACGCCGAAGCCGCTCTGAATACTCGCGTCGAATGCCTTGTCGTCCCGGCTGTAGCGCGCGCCCAGCGTACCGCTGAGCTTCCCCGTGAATTGCAAAGTCGCCTGGCCGAACACGGCCCAGCTCTCCGTATCGATCGACAGTAAGGTCGGCGCGAGATTACGCAGGCCGAATAGTGGAATGTCATCTGTCAGCGACTGATCTCCTGTCTCATTGAAGTAGTAGAGCCCAGCGATCCAGTCGAGCCGGCCTTCGAGCGAGCTGCCCAGCAGTTGCAACTCCTGCGTCCATTGCTTCGCCGAGGCCACGGACAATCGATCGAACGAGGGCAGATAGACGCCCGGCGAGGGGTTCTGGCCCGCAGCGATGTCCCAGCGGAAGACGTCGTCGAGATCGACATACCCCGTGATCGAGCGGAGCGTCGCAGCACCAAACTCGTAACCGACGTTCAACGTGACGGTGCGCGTCTCGGTCTCGCCGAGCGACGGTTGCGGATACTCGGCGATGTAAGGATCGGTGCCATACCGCGGCCTCACTTCATCGGTCGTGCGGGCCGTCGCACGACCGGTCGGCGCACCGGGTGGCTCGAAGCGGACGGCGCCCGGAATATAACCGTCGTTGTCATCGTCCCCGTACGAGAGCGACAGCACCGCGTCCCATGGTCCATCCCGGTAGGCGAGCTTGCCGCGCACAGCCACGTTCCGCTCGGCGCCTAGCTCCCTATTCTGCGCCCGATTGAACATCCACCCATCGCGCTGATCGCGGTACAGAACCGCCAGCGATGCACCAATCGAGTCCGTGAGGGCTCGACCAAGAGAAAACGAACCGGTTGTCTCATTGTACGATCCGGTGCCGATCGACGCGTTCAGCCACTCGTTGTCGATCGATGGCGTCCGCGTGACGATCTTGATCGCACCCGAGAACGTGTTACGCCCGTAGAGAGTACCCTGTGGGCCGCGGAGTACCTCGATGCGTTCGACGTCGCTGAGTTGGAAATTTGCACCCTGCAGACGCCCGCGGTAGACATCGTCGACATACAGGCCGACGATAGGCTCGGAGACGATCAGACCTCCGGTCTGCTCGCTGCCGCCGCGCAGGCCGATCTGGAACGTCGAGGGATTGGCCGTCAACGGAAGGAGTTGCAGATTCGGCACTGCTTTGGCGATGTCCTGCGTGTTGCCGATCGCCTGCTTCTCGAGCTGAGCCGCCGAGATCGCCGTCACGGTCACGGGTGTCTCCTGCAGGTTCTGTTCGCGGCGCTGCGCGGTCACGACGATTTCCTCTAAGCCGCTCATGTCCTGAGCGACTACCGGAGCATCGGGCCAGACAGCCGCGATGAGCGCCACTGCACAGAAGGTCGATCGGGACATCGCTCCATCCTCCTGGTTGGTCATGAGCCACAGCGCTCGTGGACTTTGCGCCTAGAGCAAAATCTGTCAATGAACTCGCGCGTCGCCCTCCATGCGCTGCGTGCATGACCAGGGCGACATGACCGTCGGTCCGCGCACGCAACGGGCCATGATCGTCCGATGCGCTCCGCGATATCGGCCTGGCATCTACTCGGCCTGCTGCTCGCGTTGCCGCTGCTGCGCGGCGCGGCGCGGCGTTGCGGCACGCGGCTCGGCTGACCGACCCGTCTCGAGCGGCGCTTCCACACGCCTGTAACGCCCCCTGAGGACCCCGGACGGCCCCGCGGCGCTTGTGGGCGCTTCCACACGCCTGTAACGCCCCTCTGCGAGCCTGTGGCGGATGGACTCACTGCCGCTCGACAGACCGCCGGCGCTGCGCGAGGTGCTGCGCGCGCCGCTGCCTCACCTCGCGCACGACCGCGCGACCCGCTGGCTGCTACGCGGCGTCGTTGCCGCACTGCGCCCACTCGTGCTCGAACTGCGCGGCGCCGAACATGCGGCCGTCGCGCGCGATCCCTTCATCCTGGTTGCGAATCACAGCAATCGCCTCGAGGCGATGGTGCTACCAACGCTGCTGTTCCTGCTGCGCGGTGGTCGCTTCATCCACTTCATCGCCGACTGGAACTTTCTGCTGATCCCCGGCATCGGCCAGCTCATGCGCCGCGGACAGATCCTCGCAAGTACGCGCAAGGATGCGCGGCCCCGGGTCCTCAACCGCTTCCGCGCGCGTCACGCTCACCCGCTGCCGCCCCTCGAACGGGCGCGTGCGAAGCTCGCGGCCGGCGCTTCGATCGGCGTGTTCCCCGAGGGCACGGTCAATCGCGATCCCGCGCGCCTGCAGCGCGGTCGCCACGGAGCCGCCCGCCTCTCTCTAGAGACGGGGGTGCCCGTCCTGCCATGCGGAATCCGCTTCCCGAAGCTGGCGCCCGGTGCGCCGATCGGCGACTTCGCGCGGCTCAGCATCGAAATCGGCCCGCCCTTGCCGGCGCTGCCGCTCGCCACGCCGCGCTCGCCGACGCTCGCGGAAGTCCGGCTGCGCCACGCGGCCGTCATGCGCTCGCTCGCCCGCCTCTCCGGCAAGACCTGGCTCTACGACTAGAGGAGTGACGACGATGAGATCGAAGACGGCGATCCGCACCGTGCGAGTCGACTGCGAGGCGCTGCGCGAGTGCGCGCTCGAGGTGCTCGGCGCGACCTACCGGGACGAGAAGCGCTGGGTGCGCGACGCAGCCGCGCAAATGCCATTGTCGGATCTGTGGCGCGAGGACCTCGCGTGGTTCCTGGTCTTCGCGGATGGCGCACCGGCCGGGGTGATACGCGTGCTGTACTCGCCCCCTCTCGATCAATACCGCAAGTACCGGCTGCGTTGCCTGCACGAGGGCATCGACGTCGACGCCCTGCTCGCGCGCTGTGCGATCGCCGAGATCGGCCGGTTCGCGGTCGTGCCGCAGGCGCGGCGCCAGGTCTCGGTGGTGCTCGCGCTGCTGCGCGAGGCCATCGCCGATACCGTGCGTCGCGGCTTCACGCATTACCTCACCGACGTATTCGAGGGCGAGCCACACAGCCCGTACGCCTTCCACACCCGCGTGCTCGGGTTCGTGCCGGTCGCCATCCATGACACCGGCGAGCTGCATTGCGATCGCCGGCGCATCACGATGCTGCTCGACCTGCGCGAGTGCTACACCCGACTGCGCTCAGGTAATGGTTACTTCTACCGGCTGATCACCGAGGGCTGGGAGGACGGCTTGCACGCGAGCCTCGCCCGCGGTGCCGGCAGGCCAGTGAACGAGCCGGCCGGGAGCGCCGGTAACACCGGTATCGCGGCCGTCGGCACCGCCGCCTGACGGCCGCTCGGCGCTGCGGCCGGTCGGCCGAACCGCTATACTCTGCCGGTTTTTGTCACAGGTGACCGGCGGTCGGATCGTGAGCAAGCAGGACTCGGTTTTCTTCAACGTTTTCAGCCTCGTACTCGGCATCCTCGTCGCCATCGCGCTGTTGCTCTTTGCCTTCGCGCGGCTGGTCGGAGCGAACACACAGCGGGAACACGTGCTCGAGGACGCGAAATACCGCGCCGCCGTCCGCGAGAACATCCGACCCTTCGTGCGCGTCGCGATCGCCGGTCAGGACAACTCGGCGCTGGCGATCGCGCCGGCCGGCAATGCCGCCGGTGAATCCGCCGCCGGCGAGCTCCCTACCGACGGCGCCGGCGTCTACGCACTCGCCTGCGCGGCCTGTCATGGAGCCGACATCGGCGGTGCGCCGAAGTCGTTCGATCGTGCCGCGTGGGCGCCTCGGCTCGCTCAGGGCAAGGAAACCCTCTACCGGCACGCGATCGAGGGCTTCCAGGGCTCGGCCGGCGTGATGCCGGCCAAGGGCGGTCGCACGGATCTGTCGGACGAGCTCGTCAAGCTCGCCGTCGATCACATGCTCGAGTTCAAGTAGCGAGCGCCCGCCGCAGCGCCACCGACTCGGCGACGTGACGTTCCTCGATCACGTCGCTGTCGTCGAGATCCGCGATCGTGCGTGCCACCCGCAGGCAGCGGTGCTGCCCGCGCAGCGACAGGCCGAGCCTGACTGCCGCAGCCGCCAGCACACGACGCGCTGCCGGTGTCGGCCGAGCCACTTCACCGAGTGCGATCTCTGCCAGTGAGCCATTCAGCGCACCGCGCGCGGCCTGTCGGCTCCGTGCGCGACTGATCCGGGCGATGGCCTCGGCTTGCGCAGCGCGGGCCGACTCGCGGCCTACGCGATGCGCGGCGAGCTCCGACTCGCTGACCGAGCGCAGCGGTACCCGCAGGTCGATGCGATCGAGCAGCGGGCCGGACAGCCGACCCCGATAGAGTGTGCGCTGCCGATCGCTGCATCGGCAGGCGCGCTGCGCGTCGCCGAAGTAGCCGCAGGGGCAGGGGTTCATCGCCGCGACGAGCTGGAAGCGCGCCGGATACTCCGCGCGCAGGCTGGCGCGCGAGACCTGCACGACACCGGTCTCGAGCGGTTCGCGCAGCGCCTCGAGCACGCGCCGATCGAACTCGGGCAGTTCGTCGAGGAACAGCACCCCGTGGTGCGCGAGGGTGATCTCGCCGGGCCGCACTCGCGGCCCGCCGCCGACGATCGCGCCGGCCGAGGTCGTGTGGTGCGGCGCGCGGAACGGGCGCTCGCGCCAGGACGCCCCGGCGGCCGCGCCAGCGTTGACCAACGAGGCGATGCTGGCGACCTCGAGCGCTTCGACGGCGTCGAGCGGCGGCAGCAGCGCCGGCAGGCGCCGCGCGAGCATGCTCTTGCCGCAACCCGGCGGACCGACGAACAGCAGACTGTGCGCGCCGGCCGCGGCGATCACGAGCGCGCGCTTGGCCTGCTGCTGACCACAGACCTCGGCAAGCAGCGGCGCCGCAGCGGGCGGTGATGCCGCCGCCTCGGGCGCATCCTGCGCCGCGGCGAGCGAAGCGTCAGGCAGGGGCGCGGCGCCCGACAGGTCGCCGCAGACCTCGAGCAGGCTGCGCGCCGCGCCGGCCGCCAGACCCGGCAGCAGCATGAGTTCGGCGGCGCCCGCCCGCGGCACGATCAACCGATGGCCCGCCTGCTGCGCGGCCTGCGCGGCCGCGAGCAGACCTGCCACCGGTCGCAGTTCGCCGGTCAGCGCGAGTTCGCCGAAGAACTCGAGCGCCGGTCCGTCACTGGCCGGCGCGCTCTTCGGCTGCAACTGACCGGAGGCGATCAGGATCCCGAGCGCGATCGCGAGGTCGAACCGGCCGCCCTCCTTCGGCAGGTCGGCCGGCGCGAGATTGACCGTGATCCGACCGGCCGGGACCTCGAAGCCGCTGTGCAGCAATGCCGCCCGGACGCGTTCCTTGCTCTCGCGCACCGCGGCGGCCGGCAGGCCCACGATGCTGAACTGCGGCAGGCCGGCGCCGAGATGCACTTCGACCATGACGGGCGGAGCGATGAGCCCGACCTGCGCACGACAGCGCAACTGGGCGAGCCCCATCGCGCTCTCTCCTGGCCATCATGCCGAAGCGGCAACCAGGCCGCGTCAGGCGCCGCCCGGCGGGCCCGGCTCCGCGCAGCCTGGCGCCGCTGGGGCAGCGACCACGGGTGGCGCGCTACCCTGCTCGAGGGCCGCAAGGCGCGCCTCGAGCGCCTCGAGCCGGGCACGCGTACGGGCGAGCAGACGCACCTGCGCATCGAACTCGTCGCGCGCGACCAGATCGAGCTTGCCCAGATTGGCGCGCAACACCGCCCGAAAGTTCGATTCGAGATCGGCCTGCAGGGCCCGCACCGAGGGCGGCACGCTCTCGAGCAGGCGCCGCGCGATGTCATCGATCCGGAATCGATCCCTGATGCCTTCGTTACCGGGTTCCATGGTGCTCTCCTTTGACGCAGGGGTCGCCGCGCCGGCTCCAAAACGGTGCAGCGGCCGAGCGCAGGCCTCGCGCAGAGGCCCCGAACGAACCCGCCCACCCATGGCATGGAAGCTGCAACGAGTGGGGCGGACTTCGACCGGAAGCATAACCGCCCGGCGTGCGACGGGCGATCGGCGAATCGGGCGCAAGAGGCAGGAAATGAAGCTCGTCACCGCCATCGTGCGTCCATTCAAGCTCGACGACCTCGAACTCGCGGTCGCCAGGCTCGGAGTCCAGGGGATGACGGTGACCGAGGTGCAGGGTTACGGCAGGCAGAAGGGACACGCGGAGTACTACCGCGGAGCGGAGTATCGCGTCGATTTCGTCCCGAAGACCCGCGTCGAGATTGCGGTCGACGACGGCATCGTCGAGCCGGTCGTCGAGGCGATCGCCAACGTGGCCCGCACCGGCAAGGTCGGCGACGGCAAGATTTTTGTGACGGAGCTCGAGCAGGCGATCCGCATCCGCACCGGCGAAACCGGCGCGGCGGCGGCCTGAACTTCGGCGAGTTCCGACGAGGGTCGGGTTCCGAAACGTTTGAGCTGGGAGCGACGAAAATGACGAAGACGATGAGCTTGAACTCGCTGATGCGATTCTGGGTGTGGACCCTGGTCGCGGGCGTCGCGGCGCTGCTGCCGTCTCTGGGTCTCGCGGCCGAAGAAGCCACGACGCCGGTCGTCGAGAAAGGCGATGTCGCCTGGATGATGACCGCCTCGGTGCTGGTCGTGATGATGGTGGTGCCCGGTCTGGCGTTGTTCTACGGCGGACTCGTGCGCGCCAAGAACATGCTCTCGGTGCTGATGCAGGTCATGGTCGTTTTCTCGCTGATCTGCGTGCTCTGGGCCCTCTACGGCTACAGCCTCGCTTTCGGCGGCGAGGGTCTCATCATCGCTGACCTCGGCAAGGCCTTCCTCGCGGGTGTCACACCCGACAGCCTCGCGGATACCTTCACCGAGAACGTCAAGATTCCCGAGTACGTCTTCGTCGCCTTCCAGGCGACCTTCGCCGGCATCACCTGCGCACTGATCGTCGGCTCGTTCGCCGAGCGCATGAAATTCGCGGCCGTGCTGGCCTTTTCGGCCCTCTGGTTCACCTTCTGCTACATCCCGATCGCGCACATGGTCTGGGGTGCTGGCGGGTACCTGCTCGACAAGGGCGCACTCGACTTCGCCGGCGGCACGGTCGTGCACATCAATGCCGGTGTGGCGGGGCTCGTGGGCGCGTACATGGTCGGCAAGCGCATCGGTTTCGGCAAGGAAGCCATGACGCCGCATTCACTGACGCTGACGATGGTCGGCGCAGCGATGCTCTGGGTCGGCTGGTTCGGCTTCAACGCCGGCTCGAACCTCGAGGCCACGAGTGGTGCGGGCATCGCGTTCATCAATACGTTGTTCGCTACCTCGGCGGCAGTGCTGGCCTGGAGCGCGGGTGAGGCCGTCATCAAGGGCAAGGCCTCAATGCTCGGCGCTGCCTCCGGTGCGGTCGCGGGGCTCGTCGCGATCACGCCCGCCTGCGGCGTCGTTGGACCGATGGGCGGGATCGTCATCGGACTGGCCGCCGGTCTGCTCTGCCTCTGGGGCGTCACCGGCCTCAAGCGCATGCTCGGGGCCGACGATGCGCTCGACGTGTTCGGCGTGCACGGCGTCGGCGGCATCGTCGGCGCGTTGCTGACCGGCGTCTTCGCTGCGCCGGGCCTCGGTGGTACCGGCGCCGAGGACTTCTCGATCGGCAACCAGCTCCTGATCCAGGCCGAGGGCGTGATCATCACGATCGTCTGGTCCGCAGTCGTCGCCGCGATCTCTTACAAGCTCGTCGATCTCGTGATCGGTCTGCGCGTCGAGGCGGAAGCCGAGCGCGAGGGTCTCGACACCACCTCGCATGGGGAGCGCGCCTACTCGAACTGATCGGGCCCCCCTCTTTAACCCGATCGGACTGGGCGGGTCACCCTAGGGTGGCCCGCCCTTTTTGTCGCTTGTCCACCGAAACAGGGGCTTGCCAGCAGCGAGCGCGACCTTCAATGTGACGGAGTTCCGGTCGCACGCTTGGCTGCTGCCGCCATAATGCGCCGGGGAGGATTCTCATGCACCGCGCCCTCACGCTTCCCGACGTCCGCTGGCTGGCGCTCACAGTCGCCGCGTGGATTGGCGTCGCCGTGCTCGCGCTCGGCACTCGGCCGCTCTGGGCTTCAGACGTTTACTGCCGTACCGTCGGCAAGAGTCTGCAGTGTCGCGACACACCGTTCGAAGGCGCCGTGCTCGTGCGTCGCAGCGGTCAGTCGCGCATCGTGGGCCAGGACGAACTGCCGGCCGAGGCCCCCGCGGCGAGTGGCCCCGCCGCCGCATCGGCCGGCGTCGCGGCGGCCGACGAGCGCCTGCGCCGCGAACAAGCCGCGCGCGAGGTCGCAGCCGACGTTGCCAGCCGCCGCGCTGCCGAGTGCAAGCGCGCAACCGAGGCCTACGAGCGGACCATCGAGGCGCGACGGATCTATAGAACGGGGCCAAACGGCGAGCAGATCTATCTCAGCGAGGCCGAACTGACCCAGGCCCGCATCGACGCGCGCGCTGCGCGCGATGCCGCCTGCGGGCCGGCGCGCTGACCGCGGCTGGGCGCCCCATGCGCGTTGCGTTCGCGGGGCTCGGCGCGATGGGCGAGCCCATGGCGCGCCGGCTGCACCGCGCCGCGCTGCTGCAAGCCGTATGGAATCGCACCCGTCCGCGTGCCGAGAACCTCGCCGCCGAGCTCGGTTGCGCGGCGCCGCCGACGCTCGCCGAGACCGCGCGCGACGCGGATGCGGTCGTGATCTGCGTCTCGGCCGACGCCGACGTCCTCGAAGTCATCGCCGAACTCGCGCCGGGCCTGCGGGCCGGAACGCTCGTCATCGACTGCTCGACGGTCAGCGCCGATACGGCGCGGCGCGCCGCCGCCGAACTCGACCGCCGCGACATCGCGTTTCTCGACTGTCCGGTCAGCGGCGGCGTCGAGGGCGCGCGCGCCGGGACCCTGGCCATCATGTGTGGCGGCGAGGCGGCTGCGTTCGAGCGCGCCCGCCCCGTGCTCGAGGCGATGGGGCACACGATCACCCACTTCGGGCCGACGGGTGCCGGCCAGGCCGCGAAGGCGACCAACCAGATCATGTGCGCGGGCATCATCCGCGCCGTCGCCGAGGCGATGGCCTTCGCCAGGGCGCAGCGTCTGCCGCTCGAGCCGCTGGTAGAGACGCTCGGCAAGGGCGCGGGTTCGTCCTGGTACTTCGTCAACCGGGCGCCGTTCATGATCCGCGGCCGTTATCCGCCCGGCTTTCGCGTCCGTCTGCATCGCAAGGACCTGCTGATCTGCCGCGACATGGCCGCACAGCTCGGAGTCGCACTGCCCGTGGTCGACGCGATGCTCGCCGAATACGCGGAGCTGATCGATCGCGGCCATGGCGACGAGGACATCTCGTCCGTGTTCCGCCTCAAGGACGCGCTGTTCCAGCGCTAGGCACGCTCGGTATCGCACATGGCCGACTCGACGGGTACTGCGGAGGTCGAGACGGACGCCGGCGGCGGCAGGCTCTACCTGCCCGATTTCTGCGCCCCGCGTGCGGTGCTCGCCATCGTGCTGATCGTCGAGCTCACGGCACTGACGCTGGCACTCGCGCGCGACAACGACAGTCTGGGGTTCTGGACCGATCTGGCCCGCACGTCGCTGTTCCTGCTCTGGATCGGGCTGACGGCGGCCGCGCTGCTGTGCGTACTGCGTCGCCGGCTCGCGGGCCTCGGCGTCGCACGCAGCTCGGCGATCGTGCTCGCGACCATGGTCGCGCTGGTCGCATTGATCTCGGAAGTGACCTTCCGCCTCGGACAGAGTGCGGCGCTGGGCGGCGGCGCGCTCGTCACGCTGTTCCCGCAGGCGCACGGCGCCTTTCTCGCGCGTAATGTCGGCATCGCGCTGATCGTCACGGCGGTCGCGCTGCGCTACTACTACGTGACGCACCAATGGCGCCGCAATGTGGAGCTCCAGTCGCAGGCGCGCGTGCGCGCACTGCAGGCACGGATCCGCCCGCACTTCCTGTTCAACAGCATGAACACGATCGCGGCGCTGACGCGCTCGGATCCGGCACGCGCGGAGCTCGCCGTGCAGGACCTTGCCGATCTGTTCCGCGCCAGCCTCGCGGAGACGCGCCCGCAGATCACGCTCGAGCAGGAGCTCGAGATCGCAGCGACCTACGAGCGCATCGAGAAGCTGCGACTCGGCACGCGGCTCGATGTGCTCTGGAAGATGGACTCTTTGCCGCCCGACGCGGCCGTGCCGAGCCTGATGATCCAGCCGCTGCTCGAGAACGCGATCTACCACGGCATCGAGCCGCGGCCCGAGGGGGGCACCGTCACGGTGACGGGTGAGCGGCACCGCGAACTGCTGACCATTGTCGTTCGCAACCCCCTGCCGGCCGGCGCCGTGACGCGCGACGGCAATCGCGTCGCGCTGTCGAATATCCGCGAAAGACTGCAGCTCCTCTATGGAGCGCTCGCCACCGTCAAAGCCGGCCGCTTCGGCGACGAGTACATCGTGACCCTGCGCTTTCCCTACACCCCGGTGGCGAAGAGAATCTGAGCCATGCGCCACCGCATCCTGATCGTCGACGACGAGGCTCCGGCCCGCGAGCGCCTGCGCGCGCTCGTCGAAGCGCTGCCCGAGACCGAGATCGTGGGCGAGGCCGCCAACGGCGTCGAGGCGATCGACCAGGCCTTCGGCCTCGGTCCCGACATCGTCTTGCTCGACGTGCGCATGCCGGGTCTAGACGGCCTTCAGGTTGCGCAGCGCCTCGCGGCGGCGCCGGAACCGCCCGCCGTGATCTTCACGACCGCGTACGACGAGTATGCCCTCCCGGCCTTCGAGACCCAGGCCGTCGCCTACCTGCTGAAGCCGATTCGCGCCGACAAGCTGGCCGCCGCGATCGACAAGGCCGGACGCCTGACCCGTCCGCAGATCGCGCAGGCAGCCCAGGCGGCCCGGTTCGTCGAGCGGCGCACGCACATCGCGGTGCGCCGTCGCGACGGCACCCGACTCGTGCCGATCGAGGAAGTGCTCTACTTCTACGCCGACCAGAAATACACGACGGTCCGACACCTGCAGGGTGAGGAACTCATCGACGACAGCCTGCGCGCGCTCGAGGACGAGCTCGGCAGCGCGGTCGTGCGCATCCACCGCAACACCCTCGTCCTCGTGGACCGGCTCACGGCGATCGAGCGCGACCCGGACGGCCAGTACTTCGTGCGCTTGCGGGGCTGTCCCGAGCGACTCGCGGTCAGCCGGCGCATGGCCTCAGAGCTCCGCGAGCGCTTCCGCATCTGACTTAACGCCGGTCCGCGTGCGACGGAGTGACCGTCTGTGACGGACATCATCGTCGTGGCTGGCGTTTGCCGTTGTGATGGCGCCACGGGAGGGTTGCAGATGTCTTCATCGCAGCGGCTGGATACGGCACGGGCGCGCGAGATAGTACGCGCAGAGTTCGACGCCTGGATCGCCCGGGCGCCCCGGCCGGACGCGGCGCGGCGGCAGCTGGCACCCGACGCCGCACTGCACGGCGCCACGCTTGCGCGCGTCGAAGCCGTGCTCGGACACCCGCGACCGGCGAGTGCCAACCGCCGCTGGATCTGCGAACTGATACGCGGCTGGGCGCCGCTCGAGGTGCTGTTCCCGACCCGGGACTACCGCGGTCATCCGGGTCTGAGCGGTGAGCTGCCGCTGCATCTGCCGCTGCTGGTCGAACGCGAGTACGGTCATGTGCTCGGCGTCGCACGCGACCTCGCCGACGCCTGCGACCTGCTGCGCAGCGATCGTGACCGGCTCGCGCTGCAGCTCGCCGTCGCCGCCGCGCTGCTGCCGCTGCTCGACACGACGGCAGTCGAGGATGCGCGCTGGCTCGCCGAGCTGCGGCTGCAATCGCTCGCGATGGCCGAATACCTGCATCGCAGCGCGATTGGTCTCGCGCAGATCCTGCCCGAGGATCTCGTAATGACCTACGCCGCCGCGATCGCACGGGCGCAGCGCAAGCAGCGCGACGACTGTCAGCGCGCGGCATAGTCGAACGAATCGAACCGCAGCCGCTCGGCGGGCAATCCCGCTGCCGCAAAATCGCGTCGCGCGCTCTCGACGAGCCCCGGCGGGCCGGCCACCCAGGCGTCGCCGTTCTCGAGCGACGCATACTCGCGCAGCACGCATTCGTGGACCCAGCCGAGCCGGTGATGCGGCGCCGCGGCGTCGCTCGCCTCCGACAGTACGGCCGTGAAGCGCAACCGCGGGTGCGCGGGCACCCAGCGCTGCACCAGCGCATCCTCGTAGACATCGATTGCTCACCGCGCACCCCAGAACAGATGGATCGGCCGCTCGGCGCTTCGATACGCGGCAGCGAGCCGACCGGCAGGCCATCGAAGAGCCGGTTCGTGAAGCCGCCGCCCGCCACGCGGCGCACGTGCAGCTCGAGCGTGCGCGCATCGTGCGGCGGGCTCGCGATCGAGATGCTGTGGCGGCGGTCGTCGTCGAGCAGCACATCGAGGTACTGGCCCGCACGGAACTCCAGAGGCTCGACCGCAGGCAGCCGCAGGTCGACCCGCGGGACATCGGGCGCGAGCAGTGTCTTGCCCGCGATCCGGCACGGCAGCCGCTTGATCTCGATCTCCGGCGCGCGGGTGACCAGCCGCGTCTCGACGACGAGGTCGGAACGCGGAAGCGACTGGCAGAGCAGCACGCGAGCGCGCACGGCGTCCTCGGCGGTCAGACCGGCCGGCCGGCCGCGCGGGTAATGAATCTCGCCGGCCAGCAGCCGCGCGCGGCAGGAACCGCAGTGCCCGGCCTTGCAGCTGTGCGGGATGTTGAGTCCAACCGCGAGCGCCGCATCGAGCACGTTCTGCTCGGCGCGGACGTAGATCTCGCGGCCATGCGGCTCGAGGCGGACCTTGAACATGCGGCTCGTCGCAGAACGCCCTGCGTTAAAATCGGTCAATGTTCCACAATCCTGACGCCGCAACCATCGCTGGGCTGCTGCGGCGCTCGCGCGTGATCGCGATCGTCGGGCTCTCCGCGGATCCGTCCCGCCCCAGCCACGGGGTGGCCCGTGCGCTGCAGCGTTTTGGTTACCGGATCATACCGGTCACCCCCAGCGCTCCGGCGGTGCTCAGCGAACGCAGCGTGCCCGATCTCGATCACCTCGGCGATGTGCTCGCGCCCGGCGAACACGTGGACATCGTCGACGTCTTTCGCCGCTCCGAGCACGTCGCGGCCATCGTCGAGGACTGCATCCGGCTGCACATGCCGGCGCTGTGGCTGCAGGATGGAGTGATCGACGAGCGTGCTGCCGCGCGCGCCCGCGACGCGGGCATCCTGACCGTCATGGACCGCTGCCTCTGGCGCGACCGCGTCGCGCTGGGCGGCGCCGCAACATGAGGCTGCGCTTCACAAAGATGCACGGCGCCGGCAACGATTTCATCGTCTTCGACGCCGCCGACGAGCGCGCCGTGCCCACTCCGGCCCAGCTTCGCGCGCTGGCCGACCGGCACACGGGCATCGGTTTCGACCAGGCGCTCGTGCTGATGCCGCCCCGCCGGACCGGCACGCTGGTCTACTACCGTATCTTCAACGCCGACGGTGGCGAGGTCGAGCAATGCGGGAACGGTGCGCGCGCGGTCGCCGAACTGCTGCGGCGCACGGCGCGCGCGCAGCCGGGCGAGATCGCCATGGACAGTCCGGCCGGCGTCGTCGCGGCCCGCATCCTCGGCGCGGGCCGCATTGCGGTCGCGATGGGGGAGCCGGTATTCGAGCCCTCTGCGCTGCCCTTCGATGCGCCCTCGCCGTCGGCGTCGGGAGCGCCGTTCTACGGGATCGAGGTCGACGGCAGGACCGTGGAGATCGGCGTCGTGTCGATGGGCAACCCGCACGCCGTGCTGTGCGTCGACGACGTCGGCAGCGCACCGGTGGCGACGCTGGGGGCGGCGATCGAGCGGCACCCGCGCTTTCCACGTCGCGTGAACGTCGGCTTCATGCGGATCCTCGACGCGGGCCGCATCCATCTGCGCGTGTTCGAACGCGGCGTCGGCGAGACGCTGGCCTGTGGCACCGGCGCCTGCGCGGCGGTTGCAGTCGGCCGCAAAGCTGGCAGACTCGCCGAGCGCGTCGCCGTGCGCCTGCCGGGCGGGGTGCTCGAAGTGCGCTGGCCGGGGCCGGGCCAGCCGCTGTGGCTGCAGGGCCCGGCGGCCGTCGCGTTCGAAGGAGAGGTCGAAGTCCCGGAGGTCGCTTCCGCATCATGACATCGCAATCCGCCCGCGGCACCGCCGCCGCCACCACCGAAGAGAGCGCGATCGCCGACTACCTCGAGAAGCATCCCGATTTCTTCGAGCGTCACCCGAACTCGCTGGCCCGCCTGCGACTGCCGCACGCGCGCGGCGCAGCCGTCTCACTGATCGAGCGTCAGGTCGAGGTGCTGCGCGCGCGCCAGCTGTCTGCCGACGAGCGGCTCAACGAGTTCGTGCGCGTCGCCCGCGCCAACGACCAGCTCGCCGAGAGGATCCATCGCTTCACGCGCCGTCTGCTCAGGGCAATGACGCCGACCGCGACCGTGGCTGAGATCGAGGCATCGCTGCGCGAGGACCTCGACGCCTTCGACGCGCGGCTCGTGCTGATCGGCGAGACCGCAACCTGCACCGCCGGCTCCGGTCTCGGACGGTTCCTGCACTGCGTGGCGGCCGACGAGCCGGCCCTCAAGTCGTTCGAGTCGCTGTTCGAACTGGCGCGGCCGCGCTGCGGGCAGATCCGCGACAGCCAGCGCGAGTGGCTGTTCGGCGCCGATGCGGCCGGTATCGGCTCGGTGGCGCTCGTGCCGCTCGCGCGCGCGGGCACCCCAGGAATGCTGCTGCCGATCGGACTGCTGGCGATCGGCTCCCATGACCCGGGCCGGTTCCATCCGGGCATGAGCACCGACTTCCTGGCGCGAATGGGCGATCTGATCTCGGACGCCCTGCAGCGCTTCAGGTAGACCATCGGTGCGCACGACCGGCGGCGCGCGACCGTGACTCCCGCGGCGCTCGACTGGTTGCGACGCTTCGAGCGTTACCTCGCCACCGAAAGACGCCTGTCGGCGCACACGAGTCTGGCCTACGGCCGTGATCTGGCGCGCCTCGTCGCATTCTGCGACGGGCACGGCATCGACGACTGGGGACGGCTCGACAGCCAGCATGTCCGGGTCTTCGCCGCGCGCGCCCATGCGGACGGCCTAGATCCGCGCAGCGTGCAGCGGCTGCTGTCCGCGGTGCGCAGCTTCTGCCGTTTCCTGATCCGCGAGCGGGTCATCGGCGCGAATCCGGCCGCCGAGATCCGCGCGCCGAAAGCGCGGCGCCGGCTTCCGGAAGCGCTCGACGCCGATCAGATCGCGCGCCTGCTCGAGATCAAGGCTGAAGATGCGCTCGCGATCCGCGATCGCGCGCTGATGGAACTGCTCTACTCCTCGGGGTTGCGTCTGGCAGAGGTCGTCGGACTCGACGTCGGCGACGTCGATCTGCGCGATGCGATGGTGCGCGTCACCGGCAAGGGTCGGCGCACGCGGCTCGTGCCCGTCGGGCGCCTGGCGCGTGAGGCGCTCACTCGCTGGGGGGCGGAGCGCGCGGCACTGGCGGCGATCGGTGAGACGGCGCTGTTCGTCAGCCGTGCCGGGCGGCGGCTAGGGCCGCGCGCGATTCAGGCCCGCATCGCCTACTGGGCGCGTCGCCAGGGCCTGCCCGTACACGTCCACCCGCATCTGTTCCGCCATTCGTTCGCCACGCACCTGCTGGAATCGAGCCAGGATCTGCGCGGCGTGCAGGAGATGCTCGGCCACGCCGACATCGCCACGACCCAGGTTTACACCCACCTTGATTTCCAGCACCTGGCCCGCATCTACGACAAGGCCCACCCGCGGGCACGGAGCCGGCGTACAGGACGTTCCTCATGAGCCAATCCTTCCATCCCCACGGCACGACCATCCTCGGCGTGCGCCGTGGCGGCGTCGTCGCGATCGGCGGCGACGGTCAGGTCAGCCTCGGCAACACCGTGATGAAAGGCAATGCCCGCAAGGTCCGCATGCTCGCCGGTGGCAAGGTACTCGGCGGCTTCGCTGGCGGTACGGCCGATGCCTTCACGCTGTTTGAGCGCTTCGAGGGCAAACTCGAGCAGTTCGGCAACCTCACGCGCGCCGCAATCGAACTCGCCAAGGACTGGCGCTCGGACCGGTACCTGCGGCGACTCGAGGCGTTGCTGCTGGTCGGCGACCCGACCAGGCTGTTCGTGATCTCGGGCAACGGCGACGTGATCGAGCCCGAACACGATCTCGTCGCGATCGGCTCCGGAGGGCCGTTCGCGCAGGCCGCGGCACGCGCGCTGATCGAGAACACCGACCTCGATGCGCGCGGCATCGTCGAGCGGTCGCTGAACATCGCCGCCGACATCTGCGTCTACACCAACCGCAACCTGACCATCGAGACGCTTCCGGCGGAGGCCGCACGATGAGCGCCGTCGCCGAAGACACTGACCCTGCGACCGCACCGTCGGTGCTGACGCCGCGCGAGATCGTCGCCGAACTCGACAAGCACATCGTCGGTCAGGCGGACGCCAAGCGCGCGGTGGCCATCGCGCTGCGCAACCGCTGGCGGCGCATGCAGCTCGATCCGACGCTGCGTGCCGAAGTCACGCCCAAGAACATCCTGATGATCGGACCGACCGGCTGCGGCAAGACTGAGATCGCACGTCGGCTCGCGAAACTCGCGCGCGCGCCGTTCGTGAAGGTCGAGGCCACCAAGTTCACCGAGGTCGGCTATGTCGGCCGCGACGTCGACTCCATCGTCAAGGAGCTCGTCGACGTGTCGATCAAGATGACGCGCGAGGAGGCCATGGCCGAGGTACGCGCGCGCGCGGAGGACGCCGCGGAGGAACGCGTGCTCGACGCGCTGCTGCCCCGTCCGCGCATGATGGGCTTCTCGACCGACGAGCCGCGCGAGCCGCGGGATGCCGAGACGCGGCAGAAGTTCCGCAAGATGCTGCGCGAGCATCAGCTCGACGACCGTGAGATCGAGATCGAGCTGCGCATGCTGTCACCGGGCATGGAGATCGTCGCACCACCCGGCATGGAGGAGCTGCAACAGCAGCTGCAGGCGATGTTCCAGAACCTCGGGGCCGGCCGCAGCAAGCCGCGCAAGCTCAAGGTGCGCGAAGCGCTGAAGCTGCTGGTCGAGGAGGAAGCAGCCAAACTCGTCAACGAGGAGGAGATCCGCGCGCGCGCGATCGCCAATGCCGAACAGAACGGCATTGTCTTCATCGACGAGATCGACAAGGTCTGCCGTCGGCAGGAGAGCTACGGCGCCGACGTCTCGCGCGAGGGCGTGCAGCGGGACCTGCTGCCGCTCGTCGAAGGCAGCACGGTCGCGACCAAGTACGGCGCAGTCAAGACCAACCACGTGCTGTTCATCGCCTCGGGGGCGTTCCACGTCGCCAAGCCCTCCGATCTGATCCCGGAACTGCAGGGCCGATTCCCGATCCGCGTCGAGCTGAAGCCGCTCGAAGTCGGCGACTTCGTGCGCATCCTGACCGAGCCCGACGCCTCGCTGACCACGCAGTACGCGGCACTGCTCGCGACCGAGGGCGTCACGGTCGAATTCGCGCCCGACGGTGTGCGCAAGCTCGCCGAGATCGCGTGGTCGGTCAACGAACGGACCGAGAACATCGGCGCGCGGCGGCTGCACACCGTGATGGAACGCCTGCTCGAGAACGTGTCGTTCGACGCCTCCGAGCGTGCCGGCAGCCGGCTCGTCATCGACGCTGCCTATGTGGAACAGTCGCTCGGAGCGCTCGCGCGCGACGAGGACCTCAGCCGCTACATCCTCTAGGCGCGCCCTTCAAGCTTGGCTCGGGCGGCGCCGGCCGGCGAGGGACTACTCCTCGAGGTAGGCGGGCAGCTGCGCAACCGGCAGCACCAGCACTTCGAAGGTCGCGAGGCCCTCGCGGAGCTTGCGGATCTCCGCATACTCGGGCGAGTACCAGAAGGCCCGCGCGGCCTCGAGGCACGGGAAGCGCGCGATGATCACACCGCGCCCGGGCGGAGGCGAACCCTCGAAGACCTCGAGCGCCGGCGAGGTCGCCTCGTAGTAGCCGCCGTTCCTCGGATAGAGACCCGACTGACCGAGCGCGCGGCCGTAGGCAGCGAATGCCTTGCGGTCCTGAATCTCGCCATAGACGAGCATCCTGACCGGATCGACACAGCCGCGCGGCGCATCGACGCGTCGGAAGCGATAGCCGCCGTATTTCGGACCCCAGGTCTGGGTGCCGTCGGCCGCAAAGCCGCGATCCCAGTTCGTGAAACCCTGCGCCGAGATCGTCGCCTGCGACACGGCGTAGCTCGATCCCTTGTAGGCGTTTCGGCAGCGATTGCCGATCGTGCCGCCCTCGAAGCGATCCTGACCCGTGCGCACGAACACGAGGTCACAGCCGGAGAGCACCTCGAGATCCGCCGGTCTCAGTGACCCGAAGCGCCCCGGCTCCTGCCATGCGCCGACGAAGCGTTCCGCCGCCGGAATCGCAAAGCGCCGGGCCGAGATCGTTCCGTCAGGCTCGGCGGTGATGCGCGAGATGCGCTGCATGTACGGCGCCTTCGCATCCTTCATCCAGCTCTCGCTGTAGAGCCAGCGCTCGCGCTGCGGCCGACCCTCCCGGGTGCCGTCCGTCCAGATCTCGGCGATGTGCCAGATCGCCGTTTCGTAGCGTGAGTCGAGCTTCGCCTGCTGCTCGGTCGTGAAGCTGCCGGTCTGCAATCGAACGTAGTCGTCGAGCGCGTCCGCACGCACGGCCGATGCAGACAGCAGCACGAAGGTGACGGTGATCGAGTGAGGTGTCCGCATGGCATCCGCTCCGGTTTGCGCGCGCCGAACGAGGCGACAGCCGCGGCGAAAGTGTAGCAATCGCGGCCAGCGCGCAAGGGGGGCGGGCGGCGACAGCGGGCCTTGGCGTGCCAGAGCTCGATCGGATTCAGTCCTGGTTCAGAAATCGCGAAGTAACGTGCGCGCCGCCGATCTGCAGGGAGAGAACGGCGTGGGTCAGCAACGCGGCGGACTGCGTGAACTCATACTCGAACGTCTCGCGCACCGATTTCCGCACCCGGCTGTACGGGCCCGGTATCTGCGTGACATCGAGGGGTATCTGGGTTATTGCCACCGTCAGGAGAACGCGGAGTGGCTGCAATCGCTGACGCCGTGCGAACTCGCAGGCCGCTACCTCGGCTGGCTCGCGCGTCAGCCTGGCGTCGTGAAGCGCGATCTGGCGTCGGCCCGGCGAGCCGTGACCTTCCTCTATCGCGAGGTGTTCGGTACGCCGCTCAGCCGATCATGAAGCCGAGGTCGCGCTGGCTGAAATTGTCGATACTCGGGGCGACTTGCGTGAGATTGGCGTCCGACACGCCGAACCAGCGCGCGAGCGTGGCCGCATACTGGTCTGCCGACGTGGTCGGAATGATGCGCCCGCCGCCGACGTCGTCGGGGCCGTTGGTGGCGAGCAGCGGATAACGGCCGTAGATCTCGCGACCGCGCACGGCGCCACCGACCACGACCTGTACGCCGCCCCAGGCGTGATCCGAGCCGTCGCCGTTCGAGGTCAGCGTGCGACCGAAGTCGGACTGCGTGAACAGCGTGACGCTGTTCTCCATGCCGATCTCCTGCAGCGCGGCGTAGAACGAGGCCATCGAGGCGCTGACGTTACCGAGCAGGCCGGGCTGATCGTCGTTCTGGTTGTCGTGCGAGTCGAAGCCGCCGGTCGAGACGAAGAAGATCTGACGGCTCATTGACAGCCGCGCGCGCACGTCGATGAGCTTGGCGACCGTGCGCAGCTGCGTCTGCAGTGGCGAGAGCTGCACGCCGCTGTCGGGCAGCGCCGTGAAACTGCGGGCCGCGCCGAGCGCCGTGTTCACGGTATCGGCGAACTGCACGGCGCGCCGCTGCACGCTGGCGAAGCCGCGCTCATAGATCGTCCCGTAGCTGGCGCCGGCGACGGCCTCGAATGCCGCGCGCCGCTCGGCGGCCACGCCCGTCGTGCCGAAGCCGGCGAAGGTGTTCGCGCCGGTCGCCCCCATCACGTAAGGCGTCGCGACGTTGCCGGCCTGGAAGAACGTTTGCCCGGCGAGCGAAACGTTGACCGGGAGCTGCTGGCCGCCGAGCTGCGAGTTCAGCACGTCCGCGACACGCCCGCCCCAGCCCGACTTCAGGATCTCGCGGCCGCGCAGGCTGTGCCACTGGTCCTGTTGGTCATTGTGCGAGAACAGTTGCGGTGGCAGCGGATGCCCGGTGCTCGCGGCCGTCTGGTACTGCTGCTTGGTGGTCGGCCGGATCAGTGGGCCGACGTTGGCGACGAAGGCCGCGCGCCCGGTGTCGAACAGCGATCGCAGGCCGGCCATGGAGGGATGCAGGCCGTAGGTGGCGCCGGTAGGATCGGGGGTGAGCGGGTCGACCGGCAGCAGCGCCGAGCGCTCGATCGCGAGGCTCGATGCCGTCCCGCCGCCACGGGACGCGTAATAGGCATTGAACTCGGCCGTGCTCGTCGGCACCAGCATGTTCCACGAGTCATTGCCGCCGAACAGGAACAGGCAGACGAGCGCCTTGTAGTCGGAGTATCCGCCGCCGCCCGCCATCTGCGCATAGACGGTGCCCGGCGTGCGGCCGAAGGCGTAAGCGATGCCGCCGGCGGCGGCCGCGCGAAGGAACCTGCGACGTTGTCGGTTCATGGCCCTGCTCCTCAGCGCTGCAGCGCGAACTCGGGCGAAGTCACGACGAAGTAGATGGCGTCGGCGACGCGGGTGTTGTTGCCGGCCGCCGTGCCGGCGGGAGTCCGGTCGATCTGCGCTCGCGCCTCACTGCGCAGCGTGGCCGACAGCTGCGAGGCACCGCCAAGCAGTCGCTCGGCGACGCGGTCGAGCAGCGCGGCCGAATCGGCGACGACGGCCTGCTCCGCGCGCGTGTCGATGAACATGATGTCGGGTCCGAGATTGGTCTGGGCCGTCGTGCGCGCGATCGCCTGGGTCCAGAAGAAGTTCGTGATCTGGGTGTTCAGGAACTCGGTCGCGAGCTGCAGCTCCGGCGCGACGAGGTTCGCGTTCGCGATCTCGCCGGGCGGCGCATAGGACGGACTGAAGAAATTGAACACCGACGGCGACTGCCCGGGCCCCTGGCCGAAGATGTTCGAGACACCGCCCGGGAAGTTGCCCGCCTGCACGCCATAGCGGCCGCTCGCCGAGCGTGCGTCGTAGGCGCGCCAGAACTGCGTCAGCCGCAGCAGTGGCTCCTTGAGCTTGCCGGCATTGGCGCCGCTCGGCGCGCTGCGCGCCTCGCCGTCGAGCAGGATCGCGCGGATCACCGCTGCAAGGCTGCCGCGCCGCCCACTGCCATCGTCGTTGAAGCGGGCCGCGACGCGCTGCACGTAGGCGGTCGACGGATTGCTGGTGACGAGCTTCTGAATCAGCTGTTTCGCGATGAACGGGCCGACGTTCGGATGGTTGAAGATGTTGTCGAGCGCGGCGTCGAGATCCTGCGCGGTCGGCGTCGCGGTCGCCGCGAGCACGCCATTCGGCAGCGCCACGCCACTGTAGCGCAGCAGCTGCTTCGCGCCCGTCTCATGCTGCTCGGGGTAGAAGCGCATCGGCCGGATCTGGTTGTACCCCGGCACCGGCGCGAGCTGGGGTCTGACCGTGTTGAAACTGCAATTCGGTTGCGTGGAGGCGCAGTCCCACTTCCAGCCCGTGAAGACGCGCGCGAAGCCCTCGATGATGGCCTGGTCGTAGGTCGCGATCGGCTGGCCTTGCGCATCGACCCGGACCGTCCCGTCGGCGTTCAGCTCGACAAGGCCGATCGAGAACAGCTGCATGAGCTCGCGCGCGTAATTCTCGTCGGGACGGAGGTTCGTACCGGCGACGGCCTTCTGGTTGCCGAGCATCGACAGGTAGACGCCCATCGCAGGATGCAGCGTGACGTCCTCGAGCAGGTCGCGGAAGTTGCCGAAGGCGTTGCGCGCCAGCATGTCGTAGAAGTCGGCGGTCGCGAACGGCAGGTTCTGCAGCGCGCCGACCTGCGAGACGACCATGATCTGCGACAGCGCAAAGGCCACCCGCTGACGGAGCTGATCGTCGCCGCGCAGCGCGTTCTCGAACCACTTCTCGAGGCGCGGCGCGTTGAGCTGCGCGAGGTTGAAGTTCGGCTGCGTCGACAGCGTCGCGTACGCCGCCTCGACATACGGCAGCAGCGTCGAGGCAGGCCTGGCGAGCTCGGCGTCGATCCAGCGCGCGTAGGCATTGCTCGAATCCCCAAGACCGATCAGTCGCTGCGCCTCGGCCTCCGTGGCGCCCATCGTCGCCTGGTTGAGGAAACGGTAGGCCTCGGCCTTGCTGACCGGCGGAGGCGGTGGCGGCGGTGGCGTGATCCCGGTGCCACCGCCAGAGCCGCTGCCACCTGAGCCGCCGCCGCAGGCAGTCAGGACTGCAGCCAGTCCCAGCGTGGCAAGCGTCCGCCAAGATTGCCGAATCCGCGCGCCTCGCATGGAACCTCCGTTTGCTGCATTGCACAGCGACGCCGTGGCCGCGCCGTCACAGCCAGCGATGCCCTGCATAGTCCTAACGTGCATCAGCCTACCGCGTTGACACCCAGGCGCGCAGACCCGCGGCACCGAAATCGAACGTCGCCTCGAAAAACCGCTCCGGACCGCAGCCCGCGCCGAGGCAATGCAGCACACGAAGCGGGCCGTGATGGGCGACGAGCAGAACGCTGCTGAGAGCCGCGTCGAGGCCGGGCAGCTCGAGCCGTGGCACGAGCGCCGACACACGCTGCCAGAGCTCGGCAAGCGATTCGCCGCCGCCCGGCCGATAGCCCCACGGATCGGCGGCCCATGCCTCGATCGCGGCACGATCGATCTCGCGCCAGCGAAGCCCCTCCCAGTCACCGAAGTCGAGCTCGAGCAGCGCGGCTTCGATGTCGAGCCGCGCGTCGAAGCGCCGCACCACTTCGTCCGCCAGCTGCAGACAGCGTCGCGCCGGACTCGTGACGACTCGCTCCACCGCAGTCAGGCGTGCACAGACCGCAGCGATCTCGGCGCTCGCCGACGCGGCGAGCGGAACATCCAGCCGACCGTAACAGAGATCCGGCACCACGGCCGGTCGCGTATGACGTGTCAGGAGGACCAAAGCGCCAGCGACCCCAGACCGATCGCGATTTCCGCAAACTGCTGCGCCGCACCCAGACCGTCGCCGGTGTATCCGCCGAGCGCGCGCAGCAGGACACGACGCCACCAGAGCGTCACCGCGGTCGCGAACAGCATGCCGGCGAGCAGCGCGGGCAGCACGAGCGCCGCGACCGTCACCATCGTGGCCGTGATCGTCAGCGCAATGGCGAACGATCGGCCGCTGAGCGTGCGCGCGAGCGGCTTGGCGCGCGAATCGTCCTCGCGCACGTACGGCAGCGTCCGCATGATCACTACGCCAGCGAAACGGCTGGCGACGTGCGCCGCAACCAGTAGGCCGCAGGCCGCTGGCCACGGAAAGACCTGCAGCGTCGTGACCCGGAGGATCAGGGTGCCCGCGACCGCGAGCGCGCCGAAGCTGCCGATCCGCGAGTCGCGCATGATCTCGAGCCGCCGCGTGCGATCGTGACTGCCGCCGAGACCGTCGATAGCGTCGGCCAGGCCGTCCTCGTGGAAGGCGCCCGTCAACCAGGTACCACCGAGCACCGCGAGCGTGGCCGCCACCGGCGCCGGCCAGAGCAGACTCGACAGAGCGTACGTGAGCGACACGAACGCGCCGACCACGAGCCCGACGAGAGGAAAGTAACGAGCGGCGTCGTTGAGCTGACGCTGGGAATGTCCGACCCAGTTAGGGACAGGCAGGCGCGTGAAGTACTGCAGGGCGGCCAGGAACAGGCGCAGCTCGGCTCGCATGCCGGGATCAGGGCCGTAGCGCGAGTCTTGCGAACGCGTATTCGCGGGCGGGCGCCGGATCGGCGACGGTGCGCAGCTCCACGCCCCACACCTCGAGAGCGAGGCGTTCGCCGAAGCGCGGTGCAGCGACGACGCAGGTGTGGAATTCTCCCTGCTCCCCGCAAGGATCCACCGCCGCCGGCAGCTCATCGAGCAAGGCTGCATCGTAGCGTCGACCGCAGAAGCGCGCATCGAGCTGCGTCGTGTCGACGCAGACCACTAGTGCCTCGATCGAGCGCGCGAGGATGTCACGCGCGATCTGCGCTCGAGCGCGACCCCACAACGGCAGCTCGGCGCGCAGGCCCGCAGCACGGCAGATGCGCTCCGCCCACTCGCGATGCGCAGCGAGGTCGATGTCGCCGAACACGACGGTCGTGACGCCGCGCTCGCGAGCCGCGTGCAGTTCCGCGAGCAGGATCTGCGCATAGTCCGACCACGCCGCCTGCGGTGCATGCAGTGGCACGCCGAGTGCGAGCGCCTGCGCCTCGAGCACGGTCCGCGCCAGTCCGTGACCGCGCGAGCGTTCACCGCCGGGCTCGAGCACGCAGAGCAGCCCGTCGAGATCCGCGGCCGCATCGCGCGCGAACTCGTGCAGCGCGAGACAGGCGTCCTTACCGCCGCTCCACGAGACGAGCCACGTCAATGCGGCGCTCCCACGGCCATGCTGACGCCGGCCCCCTCGAACGTGGCCATCTCCGCAAACAGCGCCAGCGCGGCGTGCAGAATCGGCAGCGCGAGCAACGCTCCGGAGCCCTCGCCGAGACGCATGTCCAGATCGAGCAGCGGCTCGACACCGAGATGGCGCAGCAGCAGCGCGTGCGCAGGTTCCGCGGAGCGGTGCGCGAACAGGCAGTGCTCGAGGGCATCCGCCTCGAGCGCATGCGCGCACGCCGCCGCAGCGGTGACCGTCACACCATCGATCAGCACGGCGCAGCCGCTCGCACGCGTCGCGAGTATCGCTCCGGCGAGCGCCGCCACTTCGAAACCGCCGAGGCTGCACAGCGCGGCGCGCGCTTCGGCCGCCGAGAAGGGCCCGGCGGCCGCGCGCCCACCGCAGTCGTCCACGTGCCGACGCCAGGCCGCGCGAAGGATCGCGCGCTTGCGCTCGAAGGCCTCGTCCCCGAGGCCGGTGCCGCGGCCCGTGCAGAGCTCGATCGGCGCGCCGGTCACGGCGGCGCAGAGCAATGCCGCGCAGGAGGTATTGCCGATGCCCATCTCGCCCAGTACGAGGACGCGCGCGCCGCGGTCGAGCGCAACGCGGGCCGCATCGCTGCCGGCGGCCAGCGCGGCCTCGAGCTGCGCGGCACTCATCGCCGCGCCGTGCAGCAGGTTCGCCGTCCCGCAGGCGACCTTGCGGCGCTCGAGCGAAGGATGGTCCGGCAGTGGCGCGTCGACGCCGACATCGACGACCCGCAGCTCGCAGCCAAACCTTCGCGACAGCACACTCGCCGCGGCGCCTCCGGCGAGGAAATTGCATACCATTTGCGCCGTGACCGCGCGCGGATAGGCGCTGACCGCCTCGGCAGCGATGCCATGGTCGGCCGCGAACAGCAGGGCCACGGCCGGTTCGAGCCGCGGCGCGAGCGTGCGCTGGATCGCGCAGACCTGCGCCACGGCTGGCTCGAGCCGACCGAGCGAACCGAGCGGCTTGGTCAGCGCATCGAGCCGCCGCAGCGCGAGGACCCGGATCGTGTCCGGGTCGGCCGGAGCCGCTGTGTCCACTCAGGCCGGCGTGCGTCTGGCCGCGGTGGCGAGGCGACCTGCGAGCGCGAGCCGTGCCGCGACGGCGAGTGCCGCGTAGAGCAGCGCACAACCGACGTACTGCGGTCCGTAGTGCCACGTTGCCGCGACGTAGTGTGACAGCGCCAGCGACTCGAATCGGCCCGAGAGAGCGTGGAAGGAGAGATTCGAGGTCGCGAATGCAGCCGTCCAGCCGAGGATCGCCACAGCCAACGCGGCCCCGAGCTCTCGCCCGAGCGGCAGCGACCCACGGCCGAGGAGGACATCGAGCCGCTGCAGGGCGCGCGAGCGACGTCCGAGCCAGAACAGTCCGGCATAGGCCAGCAGCAGAAAGCCGTAGGCCGGCGTGAAGCAGTAATCATCGACGCCAGCGACGCGGGTTGCCCAGAGGTCCGTCACGAACGCGAGCCCAGCGAGCGAGGCCAAGACGGCGGTGCGCCTCAGCCACAGGCCCGCGAGCAGGCATACGGCGAAGGAGGCGTCGGGCAGCGACACCGGACCACCTAGATGGTCGACGCGCGTGCCGACGAGCAGCGCCGCGCAGACGAGCCAGCCGAGAATTTGCGGCACACCGATACGGCCGCCGCGCTCATCGAGGGTCTGCATCAGGGTTCTCCTGCAAAAGCGTAACGAACGGTGAGGTGCCACTCGCGACCGGGCTGCGGATAGAAGGCCACTGTCTCGTAGCGGCGATCGAGTGCGTTGTCGAGACGTGCCTGGAGCCGCAGGGCCGGCAGCGGTCGCCATTCCGCACGAAGATCGAGCGTGGTGAAACCCGGCACGGCGCGCGTGTTCGCGAGGTTGTCGAAACGCTGGCCCTCGTAGCGTGCGCCGGCCCCGACGCGCCAGTTCGTGGCGACGTAGTCGATGTCGGCGCGCACGCGCTCTTCGGCCCGCCGCGGCAGAAGCCGGCCGCGATTCGGGCCTGCCGAGCGATTCTCCGGGTCGAGCCGCTCGGCGAAACCGGCAAGCTGCCATGGCCCCCAGGCAGCGCGCGCCTCGAGCTCGAGGCCGCGGATTCGCGCCGCATCGATGTTGACGGGCCGGAAGCTCGCATCGAAGCCGATCAGGTCATCGATGCGGGTCTGGTAGGCGGTCAGCGTCACGCTCGCCGGCTCACGACGCCAGCGCAGGCTCGCCTCGGTCGCCACGCTGCGCTCCGGCCCGAGATCGGGGTTTCCGAAACCAGGGAAATAGAGCTCATTGAAGGTCGGCGGCTTGAATCCCGTGGCGACCGAGGCGGCGAGCCGCCAGGAATCCGCGAACGACCACCCCCAGGCCAGCGAACCCGTGGTCTCGCCGCCGAACTGCTCGTCGTCGTCACGGCGCACGCCGAGCGCAAGGCTGTGTGCGCCCAGCGCCCACTCGCCGTGTGCGAACGCGCCGACGTTGCGTCGCGTCCGCTCGACGTAATTCGTCGTCGCGGCCACACGGTCGTCGCGCCAGTCGATGCCGGCGACCCAGATGAGTGGCCGGTCGGCGGCCGACTCGAAGGTCAGTGCTGCCTGGTCGCGCCGCGTGTCGAAGCGCGAGACGAAGCTCGCGCCGCGGAATGAGGCGCCGCGGAAATTGTCAGTATCGTCGGTCGTCCGGCCCACCGCCAATCGCATCCGACCGCCGCGCACGGGCGCATAGTCGAGCGAGGCACCGGCGATCAGTTGCGCGAACTCGGCGAGGTTCGCAAACGATCCGTCGTATTCGACACGACCGTCCGTGTAGCTGACCTGCGCACCGAGTTCGAATCGCTCCCCGAGCGCCATCCCGCCGCGCAAGCCATATGATTCGTTGCGATAGCCGTCCGCATCGGGCTCGTCGGTGAAGCAACCGGCGAAGATCGGCGCGCCGGCACCGCGACAGGCGTTCGTGCCGTCGGACTCGAGCCGGCTCGCCGCGAGCTGCCAGTGACTTCGCTCGCCGGCAGCGCCTACGGTCGCCGATGCCCGCGCGGTTCCGCGCGCACCGTAGCCCAGCACGGTCTCCACGCGCGGCGGCGAACCCGCCTGCGGACGGCGCGTGATGATCTGCACGACGCCGCCGAGCGCGTCGGCACCGTAGAGCGCCGAGCGCGGCCCGCGCACGAGTTCAACCCGCTCGATCAGCTCGACAGGAAAATCCTGCAGCGCGGTCGTGCCAACCGTCGTCGACCCCCAGCGCAGACCGTCGACGAGGACGAGGTTCTGGTCCGACTCGGCGCCGCGAATGAACAGCGAGCTGACCTTGCCTACGCCGCCGTTGTTCGCGAGCGTGACCCCGGGCAGGTCCGCGATCGCCTGCTCGACGCTGCGGTACTGACGCGCTTCGAGCGTACCGCGCTCGACGAGCGAGACTGACGCAAGCACGCGCTCGAGCGGCTCGGCGCGCCGGCTCGCGGTGATCACGACCTGCTGCAGGCCGTCCGCCGGTTCGGCCGCGGCGGCGCCGCCAAGCAACAGGAAAGCTGCCGCAAACGATGCGGCCTGAACGTTCTTCTGCACTGTCTCCCCTCCCAGGGGCGCACGCCCGCGCCCGACTGTCATTGACGACTCGGCAGACGCCAGGGGAGCGGAGACAAGCGGGATTGCGGGTCCCGACCCGTTCCGGACCGCCCACCGCAGCCGAGGGTTCTGTCGGGGCCGGTCTCCGGACTCGTGGGGTCGGCCGTTTCCTGACCGCAGCGCCGATCGCCTTCCCACGACACGGCATTGCGCCGCTTCGCAGTGGCTCGATGATCTGCGCCACCCACCTACCGTTGCGGGGGCAGTGCCGGCCTGGAACCAGGAAAGTTCGCACCGGCTTCCCGTTTCACTCCGCGGCCTTGCCTTCCTGGCGCAGGCGCGGAACACCTCGACACAGCGAAGTCTGACGACCCGACGCCGGGTCGTCAACGCCCGACGATGGTCAGGGCAGGTCGCGAGCGACGCGGAAACCGAAGATGTCCGACTTGCGGTCTTCGGGATCGCGACCGCGCCAACTCGACCGCTGGCGGTACATCTGGCTGCGCCAGCTTCCGCCGCGCACGGCGCGCAGTTCGCAGGGCCCGGTCACTTCGACGGCGCTACCGTCCACAGGCGCTGCGGGATAAGGCGCGAGGTAGCAGTCCTGCGTCCATTCCCAGACGTTGCCGATCATGTCGTGCAGACCGAAGGCGTTGGCCGGATAGGCGCCGACTGGCGCGACGCCGGCGTGCCTGTCGCGGCAGTTCGCCGGCGCAGAGCGTCGCGAGACGTCGCGCGCCGATGAGTCGTAGACATTGGCCCACGAGCAACCGTCGTCGGCGACCTCGCCCCACGGAAACTCCGTCGTGGAGCCGGCGCGCGCCGCGTACTCCCACTCGGCTTCGGTCGGCAGGCGGTAACGCTGGCCGGTCCGCTGCGAGAGCCACGCGACGTAAGCCTGCGCATCGCGCCAGCTCACGCAGACGACGGGCTCGTCCGATGCCGGCCGCCGGCCGGAGCCGCCCGACGGGTCGCGCCAGGTTGCCGTGTCGTACCAGGTCCAAGCGCCGGAGTCGCCAGCCTTGAGCGGCCCGTAGCAGCCCGGCGCGGAATCGTGACCCGTCGCTGCCACGAAACTCGCGTACTCGGCATGCGTGATCTCGAAGCGGCCGAGTGCAAAGGATCTTGCGATCGTGATCTCGCGGCGAGGGCCTTCGGGCCGCCCTTCCTCGCCGCCGTCGAATCCCATCGTGAAACGCCCGGCGCGCACGACGACCATCTCCGGACAATCGGCGCAGTCCTGCACGATCGCGCCTGCAGCGAGGCGCACGGTCACGCCCTCGCCCGCGTCAGCGTGAACGAGAGCAGACGCAGCGAGGAGCGCGAAGCAGAATATCTTGCGTGGTGCCATGACGCGACTCTACCGCGGCACGGCGTCCGCAGCGAAGGGCGCTACGCGTCGGGTCGCTCAGCCCAGCGCGATGCCGATCAGATCGAGTCGTTGCTCGAAGTCCAGCGACGTCGGCAGCAGCACGCAGCCGACGGGGATCAGGTCCGGCGTCAGCGCACGCGCGGCCATGCCGCCGATCCAGATCTCGCAGCGGCCACGCAGCAGCGCGGCGAGCTCGTTGAGCTGCTCGAGGACAGGCACGTGGTTCTCGGGCATGACCATCGAGACCAGCACTGCACTCGCGTCAACCTCGAGTGCGAAACGCGCGATCTCTGCAGGCGGGCAATCGACGCCGAGGTAATGCGTGCGACATCGACGCATCGCCGCGAGCCAGCTGCACATCAAGAGACCAATCTCGTGGCGCTCGCCGGACAGCGTCGCCAGCACGAGGCAGGGCGCGTTGTCGGCGCGCAGGTAGCCCCGCGATGCCGAGATCACCAGCCGCCGCACGATGTCCGTGACCATGTGCTCCTGCGCGATCGAGACTTCGCCGCGATGCCACCGCTCGCCTATCTCCCGCACCAGCGGCACGACGACGGTGTGGATCGCCTCATTGGGCGGCAGCAGCGCGATCGCCGACGTCAGCGCCTCCTCGACGCCGGTCGGATCGGAATGCAGCGTCGCATCGAGCGCACGTTCGACATAGGCCTGACCGCGTGCGCTATGGGTCCGCGAATGGCCGCCCGAATCAGCAACGAGCTTGGCGAGTTCCTGTTCGCTGAGCTGCGCGAGACGGCTGATGGCATGCCCGAGTTCGGTCGCCGTGCGCAGAAGACGCAGGCGGGCGACGTCGGACGCCGTGTAAGTGCGGCGCCCGGAGCCGTCGCGGGCCGGGCGCACGACTTCGTAACGCCTCTCCCAGGCACGCAGGGTCTCTACGGTCAGGCCGGTGGCCTGCGCCACGGCCTTGATCGAGAAGCAACCGCCGCCAAGTGCTTGTTCCGCTGCCATGTTTACCGCTTGTACAGCTTACACCTGAACAAAAGCTTGACAGATCTTGTACAGCCTGTCACCATTTCTCCCGCGTCCCCCACAGACAACGCCCCCGGATCGGGTCGTGCCGCACCGGGATCTACAGGAGTTTATAGAGAATGGACACCAAGGCTGCTTCCCTGATCAAGTCGGCCGTCGTCGTCGCCCTGCTGGGCGCCGCCTCGGTCACCGCCGTTGCTGACTCCTACGACATGACGGGCAAGGATGTGCTCTCGGTCGCCAAGCAGCAGGGCAAGTTCACCACGCTCGCCAAAGCCATCGAGGTCGCGGGCCTGCAGGATGCGCTGACGGCCCAGGGTCCGATCACGATCCTGGCCCCAACCGACGAGGCCTTCGCCAAGCTCCCGGCCGATCAGCTCGAGGCGCTGCTGAAGCCCGAGAACAAGGATAAGCTCGTGCAGATCCTGACCAACCACGTGGTTCCGGGCAAGGCCCTCACGGCGGAACAGATGAAGCGGCAGCGCGGAGCGCAGACGCTCGAGGGTGACACGGTCAGATTCGAGCTCGTGCGTGGTCGCCTGCGCGTCAACGACGCGCGCGTCACCGGCGACGTCAAGGCCAACAACGGCAGCATCATCGCGATCGACCAGGTGCTCCTGCCGAACTGATTTCCGCGAGGAAACTGACGCGGCCAAGGATCGGCCGCTGGCAAGGATGCCACGAAGGTCACTTCGCTAGTCCAGGGAACGCCGGGCGGGTCGAGACCCGCCCGGCGGGACGGCGAACGAGGCGGCGAGCTGCCTTCCCCCCGCCCAGAATCCGCCAGGCGAGCGGCGCGCGCCAAGCGTCAGGATGCGAGCAAGCGCGTTGCTACGATCGCCCGGTGTTCGAGACCACCACAGTAGGTTCCCTGCCAAAGCCCGACTGGCTCGCCGAGCCCGAGCGGCTCTGGGCTCCGTGGCGACTCGAGGGCGAGGCGCTGCGACGCGGCAAGGAACGCGCCGCCCTCGAATGGCTGCGGGAACAGGAGCAGGCCGGCATCGACATCGTCGGTGATGGCGAACAGTTCCGCGTGCACTTCGTGCACGGCTTCCTCGAGAAGATCGAGGGCATCGACTGGAACCGCAAGACGCGGATGGGCATCCGCAACAACCGCTACGAGGCCGAAGTGCCCACGGTGACCGCTCCGCTGCGCCGGCCCGCGCCCGTGCACGTCGCCGATGCCGCCTTCATGCGCGCGCAGACGCGCTCGCCGCTGAAGATCACGCTGCCCGGACCCATGACGATCTGCGACACGCTGGCCGACGGCTATTACGGTCGGCGCGCCGACATGGCCATGCGCTTCGCCGAACTGCTCAACGAGGAGGCCCGCGAAATCGAAGCGGCCGGCGCCGACGTGATCCAGTTCGACGAGCCGGCTTTCAACGTGTTTCTCGAGGAAGTCCGCGACTGGGGCTTGCCGGCGCTCGAACGCGCGATCGAGGGTCTCAAGGCGACCACGGTCGTGCACATCTGCTACGGCTACGGCATCGAAGCCAACATTCGCTGGAAGAGCTCACTCGGCGAGAGCTGGCGCCAGTACGAGCAGATCTTTCCGTGGATCAACGCCAGCCGCGTGCAACAGGTCTCGCTCGAGTTCGCCGGTTCGCGCGTGCCACACGAGGTGCTGCGCCTGCTGCCCGACAAGCGATTGCTGGTCGGCGTGGTCGAGGTGCTGCCGGGCCGACTCGAGTCGGCCGACGAGGTTGCCCGGAACATCCGCGAAGCCTCGCGACACGTCGATCGCGAACGCCTCGTGCCCTGCACGAATTGCGGCATGGCTCCACTGTCGGCTGAACTCGCCCGTGGCAAACTGCGCGCGCTCGGCGCCGGCGCCCGACTCGCCCGGCAGCAGCTCGGCTGAGATCGCGGACCGACTCCATGGATCTGGCGCTGCGCGGCAAACTCACTGTCGTCGTCGGCGCGAGCGGCCTGCTCGGTCGCGCCACGTCGCAGGCCCTCGCCGAGGAGGGCGCGCGGCTCGCGCTGCTGGGCCGGGACCTCGCGGTGCTCGAGCGGGTCGTCGCCGAAGCCTATGAGCGGGGCGCCGCGCAGGCGCTGGCCTTTCGCTGCGACGTCGCCGACGCGGCATCCACCGATGCGGCGATCGACACCATCGAGCGCGAGCTGGGCCCGATCGACGTGCTGATCGCTGCGGCAGGCGCGGCGCAGGGCGGCCTGTTCTGGGAAATCAGCGACGAAGCCTGGCGAACGAGCCTCGAGGCCAAGCTGTTCGGCAGCATCCGCGTGCTACGCACCGTCGCGCCGCGCATGGTCGCGCGTCGCCGCGGCCGCATCGTCCTCATCGTCGGCAACACCGGCCGCCAACCCGAGCCGCGCATGTTGCCCGGCGCGGCTGCCAACGCCGCGCTGCTCGCCATCGTCCGGGGCCTTGCCGAGGAGCTCGGTCCCCATGGCGTCGTCATCAATGCCGTCAACCCGGGCCCGATCCGCTCGCCGCGCTGGGAACGACTGATGCGCGCCGCCGCCGAACGCGAGCGCTGCAGCGTCGATGCGCCCGAAGCCTCGCACCTCGACCGCGCCGCGCTACGGCGGCTCGGCACGGCCGACGAGATCGCGCAGCACGTGCTGTTCCTCGCCTCGGAACGCGCCGGCCACCTGACCGGCACCGCCGTGACGGTGGACGGTGGCACGACCAAATCGATTTGAACAGGCCTGCCACCACGGAGTCCCGCAGCAGATGGTCGACCAACTCGGATACCGCGGCCGAATTGCCATCGTCGTGCCATCGACGAATACGAGCTGCCAGCCCGAGAGCGAGCGGCTGCGGCCACGCGGGGTCACCAACCACATCGGTCGCATCAGCATCAAGGAGCGGCCGCTGACCTCGGAGCAGGGCTTCCTCGAGCATGTCGCGGCGATGCGCAGCGGCATGCGCGAGGCGATCGACCAGGTCATCACCTGCCAGCCGACGCACGTCATCATGGGCGTAGCGCTCGAGGCCTTCTGGGGCGGAGTCGAGGCAGCCAACGCACTGCAGCGGGAGCTCAGCGAGCGCGCCGGCGTCGGCGTCTCGATGGGCTCGACCGCAACCGACGCCGCGCTGCAGCGGCTCGGCGCGAAGCGAATCGCCGTGCTCACGCCCCACCAGCCGCGCGGCGACGAGCAGGTTCGCCACTACTTCGCCGAGGCCGGCTACGACGTCCGGCGGCTGATCGGACTCAAGTGCGCCTCGCCGGTGCTGATCGCGCACACCACGCCGCAGCAGATCATTGCCGCGCTGCGCGAACTCGACGGCGACGACGTCGATGCGATCGTGCAGGTCGGCACCAATCTGCCCGCAGTCGAGCTGTGCGCCGAGGCTGAGCAGTGGTTCGGCAAGCCGGTGCTCGCCATCAACGCGGTGACTTACTGGGACGCGTTGCGCCGTTCGGGAATCGACGACAAGGTGTACGGCCTCGGGTCAGTGCTCGAGCGGTTCTGAGCGAAGTTTGATAGTGACGGTCGGTCGAGGCGGTGGCGCCCCAGATGTCTCGGCAGACCTCGAACCTCGCCGGGACTGCTGTGACGAACCCCCAGTCATCGGATCCCTCGGTCGACGGATCGCACGCACGTCGGACGACCCGCTGCGCCGGTCGCGACGCAGCGCGCGAACGTCGAAAGGTCCGCACGCGCGGCGTCGCGCGCCAGGGAAGGCGCGCGCGAGCCTCCAGGGATGGATTCACGGCGTCCGCGTGTGGGGACCGTTCGGCGTTCGCGGGGTATGCCACGACACCTGTCGGTCTCCCATGGCTGCGTCCGCTCAGGTCACCGAAGCAGGCTTCCGCTGTTCCCGATACTGCAAGTACATGTTCGTGAACTCCGGCCAGGGCTCTGGTCGCGCGAACCACTGCGGGTGAATCCGGCGCAGCATGGAGAGTTGCGGTGCCGGTGCCTCCTCGAGACTCATGAGCTTGCGGCCCGACTCGGACCAGACGACATGACCGGGGGTCTGACCCATGAGCATCCACGGCAGCCAGCCGGATACGGCGGTGTAGGCGAAGTCGGTCGGCGCGCAGGCGATGCCGGGGTCGTCGACGAGGGCGAGCGGCGCCTTGAGCGTCGAGTGCGTCGCGACGATGACTTGCGGGCCCGAGGACTCGAGCGGCCACGCGTCGGGCTGCAGCCAGTTGGGCGCACGGATGTAACTCGACTTGGTCATGTACAGATCGCCGGCCACTACGCGCCACGGGTACGAGAACGGTTTGCCGGTGTCCGGCATCACGTCGCGCGAACCGAGGATGCGCGGCTCGCGCTCCGTGAAGCGAAAGCGTACCGGGCCTTCGCGGTAGTGCAGCGGCCGGACCTTGCGACCGGTATGCGGATTGACGATCTCGGCACCGGGCTCGAGGTACTCGCCCGTGGCGAGGTCGCGATAGAGCGCCGCCTCCCAGTCGATGACGTTCCAGACGCGCTCCGCGAGCCGCTCGGTGCGGCGCAGGATCAGGCTTTCGACCTGCACGATGGGACGCACCGGTTCGCCAGGAACCGCGAGATCGAGCGTCCCGGTGAACCAGTAGTAGACGTCCTGCGTAACGGTGCTGGCGCGCAGCTTGAGATAGGCGGTGACGTTGCCGGCCGGGGTCGTCAGATCGAGGCCGCGACCGGGTGGCTGGTCGGCGGCGGTGGCCGCGGCGGCATGGCTCGCGCTGCCGACGAGCGTGCCGAGAGTCGCACTGGAAGCTGCGGCGAGCCACTGCCGTCGATCGATACGCTGGGGCATGAGAGCCCCTCCTTCCCGTCGAGGCAGACAGTCTGAGCCGATGCCCGCGCGCTACAATGGCGGCACGCTCCGGGGACCGCGCAGTGAAATGACCTGGCTCAAGCGCATCGGCATCGGGCTGCTCGCCCTGCTCGTCGTCGTGGCGATCATCGTCGTCGATTTCCTCCGTCACGGCGGACAGTTCCGCAGGCTCGAGCCGGCCTTCGCCGGCAGCTGCGAGACGCTGCCGCTCGAGGCGAGTGCCGAGGACGTGCAGATCGATCGCACGCGCGGCGTGGCGTTCCTCTCGAGCCTGGACCGCCGCGGGCTGGTCGAGGGCCGACCGGTCACGGGCACCGTGATGCTGCTCGACCTCAACGTCCCGGAGCCGCGCCCGCGCGCGGCACTGCTCGCCGACCCGCCTGCGTTCCGTCCGCACGGCCTTTCGCTGTATCGCGCCGGCGATGGCGCACTGCGGCTATTCGCGATCAATCACCCGGCCGGCGGCGGACACACGGTGGAGATCTTCGAGCAAGGCCCGACCGGCGCGTTCGTCGCAGTGCGCAGCGTGCGCGACGCGCTGCTGGTCGACCCGAACGCGATCGTCGCCGTCGGTCCGAACCAGTTCTATGTCGCCAACGACACCGGCGCGCGCAACGGATTTGAGCGCGCGACCGAACTGCTGTTCCGGCGCGGCCTCTCGACCGTGGTGTACTTCGACGGGCGCACGATGCGCGTCGCGGCGAGCGGCCTCAAGGCAGCCTCTGGTATTGCGATGAGCCGCGACGGCGCGCGCGTCTATGTCAGCGAGACTGCGGGCAACCGGATCGCGGTGTTCGAGCGCAATGCCGCCACTGGGGCCCTGCGGCTGCTCGGTCGGGTGGAGCTCGGGAGCGCGCCGGACAACATCAACGTCGACGGCGACGGCCGCATCTGGGTAGCGGCCCACGCCAAGGTCCTGTCGCTGGTGCGCCACTTCGCTGACGCCACACAGCTCGCACCGACGCAGATCTTCCGCTTCGAGGACCGCACCGATCCGGCGCAGGTCCGCCCGCAACAGGTCTACCTCAACCTTGGCGAGCAGATATCGGCCGGCAGCATCGGCGCCGCGTTCGGCAACCAGTTGCTGATCGGTTCGATCACGGAGCGCAAGCTGCTGCGATGCCGTCTCCCGTAGACACCTCCCCGGCACCGGGCGCGCCATCCTCGGGCCGGGCGCTCGCGCTGGGGATCGCCGCGAGTTTCGGCTTCAGCGCACTGATCTGGTATGCGAACACGGCACTGACGGACTTCGTGCTCGCAGAGCGTGAACCCGGTGGCCCACGCATCTACCCCTGGCAGCTCGCGGCGCCGGACTTCTGGAGCCGCGCGACCGCCTGGACCGGTTACATGCTGCATCAAATCGCGATCTGGGCACTGATCTGGCGCGCGCAGCACGCCGGACTCCGGTACACGGGACACCTGAAACCGATCAACGTGACGATGTTCGGCGTCACCGCCGGCTTCATCGTGCTGCATTTTGCCCAGACCCAGCTCTTCTACGACGGGCTCGCCCAGGACGTTCCGGAATGGACGGCCATGTGGTCCGTGATCCTGCTGCTGCTCGTGGTGATCCTCATGGAGAACCGCCGTCGCGGCATCGCGCTCGGCCGCACCTGGGGCGGCTTCATCGGCGAGGCCGCCGACGTCGCGCGTCGCTACCATGGTTACTACTTCGCCTGGGCGACGATCTACACTTTCTGGTATCACCCGATGGTCTTCACGCCGGGCCACGCACTCGGCTTTCTCTACATGTTCCTGCTGCTGACCCAGGGCGCACTGATCTACACACGCGCCCACGTCAATCGCTGGTGGACACTGACGCTCGAGCTGCTGGTGCTCGCGCACGGCGTGGTCGTCGCATTCATGAACGCCGACGGTCTCTGGCACATGTTCGGCTTCGGCCTCGCCGGCATATTCTGCATCACGCAGTCCTTCGGACTGGGCTGGCGGCGATCGACGAGCTGGCTCCTGCTCGCGCTGTACGGGCTGCTGCTGGTCGCGTTCTATTCGCAATGGGGCTGGCAGGACATCCTGGCAGTGCTGCGGATCGTGGGCGGCTATTACGTGGCGCTGCCGGTACTCGCCCTCGCGATCTGGCTGGCTGCACGAGCGGCAGGGGCGAGGTCGCCGTCCGTGGCGCGGCGCCCCTAGCCGGGTCGGGTTGCCTGACCCCTCGCCCTGATCCATAACGAGCTGCAGCCGCCTGGAGTACGCCATGCCGATCACCCGCCGCGAATTCGTCGCCTCCTCCACCGCCGCCGTCGGCACTGCGATCGGTGTCGCCGCGAGCCTGCATCGCACGGTCCATGCCGCCAGCGCCGGCGATCCCGACGTCATCGTGATCGGCGCCGGGCTGTCGGGGCTCGGCACGGCGATGGCGCTCGAAGAGAACGGCCTTCGGGTCCTCTTGCTCGAGGGTCGGCGCAGGATCGGCGGGCGAATCTACACGCTGTTCGACGTGCCCGGTCACCCAGAGGTCGGCTTCAACTCGCTGGCCAATGCCTATGGCCGCACGATCGACATGGCGGCGCGGGTCGGCGTGGAGATCATCAACCTCGCGCCGAAGCTGATGGCCAACCGCGCAGGCCAGGAGCTGTTCATCGACGGCCTTCACGTGCCGCTCAAGGACTGGCCCTCGCATCCGCGCAATCCGTTCGCGGGCGAGATGAAATCTCTGCCACCCTGGGCCTGGGCGGATGCGATGTTCAAACGCCACATGCCCTTCAAGGATCTCGAGAACTGGTACGACGCGAAGTATTCGCAGTACGACATCTCCGTGCACGAGTTCCTGACCTCGACCGGCGCGAGCGACGCGATGATCCGTCTCGGCTACGACACGAACATCGCCTACGGCACGACGTCGCGCGACGTCTCACTGCTGATGCAGGCGTACTCGGACCATTGGCAGGCAGTCAACCGCGGCGCGCTGATGGGTTTCTCGCGCACTGGCGCGGCCAACGCCGCGAGCGGCGTACAGCCACCGGCGGCCGGCGCCGGCAACGCAGCACCGGTGGCGGGCGGCGTGCTGCTCGGCATGATCAAGGGCGGCAACCAGCGGCTCACGGAGGCGATGGCGCGGCGGCTCAAGGGCGATCTGCTGCAGAACAAACGTGTCGTGGCGATCGAGACCGGCCCGGGCGGTGGCAAGGTGAGCTGCGCCGACGGCACGAGCTATCGCGCGAAGGCCGTGGTCTGCACGATGCCCTACTCGACGCTGCGTCACGTGGCGATCGATCCACTGCCACCGCCGCGTCAGCTGCAGGCGATCGAGACGCTCGGCTACATTCCGATCACGCAGTTTCACATCGTGCCGAAAAAACCGTTCTGGGAGCAGGATGGGCTGTCGCCGTCGATGTGGACCAACGGTCCGCTCGGCATGGTGCTCGCGCAACGTTTCTTCGGAACGAACGACGAGGTGACGAGCCTGACGGTCTGGTGCCGGGGCGCGAACGGTCTTTTCATCGACCGCTTCGGCATCGAGGGCGGCAAGCGGCTGATCCTCGACGAGTTCGCGCGACTGCGTCCGGCATCCAAGGGCAAGCTCGAGATCGCCGCGGTGCATTCCTGGACCGCCGATCCGTTTGCGGCGGGCGACTGGGCAATCTACCAGCCGGGTCAGGTCAGGGCTTTTCAGGGCATCCTCGCGCAGCCGCACGAACGGCTGTTCTTCGCGGGCGAGCATACGGCGGTCGGGAGCCGCGGCGTCGAGGCCGCGCTCGAGTCGGCCGAGCGGGTGACGCTCGAGGTGCTCGGCGCGCTCGGCTGAGGACCGGAAGCCGGCTGTTGCGGTCCTAGCGCGGCCGCGCTTGCGGCAGCCGCGCAGTGCTGCGCTAGAGGTTGCCCCCGGCGCCGCGCCACTGGGGCCGCGGTAAACCGCCGGCGTCGAGCCGCTTTGGCACGACGGTGGTCCGGCCGCGCCAGCGGATCAGCCAGACGAAGCCGAACAGCGACAACGTCATCCAGCAGAACTCGTGCATGTTCCAGTTCTCGACGCCGTAGCGGGCGAGCTGCTCGAAAGCGATGAACGCGATCGTGAAGGCCACGGCGCTCGCCAGCGCACCGAGCTTCCAGGCGAGGCTGCGCGCCCTGCCGCTGATCGCGATCTTCCAGTAAGCGAGCAGGAACAGCACCGTGTAGACGTTGATCAGGACCAGCCAGGTCGGCTGCGGCGCGTTCAGGAAATAGTGGTTGATCCAAAACGCCGTGGCGCCGAGGAAAACGATCATGGCGTAGCGCCACTCCTCGAGCGGCTCCTTGAGCACACTCTGCCACATCCAGACCAGGAACGCGTACACGGTCCAGGTGCCGAACAGCAGTTCGTAGAATTCAACCTTGCCCTGCCAGGCGTCCTCGAGCGGTGGCATCCACATGGTCCAGACTCCCTGCGCTACTGACGCCGGCGACATTACGGAAACCTGCAAGGGCGACTGCACCTTATCGCCGCGGCTGGCCGTAACGTGGAACGATCCCGGCAGCGAGGCCTGCAACCCGGGCAGAGGACGCGTATTCTTTGATCCTTTGGACCCGGCAAGGGCCTGGTCATCTGGGAGATGGATTCGTGGTGCACGCGGCGATCACTGGGTGGGGGAAATGCCTGCCACCGGCCGTACTCAGCAACGCGGACCTCGCGACCTTCCTCGATACCGACGACGAATGGATCACGACACGGACCGGCATACGTGAGCGCCGCGTTGCGCACGTATCGCTGGCCGAGATGTCGTGGGTCGCCGCCGCGCGCGCGCTCGCGTGCGCGGGTCTCGAGGGCCGGAACATCGACCTGATCGTCTTCGGTTCGACCAGTTACGACGACCAGTGCCCGAACATGGCTTCCGGCCTGCAGGCGCGGATCGGCGCCTCGGGCTGCGCGGCCATGGACGTCAACACGGCCTGCACGAGCTTTCTCTACGGCCTGTCGACGGCCACCGCGATGATCCGCAGCGGTGTCGCCCGCAAGGCCCTCGTGGTCGGCGCCGAGATCATCTCGCCGTTCATGGACTGGAACGACCGCAACGTCGCCGTCCTGTTCGGTGACGGCGCGGCGGCGGTCGTCCTCGAGGCGAGCGATCGCGAGGAAGGCGTGCTGCTCGAACGCCTCGGCTGTTATGGCGATGCGCGCGAGATCCTGCGGATTCACGGCATGGGCGGCTCCTATGCGAATCAGGGCCGCATCCTTGGCGATACGCAGTGGCAGTTCGAGGGGCAGGAGATCTTCAAGCGAGCCGTGATGGGCATGGGCGAGGCCTGCGAGGACGTCCTGAGGCGCGCCGGGCTGGCCGCCGAACAGATCGATCTCGTGATTCCGCACCAGGCCAACCTGCGCATCATCGAGTCGGTCGCGAAGCGCGCCGGGGTTCCGATGCCGCGCGTCTTCGTCAACGTGCAGCGCTACGGCAACATGTCGGCGGCGACCGTGCCGGTCGCGCTCTGCGAGGCCCTCGAGGCCGGGCTGATCCGCCCCGATGCGTTGCTGCTGATGCCGGCGTTCGGCGGCGGCCTGACCTTCTGCGCGCACCTCGTCCGTTGGGGCGGGCGCACGACGCCGCTCGGCACCACCGACGTCGAGCTGCCACCCTGTGACCGTTCCGCGCTCGAGATCGTCGGCGCACTGCGCGCCGCGAAGGGGCGCCGGCCATGAGCGTGAACGCCGCGCCGCCGCCGCCCACCTCTGCCGATCCACGGCGGCGCATGCTGCCGGTGGTCATGATGGCGCTGTTCATCGACTCGATGGGTCTCGGCATCATCATTCCGGTCGCGCCCCAGCTGATCATGGAGCTGACCGGCCGCCCGCTCGCGGAAGCGGCACCGATCGGGGGCTGGCTCGCGGCTTCCTACGCGATCATGCAGTTCATCTTCTCGCCGATCCTCGGCAACCTGTCCGACCGCTTCGGCCGCAAGCCCATCCTGATGGCCTCGCTCGCCGCGCTGTCGCTCGATTATCTGATCATGGGCCTCGCGCCGACTCTCGCCTGGCTGTTCATCGGTCGCCTGATCGCCGGGGTGGCCGGCGCGACCTTCGCGACCGCGAATGCCGTGGTCGCGGACATCATCCCGCCAGCGGAGCGCTCGAAGCACTTCGGCCTCAATGGCGCGGCCTGGGGCATGGGCTTCATCGTCGGCCCGGTGATCGGCGGCCTGCTCGGCGGCTTCGGCCCGCGCGTGCCGTTTTTCTTTGCTGCCGGACTCGCAGCGCTGAATTTCCTGATTGCGCTCGCGGTGCTCAGGGAAACGCTCGGCCCCGACAATAGGCGCCCGTTCACGCTGCGCCGCGCCAACATGCTGGGCTCATTGCGCGCACTGCGTCCCATTCCGGGTGCGCTCGCTCTGCTGGTCGTGCTGTTCCTGTACCAGGTCGGGCACGACACGCTGCCATCGAGCTGGGCCTGGGTCACGATGCTCAAATTCGGCTGGGACGAGCGTGCAGTCGGCCTGTCCCTGGCGGCGCTAGGCCTCGGCACCGCGCTCGTGCAGGGTGGGCTGGTCGGTCCGTTGACGCGCAAGCTCGGCGAATACCGCACCGCCACACTCGGTCTGACCGGCGCGGCGATCGGCTTCAGCGGCTATGCGCTGGCGCCGAGTCCGGCGTGGATGTTCGTCGCCATCGTGCCCGCCTCGCTGCTCGGACTCACGATGCCATCGGTGCGCGCGATCATGTCGCAGGCCGTCCCGGCCAATTCGCAGGGGGAACTGCAGGGAGCCATCAGCGCCGTGGTCAGCTTCACCGCGATCATCGTACCGTTCTCGATGACCCAGTTGATCCATGTCGCCACGCGCACCGATGGCAGGTGGTATTTCCCAGGTGCTCCTTTTGCGGCCGGAGCACTCGCGCTGCTGATCGGCGTCGTGCTGTTCCGGCGCGCCGCCGCCGCGCATCGGACACGTGAGGCTGCCGCAGCCGGCCGCTGATCGCTGCACCGCGGCGCGCGGCCCGAGCGCGGTCGAGGACAAGCAAACGGCCCGCGAAGCGGGCTTCGCGGGCCGTTGTCTGCCCTGTGCCTGTCGTCTGGCTACTTCTTCGCGGTCTTTTTCTTGGCCGCCGTCCGGGTAGCCCGCTTCGGATCCTTGGGTCTGCTCTTGCCGAAGCTGCCCGCGTAGATCTTGCCGCGGCGGGTACGACGATCTCCCTTACCCATTCGATGCTCCATCTGCACGCTGTGCGCGGAATCGCGTGGCGCGGATTCTAGGCTGGCGTTGCGGAACTGTCACGCCGTGACCAGCACTCACCGGTAGCGCGCCTGCAGCTTCTCGAGCGCCTTCGCACCCGGGACCAGCTTCGAGAAAGGCAACTGGTTGAGCGGCGTGTCGGGCGTCTGGTTGACGGCATGGAACTCGTGGTCCGCGGCACGCAGGTGCAGCAGACCGGTGACGTACTCGCCGTGATTCATGCGCTCGAGCACGTAGTTCTGCGCACGCGTCGCATCGCCTGGATCGTAGGCCGCATCGAGCTTTCGCAGCAGGATTCGGCTGCCGTCGTGCATCACCACGGACTGGGTCTGGCCCGCGGCGTAATCGACGGTGATCTCGCGTTCGATCGGCACGAAATCCGCGTTGACCACGGTCTCGTAGTGCTCGCGTGTATACGCGTAGCTCTTCGTCGAACCCTCGTGGTCGTTGAACGTCACGCACGGCGAGAGCACGTCGATCAGCGCGAAGCCCGGGTACTTGAGGCCCGCCTGTATCAGCGGCACGAGCTGCGCCTTGTCGCCCGAGAAGCTGCGCGCGACGAAGCCGGCGCCGAGCCGCATCGCGAGCAGAACGGAATCGATGGGGGGCTGGACGTTGACCTCGCCCTTCTTGGCTTTGGAGCCGATGTCGGCGGACGCGGAGAACTGTCCCTTCGTGAGCCCATAAACCCCGTTGTTCTCGATGAGGTAGAGCATGTTCACGTTGCGCCGGATCACGTGGCAGAACTGCCCGAGACCGATCGACAGCGTGTCCCCATCGCCCGAGATGCCGATGTAGTGCAGATTGCGGTTCGCCGCGTTCGCGCCGGTCGCGATCGAAGGCATGCGGCCGTGCACCGAGTTGAAACCATGGCCGCCACTGACGAAGTAGGCAGTCGTCTTCGAAGAGCAGCCGATGCCCGAGAGCTTGACGATGTCGTGCGGCTCGGCGGAGATGCCCCAGCACGCCTCGATGATCGCAGCGGTGATCGAGTCGTGGCCGCAGCCCGCACAAAGCGTCGACAGCGCGCCCTCGTAGTCGCGGCGCGTCAGACCGAGCGCGTTCTTCGGCAGGCTGGGGTGTGCGACCTTCGGCTTCGGGATGAACGTCATGACTAAACTCCCGCGAGGCTGGCGCGCCGGCCTTCGCCGAACTCGCCGAGCACTCCGTCAACGATGAACTTCGAGGAGACCGGCAGGCCGCTGTAGTGCAGCAGGGATCGCAGCTTCTCCTTGGCCACGCGCGTCTCGAGCGTCAGCAGCGAACGCAGCTGGGCATCGCGGTTCTGTTCGACGACGAACAGCAGCCGGTGGTCGGCCAGGAACTTCTCGACCTCCTCGCCGAACGGGAAGGCGCGCACGCGCATGTAGTTGAGCTGCACGCCGCGCGTGCGCAGGATATCGCGAGCCTCGTGCACAGCACCGTCGGAGCTGCCGATCGTCACGATCGCAATGTCGGTGCGGGCATCCTGCTCGATCACGGGTTTGGGCACGTAACGCTTGGCGGTCTGGAACTTGCGCAGCAGACGGTCCAGCACGAGCTGGTATTCAGCCGAATCCTCGGTGTAGGTGCCGAGCTGGGTGTGGCCGGAGCCGCGCGTGAAGTAGGCGCCCTTGCGGTGTACGCCCGGGAACGTCCGGTACGGAATGCCGTCCTCGTCCTTGTCGAGGTAACGGTAGAACCTGTCGATCTTCTCGAGTTGCTCGCGGCCGAGCACCTTGCCCCGGTCGGGCTGCCACGAGTCGTCCCACTTGAGCTCGCGGCACATCCAGTCGTTCATGCCGATGTCGAGATCGGACAGAACGATGACTGGCGTCTGAAGTCTCTCGGCGAGGTCGAAGGCCTGCACCGTCATGTAGAAGCACTCCTCCGGGTTCGACGGGTAGAGGCAAACGTGCTTGGTGTCGCCGTGCGAGGCATAGGCGCAGGCCATGATGTCGCACTGCTGGGTGCGAGTCGGCATGCCGGTGGAAGGCCCGACACGCTGCACGTCGACGATCACCGCGGGTATCTCGGCATAGTAACCGAGCCCGAGGAACTCGTTCATCAGGGAGATGCCGGGGCCCGAGGTCGCGGTGAACGCGCGGGCGCCATTCCAGCTCGCGCCCAGCACGATGCCGATTGCGGCGAGTTCGTCCTCCGCCTGGATGAAGGCAAAGTTCCTGCGTCCGGTGTCGGGATCGACCCGCAGCCGATCGGCGAAGCTCTTGAAGGCATCCATCAGCGAGGTCGACGGCGTGATCGGATACCAGGCCGCCACGGTCGCACCGGCATAGACGGCCCCGAGGCCGGCGGCCGTGTTGCCGTCGATCATGATGTGCCCTGCCGTCCGATCCATCTTCTCGACGCGCAGCGGCAAGGGGCACTGGAAGTGCTGTCTCGCGTAGTCGTAGCCGAGCTCTATAGCCCGCATGTTGGATTCGACCAGTGCCGGCTTCTTCGCGTAGGTCTCGGCCAGCAGTTCGCGGATCCGTTCGACGTCGAGGTCGAGCAGCGCCGCGAGCACGCCCGCGTAGCAGATGTTCTTCATCAGGATGCGCGTGCGCACGCCGGTGAAGTTCTCGTTACAGAGCTTCGCGAGCGGCACGCCGAGCACCGTGATGTCCTCGCGCTTCAGCAGCGCCGGACGCGGCCAGGTCGAGTCGTAGATCAGGTAGCCACCGGGCGCGACTTCGCGCAGGTCGCGCCCGTAGGTCTCGGCGTTCATGGCGACCATGAGGTCGACCTTACCCGAGCGAGCGACGTAGCCGTCCTTGGAGATCCGGATCTCGTACCAGGTCGGCAGTCCCTGGATGTTCGACGGGAAGTAGTTTTTACCCATCACCGGGATGCCGCTGCGGAAGATCGACTTCATCAGCAACGTGTTGGCGCTCGCCGAGCCCGTGCCGTTCACGGTGGCGATCTTGATCACGAAGTCGTTGACGCGCGATGGAGCGGAAGACATGGGGTTCCTCGAGAGGCGAGTCGTGCAGTTTGCCCCTTTCAGGCGGACTTCAATGCAGCGGCGGCGCTCGCCGACGGCTGGTCCGCGGCGTGCGGCCACTTGATGATCGATTTCTGCATGTCCCAGGCGGCGGTGGGGCAGCGCTCGGCGCACAGGCCGCAGTGCACGCACAGATCCTCGTCCTTGACCATCACGCGGCCCGTCTGCTTGAGCGGCCCACTGACGAACAGCGCCTGCGAGAGATTCCGCGCCGGGGCCTTGAGACGAGAGCGCAGATCCGCCTCCTCGCCATCGTGGGTAATGGTCAGGCAGTCGACGGGACAGATGTCGATGCAGGCATCGCACTCGATGCAGAGCCTGGCGTCGAACACGGTCTGCACGTCGCAATTGAGGCAGCGTTGCACCTCTTCGGCCGCCTGCTCGGCCGTGAAGCCGAGCTCGACCTCGATGTCGAGCTTCTTGAAGCGCTCCTTGAGCGAGACGTGCGGCATCAGGCGCCGCTCGAGAGGCGAGTAGTCGTTGGCATAGGCCCATTCGTGCATGCCCATCTTGCGGCTCTGCAGGTTCACGCCGGGTGGCAGGCGCTCGGTCAGCGGCAAGCCCTGACAGTGCAGATGGATCGAAATCGCGGCCTGGTGTCCGTGCTCGACACCCCAGATGATGTTCTTGGGCCCGAACGCGGCGTCGCCACCGAAGAACACGCCCTTGCGCGTCGACTCGAAGGTCACCGGATCCACTCGCGGCACGTTCCACTTGTCGAACTCGATGCCGAGATCGCGCTCGATCCAGGGGAAGGCGTTCTCCTGGCCGATCGCGAGGATCACGTCGTCGGCCGGAAAGAACTCCTCGCCGGTGACGCGTTCGGCGGTGATGCGGCCCCGGCCGTCGATGTCGTATTCCATGGCGTCGAACAACATACCCTTGAGCCTGCCGCCCTCGACGACGAAGCTCTTCGGTGCGCGGTTGATCACGATCTCGACGTTTTCCTCCTCGGCATCCTCGAGTTCCCACTCGCTGGCCTTGAAGAAGGCGCGCGGCTTGCGCGCCATCACCTTGACGTTCCGGGCGCCGAGTCTGAGGCTGGTGCGGCAGCAGTCCATCGCCGTGTTGCCGACGCCGATGATCAGCACGTTCTCGCCGATCCGGTCCACGTGACCGAAGGCAACCGACTCGAGCCAGGTGATGCCGATGTGGACGTTGGCCTTGGCCGCCTCGCGGCCCGGCAGGTCCAGTTCCTTGCCCTTGGGCGCACCGCTGCCGATGAACACCGCGTCGTAGCGGCCTTCGTCGAGCAGCTGACGCAGACTGCGTATCGGCGTATTGAGGCGCAGATCCACGCCCATCCCGATGATGGCGTCGATCTCGTCGTCGAGCACGCTCGCCGGCAGGCGAAACGACGGAATGTTCGTGCGCATCAGGCCGCCGGGCTCGCGCCACTGCTCGAAGATCGTGACCTCGTAACCGAGCGGCATCAGGTCGTTGGCGACCGTCAGTGACGCACAACCGGCGCCGATCAGTGCTATCCGCCTGCCGTTCTTGATCTGCGGAATGGCCGGCAAACGCGACCGGTACTCATCCTTATGGTCGGCAGCGACGCGCTTGAGGCGGCAGATCGCCACCGGTTTCTTCTCGACACGACCGCGCCGGCAGGCCGGCTCGCAGGGTCGGTCGCAGACGCGGCCCAGAATGCCCGGGAACACGTTCGATGCGCGATTGACCATGTAGGCATCGGTGAAGCGACCTTGCGCGATGAGCCGGATGTACTCCGGCACGTCGGTGTGGGCCGGGCAGGCCCACTGGCAATCTACGACCTTGTGGTAGTAGTCCGGATGCGACGTGTCCGTCGGCTTCATCCCTCGAGCCCCCCGTCTCGCTGAGTGCGGATCGCGTCGCCGAGTATCGGCGACACTCGTGGCATTGTCACCGTGGACAGGTTCCGGCGAATCGGGAGAATGCGCAACAATCCTCAGCGCGGTTTCGCCGCCTGTCCGACGCCATCCGTGCAGCCCACGCCCACCGAAATCAAGGTTCGCAGGCAGTCCCGACTGCTCGAGGTCAGTTTCGACGACGGCTCGCGTTTCGAACTGCCGTTCGAGTTCCTGCGCGTGCATTCGCCGTCGGCAGAGGTCAAGGGCCATGGCCCCGGACGGGAGACGCTCGTCGTCGGCAAGCAGAACGTCGGGCTGCGCGGCATCGAGCCGGTCGGCCAATACGCCATACGGCTGATCTTCGACGACGGCCACGACAGCGGCCTGTACAGCTGGAAATACCTGCACGAACTCGGCCGCGACCGCGAGGCGCTCTGGCGGCGTTACCTCGAGCGGGTGGCCGCAGCCGGCGCGTCGGCGAAGCCGAATTTCGATTAGAAAACAACTGCTTAGATCCCACCTGTGCTATCTTGCCTGCCGTGACGACCCCGCATCGCAACGACCGCACGGATTTCGGCTTCGAAGAGGTTCCCTGGCACGAGAAGGCGCGCCGGGTACGCGGCGTGTTCGACTCGGTCGCGCCGCGCTACGACCTCATGAACGACCTGATGTCGGTCGGCCTGCATCGCGTCTGGAAGGACTTCCTGATGTCGCTGACACACCTGCGGCCCGGCCAGCAGGCGCTCGACGTCGCCGGCGGCACCGGTGACATCGCCGCGAGGCTGCTGCGCCAGGTCTCGCCGGGTGGTCGGGTCGTGCTGACCGACATCAACGCGCAGATGCTGTGCCACGGGCGCGACCGACTGATCGACGCCGGCATCGTGCAGGGGATCGAGTACGTGCAGGCCAATGCCGAGTGCCTGCCCTTCGCTGACGGCAGCTTCGACTGCGTGACCATCGCGTTCGGCCTGCGCAACGTGACCGACAAGACGGCGGCGCTGCGCTCGATGCGCCGGGTGCTCAAGCCGGGCGGCCAATTGCTCGTGCTCGAGTTCTCGCAGCCGGCGGTGCCGGCTCTCAGGCCCGTCTACGATGCTTATTCCTTCCGCGTCCTGCCGTGGCTCGGCCAAGTCGTGGCCGGCGACGCCGCGAGCTATCGCTACCTCGCCGAGTCGATTCGCAGGCATCCCGACCAGGAGACCCTGCTCGCGATGCTCCGCGAGGCAGGCTTCGTCGACTGCCGCTACCACAATCTCGCTGGTGGCATCGTCGCCGTGCATCGTGGCTACCGCGACTGAGTCGCCACGCCGATGCTGACCGCCACGATCGAGAACCTGCTCAATCGCAATCTCGGCTCCTCGCCGGCGGCGCAGGACCTGTGTGCCGAACTTGCCGGGCGGCGCTTCGGCATCGTCGTCAGCACGCTCGGTCTGCGGTTCGTCGTCGAATCGCTCGGTCACTCGCTGCGTGTCTCGCGGGTGCGCGACGCCGGGTCCGCGCCGCCCTGCGATGCGGAGATCGAGGGCTCGCCGATCAGCCTGATGGCGCTCGCTGGCGATGCGCCCGAGAGCGTGATCCAGGGCGGCGACGCGCGTATCCGCGGCGACGCGGAGATCGCCGAACGCTTCCAGCGGCTCGGCCGACTGCTGCGCCCCGACGCCGAGGAAGAATTTGCAGCGCTGTTCGGCGACGGTGTGGCGCACCAGTTTGCGCGCGTCGCGCGCAGCCTGCTCGCCTTTGGTCGCCGCGCGAGCACGATCACCGTACGCAACGTGGCCGAGTACCTTGCCCACGAGAGCCGGGATCTCGTGCCGCGTGCGGAGGCCGATGTCTTCCTCGGTGAAGTGGACCGCCTGCGCGACGACGTCGATCGCTTCGAAGTCAGGCTCGCAGCCCTCGACTCCCGTCAGGCAGAGCCGCGCGCCGGGGACACCGGATGAAGCCACGCGTCTTCCTGCGGCTGATCGAGATCCAGCGTGTGCTCGTGCGGCACGCACTCGACGAGTTCGTGCGCGAGACGCGGCTCTACAGACCGCTGCGCTTCCTCTTCCTGCTGTCGCCGTGGACATGGCTCGAACGCCGTCATGGCGCGAGCCGCGCCGAGCGGCTGCGCCTCGCGCTGCAGGAGCTCGGCCCCATCTTCGTGAAGTTCGGGCAAGCCGTCTCGACCCGTCGCGACCTTCTGCCCGACGACATCGCGGACGAACTGGCCAAGCTGCAGGATCGGGTGCCGCCGTTCGATGCCGGCACCGCGCGCGCCATCATCGAGGAGGCCTACGGCAGGCCGATCGAGGAGATGTTCGCGGAGTTCTCCAGCGAGCCGCTGGCCGCCGCGTCGATCGCCCAGGTCCATGCCGCACGGCTGCCCACCGGCGAGGACGTCGTCGTCAAGGTGCTTCGCCCCGGGATGCGCGCGATGATCGAGCGCGACCTCGAGGTCATGCACGAGCTCGCAGCACTCGCGACCCGCAATTCGGACGCAGCGCGCCGGCTGCGACTCGACGAGGTGGTCGACGAGTACGAGAAGACGATCCTCGACGAGCTGGACCTGATGCGAGAGGCCGCCAATGCCGCCCAGCTCAAGCGCAATTTCGCCGGCAGCGACCTGCTTTACGTACCGGCGGTCTACTGGGACTGGTGCCGCGTCAACGTCATCGTCATGGAGCGCATCCATGGCGTGCAGATCAGCGACATGGCGCGCCTGCGCGAAGTCGGCACCAACATCCCGCTGCTTGCCGTCAACGGCGTGAAGATCTTCTTCACCCAGGTGTTCCGGCACAACTTCTTCCATGCCGACATGCATCCGGGCAACATCTTCGTGCTGGTCGACGAGCCGGCCAAGCCGCGCTACGCGGCGGTCGACTTCGGTATCGTTGGCACACTCGACCCGCGCGACCAGCAGTATCTCGCCGAGAACTTCCTCGCGGTCTTCGATCGTGACTACCGCCGCGTCGCCGAGCTGCACGTCGAGTCAGGATGGGTACCACCCGACACGCGCGTCGACGAGATGGAGTCCGCGATCCGCACGGTGCTCGAGCCGATCTTCAACAAGCCGCTGCGCGACATCTCTTTCGGCACCATCCTGTTGCGCCTGTTCGACATCTCGCGGCGTTTCGACATGCGCATCCAACCGCAACTGATCCTGCTCCAGAAAACCTTGCTGAACATCGAAGGTCTCGGCCGCCAGCTCTACGACGAACTCGACATCTGGCAGACCGCCGCACCGATCCTGCGCGAGTGGATGCAGGAGCGCGTCAGCGGCGCGGCCATGCTCGGCAATCTGCGCACGCAGCTGCCGGAGATCTTCGAGGCCGCACGAGCGCTGCCGCCGCTGATCCGCGGCGCGGTACAGCGCGCGCAGGACGGCACTCTGCGACTGCAGGTCGAATCCCGCGATCTCGACGAGAACATCCAACGCCTGCAGCGCACGATCGAGCGCTCAGACCGACGCCGCGATCGCGTGACGATCGGCGCAGTCCTGCTTCTCGGCGGACTCGTCTGGCTCGCGGTCGGTACGGAACCTGCCTGGGCGGGCGCGCTCCTCGCGATCAGCGGCGCGTCGGCGACCCTCTGGGGTTACCTGCGCTACCGCTGAGCCCGGCCTTCAACGGCCCATTGCCCCTTCGGCGATCCGGATGCGCTCCTGCAGCCGAATCTGCTGCTGCTCCAAGAGCCGCTCCCGCTCGCGAATCTGTGCTTCCTCCTTCTTGAGCAGCCGACGCGGCGCCTCGAGCTGGGTCCGCTCGCGCTCGAGCAGGCTCTGCTTCGCGTCGAGACGTTTCCGACCCTGGTCGTGCAACCGATCCTGGTCGCGGGCCCGATCGCGGTCGCGGTCCAGATCGCCGCTCAGATCGCGGAGTCTTGGCCCGTCGCGCGCGAGGTCGCGATCACCGATCTGAGCCGCCGTCTGTGTGCCGCGCTGAACGGCAGCGGCAGAGCCGCCACCGCCGCCGACGCCGCCACCACCTCCGCCGCCCTGCGCCATGGCGCTTGCCGCGAGCAGCGAGGCCGCAACGAGGGCCGAAGGCGCGATCAGTTTCTTTCTCATGTCTGCGCCCCTCCTCTAAATTAAATTAGAATCATCTAATACTATAAATCCCGAGGGCGCAGGTTTCAGTCGTTACTTTCACCTAGGGAGATTTAGCGCAACGGGTGGCGGAGCGTGGCTCTATCCACACGGCTTTCGCGCGCGCGCAGTACTCGCCATCCTCGTCGAACAGCACCGTGCCGACTTCGCACTTGCGCCCCTCGCGCCGGATGACCCAGCCGGCGATCACGCAGGGCTCGTCGACGTGCACACGACGGTCGACATGCGCGGTGAACTCGCCGAGCAGCATCAGGCGGCCATCCGGGGACGCCGCAGACCAGCCCGGGCAGTCGAGCGCTGCCCACATGAACTCGGGCGACACCTTGCCGTCCGCTGCGGCCAGCGATGCATCGGGCAACCACGGCGCCGCGACCAGCGGCGCGCCGTCGAGGTGACCGGCGAAGATGCGCAAACCGTCGCCGCGGCCGCGACGCGGGCCGCAGACGAAGCAGCCATCGAAAGGGTGGGCGCGAAAGCCGACGAAGTGCTGCGACGCATGCAGCGCCGCTTCGTATCCGGGAAACGCCGGGACGTCCAGCCCGAGATCGAACTCGAGTCCGCTCGGAGCGGTCTCGGCGATCAGATCGGCACCTGCGCGCAGCTCGAACACACCGGGCGCGCGCGGCAGTGCGTGCATGACCACATCGAGTGGCGGCGGCCGATGCAGCCGTACGCGCACCGTCTGGTCGGCGAGCCGCGCGAGACAGCCGCAGACGTAGCCTCCATTGCCCGAGTTGGGCGGGCCGCGAAAGCGCCGATCGATCCGGATCAGGCTTCCGTCCGTCATGCCTTGCGGTCCTCGCAGAGCTGCAGATCGACGCCGAATTCCCCGCCGAGTTCGACGTCGATAACGCGCCAGCCGTCCAGCCCACGACGCGGCGTCGCCGCCGTGAAACGCACGCCGCGCGTCGCGAGTGAATCGATCGCAGCGTCCAGATCCGGCACGCCGAAGGAGACCAGGAACACGCCCTCGCCGCGCTCGGCGAGCCGACGCCCGGGCAGACCTGCCGGATCGGTCGGCTGAACCAGAACCAGCCATGTCGATCCGATGAGCAGGCGCGAAGCGATCGCGCCGCGACCCGGCAGCGCTTCGACTGGTCCGGGCTCGACGCCGAACGTGGCAGCGAAACGTCCGCGCGCTTGCTCGAGATCGCGCACGAGCAGGTTCACGTGGTGTACCGATTCGAGCACCGGCCTCACCTCCGGCGGCTACTGATGCCCCACAGGGTCAGCGATGTCAACGATGCGCAAACCGACCCGATCGACAGCCAGAGCATGGAGCGCTGCAGCAAGGGCGCCACGACGCCGATCGTCGTACTGCCGAGCAACAAGCCGACGAAGGACTGGACCGAGGCGACCGAGCCGCGCACCCGGGGAAACATGTCGAGCATGCGCAGCGTGATCGGTGGAAACGAGAGCTGGATGCCGAACGAGATCAGCGCGATCGACGCCTGCTGCGCGAGACGCGGCGGCGCCTCGACGCTGGCGTGGAGCAGCAACGCAGCCGCTGCCGCGACGATCGACACTGCGTAGCCCGTCAGCACCTGGCGATCCGGCCGCCAGCGCCCGGCGAGCCGGCCAGAGGCCCACGCCCCGCCCATGAAGCCGAGCACGATCGGCACGAACAGCGCCGCGAATGCCGTCTCCGGCAGGCGCCAGTGATCGAAGACGATCGCGGGCGCGGAGCCGACGTAGAGCAGTGCCGCCGAGAAGCTCAGTCCCGCCGCGAGTGCGAGCGGCAGGAAGCGCGGATCGCGCGCGATCCGCCACGAGGTCGCGGCGAGCGAGCCCGCGTGCAGCGGCACGCGCAGGGCCGGTGGATGCGACTCGCGCAACAACAGCAGCGCCGCGATCCAGAGCGCGACGCCGAACAGCGCCAGAAACCCGAACACCGCACGCCAGCCCAACCAGACGTGGATCCAGCCGCCGACCACCGGAGCCACGGCAGGCGCGATGCTGAATACCATCGTAACCGCGCTCATGAGCCGCTGCGCGTCGGGACCCTGGAAGCGGTCGCGGATCACGGCGCGGCCGACCGCCATACCGACACCGGCGGTCATACCCTGCGCGGCGCGGAACAGCAGCAGCGTCGAGTAGCCTGGCGCGAAGACGCAGGCCAGCGACGCGCACGAATAGATGCCGATGCCCCACAGCACGACCGGCCGGCGCCCGAGCGCATCCGATAACGGCCCGTGCACGAGGGCCGTGAACGCGAACGGCACGAGGTAGGCCGTCAGCGCCTGCTGCATCTCGAGCGGCCCGATGCCGAACTCCGCCTGCATGGCGCGGAAACTCGGAAAGAACGTGTCGATCGAGAAAGGGCTCAACATCGACAGCGCGCCAAGCAGCACGGCGAGCCCGAGCGGGACCGAGCGCCGGCTCATGCCGGGCGCTTCCAGAACGACTGCATCTCGATGAAAGTGAAAGACGCGGACCAGGTGATCAGCACGAAGCCGGCCAGCGCCTCGGGCCCGGCGAGGACACGGATCGGGCCCTGCGGCACGATGTCGCCGAGACCGAGCGTCGTGAAGACGACGGCGGAGAAGTAGCCGCAGTTGATGAGGTTCAGCTCGCCGATGCCCTGCAGGGATCCGTAGGCAGGATCCTGCAGCAACCAGAGGTAGCCGAGACCGAACAGGAAGATCTCGACGCTGTGGAGGGCCAGAATCGCGAAGATCAGCAGCAGCACTCGCGGCCGGCGGCGCATGTGCAGCTTCGGCAGCGCGCCGGACAGCCAGGCGAGCGCCTCGTAGTGAAGCAGTACGCAGACCGAAACCAAAGCGATCGCCACGAAGGCGACGACGGGGACAGCGGCCTGCTGTAGAAGCGCTTCTTGCAAGCCTCAGACCGTCCGCAGCCCGCGCAGAAACGCCGCCGGATCCGCGCCGCGCTCGAGCACCTCGACGAGCGCCGAGCCGACGATCACGCCGTCGACGTGTCCGGCCAGGCGTGCGACCTGCTCGCGCGAGCGGATGCCGAAGCCGGCACAGACCGGCAGGCGCGAGGTCCTGCGCACAGCGGCAAGATACTCGAGCACGGCGTCCGGCACGTCGACGCTCCTGCCAGTGGTGCCGGTCATCGTCACGGCATAGACGAAGCCCTGACTCGCGGCGCAGACCTGCGTGAGGCGCTCGGGCGTCGTCACTGGCGTGACCATCTGCACGAGCGCAACGCCGCACTGATCGAGCGCGTAACGCAGTTCCTCACCCTCGTCGAACGGCAGGTCCGGCACGATGAAGCCGCAGACGCCGGCCGCGTGAGCGTCGGCGGCGAGACACCCGTAGCCGTACTGCAGCAGCGGATTCAGATAACTCATCAGCACGAGCGGCGCTGCGGGACGTTGCATCGCGCCAAGCTCGGCGAGGATCCAGCGCAGGCTGACGCCCTGACGCAGCGCTTCCTGGCTGGAGCGCTGTATGGTGACGCCGTCGGCCATCGGATCGGTGAACGGGACGCCGATCTCGACGACGTCGGCCGCCGATGCGACCGCCGCCAGATCGTCGCGGAAGCGCGCCGCGCTCGGGTAGCCGGCGGTCATGAAAGCCACGAGCGCCGGCGCGCCGCGCGCCGCGGCCGAACGGATCGCTGCGGCGAGCCGGTCGCGCGGCGTCGCGTCGGCTGGCGCAGCGCGCTCGGACGTCGCGACGAGACTCACGGGCGCACTCCGGAGAGAATCGTCGTCTGCAGCGTCGGCATGTCCTTGTCGCCACGCCCCGACAGACAGATCAGCGCGCTGCGGCCGGGATGCCGCTGCGCCCAGCGCTTCGCACCGTGCAGTGCATGCGCGGTCTCGATCGCGGGCAGGATACCCTCCATCTCACAACACTCGCGCAGCGCCTCGAGTGCCTCGGCGTCGCTCGCCGACTCGTACCGGACGCGGCCGGCCGCCATCAACAGCGCATGCTCCGGACCGACACCCGGATAATCGAGCCCTGCCGACACCGAATGCGTCTCCTGAATCTGACCGTCACTGTCCTGCAGCAGCAGCGAATAGCTGCCCTGGAGCACGCCCGGCCGCCCATAGGACAGGCTCGCCGCATTGTCGCCGAGACCGGGTCCGCGACCGCCGGCTTCGACGCCGACGATCTCGACGCTGCGGTCGGCGATGAAGGCATGGAACATGCCGATCGAGTTCGAGCCGCCACCGACACAGGCGAACACGGCGTCCGGCAGACGACCGCATGTCTCGAGATACTGCGCCCGGGCCTCGCGACCGATCACGGCCTGCAGCTCGCGGACGAGATAGGGATACGGGTGTGGACCCACGGCCGAGCCGAGCAGATAGAAAGTGCCGAGCGGATCGGAAACCCAGTCGCGCAGCGCCTCGTCGATGGCCGCCCGCAGGGTCTTGTCGCCACCGGTGACCGGGCGGACCTCGGCGCCGAGCAGCCTCATGCGGCCGACGTTCGGCGCCTGGCGCTCCATGTCGATCGCACCCATGTAGACGATGCAGGGCAGACCGAGGCGTGCGCAAGCCGCAGCGCTCGCGACGCCATGCTGGCCGGCGCCGGTCTCGGCGACGATACGGCGCGCGCCGAGCCGTTGCGCGAGCAGCGCCTGGCCCAGCGCATTGTTGATCTTGTGCGCGCCGGTGTGCGCGAGATCCTCGCGCTTGAACCAGATTTCCGCGCCCCAGCGCCGCGACAGCCTCGGCGCATGACTGAGCGCCGTCGGCCGCCCGACCCAGGTGCGCAGCTCGTGTCCGATCTGTCGCTGAAAGTCCTCGCTGTGCAGGTGTTCGCGGATTCCCCGTTCGAGCCGCTCGAGCGCCGGAATCAGGGTCTCCGGCACGTAGCGGCCGCCGTAAGGGCCGAAACGCCCGCGCGCATCCGGAAAGCCGCCGGCGATCTCGGTGGCGAGCAGCCGTTCGCTTTCGGCAGCACTGACAGCATTCATGCGTTCAACTCCCGGAAGGCGGCCCGCGCCTCCCTGACGAAATCGTGAATCCTCTGTGGCGACTTCACACCGGGCTCGACCTCGACGCCGCTCGAGACATCGACGCCATAGGGTCGCACGTGGCGGATCGCCGCGCGGACGTTCTCGGGCCGCAGACCGCCGGCCAGGACCAGCTCCGCCATGCCAGCCAGTCGCGCGGCCTCGTCCCAGTCCCCGACGCGGCCCATGCCCGAAATGGGACCCTCGAATAGCAGCCGCGCGGGCAGCGGATCGGGCAAGGGCCGGCCAGCGCGCAGCACCGGCAGCCGTTCGGCGCGCGATCCCGGCCGAAGTCGAGCGAAATCCTCGAGGTCGCTCTGCAGCATGTCGGGCGCGAAGTCGCGCTCGATGCGTTCGAGCAGCGCTGCGTCCGGATGCTTCGTCACGGCGACGCACCGCACGCGCCCGCGCGCGGGTTCGGCGAGTCGGCAAGCACGCTCGGGCTCGACACGCCGTGCCGACTCCGCGAACACGAAGCCGATCGCGTCGACGCCGGCCTCGAGCGCGGCACTGACCGCCTCGGCGGTCGTCAGGCCACAGACCTTGACCCAGCCGCACGGGCGCGCGCTCATCGCCGGCCACCGGCGCGCGCGGCCCGCGCGGCGCGCAGCATCGCAGCGGCGAGTGCGCCGGGGTCATCGTCGCGCATCAGCGCGCTGCCAACGAGAGCGAGATCGTAGCCGGCCGCCGCCATGCGCGCGGCATCCTCGGGCGTGCTGACGCCGCTCTCCGCAACGCGCGCCACGCCAAGGGGCAGCCTCGCAGCCAGCGTCTCGAGCCTCCCTAGTACGACCTGCAGCGTCACGAGGTCGCGGCAGTTCACACCGACGAGCAGTTGCGCGCGGTGCGCATAGCGGGCCTCGATCAGCGCCGCGGCGAGTTCAAGATCGGGCTCGTCGAAAGCCTCGAGCAACACGAACAGTCCCTGCGACAGCGCGGCGTCGATCAGGGCTTCGAGCGGCCCGCGCGGCAGCATGCGCAGGATCACGAGCACGCCACCGGCGCCGGCCGCTCTCGCCTCGAGCACCTGATAAGGCTCGACGAGGAAATCCTTGCGCATCGCAGGGATCGGCGGATCGCGCAACGAGAGCGCGCGGGCCGCGCTCTCGAGGTGCGACATCGAGCCGTCGAAGCGGCTCGGCTCGGTCAGCACTGATACGGCGGCGGCGCCGGCCTCGGCATACGACAGCACCCGAGCCGCGACGTCCTCGGCCGCACCGACGCCGAGCTGGCCGATCGCCGGCGAGCGCAGCTTCAGTTCGGCGATCAGGTCGAAGCCCGCGCTCGAGAGGCGCAGAGGCGGCGGCGGCGGCAACCGCGCGATGAACTCGCTCAGCGCGCCCTCGCTGCGCAGCCGCCGCGCCCGCTGGACTCTGGCGGCGCTGGCCGCGCGCATCGTGGCGAGGAAGTCCTCGTTCACGGCCGACGCTCCGTTGCCGCGCGGCGGCCGAAGTCGGCGAGCGAGGCAAGTACGCGCGCCGCCGAACCATCGTCGATCGCGCGCGCCGCGCGCGCGACGCCCTCGCGCGAGTCGCGACTCTGGTCGGCGGCCTCGAGCGCGAGCGCGGCGCCGAGCAGCAACGCGTCGCGGTGCGCACCGCGTTCCTCGCCACGCAGCGTCGCGGCGAGCGTCGCGGCATTCTCGGCGGCCGTGCCGCCGGCGAGATCCGCAGGCGTGCATGCAGGCAGTCCGAAATCGGCTGCCGACCGGCGCCGTGTCTCGACCTTGCCATCGCGCACATCGAACACGGTGAACGGCACGATCGGCGTCGGTTCGTCCCAGCCGTTGTCGCTGTGAACGACGAAGGCTCGCCGCACCTCGAGCCCCGCGAGCGTCTCGGCCATCAGTGCGGCGACGTCCGCCGCGTAGGCGCCGATCAGGTAATACGGAGGCCGCGCCGGATTCGTCAGCGGTCCGAGGATGTTGAACACCGTGCGCACGCCGAGCGCCTGACGGATCGGCGCGATCGCCTTCATCGCCGGGTGGTAGTGCGGCGCGAACAGGAAGGTGAAGCCGGTCGCCTCGAGGCACTCGCCTGCGGCGCGTTCATCGAGCGGCAGCGGCAGCCCGAGCTTCTCGAGCACGTCGGCACTGCCGCTCTGGCTGGAGATCGAGCGATTGCCGTGCTTGACGACCGGCACGCCGCAGGCGGCGACCAGCAGGGCGGTGCCAGTCGAGAGGTTCAGACTACGCGAGGCATCACCGCCGGTGCCGACGATGTCGATTGCGGGCAGTTCGGCCTCGATTGCCGGTCGGCGCGCCAGCGCACGCATGCCGCGCGCGAAGCCGCGCAGCTCCGCGGCGACCACGCCCTTGGCACGCAGCGCGGCGAGCAGGGCGCCGGCGACCGCGGGTGGCAGCTGCGGGTCGGTCAGCTCGCGCAGCACGTATTCCGCCTGCGTTTCGTCCAGATCGGCGCGCTCGAGCAGCCGCTCGAGCAGTGGTCGCAGCGTCGACGCCCCGTTCACGGGCGCACCCCGCCGCGCTGGCGCAGGAAATTGGCCATCAGTGTCGGCCCGTCGGGGGTCAGAACGCTTTCGGGGTGAAACTGCACGCCCTCCACGACGAGACGGCGGTGACGGACCCCCATGATCTCCCCTTCCTTCGTCCTCGCGGTCACCAGCAGATCCGGTGGCAGCGAAGACGGCTCCGCGATCAGCGAGTGGTAGCGCCCCACTTCGCAGGGCTGCGGCACGCCGGCGAACAGCTCGAGGCCGTCGTGCTCGATCAGCGACGTCTTGCCGTGCATCAGCCGGCCAGCGCGCACGACCTTGCCACCGAAACACTCGACGATCGACTGGTGACCGAGGCAGACGCCGAACACCGGGATGCTGCCCGCGAACGCGTGGATCATCTGCATCGACACCCCGGCCTCCTGCGGTGTCCCCGGGCCTGGCGAGATGCACAGATGGGTCGGCGACAGCGCGCGTGCCTCCTCGACGCCGATCTCGTCGTTGCGGCGCACGTCGACCTCGGCACCGAGCACGAGGAAGGCCTGCACGAGGTTGTAGGTGAAAGAATCGTAGTTGTCGATCAGCAGCAGTCTTGGACGCGCTGTCGTCATCAGAGCCCCTCCGCGGCGATCTCGAGCGCGCGCGCCGCCGAGCCGCTCTTCGCACGGACCTCCTCGTATTCGCTGGCCGGATCGCTGTCCGCGACGATCCCGGCGCCCGCCTGGTAGCTGTACTCGTCGCCGCGGAAAACGAGCGTGCGGATCGTGATCGCCTGGTCCATGTCGCCGCGCGCACCGAAATAGCCGACCGTCCCGCCATAGAGGTTGCGTCGCACCGGCTCGAGCTCGTCGATGATCTGCATCGCCCGAACTTTTGGTGCACCGACGAGCGTGCCGGCCGGAAAAGTCGCGGCGAACAGATCGAAGGCGTCGCGACCCGGCGCGAGCTGCCCCTTGACGCCGCTGACGATGTGCATCACGTGGCTGTATCGCTCGATCGAGCGGTACGGATCGACGTGAACGCTGCCTGCTTCGGCCACGCGACCGAGATCGTTGCGCGCGAGATCCACGAGCATGACGTGCTCGGCATTCTCCTTCGGATCGGCGAGCAGGTCCGCTTCCTGCTGCTGGTCGACCGCCGCATCCGCCGCCCGCGGCCGGGTGCCGGCGATGGGTCGCAGCTCGGCCCGCCCGCCCGAGAGCCTCACGAGCGCCTCCGGCGACGACCCGACCACGGTGACGTCGCCGAGGGCGCAGTAGTACATGTAAGGAGAAGGATTGATGAGGCGCAATGCGCGGTAGGCCTGGAACGGGTCCAGCTCGTGCCTTCCGCCGAACCGCACCGAGAGCACGAGCTGGTAGACGTCGCCAGCGGCGATGTGCTCCTGGGTGCGCGCGACTCCGGCGATGAATTGGTCGCGCGACATCGACGCCGCGGCCGGCCCGTAACCGCCGGTGCGGCCCGGTCGGGGCAAGGCACCGCGCAGCGCCGCGACGACCTCACGTCGCAGCGAGCGACGCTCGGCCTCGTCTCCGGCGTGCAGCAATGCAATGCCGCGGGTCAGGTGATCGAAGACCAGCAGTGACTGCGGCGCGCGATAATGCAGCAGCGGGAACGGCTGCGGGTCCGGCGCGTGCGTCGGCAGCCTTTCGAAGAAACGCACGAGATCATAGGACGAGCAGCCGACCAGCCCTCCGGCGAGCGGCGGCTCGACGCCCTCCATGCCGGGCGCGCCGGGTCGTGGAGCCGCTGCCAACGCACCGCGCAGCTCGCGCAACAGCGACTCGCGATCGCGCGGCATCGGCAGCCGGGCCTCCCCGATCGCGAGACCCTGGCCGTCGAGCCGTACGTCGAGTGCCGCGCCGAAACCGATGAAAGAGTAGCGCGCGAGGCGCTCGCCTCCCTCGACCGACTCGAGCAGGAAACTCGGGCGGAAAGCAGCGAGCTTCATGAAGGCCGAGACCGGCGTGTCGAGATCGCCTGCAATGTCGAAAGGCGGTTTCAATTACCGGACTCCCGGTCGAAAAAAAACCCATCACCGTCTGCCGGAGATGGGTTCTGGAATTCTGTTGTCGAAGCGAACCAGCGAACAGGGCCCAGCGCCCATCTATTCAGTCGGGCACCACCACCAGGTCTGAGTCGCAGCGTTCGTTCGCATCATCGACGCGCAGTATGGGCAAGGGCTTCCGCGGCAGTCAAGGAACCTCGCCGATCGGTGTACTGAGGGATGTGCTCGCGGCCGGTCGGCGCGTCGTGTCCAGGACGCCGGCGATCGGTCGGGCCGCCACCAGTAAAATCGACTTCATCTATCGAGATAAGAAAGTCAATCGATTAGATCTAGTGCTCACCAAGCCCCATACTTCGGCCCCATGGAGCACCGCAGGGACATCGCCAAGACGCTCTCGTTCGCCACGCTGCATTTCGGTGTCGCCTTTCTCGTGGCCTTCGCACTGACCGGGTCGGTGACGATCGCCACCAGCATCGGTCTGATCGAGCCGCTCGCGAATACCCTGGCCTTCTATCTGCACGAGCGGGCCTGGCGCCGCTTCGGCGAGCGCCGGCCTGATGCGCAGCGCGGATCGGCTCTCTACAATAGGGTCGGTACCTGAGCGGATCGCCCGGGCATGGGGCGCGCGCCGCCCGCCACCCGGGAGCGGTTCATGGCTGTCGACTACGAGAAGCTCGGCGTCTTTTATCTGGGTCGCGAGTTCGATGCGGCCACCCAATCCCTGAAAGACGAGCTCGTCCTCTATGACGCCCGGGACCTGACGACGCACGCAGTCTGCGTCGGCATGACCGGCAGCGGCAAGACCGGTCTGTGCATATCGCTGCTCGAGGAAGCGGCGATCGACGGCATCCCGGCGATCTGCATCGATCCGAAGGGTGACCTCGGCAACATGCTGCTCGCCTTTCCCGAGCTCGCGCCGGCAGACTTCGAACCCTGGGTCGATCCGGCCGACGCCCAGCGCAAGGGCATGACATCAGCGCAGTTGGCGGCCCGCACGGCCGACACCTGGCGCAACGGTCTCGCCGAGTGGGACCAGTCGCCCGGCCGCATCGCCAAGTTCCGCGACGCCGTCGACGTCGCGATCTACACGCCCGGCGCCGAGACAGGATTGCCGCTGTCCGTGCTGCGCTCGTTCGCGCCGCCGCCGCCGGAGTTGCTCGCCGACGCGGGCGCACTGCGCGACCGGATCGGCGCCGTCGTCGCCGGCCTGCTGTCACTGCTCGGCCGCGATGCGGACCCTCTGCAGAGCCGTGAGCACATCCTGCTCGCGAACATCCTCGAGGCCACCTGGCGCGGCGGCACCGGCCTCGACATGGCCGGCCTCATCCACGCGGTGCAGAAGCCGCCCTTCGAGAAGGTCGGCGCGTTCGATCTCGAGACGTTCTATCCCGCGAAGGATCGCCTCGCGCTCGCCATGGCGATTAACAACCTGCTCGCGTCGCCGGGGTTTGCGGCGTGGATGAACGGAGAGCCGCTCGATGCGCAGCGGTTGCTCTACACGACGGACGGCAAGCCGCGCCTGTCGATCGTCTCGATCGGTCACCTCGGCGACGCCGAGCGCATGTTCATCGTCACGCTGCTGCTCAATGAAGTGATCGGCTGGATGCGCAATCAGCCCGGCACGTCGAGCCTGCGCGCGATTCTCTACATGGACGAGATCTTCGGCTATTTCCCGCCGAGCGCGAATCCGCCGTCCAAGACACCGATGCTGACGCTGCTGAAGCAGGCGCGTGCGTTCGGCCTCGGCTGCGTGCTCGCGACCCAGAACCCCGTCGACCTCGATTACAAGGGGCTTGCAAACTGCGGTACCTGGCTCATCGGCCGCCTGCAGACCGAGCGCGACAAGGCGCGGCTGATCGAAGGTCTCGAAGGGGCGCTCGGCGGAGGCTACGACCGAGCCGAAGTCGATCGGCTGATGTCTGCGCTGACGCAGCGCGTTTTCCTGATGCGCAACGTGCACGACGACGCACCATTCCTGATGAAGAGCCGCTGGGCCCTGTCGTACCTTCGCGGGCCGATGACCGGCGCTGAGATCGCGCGCGTCATGGCACCGCGCAAGGCGTCGCGCACCGCACGGGCCGCGTCGGCCGGATCTCCTGCGGCAAGCGAATTGCGGGCCGCTGCGCCGCAGCAGACACGGCCGCCGCTGCCCGCGGACGTGCCCGAATACTTCCTTCCCGCGACGCATGGCGACGGCCCGATCGAGTACCGGCCGGCCGTGATGGGGTCCGCAAGACTGCATTTCGTCGACGCCAGGCTCGGCCTGGACCATTGGACGACGGGGGTCTGGCTCGCGCCGTTCGACGACGATGGCCGGTCGGTGGCGTGGTCGCAGAGCGAGGAGTCGCCCGACCTCAAAGCGCGTCTGTCACGGGAGCCGGCCTCAGGCGCCGCCTTCGCCGACGTGCCAGCGGCGGCACTGCGCGCCGCGAGTTACGCCGCCTTCGGGAAGGCGCTCGCCGCCCACCTCAACGAGACTGCGAGGGCGCGGCTGTTCGTGGCCGATGCGCTCAAGCGCAGCTCGTTGCCGGGCGAGAGCGAGGGCGACTTCCGCGCACGGCTCGCGCACGCTGCGCGCGAGCAGCGCGACACCGCTCTCGAGGCACTGCGTCGCAAGTACCAGCCCCGGTTCACGACGCTGCAGGATCAGATCCGCCGCGCCGAGGAGCGCAAGGCGCGCGAGGAGAGCCAGGCGTCGCAGCAGAAGCTGCACACGGCCATGTCCATCGGGGCATCCATCCTCGGCGCCTTCCTCGGCCGCAAGGCGCTGTCGAGCGGCAATCTCGGCCGCGCCACGACCGCGGCCCGCTCGGCGGCCCGGATCGGCCGCGAGACCGCGGACGTCGAGCGCGCCGTCGAGAATCTCGAGGTGCTGCAGCAGCGGCTGCAGGCGCTCGAGGCCGAGTTCGCGGCGGAATCGGCGCAGCTCGCGCAGACGCTCGACGGCGCCTCCGTCGCGCTGCGCGAGGTTGCCGTGCCGCCGCGCAAATCGGATCTCGCCGTCGGCGAGATCGCGCTGGTGTGGCGTCCTTGGCGGCGCGGCGCCGATGGACTGCCCGCGCCCGCGCACGACTGAGACCGTTCTCACGGAGAGCACCCCATGAAGGAACTCGTCGAACTGCTCACGACGCGCCTCAACGTCAGTCCCAAGCAGGCGAGCGGCGGTGCCGCCATACTGTTCAAGGCGGCCCGGGACAAACTCGGCGCCGATCGCTTCAGGTCACTGCTCGGAGGTGTGCCGGGTGTCGATGAGCTGCTGCGCGAGGCGCCGAGCGCTGGCGGCGCGAGCCGTCTGCTCGGCGGCCTCGCGGGCGCGCTCGGCGGGGGCAACGCGGCGACGATCGCCAGTATCGTCAGCGGCTTCTCGCGGCTCGGACTCACCGCCGAACATGCCAGGCAGTTCGCGCCCGTCGTCATGGAATTCCTGCATGGCAAGGTCGGTAAGGACGCCGTCGACGCGCTGGAGAAGTCGCTGCGTGCCTGAGACGAAGTCGGCCCTGTTCGCGCTCCTCGCCGCGGCCACGGTCGCGGCCTGTGGCGGCACGCACGACGCGTCGACGCCGCCTGACGATGCCGCGAACGGCGGTCTTCGGGAGGGCACCTGGCGAGCCGTGCTCACGCTGCCTGGCGGCGAACTGCCGTTCGGGCTCGAGTTCGCGCGCAGCGGCGAACGCTGGATCGCGACCCTGGTCAACGGTTCCGAGCGCACGCGCATCGACGAGGTCGAGCTGCGCGACGGCGCGGTGACGTTACGCATGCCGGGCTACGAGAACCTCGTCTCGGCACGACTCGAGGATGGCGTGCTGCGCGGCGAGCTGCTCATGGTCAAACTGGGTGGCAAGGATCAGCGCATCCCGTTCGAGGCGCGCTTCGGGCTGCAGCATCGCTTCGTTCCCGACCCGCCGACGCCTGCACCTTATCCAGACTATGCGGGACGCTGGTCCGTCGAATTCGGCGAGGGCGAAGCGCGCAGCCGCGGCGTCGGCGAGTTCCGCCAGCAGGGTCGGCGGGTCACCGGCACCTTCCTCACGCCGACCGGTGATCACCGCTTTTTGGCCGGCGAGGTCGTCGACGGAGAACTGCGGCTGTCGAAGTTCGACGGTGGACATGCCTTCCTCTACCGCGCGCGTCTCGGCAGCGACGGCAGGCTGAACGGACGCTGGTGGTCGGGACTGGCCTTCACCGAGACGTTCACGGGGCAGCGCGATGCGGACGCCAGCCTCGGCGACGCCGGCGGCGTTACCCGGCTGCGCGACGATGCCACCGTGCTCGACATCGGCTTCCCTGATCTCGACGGCAAGCTGCTCTCGCTGCGCGATCCGCGCTTCACCGGCAAGGTCGTCGTGATCGCGCTGGCCGGCAGCTGGTGCCCGAACTGCCACGACGAGGCCGCCTTCCTCGCTCCGTTCTATCGCCAGCATCGCGGGCGCGGCCTCGAGGTCGTCTCGCTGATGTTCGAGCAGTTTGGCGATTTCGCACAGGCGGCCGCCGCTACCCGCCGATTCCGACAACGCCACGGGATCGACTATCCGACGCTCATCGCCGGGACTTCGGACAAGGACGACGCCGCCTCGAAGCTGCCGCAGCTCAACGGCGTGTTCGCATTCCCGACGACCATCTTCATCGATCGGGCCGGCAGGGTGCGTCGCATCCACACGGGATTTTCGGGACCGGCCACCGGAGTTCACCACGAACGGCTCCTCGAGGAGTTCACGACGCTCGTCGAGCAGCTGCTCGCCGAAACGCCGGACGCGGACGTCGTCCGTCCCGAAGGGACCTGAACAGAGAGGATTTCATGCCATCCTTCGACGTCGTCTCCGAGATCAATGCCCACGAGCTCACCAATGCGGTCGATCAGGCCAATCGTGAACTCGCACAACGCTTCGACTTCAAGGACGCCGGCGCGAGCTACGAACTCAAGGACTTCACGGTGACGATGCGCGCCAAGGTCGAATTCCAGCTGAAGCAGATGCTTGACATACTCAAACAGCGGCTCGCGAAGCGGGGCATCGACATCGTCTGCCTCGAAGTCAAGGATCCGCAGATCAACCTGGCCGAGGCGCGACAGGAGGTGCTGCTGCGTCACGGAATCGACCAGGACGCCGGCAGGAAGATCGTCAAGGCCCTCAAGGATTCGAAGCTCAAGGTGCAGGGCGCGATCCAGGGCGACAAGGTCCGCGTGACCGGCAAGCAGCGCGACGACCTGCAGCAGGCCATCGCACTGCTGCGCAAGCTGGAGCTCGATCGTCCTCTCCAGTACCAGAACTTCCGCGACTGAGCCTCGCGCGGCGCCGCCGCATCCGCCGCAGGCGTCGCCTCAGACACGGAGCCACGTGCGCAGCCCCGCGTACGCAGCCGGCTCGTGGACAAGCACGAACAGCAGACCGAGCAAGGCGCCGCTCAGATGCGCATCGTGGTTGATCCCGTCTGTCGCCCGCCGCGCCGACCACCACGAATATCCGACGTAGGCCACCGCGAAAAGCGGCGCGGGGATCGGCACCGGCAGGGGCAGGATCATGAGCTGCTGGTCCGGGAAGTAGACGATGGAGGCGAACAGCACGGCCGAGATGGCGCCGGACGCACCGAGCGAACCGTAGGCCGGGTCGTTGCGGTGTTTGATCACCGTAGGGAGATTACTGAGCACGAGCGCGGCGAAGTACAGGGCGACGAACGCCGCCGCGCCGATCCTGCCCTCGAGCTGGAACGCGAAGAACCAGTAGCTCAGCATGTTGAACAACAGGTGCGCGACGTCCTTGTGCACGAAGCCGCTCGTGATCAGCGTATGCCACTCTCGACGGCGGCCCAGCCAGTAAGGGCGCAGCACGCAACGGTCGACGAGCCGTGGCTGCAGCCAGAGGCCGATCGCACTCGCGGCGATCGTCGCGACGAAGATCAGCATCGCAGCGGAAGTCACCGCCGGCGCGCCTCGGTTACACGAACACGACCGTCTTGCGCCCGCTGATCACGACGCGCCGGTCGAGGTGCCAGCTCACCGCGCGCGAGGACGGCGCATTCGATGTCGCGCCCGATCTGCTCGAGCGCCGCGGGCGTGTGCGCGTGGGTCACCCGCTCGACGTCCTGCTCGATGATCGGCCCCTCGTCGAGATCCGAGGTCACGTAATGGGCGGTTGCGCCGATGATCTTGACGCCGCGTTCGTGTGCCTGAGCGTAGGGCTTGGCGCCCTTGAAGCTCGGCAGGAACGAGTGGTGGATGTTGATGCAGCGGCCCTCGAGCGCCGCGCAGGTCTGCGGCGAGAGGATCTGCATGTAGCGGGCGAGGACGACGAGATCTATGCGCTGCTCCTTGACGAGCCGCAGGATGGCGGCTTCCTGCGCCGTCCTCGTCTCGGGCGTCACCGGCAGGTGGTGGTAAGGGATGCCGTTCCACTCGACGAATGAGCGCATGTCGTCGTGGTTCGAGAACACTGCCGGAATGTCGACGGCGAGCTGGCCGGCGCGCCAGCGATGCAGCAGATCGAACAGGCAATGCCCGTGCTTCGAGACGGCGATCAGCAGCCGGGGTCGGGCACTGAGGTCGTGCAACTCCCAGGCCATCCGAAAGCGGTGCGCGATCGGCTTGAAGCCGTCACGGAGCAAGGCTATCGGCGGCATCGATGGACCATCCTGACGGAACACCGTGCGCATGTAGAAGAAATTGCCGACCGAGTCATTGAAGTGGTTCGACTCGATGATCGATGTGTCGTTGTCGGCGAGGTAGCCGGCCACGGCGGCGACGATGCCCTTCGTGTCCGGGCATCTGACGATCAGGACGTAGCGGGTGTCGGCGCTTTGGCTCATCGAGCCATTCTGTCACGGTTCGCCGCGCGTGCCCGGTCGAGCATCGCACAGAGCCCCTCGACCGCGTCGATGGCCGAGGGACCCATGCGGTCGAGGCGAGGGTCGCTGAAGGTCAGCAGTTGGCCGGTCTGCACGGCCCGGATCGTCGTGAATCGGCCCCAGCGCTCGCGCCAGTCGCGCGCCGTGATCGGCGGGGCCGACAGCAGCATGACATCGGGATCGCGCTTGACGACGGCCTCGATCTCAACGATCGGCGCGGGAAAGTCGATGTCGTCGAAGATGTTGCGGCCGCCGCAGCGGGCGATCGCGTCGCCGATGATGTGGCGGCTGCCTACCGTGTACAGCGGCTCCGCCCAGAGCATGTAGAAGACCCGCAGCGGTTCGCCGTCGACCTTCCGCCCGGCGAGACTCCGCAGCCGCGCCTCGAGCCGGCGCGCCTCGAGTTCCGCCACGGCGCCCGTGCCGGCGAGGGCACCGAGCCGTCGGACCGATCGCGGGATGTCGGCCAGGCTTCGGGCGCGGATCGAATACACGCGCAGCCTGAGCTTCCGCAGCGATTCGACGACCCGCCTGTTGTTGAGATGCTCCCAGACCACCACCACATCGGGTTCGAGCGCCACGAGGCGCTCGAAGTTGACCGTGTTCGCGTCGCCTATCGTCGGGAGCCTCTTCGCTGCCTCGGGCGCATCGGAGCCCCGCGCGGTCGCGAGGAGCCGATCGCCCGCACCGGCGGCGAACAGCATCTCGGTGCCGCCGGGAGTCAGGCTGACGATGCGTCGCGCAGGTCCCGGCAGCGTAAGGCGCACGCCCGTGTCGTCGGCGACGACGAGCGGCTGGGCCGCCGCAGCGGCCACCCACGGCGCCACGCTGAGCAGCCACAGTGCCGCCCCCGCGCGGAACATGCGCTTACCGCCGCGCGCCGCGGTCGGCTCCTGCGCAGGCGTCGCAGCCCGTCGCCGCCTCGGCACGAAGGCGCAGCCGATGGATCAGACGTCCGATCATGCCGCCCGCCCGCCCGTCCAGCCGCCGCAACCACGCGAGCCGCGAGTGCGTTGGCCAGAGCCGCCAGAGCGCATAGCAGGCGGCGAGAATCACGATCACGGTGACGAGCAGGCGTTCCATCATGCTTCAAGCGAGCGCGAGCGCAATCCGGTAGGTCAGGAAGGCAGCCACATAGGCGAGCGCAAACAGGTAGCCCGCCATCACGAGAGGATAACGCCAGCTGTTGGTTTCCCGCCTGACGATGGCCAGCGTCGAGAGGCACTGCGGCGCGAAGACGTACCAGGCCAGCAGCGACAGCGCCGTCGCCAGGCTCCATGAGGAGGCGATCACGGAGGCGAGCGCGCCCTCGACGTCGCCGCTGTCCGACAGCGCGTAGACGGTGCCGAGGGCGCCGACCGCCACTTCGCGCGCAGCCATGCCCGGCACGAGCGCGATCGAGATCTGCCAGTTGAAACCGATCGGCGCGAACAGGGTTTCGAGACCGCGGCCGATCAGGCCTGCGATGCTGTAGTAGATGTCCGGCTGCGCTGCACCGGGCGGCGGTGCGGGAAAACTCGACAGGAACCACAGCAGGATCATCAGCGCCAGGATGATCCCGCCGACGCGCGCGAGGAAGATCTGCGCTCGCTCCCACAGGCCGAACGCGAGATTGCGCGGGTTAGGCCACTGGTAGTCGGGAAGCTCGAGCAGCAGCGGCCGGTAGTCGCCGCCACCGGTCGACAGTTTCATGACCCAGGAGACGGCCATCGCCGCGAGGATCCCCGCGAAATAGAGCAGGAACAGCACGAGACCCTGCAGGTTGAACGGACCGACGCTGCGCGCCGGGATGAACGCGGCGATCAGCAGCGCATAGACGGGCAGCCGCGCCGAGCAGGTCATCAGCGGCGCGATCATGATCGTGGCGAGCCGGTCACGCTGGTGCGGTATCGTTCGCGTCGCCATGATGCCGGGGACGGCGCAGGCGAACGACGACAGCAGCGGGATGAAGGCGCGGCCCGAGAGACCGACACTGCCCATGACCCGGTCGAGCAGATACGCCGCGCGCGGCAGGTAGCCGCTGTCCTCGAGCGCAAGGATGAACAGGAACAGGATCAGGATCTGCGGCAGAAAGATCACCACGCTGCCGATGCCCGCGATCACGCCATCGGCGAGCAGCGAGCGCAGCATGCCGTCGGGAAGGATGCGCGCGACTGCATCGCCGAGCGCAACGACACCGGCGTCGATCCAGTCCATCGGCACCGCAGCCCAGCTGAATACGGCCTGGAAGATCAGGAACAGCAGGCCCGCGAGCACCAGCATGCCGAGAATCGGGTGCATGATGATGCGATCGGCGCTGGCCACGAAACGGCTGCGCAGCGGCTCGCGGTAGCCCGCCGCCTCGAGGATCGCATGGGCGCGGGCATGGCTCGCAGCGACCTCGTCGGGTGTCGGATCGGTCCATTCGAGGCGCTGCGATGCCGGTCTCGCAGCGGATGCTGCACGCGGCGTCACGCCCGGTTCTGCGCTCGGTTCTGCGCTCGGTTCGAGCAATGGCGCGAGGCGCTCGAGCTGGTCGATCAGTGCGTCCGCTCCTCCCGAGGCGACGGCGACCGTCTCGACGACCGGCACGCCGAGCTCGGCGGCGAGCCGTTCGCGATCGAGCGCGTAGCCGCGACGGCGGGCAAGGTCACTCATGTTGAGCGCCACGACCATCGGCAGGCCGAGGCGCTGCACATCGAGTATGAGGCGCAGCGACAGCGAAAGATGCGTCGCATCGGCAACCAGCACGATCAGCTGCGGCGCTGCCTCGCCCGTCAGACGACCGAGGATGAGATCGCGCGTGATTGCCTCGTCGAGCGTAGTCGGATTGAGGCTGTAGGTGCCTGGCAGGTCCAGCACCTGGTAACGGCGACGCGACAGCGGGGCGACGAAGCTGCCCTCTTTGCGCTCGACCGTCACGCCCGGGTAGTTCGCGACCTTCTGGCGACTGCCCGTGAGCCGATTGAACAGTGCGGTCTTGCCGCAGTTCGGCAGTCCGATCAGCGCGAGGCGCAGCGCAGGCGGCCCATGACTGGCGGCGTCCATGCTTCAGGCCGCGGTGGGAGCCGCAGCGCGCACGCGCACGGCCCGCGCCTCGTGACGGCGCAGAGCGAAAGTCGAGCCGCCGATCCTGACCGCGAGCGGATCGTCGCCGGGCCACATCGTCGCGACGACCTCGAGCGCTGCGCCGGGCACGAAGCCAAGTTCGAGCAATCGGCGTGCGATCGTCGACGAGCGGGTGTCGCCGAACAGGTCGCCGTCGTCGTCTATCGCGACGACGATGGCCCGATTGCCACGGCGCAGGCTCGCCAGCGTCGGCTCGTTGTGCGTCGTCACCCGCAGTTCCCCGGATCGCAACGGATGAAACAGTATCGGCTGTGACCGAATCCGACGCAATTGCGGTTAATTCGCATTTAGGATTGAATGCTAATCAGTCGCATTAACGTCCTGACAGCGCTCTATCCAGAGTCGGATCGTGAAATATGAGAAAAATCAGAAGGTTATTGGCGATTCTGCCGTTCTGTACCCCCGCTTCGTTTGGCGCGGCCTCCGGTTCAACGACCGAGGACGGCAGCGGACGGGAGAGCGACCAGACCCTGTCCGAGATCGTGGTGCTCGGCTCGCGCGGGCGACTCGAGACCACTGCCGGCGCGGGCGCACTGCTCGACGCCGAAACACTCTCGCGCTCGCGCGTGCTGACCGTCAATGAAGCGCTGCGCAAAGTGCCGGGGGTCGTCGCGCGCGATGAGGAGGGTCTCGGCCTGCGCCCGAACATCGGCATTCGCGGACTCAATCCGACGCGCTCGACGAAGGTGCTGCTGCTCGAGGACGGACTGCCGCTCGCCTTCGCACCGTACGGCGACAACGCGTCGTATTTCCATCCCCCGATCGAACGCTTCGAACGCGTCGAGCTGCTCAAGGGCGCGAGCCAGATCGCCTTCGGGCCGCAGACCATCGGCGGCGTCATCAACTACCTGACGCGCCGCACCCCGCAGCAGTTCGAGGGTGCGCTGAACCTGCGCGGCGGCAATCGCGGTCTGCTCGATGCCCAGCTACGAGTCGGCGATCGCATCGATGCGACCGGAACTGGCTGGCAGTTCAGCGCGACCCACAAGCGCAGCGATGGCGCCCGCGACAACATCGCCCTTGAGTTCGACGACTTCGCGCTGCGGGTCGAGCAGCCGCTCGGCGATTCACGCTCGCTGTCCGTACGGACGAGCGCGTTCCGAGAGGATTCGCAGGTGCCCTATTCGGGCCTCACGCTCGCCGAATGGCAGAGCGACCCGCGCGGCAACGCGTTTGTCAACGACAGCTTCGAACTGGATCGCTGGGCCGTGGCGGCGACGCTGGGCCAGCGCTTCGCCAGCGAGGCCGAGCTCCGCATGTCCATTTACTACACCTACTTCAACCGCGACTGGTGGCGTCAGTCGAGCAACTCCGGTCAGCGACCGAACGACGCGAGCGACCCGCTCTGCGGCGGCATGAGCAATCTCGTGACCACCTGCGGCAACGAGGGGCGGCTGCGGCAGTACTACACCGCCGGCGCCGAGGCGCGCTGGCAGCAGCCGCTCGAGTTCACCAGCGTCTCGGGCGAATTGCAGGCCGGCCTGCGCTGGCACGTCGAGAAGCAGTATCGCGTGCAGGCGAACGGCGACACACCGACCGCGCGCGCACCGGGCACGGGTATCAATGGCGGCTTGCGCGAGAGCAGCCGGCGCGACGTCGACGCCGCATCGGCCTTCGTCGAAGCGAGCTTCGGTGAGGGTCGCTGGCGCGTGAAGCCCGGTCTGCGATTCGAGAGCATCGAGTTCGAGCGGCGCAACCTGCTCGCCGGCGGTGACGCCGGCCGCGCGACGCTCGAAGAGTGGATCCCCGGCCTCGGACTCACGCTGGACCTCGGCCGCGGCGCCATGCTGTTCGCGGGCGTCCACCGGGGCTTTGCGCCACCGCGGGTCGAGGACCTCATCACGACGGCTGGTGGCAGCGCCGATCTCGACGCGGAGCGATCGTGGAACTCCGAGCTCGGCCTGCGCGCCGCGCCGCGCCGCGGCCTGAGCCTCGAGCTGACTGCTTTCAACCTCGACTTCTCGAACCAGATCGTGCCGGCGAGCGTCGCCGGTGGCATCGGCGCGACGCTGACGAGCGCCGGCCGCACCGCGCACCGCGGTCTCGAGTTCGCCGGCCAGTTCGATTCGCGCGAGGCGCTGGGCACCTCGTGGAACCTCTACGGTCGCGCCGCGCTGACCTGGCTTGCCGTTGCCGAGTATCGCGGCACGCGCTTCTCGGCGATCACCCCGTCCGTCAGCGTCACGGGCAATCGCCTGCCCTATGCGCCCGAGGCACTCGCCACTGTTGCATTCGGCTTCGAAGCGCCGGCCGGGACCAGCGCCGAGATCGAGCTGTTCTACTCAGGCGCCGCCTACACCGATGATCTCAACACGGTCGCGACCACTGCCAATGGCCAGCGCGGCCGCATCGGCGGCTATGGGGTGCTCAATGCCACCCTGAACCATGTTCTCACGGACCAGCTCACGGCCTATGCGAGCGTCAAGAACCTGAACGAAAAGCTCTACGTGGCCGACATGAGCCGCGGGCTCATTCCGGGCACGCCACGACAGCTTCAGTTCGGGTTCGAGTACCGCTTCTGATATCGTTTCCGCATGGACGGCAGCGGTGGTGGCGGGGGAAATCGGCGGCAACTGAATGTGTTCGGCGAACCGCTCGCGCTCTGCAGCGAGCGGCCTCGCACCGGCTGGACGCGCAGCGGTTGCTGCGAAACCGACGCGCGCGACATTGGCTCGCACACCGTCTGCGCGATCATGACCGCAGAATTCCTCGAGTTCTCCCGCTCACGCGGCAACGATCTCAGCACGCCGCGCCCCGAGTTTGGCTTCCCGGGTCTCGCGCCTGGCGACCGCTGGTGTCTTTGCGCGACGCGCTGGCTCGAGGCATGGCAGGCCGGCAAGGCCCCGCGGGTCCTGCTCAAGGCCACGCATGCGCGGGCGCTCGATGTGATCGACTTCGCGGCGCTCAAGGCGCACGCGGTGGATCTGACCTGAGCGCTCGGCAGCCGGCGCCGTCGTCCGCGTCCCTCGCCCGACGCGCCGCCTTCCGCGAGGGCTTCGTCGACCTCCTCGGTCCAGCACCGGGTGTGTTCGCTTGGGGGCTCGTCACAGGCGTCGCGATGGTCAAGTCCGGCCTCGCGACCGCCGAGGCGCTGCTGCTGACCTTCAGCGCTTACGCGGGCTCGGCGCAGCTCGCGGCCCTGCCGCTGATGGCCGCGCAGGCGCCGCTGTGGCTGATTACGCTGACTGCGATCGTCGTGAACCTGCGCTTCGTCGTCTACAGCGTCGTCACACGTCCGTATTTCGCGCGCGAGAACGCCTGGCGCAGGCTCTGGCTTGGCTACATGGTCGGCGACGTCATGTTCGTCAAGTTTGTCACGCGCACGCAGCGCCATCCCGACGATCCGCAGGCGATCGCCTATTACCTCGGCGGCGCATGCTGCAACTGGCTGACCTGGCAGATCGCCTCGGTCATCGGCATCCTCGCCGCCGGCTCGATACCGGCCGAATGGAGCGTCGAACTCGCCGGCACGCTCGCGCTGATCGCGCTGGTCGTGCCATTGTGCGCGCAGCGACCGGCACTCGCCGGCGTCGCGGTGGCCGCGACGATCGCCTCACTCGCGCACGCCCTGCCGCTCAAGCTCGGCATGCTGCTCGGCATCCTCAGCGGCATCGGCGCAGCGCTCGCCGTCGACCTGCGACAGCGAGGCGTCAAGGCGTGATCGACCTCTACACCTTGGGCGCGATCGCCGGTCTGACCGCTGCGACCTTCATCGCGCGATCGACGCTGCTGCTCGTCGGCGCGTCGCTGCGGTTGCCGGCGCCGGTCGAGGCAGCCCTGCGCTTCGCGCCGGCCTGCGCGCTCGCCGCGATCATCGTTCCCGATCTGCTGTTCGCGGGGGGCGGGACAGGCCTCTCGTGGTCGAACCATCGGCTGCTCGCCGGCGCCGCCGGTGCGGCACTGTACGTCGCCTTTCGCAGCGTGATCGGCACCATCGGCGGCGGCATGGTCGTGTTCTGGGCTCTCGAGGCGCTCGCCTGATCCGCCCGTGAGGCTGGGCAGAGGCCGGCTTCTTATTAGACATTTGTTTATTAATTGACAGTGCGACAACTTCAAAGGTAACCTCCGTGCCCATGAGCTACGTCACCGAGCGCCGCCTCGAAGAGAAGGAACGCCGCCGCGCCGAGATTCTCGATGCCGCCGAGTCGGTCGCCGGCGAGGTCGGTATCGAGGCGATGACGATGGATGAGGTCGCGCGCACGGCGCGGCTGTCGCGCGCGCTGCTCTACGTCTACTTCGAGGACAAGTCGGACCTGCTGTTCGGCCTCTGCGACCGTGCGCTCGACACGCTCCACCAACGGTTCGTCGCCGCGGCATCTCGTCATCGCCGCGGGCTCGAGCAGATCGAGGCCTGCGGCCGTGCCTATGTCGCCTTCGCGCAGGAATTCCCGGTCTATTTCGAGGCGCTCGCGCGATTCGAGGCCCATGCGCCCGATGCGTCCAGCAGCGTGCCGGGGGTCGGCAACGAGCAGGCCTGCATGCTGCGCGGCGGCAAAGTACACGCCGTGATGGTCGAGTGCATCGAGCGCGGTATCGCCGACGGCTCGATCCGCCCCGACGTCGGTTCGCCGATCCTGATCTCGATCACGCTGTGGGGATTCCTGCACGGCATCATCCAGATCGCCGCCACCAAGGGCCAGGTTCTGGCCCAGCACGCGATCGCGACGCAGCAGCTCGTCGACCAGGCGCTGACGCTCTGTTCGCGAGCCCTGCGCCCCGCCGCCACACCGCTGACCTGACCCGCTCCCTGGCACTGCGACCCATCGATGCGCCACGAGTTTGACACGTGTCTAGTCTATGAACAGGCGGCTAAGCTGGGTGCGCGGCGGCGAGCGCCGTCGACGGCCCGCGCGGCAAGTCTCGCCGTCCTGCTCGCGGCGCTGTCGCCGGTCAACCTGGCGGCAGCCGATCCGGCCAGGCCCGTGCCGCAGGTTCCGACCGCGGCCCCGCGTGCGGTCGGCGCCGTGATCGACGACTACGTGCGCCTCGCGCTGCGCGCCAACCGCAGCCTCCTCGCGCGCGGCTTCGACGTCGAACGCAGTGAGGCAGCCCTCGCAGCCGCCCGGGCCCGCTATCTGCCGCAGCTCGCACTCGATGCGCGCTACACGAGGGCCGAGGGCGGCCGCGAGATCGAGCTGCCGCTCGCGGGCCTCGTGAACCCCATCCACGGTGCCCTCAATGATCTGCTCGCGCAGTCCGGCCGGCCCGCTGCCTTCCCCCAGATCAGTGATACGAGCGTTCCACTGCTCCGAGAGCGTGAGCAGGACACACGCCTGACCCTGCGCCAGCCACTGTATGCGCCCGCCATCCCGGCCGCCGTGCGCGCGAGTCGCGCGGACCTCGAGGCCAGCGAGTTCGCGCGCATCGCGGCCGCGCGCCGGCTCAGACGCGACGTGACGGTGGCCTACCTTGACTGGCTGCAGGCGAGCCGCGCGGTCGACATCGTCGCGGCGAGCCGGCAGCTTCTGGCCGAGAACCTGCGCGTCAACGAGTCGCTGCGCCGCAATGGCCGCGTGACCGAGGATCAGGTGCTGCGGGCGCGCGCCGAGCTGCTCGCCGTCGAGCAGCAGCTCGGCGAGGCGGCCGACACGCGCGAGCGCGCGGCGAGCTACCTGAACTTCCTGCTCGCGCGCGACCTCGACGTGGCGCCGGAGCCGGGAGAGCCCGAGGCCGAGATCGCCGTGACCCTCGAAGACCTCGCCACGCTGCGCGCGCGGGCGCTCGAGGCCCGGCCCGAACTCGCCCAGGCCGACCGGGCAGTGGCCGCGGCGCGCTCTGCCATCGACCTCGCGCAGGCGGCCCGCTGGCCCACGCTGTCGCTCGGCGTCGACGCCGGCGCCCAGGGGGAACGCTACGAGTTTGGCCGCGGCCGCAACTTCGCCACCGTGTCGCTGCTGTTGCAGTGGAGCCTGTTCGACGGCGGAGCCCGCACCGCGGAGCTGCGCGCGGCGCGCGCTGGCGAGCGCCGCGCACGCAGCGAGCGCGACGAACTGGCGCAGCAGATCGCGCTCGAGGTGCAGCAAGCGCTCGACCGGCTCGCGACCACGGCGGCCTCGCTGCGCACGGCCGAGGCGCGCGCCGAGGCGGCACGCGCTGCCTTCCGGATCGCAAGCCGCAAGCGCGACGAAGGCGTGATCAGCCAGGTCGAATTCATCGATGCGCGCACTGCGCTGAACAGCGCGGAGCTGAACCTGAATCTGACCCGCTTCCGCCTGCTTGCGCAGCAGGCCGAACTCGACTACGCGACGGCGGCCGGTTCGCTGCCGCTCGACCTCGGAGCAGTGTCCCCATGAGTCATCGGAATCACCCTGGCAGCCTGCCACTTCTGGCGTTCGCGACACTGCTCGCCGGCTGCGGCGCGAAGCCCGAGGCCGCTCCGCGCCCCGCTCCGACTCCCGTGAACGTCGCGCTCGCGGCGGCCGGGCCGGCGCTGCCGCCGATCTCCGGGAGCGGTGCCGTCGCCCCACGCGACGAGATGCGCCTGTCCTTCAAGACCTCGGGTATCGTGCGGCGCATCGCAGTGCGCGAGGGCGACGAAGTCCGGCGCGGGCAGGTGCTCGCGGAGATCGAGCTCGGCGAGATCGGCGCGCAGGTCGAGCAGGCCCGCGAGGCCGCTGACAAGGCCCAGCGCGACCTCGAGCGCGGCGAGCGCCTGCATGCGGACGAGGTCATCAGCCTCGCGCAGCTCGAGGATCTGCGCACGCAGGCGAGGGTCGCCGCCGCGCAGCTCGCCGCGGCGCGTTTCAACCTCGGCTATTCGACCATCGCGGCGCCTCGCGACGGTGTCGTGCTGCGGCGCTACGTCGAGGAGCGCGAGCTCGTGCCCGCAGGTCAACCTGTGCTCTCGCTTGGTGCCAGCGATGGTGGCTACGTGGTCAAGGCGGCCCTCGCAGATCGAGAGGTCGTGCAGGTCCGAGCCGGTGATCCTGCGGAGATCCGGCTAGACGCGCTGCCCGGCCGGACCTTGCCGGGCACGGTCAGCGAGGTCTCGCGTGCCGCCGACGAGCGCAGCGGCCTTTTCCCGATCGAGGTGCGTATCGACAGCACACCTCTGCCGCTGGCCTCGGGCCTTGTCGCGAAGCTGTCGATCCAGCCGATGGCCGGGCGCGGCGCTACGCTGACCTGGGTGCCGCTTGCCGCCCTCATCGAGGGCGATCGCGACCGCGCGAGCGTCTTCGTGCTCGACGGCGCGGTCGCGCGCCGCCGTGCCGTGAGGGTCGCGTTCGTGACCAACGGCCAGGCCGCGCTCGCCGAGGGCGTGGCGGTCGGCGAGCGCATCGTCACGGACGGCGCGCCCTACCTCGAGGACGGCGAGTCCGTCCGCGTCGTCACGTCCGGTTGATCCCGGGAGACCCACGATGCCGGTCCTCGAGTTTCCGATCCGCCGCTACCAGTTCACGCTGGTGCTTTTTCTGTGCCTCGTCGCTCTGGGCTGGTTCACTTTCGCGCAGATGCCGCGCGAGGAGGATCCTTCCTTCAAAATCTCAGGGTTCTCGATCGCCGCGATCATGCCCGGCGCCGACCCCAAGGACCTCGAGCGGCTGGTCGTCAAGCCGATCGAGGATCGGCTCGCCGAGCTCGACGATCTGTACAAGATCGAGTCGTCGATTGCCGATGGCGTATCTTTCACGGCGATCGAGTTCGACGCGTCGACCGATCCGGATCGCAAGTACGACGAGGTGACGCGCGAGATCAACGCGCTGCGGCCCTCGCTGCCGAGCGAGCTGCGGGAACTGATCATCCGCAAGTTCAGCCCCGGCCTCGTCAACATCGTCCAGTTCGCGCTGGTCTCAGCCGAAGCACCCTACCGCGAACTCGAGGACCACGCCCGCAACCTCAAGGACGCCCTGAAGTCCGTCGACGGCGTGCTGACCTCGGAGACCTGGGCCTACCCGCGCCGCGAGCTGCGTGTCGAGGTCGACCTCGAGCGCATGGCGGAGCTGCGCCTGTCGCCGTTCCAGGTCGTCGCGGCGGTGCAGGGCGAGAACGCGAACGTTCCGGCCGGCGCGCTCGACCTCGGTGCCCGCAGCTTCAGCCTCAAGACCTCCGGCGCCTACGCCGACCTCGACCAGGTCCGCGATACCGTCGTCGCCGCAGTCGACGGCCGCGCCGTGCGCGTCCGCGACGTCGCTGAGGTGCGCTGGGACTCGCAGCAGCTCACGCACGTCGGCCGCTACAACGGGCAGCGCGCGGTGTTCGTGACCGCCAACATGAAGCAGGGCTACAACATCCTCGAGGTCAAGCGGCGCATCGACGAACGGGTCGCGCTGTACCGCGAGACGCTGCCGGCCCGCATCACCCTCGAAGAGGGCTTCGACCAGTCGCGCAACGTCGCCTCGCGCCTCGAGCGCCTCTATCTCGACCTCGGCATCGCGATCTCGCTCGTGATCCTCACCCTGCTGCCGCTGGGCTGGCGCGCCGCGGGCATCGTCATGATCGCGATCCCGCTGTCGCTGGCCTTCGGCATGATCGTGCTCTACTTCCTCGGCTATTCGCTGAACCAGTTGTCGATCGCCGGCTTCGTCGTCGCGCTCGGACTGCTGGTCGACGATTCGATCGTCGTCGTCGAGAACATCGCGCGGCACCTGCGCATGGGCTACGGGCGGCTGCAGGCCGCGATCGCCGGGACGCGGCAGATCTTCGTCGCCATCCTCGGTTGCACGGCCACGCTGGTCTTCGCGTTCGTGCCGCTTCTCGCGCTGCCCGGTACTGCCGGCAAGTTCATTCGGGTGCTGCCGACCACGGTGATCGCGACGATCGTCGGTTCGCTGCTCATCGCGCTGTTCATCATCCCGTTCCTCGCGAGCCGCCTTCTGCGCGAGGAGAAGGACGAGCGCGGCAATCCGCTGCTGCAGCGGGTCATGGCAGCGATCCACCGCTACTATCGGCCCGCGCTGCATTACTGCCTTGCCCGGCCGCGCACCACGGTCGCGATCGCGATCGGCGGTTCGCTGGCGCTGTCCATCGCGCTCGTCCCCGTCATCGGTTCCAGCCTGTTTCCGAAGGCCGATACGCCCCAGTTCGTGATCTCTGTCGAGACGCCCGACGGCGCGAGCCTCGCCGAAACCGACGAGGCAGTGCGGTACGTCGAGACTAAGCTCGCCCGGATGCCGGAGGTCCGCTCCTGGTTCGCGAACGTCGGCCACGGCAACCCGCTGATCTACTACAATCTGGTCGTACGCAACGATGCGGCCAACTACGGCGAGCTGTTCGTGCGGCTGAAGGAATTCGACACACGCCGCACGCCCGCACGGCTCGATGCGCTCCGCGCCGAACTCGCCGGCTATCCGAAGGCGCGCTTCACGGTCCGGGAGTTCAAGAACGGCCCGCCGATCAGTGCCCCGCTGGCGGTGCGCGTCGTCGGACCCGACCTCGACATCATCCAGCGGCTCGCGCGCGAGGTCGAGCGGGTGCTGCGCGCCACGCCAGGCACGCGTGACGTCGAGAATCCGCTGCGCGTGGCCCGAACGAACCTCAAGCTCGACGTCGACCCGCAGAAGGCTGCGCTGCTCGGCGTCCCGACGGTGGAGGTCGACCGCGCCGTGCGGCTTGCGGTCTCCGGCGCCGAAGCCGGCACGTTCAAGGACGCGAGCGGCGAGCAGTATCCGATCACGGTCCGGACGCCACTCGACGGACGCGCCAACCTCGAGGCGCTCGAGGACCTGCGTGTTCCGGCCGCGGGCGGCGTGTCGCTGCCGCTCGCGCAGCTTGGCACGCTCGTGTTCGAGCGCGCGCCCGTGCAAATAGCACGCTACGACCGCGAGCGCGCCGTGACCATCGACGCGCAGATCGAGCGCGGCTACAACACCGCCAAGGTCACGGCCGACGCGGTGCGGCGCCTCGAGCGGATCGAGTGGCCCCGCGGCTATCGCTTCGTGCTCGGTGGCGACGCAGAGGCCGGCGCCGAGGCCTTCGGCGGCATCGGCACGGCGGCCCTCGTCGCCGTGTTCGCGATCTTCGCGATCCTCGTGCTCGAATTCGGCAGCTTCAAGTCGACGCTGATCGTATTGACCGTCGTGCCGCTCGGCGTGTTCGGCGGGATGCTGATACTGCTGCTGACCGGCAACGACCTGTCGTTCACGGCCAGCATCGGCTTCATCGCGCTGGTCGGCATCGAGATCAAGAACTCCATCTTGCTGGTGGACTTCACCAACCAGCTCCGCGAGCGCGGCGTCGCGCTCGACGAGGCGATCGAGCAGGCCGGCGAGATCCGGTTCCTGCCGATCCTGCTGACCTCGGTCACCGCGATCGGCGGCCTTCTCCCGCTCGCCGTGCAGAACATCGGTTTGTACTCGCCCATGGCCTGGGTCATCATCGGCGGCCTCATCACCTCGACGCTGCTCGCCCGACTCGTGACGCCGGTCGTCTACAAGCTGATTCCTCCCACCATCGAGACACCGCGCGAACGCGAACGTCTCGGCGCGGCCGACGCGTCGGGGGCGCTGCTGTGAACTCGGTGTTCCTCGACTATGGAACCCTCAGCAGCGGAGACCTCGATGCCGGGGCACTGCAGCGAGTCCTGCCCCGACTGCGGCTGCACGACACGACGCGGCAGGAGGACGTCGCCGAGCGCATCGCCGGCTGCGAGGTCGTGCTCGTCAACAAGTTGCGGATCGACCGCAAGCTGATCGAGGCGACGCCCGTGCTGCGGCTGATCGGCCTGTCTGCGACCGGCACCGACAATGTCGACCTCGAGGCTGCGCGCGCGCGCGGTGTAGCGGTCTGCAATATCCGCGACTACTGCACACCGTCGGTCGTTCAGCACGTGCTCGGCGCGATCCTCGCGCTGACGCACCGGTTCGCCGACTACGCGCGGCTCGCCGTCGAACGGTGGGGTCAGTCGCCGCAGTTCACGATGCTCGACTACCCGGTGCGAGAGCTGCGCGGTCGCGTGCTCGGCGTCGTCGGCTGGGGAGTGCTCGGCCGCGCCGTCGCGGCCGCCTGCGAGTCCGCGCTCGGCATGCGCGTGCTGGTCGCGAACCGGCCCGGCGGCGAACGCGTCGCCGGACGGCTCGACCTCGACGGGCTCCTGGCGCAGGCCGACGTGCTGACGCTGCATTGCCCGCTGACCCCGGCTACCCGCGGGCTGATCGACGCCCGAGCGCTGGCGCGCATGAAGCCCGACGCGCTGCTCGTCAACACGGCGCGCGGCGCGCTCGTCGACGTTCGTGCGCTCGCCGACGCGCTGCGGGCCGGACGGCTCGGCGGTGCCGCGATAGACGTGCTGCCGCAGGAACCCCCGGTCGACGGTTCGCCACTGTTCGCGCCCGGCATCCCGAACCTTCTGCTGACGCCCCACACAGCCTGGGCCGCGCGCGAGTCGCGACAGCGCGCGCTCGATGAGCTCGCCGCGAACGTCGCGGATTGCCTTGCCGGCGGGCACCGGGCGCGCGTCGTCTGACCGCGATTCGGGTTCGTGGTAAAGCAACGGGCCGGCGTGTCACCACGCCGGCCCGCTGCACCCCCCTGCAAACTCAGCGAGAGTAGGTCACCGTGAACATCCACTCCCGCGGCGGCAACACGAGATAGCCACGCAGCGCGCGGCTGCCCACGTAGATGTCGCGGTCATCGGCCAGATTCTTGGCGGCGAGACGCACGCGCCAGTTGTCGCCGACGTCGAGGCCGACGAATGCGTTGAATCGGTTGTAGGCCGTCACGACGAAGTCGTTGGTCGCAGCGGTCACGTAGTCGTCGGTACGGTACATGTCCGCGCCGAACACGAAGCGGCTGCCACCGGCGAGCGCAACGTCGACTCCGTAGTCGAACCCTAGGGAGATCGTGTAGTCGGGTAGCTGCGGTGGTGTCGCTTCGACCTGGTAGAGCGCCGGCGCCTGGTCGGCCGCGCTGCCGGGCTTGATGTTGCTGTACTCGCCGTCCAGCAACGCCAGATTGGCGAACAACGTGAGGTTCTCGGTCGGTGCCCAGGTCGTCTCGAGCTCGAGGCCCTTGATTTCGGCGTCGGCCTGGTTGTCGACCGGGAACGCTGGTTGCCCGTTCACGACCACGGTCGAGTTCATCACGATGTCCGACACGTCGGCGAAAAACAGTGCGCCGTTCATGCGCAGCGTACGTCCAAGCAGGTCCATCTTGGCGCCGAGTTCGTAGGTGTAGTTGGACTCGGGTTCGTAGACCGTCTGCGCGATCGCGGCGTTGAAAATGTTGATGCCGTTGAAACCGCCCGACTTGAAACCGCGGGCAACGGAACCGTAGAGCAGCAGGCTGTCGGCCCAGGCGGCATCGACCTTCCAGTCGAGGCCGACCTTCGGTGTGAACTCGGTGAACTTTGCCGAGCGGATCACCACCTCAGGCGGCAGCGGCGCGAAACGATAGACGAAGTCGAGCCTGAAGTCCTTCTCGTCGCGCACCCAGCGGCCGCCGACCGTCGCTTTGACCGCATCGGTCAGCTGGTAGTCGAACTGACCAAAGACTGCGATGGATTCCGTCTTCGCATCGATCGAGCTCGTCGACACCGCACCATTGACTCCGGGGATTGCGGCGAAGCCCGAGAACCACCAGCCGAATTCCTGGTCGCCCGTCTCTTCCAGCCAGTAGAGACCCGCGATGTAGTTCATGCGGTCGCCGAATGCCTTGCCCGACAGCTGCAACTCCTGGCTCCACTGCTCTGCACGCGGCACCGAGGCGCCGATGATGAAGGAGCCGTCGCCGGCAAAGTCAGTACTGAAGTAATCGTCGGTCTTCACGTAGCCGGTGATAGAACGGAGCCGCACGGCACCGAGATCCCAGGACAGGTTCGCCGAGGCGATCAGCTGCTCGGTGTCGCCACGCGGCTGGTTCGAAATGATCGACGGCGAGAATGTCTGGTTCGGAGTCGCGACGCAGCACGTGCCATTCGCCAGAACGACCTCATCGGACGTGTACTGTCGCAGACCCATGGGGTCGGCGGGCGTCGAACCGCGCAGCAACTGATTCGCGTCGTTCTCGCTGTCGGTGTAGGACAGCGTGAACACCGCATCGAACGTCTCGCTGCCTATGTAACGCAGCTTCAGGCGACCCGACAGGTTCTCTTCCTCGCCGCGCTTGGCGCCGGTCACGAGGCTCCGATACTGACCATCCTTGTGCGTCACCTGCCCGGACACCGAGGCCGCCCAGGAGTCGCTGAGCGGTCCACCGAGGCTCACGCTGCCCACGTACTGCCCGTAATTGCCGCCGCCAGCGGTCGCGCGCAGCCACGACTGCTCGCCCGGATCGCGAGTCACGAACTTGATCGCGCCTGCCAGAGTGTTTCGACCGTAGAGTGTGCCCTGCGGGCCGCGCAACACCTCGACGCGCTCGATGTCGGACAAGGTGACGTTGTTGCCGTTCAGTCGCCCGATGTAGACGTCGTCGACGTAGATGCCGAAGGGCGACTCGGCGACCACGAGCGAGGCATCCTGCTGCAGCGAGCCGCGCAAGGAAGGCGAGAGGTTCGTCGGCGAGGTGATGTTGTTGCTCATGCGCAGGCTCGGCACGTAGCGCTCGAGATTGCGCGCCTCGGTGACCTGCAGCTTCTCGAGGCTCTCAGTGCCGATCGCGCTGACTGCGATCGGTACTTCCTGCAGCGAGCCCTCACGGCGCTCGGCCGTGACGATGACCTCCTCGAGGGTGCCGCCCTCGCGGCTCGATTGTTCCCCCGATTGGGCCAGTGCCGCGCAAGGCATGGCGGCAGCGGCGACGACAAAACACAACAAGCGCTCTTTGGACATGGCAGTGCAACCCCCAGCCGGACATCCGGCCGGCCGAATGTATGGAAAACTACGGACTTGCGAAAGCCCCGATGCCTTGGCGCCCACACGGTGAGCGCTTGCCGGTCGTGGCTGCAGCGCAACAAAGAGGATCAGCGCGCCAATTCAGTGCCTACCAGACCTTGCCGCCCACATAGCGGCCGGCCGCCGGCAGGTGCGGGAAGTACTCGACCGACGCGAAAGCACCGGCCTTGAAGTAGGGGTCGCTCTCGATGATCTCGCGGGCTCGCGCCAGGCTCTTGGTGCGCAGGCAATAGAGGCTGCCGATCATGTTGACGCCTTCGTCGTCGTAGAGCGGCCCCGCGACATTGAGTTCACCCATGACGGTCTCGATATAGGCGAGATGATCCTGCGTGTGGGTGGCGCGCACGATTGCACCTTTCGGGCCATCCTTGCAGACGACGACGATGGCGGTCTCGCCGAATCGGTCATGAACGTTCTTCGAGCTCATGCAGTGAGGATAGCAGGCCGCGGGATGCGATACTGCCAGGCGAGGGGATCGGGATGGCGGACATCAAGCTCAAGGACCTCAAGTATCTCGTCGCCGTGGCGGACACGCGGCACTTCGGCCGCGCCGCGGAACGCTGTTACGTGAGCCAGCCGACGCTCTCGGCGCAAGTCAAGAAGCTCGAGGACTACCTCGGCGTGCAGCTCATCGAGCGGCATCCGAAGCGTGTGCTGCTGACCCCGGCCGGCCAGCAGATCGTCGAGCGTGCCCGACGCGTGCTCGAGGCCAGCGACGACATCGTCGAGATCGCCGCCACACATCGCGACCCGCTCGCCGGGCGGCTGCGCGTCGCCTTCCTGCCGACGATCGGCCCCTATCTGCTGCCGCTCGTGATGCCGCGGCTGCGCAAGACGCTCCCGCGACTCGACCTGATGCTCTATGAATTCCAGACCCGGCCGATGCTCGAGAAGCTCGGCGCCGGCGAACTCGATCTCGGCGTGCTCGCGCTGCCGGTCGACCTCGACGGGCTCGCGTCTCGCCGGCTCTACGACGAGCCGTTCGTACTCGCGGTACCGCAGGGCCATGCGCTCGCCAGACTGGCGCAGGTGCGTCTCGCCGACCTTGGCGGGGAAACGATCCTGCTGCTCGAAGACGGACACTGCCTACGCGACCAGGCGCTCGAGGTCTGCGGTCGCCTCGGCGTGCACGAGCGCTCCGATTTCCGCGCGACGAGCATCGAGACGCTGCGCCACATGGTCGCGAGCGGCTCGGGCATCACACTCCTGCCCGAGCTCGCGACTCGCGGCGGCTATGCGAACACCAAAGGGCTCGTTCTGAAGAACTTTGCTCGACCTGCGCCCGCGCGCACGATCGGGGCGGTGTGGCGCAGGAGCAGCGCGCGGACCGCTGCCATCGAGGCCGTCGTCGAGGAGATCGGGGCGCTGTCGATTTGAGCGGTCGGGCGCCGCCGCTCGGCGGCGCCCGCTCTGGTCAGACTCAGGCCGTGCCGGGCTTCTTGACCCAGACCTTGCACCAGCCCTTCTCGGCCACCAGCTTCTTCGGGAACAGGTTGCAGGGTCGATAGGGCTCGCCCGCCTTACCCTGGATCTGCAGGCAGTTGTTGCAGAACTGGTTCGGCTTGTGCATCGGGTACTTCTTGGGATCGACCTTGGTCGCATCCTCGTGGTATGCGAGCGCGACCGCAGCCGGATCCTTCGGATCGAGCTTGACGAAGCCGGCGGGGGCGGCAGCAGCCGGGGCAGCGGGCTTGGCAGCGGCCGGTGCGGCGGGTTTGGCGGGGGTGGCCTGCGCCTGTGCGGTGCTGATCAGCCGCTGCGCGGCGGCCGTGCCGCCCGCGGCGAGCGCCAGCGACTTCAGCAGGTTGCGGCGGGACAATGACTCGGACATCGATTCTCTCCAGCGTTGATGCGGTTGGGCTGCACAGTCGGCCCTCTCTGACCTCGCCCCCATTGTCTCACGCCCCATGATGAAGGCCGGCTGAACGGGCGCGATTGTGCGCGCCGTGCACGACAGCGGCAAGAGCACCGGTCACAATGAAAATGATGCTCAAACGCGACGACGTCGATCCCGGCAGCGGCGTGACGCCATACGACCGCATGGCCTTCGGCGCGGCCGACGTCAGCCGCTGGCTCGCGCGCGGCGAGCGTGCCGGCGAGTTGCGACTGCTGTTCGGCGATGCGGCCCACGCCGAACTGTCGGCGCTTGCTGGCGCCGCGGCTGCGGTGCGACGCGCCCGCGGCGCGCCCGCGGTCTGGATCGTGCCGGGCATCATGGGTTCGCAACTGTCCGTGCGGCGAGGACACGGTCTGCCGCCCGATGTGCTGTGGCTCGATGCGCTCGACATCATCGTCGGGCGAATGGTCCGACTGCGGGTCGGCGCCGAGCCACGGTTGCGCCCGAGCGGCGTACTGTTGCCGAGCTATCTGCGACTCGGGCTGCGGCTGCGCGCCGCAGGCTTCGCGCCGCGCTACTTCGCCTACGACTGGCGGCTCGACGTTGCACGCAACGGCAGGAGGCTCGCCGCGGCAATGCGCCGTGCCGGCCAGCCCTGCAGCATCGTGGCCCACAGCCTCGGCGGCCTCGTCGCACGCGCCGCCCTGACGGCCGCGCGCCTGCCACCGATCGAGCGCGTCATTCTGCTCGGCGTGCCGCACCACGGATCGTATGCCGCCGTGCAGGCGCTGCGAGGCTCGTACACGGTCGTGCGCAAGCTCGCGATGCTCGATGCACACCACGACGCGCAGACGCTGTCGCGCCGTGTCTTCACGAGTTTCGCGAGCCTGCACGAGCTGCTGCCCGCGGGCCCGCTCGCGCGCGACGGCGACTTCTTCGATGGCTGCAACTGGCCGGACGACGGTCCGCGGCCCGACGTGGCGCTGCTGACTCGCGCACGCGATCTCGAGCGCCGGCTGGCGCCGCTCGACGCGCGCTGTGTGGGCATCGCCGGCATCGGTCAACCCACGATCCGTGCGGCCGCCCTGAGCGACGACCGGCGCGAGTTTCGCTACGCCCTCGACGAGGCAGGAGACGGGACCGTACCGCTCGAGTCGGCGCGCGGCGCGACCGGCGACGGCTATCTGACCACCGTCGCGCACAGTGACATGGCGCGCGATGCGTCAGTCGCGGAGGCCGTCGTCGATCTGCTGCGTCAAGGCCGTACCGATCGACTGATGACTTGGCGCGGCGCGGGCGCGACCGCGCGGCGCCTTGCGCCGATCGACGAAGTCACGGACACCGCCCTGCTGCAGGAGGCGCAGCGCAAGGTCGATTGGCATGCCATGGACGCGGACCAGCGGCGCAGCTTCCTCGAGCGGCTCAACGACATCAGCGACCTCGGGGCGGTGCCTCACATACCATAAGCTGGTGCGCCAAACTCTTCGTCAACGTCTTCCCGGCCACCACGTTTACAGGACCCATGCCACAGCCCCGCACCCGCACCACGCTGGTCCTCTGCATGCTGCCCTGGGCCACTCCGGCCACCGCCGGTTCGTTCAGCGCCACGCTGTCCGGCTTCGCCGACGACGCCGACGGCACGAGCCTCGACCTCGACCTCTACTGGGCGCCGGCCGAGTGGCTCGCGCTCAGCGCCGGCGTCGGCAGTGCCAACTCGTCCGCCGAGCTCGCCGACCTCAGAGGCGACTCGCTGCGCGCCGGCATCGACGCGCGTTCTGAGTCGCTCGGCGGGCGCCTCGGCTGGCGGAACTGGCGGGATGGCGGCGACTTCGAATCGGAATCGATCTCGGCCGAGCTCTACTGGCGCAGTGGCGGCTGGCAGATCGGGCTGGTTGGCGAGCAGCGCGATTTCCGCGTCGATTACGTCGTGACCGTGGCAGCGCGTCCGGTCACGCGCTCGGCCGATTTCGAGGGTCAGGGCTTCGGTGCGCGGGCGTCCTGGTACGGGGAGCGCTGGGGTGGCTATCTGCGCGCCGTCGGATACGACTACGACGCGTCGCTCGAGCGGGCAGTCGCCGCATCGCGGCTGCCGAACCTCGCGCGCTTCCCGCGCATCGAGGCGCTGGTCGGCTCGCTGCTGACGCGCACGGCGGGCGCGATCGACCATGACCTCGCGGCCGCCGTCGAGCGTTCGTTCGAGCGCTCCGGGTTACGCCTCGAGGTTTCGGCCACGCGCGACACCATCAGCGGCGCGGACAGCTTGAGCGCAAACCTCGGCTACCGCTATGCGCTGAGCCCTCGGTTCGCGATCGAGGCGACGGTCGGCGCGGTCGACGGCGACGATCTGGACTCGGTCGGCTTCGCCGGACTCGCGCTGACGTTCCGCAACTGAGCGCCGGCCGCGAAGTAGAATCCGCGCGCCGTCCGATCAAGGAGACGCGCGATGCCCGCGCCGACGCTGCTCTGGTTCCGCCAGGATCTGCGCCTGGCCGACAATCCCGCGCTCGAAGCGGCCGCTGCCGGCGGCGGTGCCGTCATCCCCGTGTTCCTGCACGCCCCGCACGAGGAACAGCCGTGGGCGCCGGGCGCAGCGGCGCGCTGGTGGCAGCACGAGTCGCTGGCTGCGCTCGCCCGCGACCTGGAACGTCGCGGCTCGCGGCTGATCCTTCGCGCGGTCGCTCCCGGACAGTCCTCGCTTGCGACGCTGCTCGCGCTCGCCGCGGAATCGGGTGCCGCGGCGGTCCACTGGAATCGGCGCTACGAGCCTGCCGTGCTCGAGCGCGATCGCCACGTCAAACGCGGCCTGCGCGAACGCGGGCTCGTGGCCGAGAGCCACAACGCCGCGCTGCTGGCCGAACCCTGGGAGGTGCGCAATCAGAGCGGACGGCCGTTCCAGGTCTTCACGCCGTTCTGGCGCCACGTGTTGCGCGAGCTCGCGCCCCCGCGGCCGCTGCCTGCACCCGCGCAACTGGCGGCCCCGCCGCGCTGGCCGGACTCGCTGCCCCTCGAGTCGCTCGGCTTGCTCCCGCGGGTCCGCTGGTATGACGGGATGGCGCAGGAGTGGCAGCCCGGTGAGGCCGGCGCGGCCCGTCAGCTCGAGCGCTTCCTCGCCGAGGCCTGGTCGAGCTATCGCGACGGCCGCGACCTTCCGGCGCTGCGCGGAACCTCGCGGCTCTCGCCTCATCTGCACCACGGCGAGATCTCGCCGCGCCAGATCTGGCACGCGCTCGCAGGCGCCGCCGAGGCGCGCGGTGAATCCGCCGCGAGCTGGCGCCAATCGCAATTCGTCGCCGAACTCGGCTGGCGCGAGTTCGCGCATCACCTGCTGTTCCACTTCCCGCACACGACCGACGCGCCGCTGCGGGCCGAGTTCGCGCGTTTCCCGTGGCGCGAGGACGCCGGGTTGCTGGAAGCCTGGCAGCGCGGCCGCACCGGCGTTCCGCTCGTCGATGCCGGCATGCGCGAGCTGTGGCAGACGGGCTGGATGCACAACCGCGTGCGCATGGTCGTCGCGTCGTTCCTCGTCAAGAACCTGCTGCAGCCCTGGCAGGCGGGAGCGCGCTGGTTCTGGGACACGCTCGTCGATGCCGATCTCGCCTCCAACACGCTCGGCTGGCAGTGGTCCGCGGGCTGCGGCGCGGACGCAGCGCCGTACTTCCGTATCTTCAACCCGATGAGCCAGGCGGAGCGATTCGATCCGGATGGTGCGTACGTCGCGCGCTGGGTGCCGGAACGCGGCAGCAGCCGCTATCCGCCACCGATCGTCGATCTGAAGGCTTCGCGCGCCGCGGCGCTCGCGGCCTATCAGACGCTGCGCGCCGGACCGCTCAACCCGTGACGGCGTCGCGGATCGCGCGCTGCAGCGCGGCGTCTGGCAGTGGACCGCGGCCGGCCGCAAGGTTGTCGCGCAGGTTCGCCACCTTGCCCGTCGCCGGGATCACGCAGGTGACGGCCGGATGCGCGATTACGAACTTCAGCAGCAACTGCGCCCAGCTCGTGCAGCCGAGCTCGGCCGCGAAGCCGGGCAGCGGCCGGTCGCGCAACCGCGCGAAGACCTTGCCGTCGTCGAAGGCGCGGTTGATGAGCGTCGCGACGCCACGGTCGGCGCACAGCGGCAGCAGTCGCTCGGCGGCCTTCGGCGTGGTCGCCGAGTAGTTGATCTGCACGAAGTCGAGCGGCTCGCGCGCGACGACCGCGGCGACCTCGGCCTGCGCGGCCACCGTGAAGTGCGTGATGCCGATGTAGCGGATCCGACCCTCCTCCTTCCAGCGACGCAACGTGGCGAGATGCGTGTCGAGATCGAGCAGGTTGTGGACCTGCATCAGGTCGATTCGCTCGCGCTTCAGGCGCTGCATCGAGCGTTCCATCTGCGCGATGCCTTCCTGCGCGCCCGAGGTCCAGACCTTGGTGGCGATGAACGCGCGCCGCTGCTGCGCCGGCGTCAGCACGTCACCGAGCACGACCTCGGCGGTCGAGTACATCGGCGAGGTATCGATCACCGTCGCGCCACCCTCGAAGAAAGCGCCGAGCACCTCGGCGAGCGGCGCGCGCTCGGCCGCTGCGGTGCCGACCTCGAACGGCCCGGAGGTGCCGAGCCCGATCACGGGCAGCGTCTCGCCGGTCGAAGGAATCGTGCGGCGGATCGCCGCGGTTGCGGTAGCGGCGAGTGCCGCCGGAGCACCGAGTGAAAGCGCCGCCGCCGCGGCGCCATAGCCAAGCAGTTCGCGTCGGTTCATCGAAGCCTCCTTGCCTCCGCGACACTCAGAGCAGCGCGGCGTCCATCTCGAGCACGCTCGCCGCCCCGCCGGTGACGACCCGCGCCTGGGCTTGTGCCTGCGGCAGCACGTGCAACGCATAGAAGCGCGCCGTCGCGACCTTGGCCTGCATGAATTCTCGATCGGCTGCCCCGGACGCCAGATCCGCTGCCGCGATCGCAGCCGAGCGCGTCATCAGCCAACCACCGAGCACGACCCCGCAAAGCTTCAGATAAGGCACCGACACCGCCGCACCGCACGCTGGATCGCTGGCCATCGAAGCGAGCAGTGCCGTCGTCGCCGCGCGCAGCGAGGCGACGGCTTCGAGAGTCTCCGCACGACCGACGGCCGACTCGGGCAGCGCCTCGATCTCGGTCTCGATGGCTGTGAGGAGCGCCGCCATCGTGGCACCGCGATCACGGCCGATCTTGCGGCCGATCAGATCATTCGACTGGATGCCGGTCGTTCCCTCGTAGATCGTCGTGATGCGCGCGTCGCGGAGGACCTGCGCGGCGCCGGTCTCCTCGATGAAACCCATGCCGCCGTGCACCTGGATGCCGATCGAGGCGAGCTCGACGCCGGTCTCGGTGCACCAGCCCTTGACGATCGGAATCAGCAGTTCGCCGCGCGCCTTCGCGGCGGCGCGCTGCGTCGCGTCTGGATGCGCCGCAGCGAGGTCGAGCTGCAGCGCCGTGTACAGTGCCAGCGCCCGCATCGCCTCGATCTGCGACCGCATCGTCAGCAGCATGCGCTTGACGTCCGGGTGATGGGCGATCGGCAGCGGCTTGCCGTCCGAGGAAGCCACGGGCGGCTTGCCCTGGATGCGCGTGCGGCCCCACTCGGCAGCCTGCTGGTAGGCACGTTCGGCGACGGCATACCCCTCGAGCCCGACCGACAGCCGCGCCGCGTTCATCATGATGAACATGTACTCGAGACCACGGTTGGGCTCGCCCACCAGATAGCCGATCGCGCCGTCCTTCTGCCCGTAGGCGAGCACGGCCGTCGGGCTGCCGTGGATGCCGAGCTTGTGCTCGATCGAGATGCAGTGGACGTCGTTGCGGGCGCCTAGCGAGCCGTCCGCGTTGACGAGCACCTTCGGCACGATGAACAGCGAGATGCCCTTGACGCCCGGCGGCGCGCCCTCGATGCGCGCGAGCACCATGTGGATGATGTTCGGCGTCAGGTCGTGCTCACCGTAGGTGATGAAGATCTTCTGGCCGTACAGCCGGTAGTAATCGCCCTCGGGCACCGCACGCGTGCGGATCGCCGCGAGGTCCGACCCGGCCTGCGGCTCGGTCAGGTTCATCGTGCCGGTCCACTCGCCGCTGACCATCTTCGGCAGGTAGAGCGCCTTCTGCGCGTCGGTGCCGGTCAGTTCGAGCGCCTCGATCGCACCCTGCGTCAGCATCGGGCAGAGCTTGAACGCGAGGTTCGAAGATGCCCAGAGTTCCTCGACGGCCGTGCCGATCACGGTCGGCGCGCCCTGACCACCAAAATGCGGGTCGGCACGCAGTGCGGGCCAGCCGCCCTCGACGAACTGCCGGTAGGCCGCATCGAAGCCCGTCGGCGTTCGCACGCCCTCGGGGGTCCACTTCGCGCCTTCTCGGTCTGCGCTCTTCCAAAGCGGATCCAGGACATTTTCCGCGAACTTGCCGGCTTCCTGCAGGATCGTGTCGGCAAGATCTGCCGAATAATCTGAGAACGCAGCGCACCCTACCAACTGGCCGTCGTCGATGACTCGGTGCAGAACGAAGCTCAGGTCTTTGAGGGGTGCGCGATACATGCCGATTCCTTCGGACAGCGGGACTGAGTGGATCGCGAAATTCTATCGCGCCAGGGCCGGAACGATGTTTGCGGCCAGGAAATCGACGAGCGCCGTCACGCGGCGGTCCGTCGCGAGCTCGCCTCGGTATTCGGCGACCAGAGGTGCGGCGCCGGGCAGCTCCCAGTCGGCGAGTACCCTCGTCAGTTTGAATGTCGCGAGACCCTGCCGACAGAGAAACTCGGGCAGCAGACCGATGCCGACGCCCGCCGCCATCGCCGCATGGATCACCGCCGGATCGTCCGCCGCGAGCTTGGGCCTCACGGTGACTTCGGCGCGCCGCGACTGCTGGGAGAGCCGCATCAGATAGCTCGAGCCAGCGCCCTCGGGCGTCAGCAGGTCGTGCTGCTCGAGGTCCTCGGGACGCACCGGCAAGCCGCGTTTCTGCAGGTAAGCCGGCGTCGCCGCGAGCACGCGCGGCGGTGCGCCGAGTTCGCGCACGACGCGCCCCGGCGAGCCGCTGCTGCCGACCCGAATCTCGACGTCGGGTGGCGCCTCCTCGGGCGACGGCGCAGACGGGTCACCGAGCTCCAGCTCGAGCGCGATGTCGGTAAAGCGCTCGAGGAAACGCGGCACCAGCGGCGCGAGCAGCAGCCGGCCAAGGGCCGCCTCGGCGCGCACGCGCAGCGGCCCCTCGCGCTGGTGGTTCAGCCGGATCGCCTGCGCGCGCGTAGCCTCGGCCGCGGCGACGATCGCGAGACAGTCGGGCAGCAACTGCTCGCCGGCCGGGGTCAAACGGATCCGGCGCGTGGTGCGTGTCAGCAGCACGACACCGAGTGCGCGCTCGAGATCGGCTACCGCTCGGCTGACCGCCGCCTTGGGCACCTTGAGCGCGCGCGCGGCGGCCGAGAAACCGTTGAGCTCGACGACCTTGGCGAACGTGGCCATCTGCGACGGAAGCCAGATTAGTCCGGATTTCGTTGATTCCATCGAAGATGTGGGCAGCGATTGTTTCGTAGAAGATACCATCGAGCGGCGGAGGCGCGGCTACAATCGGGAGCCTCTCCCGCGAGCGGAGCCCAGACCGTGCCGCTGTCGACCTACCAGATGACCGTCGACCCGTTCATCCACATGCTGACAAACCTGCGCCAGATCCTCGCCAAGGCTGCGGTGCATGCCGAGGCGCACAAGCTCGACCCCGAAGTCCTCGAGCGCTCCCGGCTCGCGCCCGACATGTTCGCGCTCACCCGGCAGGTACAGCTCGCCTGCGACTTCGCGAAGAACAGCGCGGCGCGACTTGTAGGACTCGAGCCGCCGCGCTTCGAGGACGTTGAAGTGCGCTTTCCGGAGCTGATCGACCGGGTCGACCGCACGCTCGCCTATCTGCGGACTCTGACGCCGGGGCAGTTCGAGGGCGCGGAGGCACGGCAGATCCGCGTGCCTCTGCGCACCCGCACGCTCGAGATGGAAGGGCTGCCGTTCCTGCAGAAGTGGGTGCTGCCGAACTTCTACTTCCACGTCACCACCGCCTACGCAATCTTGCGCCATCAGGGCGTCGAGCTCGGCAAGCAGGATTTCCTGGGCGGCATCTGACGCACACCGCCGCGGGGTCACGCACCAATGGGCAAGGTTCATGAAGGCATCTACACTGCGCTCGCGGGCTGGATCGCCGCGCAGCGGCTGTTCTTCGTCGCCACCGCGCCGTCGGGTGCCGCCGGGTACGTCAACTGCTCACCGAAGGGGGGCGACACGCTGCGCGTGCTCGGCCCGCGCGAGATCGCGTTCATGGATGGAGGCGGCTCCGGGGTCGAGACGATCTCGCACCTGCGCGACAACGGCCGGATCTGCGTGATGCTCTGCGCGTTCGAGGGCTCCGCGCGTATCCTGCGGCTGCACGGCCGCGGCGAAGTCGTCGATCCACTGCATGCGGATTTTGCCGCGCTGCTCGCGCGCTTCCCGCCCTGGCCGCTAGTGCGCGCGATTGTGCGGGTCCACGTCACGCGTGTAGCGGACTCCTGCGGCTATGGCGTGCCGCGGTACGACTACGTCGCCGAGCGGACCGAAACGGCTGAATATGTCGCGAAGGCCAGCGACGCGACGCTGCGCAGTCACCTGCTCGAGCACAACCGGCAAGGACTCGACGGCCTGCCGGCGCTGACACCGCAGGAGATCGAGGCCGCCGTGATCCAGCGTCACCGGCCCGCAACCGGGGGATCCGCATGACTGGCCTGCCGCGGCGCAGGCTCGGTCGTCAGGGTCTCGAGGTTTCCACCATCGGCCTCGGCACGATGGGCATCACGGGCGTCGCCGGCATGCCGGAGATGTACGGCCCGGCCGATGTCGACGAGGGCATCGCAACGATCCACCGCGCGCTCGATCTCGGTGTCGACTTCTTCGACACGGCCGAGGTGTACGGCCCGTGGCGCAACGAGGAGATCCTGGGCCGGGCGCTGCGTGACCGACGCGAGCAGGCGATCATCGCGACCAAGTTCGGCTTCCGCATCGATGCCGAGGGCCGCATCAGCGGCGTGGACGGACGTCCGGAGAACGTACGCCGCGCGCTCGACGGCTGCCTGCGGCGGCTCGGCGTAGAGCACCTCGACCTCTGGTATCAGCACCGGCTCGACCGCGACGTGCCGATCGAGGAAACGGTCGGTGCGATGGCCGAGCAGGTACGTGCCGGCAAGGTGCGCTTCCTCGGGCTGTCGGAAGTCGGCGCTTCGACGCTGCGCCGCGCCCACGCCGTGCACCCGATCAGCGCGCTGCAGAGCGAGTATTCGCTCTGGGAGCGCAACATCGAGGGCGAAGTGCTCGACACCTGCCGCGAACTCGGCATCGGCATCGTGCCCTACAGTCCGCTCGGGCGCGGCTTCCTGACCGGTGCCGTCGGCGCCGCCGAGACGCTCGGCGAACGCGATTACCGCCGGCTCGATCCGCGCTGGCAGGCCGGCAACTTCGAGCGTAACCGGCGCATCGTGGCCGCGGTACGCGCGGTGGCGGCCCGGCATGGCGTCTCGGCCGCGCAGGTGGCGCTGGCCTGGCTGCTGTCACGCGGCGAGGACGTGGTACCGATCCCGGGCACGAAGCGCCGCCGGTGGCTCGAGGACAACGTCGGCTCGGTGACATTGCGGCTCAACCGCGCGGACCTCGCCGAGCTCGACGCCGTCGGCGAGGCCGCCGGCCCGCGGTATACCGAGCGAGCGATGGCGATGATCGACCGCTGAGACCTCAGGCGCGGCGGCGATCTTCGCGGGCGCCGCGCTCGCGGGTCCGGTCGACCATCGCGCCGGCGCCACCGATGACGCGCCAGGTCGCGGCGGGCGACAGCGGCTGCCCCGTCGCGGTCTCCTGGAGGGCGGCCTCGTCGGCCACCACGCCGTTGCGGATGTAGATCCGGCGCTCGCAACGCTCGGCCAGTTCGCGATCGTGCGTCGACAGCAGGAAGGTCGTGCCGGTCTCCTGCTGAATCTCGCGCATCAGTTCGAAGGCCGCGTCGGCGTTCTCGCGATCGAGGTTGCCGGTCGGCTCGTCGGCGAGCACGAGCGCGGGCTGATTCATCAGCGCGCGCGCGATCGCCACGCGCTGCTTCTGCCCGCCCGAGAGGCGCGTCGCGCGGTAGTGCATGCGCTCGCGCAGGCCGACGCGCTCGAGCAGCATCGCGGCGCGCTCACGACCCTCGCGCGTCTCGCGGCCAACCCTCCCGGCGTGCGGGAACAGCACGTTCTCGAGCGCCGTGAAGTCCGGCAGCAGGTGGTGGTACTGGAAGATGAAGCCGATCTCCTGGTTCCGGAACCGGGAGAGATCGCGTTCGTCGAGGGCCGTCAGCTCACGCCCGAGCATGCGGAAGCTGCCGCTGGTCGGCTTCATCAATGTGCCGAGGATCGACAGCAGCGTGCTCTTGCCGCTGCCCGACGGCCCGAGCATGGCGACCATCTCGCCACGACCGAGCGAGAAGGTCACGCCTTTGAGGACGTGCGTTTCGAATTCGTTGTCGACGAACACCTTGCGGAGGTCGCGGACTTCGAGCAGCGGCGGCGACGCGACGTCCATGTCTGTCTCTCCATGCGGGCGGGCGCGGGCGGGCGCGGTCATTGCGAAATAGCCTCGACGGGATCGATGCGCGAGGCAGCGCGCGCGGGCCAGAGCGCCGCGAGGATGCTCGCCGCGGCAGCAAGCAGCAGCGCTGCGTCGTACTGACCGAGGCTCGGGTCGACCGGCAGGCGTCCGCCGGTCACCGTCGAGATGAGGATGCTGAAGCCGAAGCCGAGCAGGCAACCGATCACCGAGCCGATGATGCCGATCAGCGCGCCCTGCAGCATGAAGACCGACAGCACGAAGCGCTCGGAGATACCGAAGCTGCGCATGATGCCGATCTCGGGCCTGCGCCTGAACGTCGTGAGCAGCAGCGCGCTCGCGACCCCGACCACGATCGTGATCAGCGTGAACATCTTGATGATGTTGCCGGAGCTGCCCTGGCCCTCGAGCGCCTCGCGCAGCCGCTGGTTCTTGTCCATCCAAGCGGTGGCCTCGAGACCGGTCGTGTCGGCGAGCTGGCGCGCGACGGCGCGCGCCGCGTAGATGTCGGCGAGCTTGATCTCGATCTCGGTGATGCCCTCGGGCAGGTCGAACAGGACGCGCGCCGTGTCGAGGTTGACGAAAGCGAGGCGCGAGTCGAGCGAGTCGACGCCGGTCGCGTAGAGCGCGCGCACCGTGAGCGTGCGCTCACGCCCCTGGTCGCTGGCGACGTAGAGTGGCTGGCCGACGCGCAGGCCGAGATCGGCGGCGAGCTTGCGGCCGATCAGGATGTCGTTGATGCCGAGACGGGGCTCGCCGTCGACTATCGCCTCCTCGATCGGCGCGATCGCCGAGAGCCGGGAGGGTTCGACGCCCTTGAGCGTGACCGGCACCGTCTGCTGACCCCGCGACGCCAGCGCGGTGCCGAGGATGTTCAGCGACACGCCGGTAACCCCGGGGAGCGTGTCGATGACCTGTTCTGCGGTGCGCCACTGCCGAATCTGCGGCCGCCGCTCTAGCGAGCGCTGGGCCGCGACGAGGCGCTCAGCGCCATCTCGGGCGGGGGCCACGGCCGGCAGCGGACGCGCGGGCTCGATCGTCACGTGCGCGGAATTGCCGACTACACGCTGGATCTGGAACTCGGCGAGCCCGTTGATCAGCGCGGCGTTGAACGTGAAGACGGTGACGGCAATCGCTACGCCGCCGATCAGCAGCGCGGACTGCAGCCGGTTCGACAGCAGGTAGCGCAGCGCGACCTTCAGATCAAAGCGCACGGCGTGCCTCGCTACCGCGCGGCGCATCGCCCCGCGGCAAGGATGCGAGATTGGTCGTCGGCGCGACATGCTCGCCGACGAGATCGGGGCGCGGCTGGGCCAGCAGCCGCTGTCCGGGCGCGAGGCCAGCCGTCACGATCACCTTCTCGCTCGGCCACTCGATGAAGCTAACCGGCTTCTCGGCAACTCGGCCGTTCTCGACGACGAGCACCCGCGCGCCCCGCTCGCGGCCGAGGATCGCGCTGCGTGGCACGGTGATCGCCTCGGCACGTCGTTCGACGATCAGGTTGATGTCGGCGGTGAGCCCGGAACGGAGGCCGTCGACGCGCTCGTCGAATCGCAGTCGCACCTTGGCGCCGCCCGTGCGCGGGTCCACCTTCGGCGACACATACGTGAGAGTGGCCGGCAGAGGCGCGCTGCGGCCCGCGACCAGGACGTCGGCCTTGAGGCCTTCGCGAACCTCGGCGAGGAACTGCTCGTCGACGTCCGCCTCGACTTCGACGTCGGCGAGCGGCGCGATTTCGTAGATCACGGTGTTGGTCGTGACGACCTGGCCCGAGTCGACGGGCCGCGAGAGAACCACGCCGGCGACGGGCGCGGTGAGTGTATTGTCGCGCAGGCGCGCGCCGGCTTCGCGCCGTGTCGCGTTCAGCCGCACGAGCTCGGCTTGTGCCTGGTCGAGTTCGAAGCGCGCGGTGTCGTACTCCTTGAGCGTCACGAGGCCGCGATCCTTTAGCTGCGAGATGCGCTCGAAGTTGCGCTGGGCCTCGGCCAGCGCGCGGGTCTGCGCAGCGATCTTCGAGTCCACTTCGTCGACCGCCGCGCGAGGTGCCTCGGCGTCGAGCTGCACCAGTAGCTCGCCGGCCTGCACCGTCTCACCCTCCTCCTTGGTGAGCCTGAGGATCTGCCCGCCCGTCTTCGGCACGATGTTCACGGTGACCTGCGGGCGCGTGCGGCCCGTGATCGCGAGGACCCGCTCGGCCGGGCCCGAGGCCACTTCGACCACGCCGACCGGGGTCGGCCGCGTGGCCCGCTGCCAGCCGAACACGGCTACCGCGAGCGCCAGCGCGCCGACGATGTACCAGCGGTAGCGAGAGAAAAAGCCGTTCCTTTCCTGCGTCTCGAATGCCATCTGCGCGTCCTTGAGGACCGACGTCCTTGTCGCTCGTTGAAATAAATTATTCCATGTGGTCTAATAAATCAACATCTGATGCCGGAAAGGCGAATGGGACGCACAGCCGGAGCACGCAACGCGGACTTCGAACAGCGCCGTAAGGCCCTGATCGAAAAGGCGCGGGACCGGCTATCCGCGCAGCTCGGCTCGGCCCCGAGCTTTCGCGAGCTCGCCATCGCCTGCGGCGTCAGTGTGCCCACGCTGCGCCATTACTTCGGCTCGCGCGAGTCGCTGATCAAGGCCGTTTTCGAGAGCGCCCTGCAGGGCGCCGCCGTGCACCTCAACCGCGTCCGCAACACCGATTCCGAGCGCGACGAGCTCGAACCGGCGATGGTCGCATTCCTGCACCGTGTCGTCCGCGGCTGGACCGCTGGGAATGTCGGCAGCCTGCATCGCATCGGCCTCGCCGAGGGGCTCCGCAATCCGCACACAGGCCTCGACTACCTCGTCGACGTGCTCGAGCCGACCCTGCAGGCGCTCGAGACCCGGCTGCGCACTTACGTCGAGCAGGGAGTGATCGTCGACTGTGACACGCGGCACGCGGGGCTGCTGCTGCTGTCGCCGATCCTGCTCGCGCTGCTCCATCAGCACGATCTCGGCGGCACGCGCTGCCGTCCGCTCGACATCGACACGCTGATCGCCGAGCACGTGCGTGTGTTCGCGCGCGCCTATCGGCGTCCCTGACTCGCTGCGCCACCTATTGCGCGGATAGCCGATATCGATTGGTCCCGGATGCCGGGGCTGACTAAGATGGTCGGCAACGAGAACGGGAGAGCCGCCCATGGCCAGAAAGCACACCGCCACGATCCAAACGCCCGACATCGACATCGGCATCCCTGAGAAGCATCGCGCGAAGATTGCCGAGGGCCTCTCGCATCTGCTGGCCGACACCTACTCGCTCTACCTCAAGACCCACAACTTTCACTGGAACGTCGAAGGGCCGATGTTCAATACCCTGCACCTGATGTTCATGGAGCAGTACACGGAGCTCTGGAATGCCCTCGACGCGATCGCCGAGCGCATCCGCTCGCTCGGCTACCCGGCGCCGGGCACCTATCGGGAATTCGCCAGGCTGACCTCGATTCCCGAAACGGAGGGCGTGCCCGAGGCCCTCGAGATGGTCAGGCTGCTGGTGGCCGGACACGAGGCCGTCGCACGGACGGCGCGTGCCGCCTTCCCCGCAGCCGAGAAAGGCGGCGACGAGTCCACCGCCGACTTGCTGACGCAGCGCCTGCAGGTGCACGAGAAGACGGCGTGGATGCTGCGCAGCCTGCTGAAGTAGCGCCGCGAGCGCCTGTTCGGCTCAGTCCGCGGGCAGCCGACGCATCGTGGCCGTGAAAGCGTTCGCGTGCTCGGGTCCAAGGAACCGCACGGTGTTGCGTCCGGCCTGCTTCGCGCCGTAGAGCGCCTCATCGGCGAGCTGCACGATCTCGTCGGGCGTGCGGTCGAGGCTTGCCTCGATCCAGGCGCCGCCGACGCTGGCCGTGATGCGGCCCGTACGCGGCGCGGCGCGATGCTCGATCCGCGCCTGCTCGATCGCGGCACGTACCTGCTCGGCGATCGCGCGCGCATGATCGGGCGTGACCTGATAGAGCACGATCGCGAGTTCCTCGCCGCCGTAGCGCGCCGCCATGTCGAGCGGGCGGCGGGCGTGGCGCTGGACGATCTGCGCCACGTAACGCAGGCAGGAATCCCCGGCCTGATGGCCGTACAGGTCGTTGTAGGCCTTGAAGTGATCGATGTCGATCAGCAGCACGCTGATTGTCGAACGGTCGCGCAGGCTCTGCTGCCAGACGCGCAACAGATGCTCGTCGAAGGCGCGCCGGTTACGCAGGCTCGTCAGTCCGTCCCGTTCGGCGATCTCGCCGAGGGCACCGCGCTCGAGAAACAGGCGGCGCGAGGCTTCCTCGACGCCCCAGGCGATATAGCCGCCTACCATCATGACGCCCGCGAGCAGCATCGTGTCGTAGGCCAGGAGCGTCGGTCGAAGCTGGTAGGCAAACCCTGCGACGACGAATGCCGCGAGCATCAACGCCGCGACCGCGAGCGACGGCACGAACATCAGGCCGAGCAGGAAAAAGACCGCCAGCACGTGGACCGTCATGACGCTGAGGATCTCGGCGCCGCCCTCGACGATAATCTGCATCACGAGTACCGACAGCGCGATGCCGTACAGCGCCGAGCAGACGAGCGCGGCCCGCGGGTAGACGGTCGAGTGTCGCTTCGAGTACGCCGCCAGCAGCATCGCGACAGCAGTGCTCTGCAGTACACCAAGGCGCAGCACGGTCTCGACGTTCCAGCCGAAACGCCCGTCGTAGCCGAGGCGGAACACGCTCGCGATGACGGTCAGCGCGAGCAGTATCCACAGCCATAGCCGCGTGCGCGGTATCATGCTGTTGAGGCGAAACGCCCGGTACTCACGCTCGAGCGCGGGTGGGAACTCGAACGCGATCCGGCCGCGCTGCAGCTCGGCCTCGTACGGCGAGAGCGCGACCCGGCTGTTGCGTTCGAGATCCGACGGCTGCTGCATCGTCACCAAGTGTACCGGACCCGGTAGCGCACCACGGTCTCGGCGTCGGCGGCGACGCGTACCGGGAAGTGCAGGGTGCGCGCGTCCTGCTTCTCGAACTCGTGGGTGCGCGTCACGATGCGCCAGTTGCTCCAGCGGTACAGACTCTCGCGTACGACGACGTCGACCGCCTGAGCCTTGTGGTTGCGCAGCCTGACCTCGATTTCCTCCTCCATCCAACGGGCTTTGGTGTCGACCGCGAAGTCGACCTGCCGGCGTTCGCCGACGACATCGAACGCCGAACCGAGCCGGATGCGAACGTTCTCGTCCTTGGGGGTGTGATCGATGCGATCCTCGCCGATGAACTCGAGCGAGCCGTCCGCGGCATCGAGCTGGGAGACCCGGATGCGTCCGGCAGGCAGCGGCACGCCGAGGCCATACTGCCTGTCGTTCCGGAACTCGAGGTAGACATCGACCTTCCTGTTCATCGGCAGACCGGGATCCCTCTCGGTCATCGGCGAACCCCAACCGTAGTTGCCAGCAAGTCCGTAGTAGACCAGCGTCTTGCGCGCCGGGACGCGCCGCGCGGCGTCGAACAGCTCAATCTGCTTGGTCGAGTTGTTGGGCAGGGTCGTGCGCCGGCCCAGCGTGTAGAGGTGGAACTCGAAGAACGCCTTCTGCTCGAATCCAGCGTCGGACTCCATCGTCTTGTCGGCCATCGCCATCGCGGCCCGCACCATCCGCGGCTGCGGCGGCTCGACCCGCTGCACATCGCCGGCGATCAGCTTGAGCCGCGCATCGGAATAGGTCGCGCCGGACTGGTTGATGATGCTGACCCACGCCGAAAGATCGAGCAGTCCGCTGTTCGCGTCCCTGCCCTCGTTGAAGATCAGGTTGTAGTCGGCCCACCAGGTGATACCGCCCGTCTGGTAAGTCACGCGCGCGCGCTGCTCGCCGGCCTTCGGCGCGCTGATCAGCCATTCGAGGGTCGGTCGCGTGATCAGCCCGCCCGGCAGCTCGGGGAAACGCAGCGAGGCGTAGTCGCGCAGCGAATGGACCGTGCCGTCCGCCGCCCGCAGCACCAGCCCGTCGAACGAGGAGAGCAGAGTACCGGTCAGCGTCGTGACCTGGCCGCCGACGCTGCGCTCGACCGTGATCGGGCGGTCGAGATACTTCAGCAGCAGCTTGTCGTTGCTGACGAGGTCGAACTGGAAATCCTGCTCGAGCACGCGCGTGCCTGGATCGGTCAGCGAGGTGAACGTGACCGTGGTCGGGTCGATCAGGCCGGCGACGTCACTGAAGCGCAGCGTCGAGCGGCCGGCGCCGACCTGCACGAGTCGCTCGTGCCGCACGAGCGCGTAGCCAGGAACCGCCATTGCATTCGCCGTGCCGGTCCCCGGTACGGGTCGGTAGAGTGCAGGCGGAATCGCGCCGGGCTGCGCCGAACTGTAGATCGTGACCGCCGTCTCATCGGCGGCGCGCGCTGCCTCGGCGCCGCTGCCGCCCGCAGCGAGGACGCCGATGGCAGCCACTCCGAGCAATCGTATTTTGGTCATCCGTTGCCTCCTCGTCAGCGTTGCGGTGCCTGTTTGAACGCAGCGGGCCGCCGCACGGGGTCGAGCGCTGACCGCATTCTGTGAGCCAGTCCCGCGTTTCGGCCACGACGCCGGCGCACGATAGCGGGCGTGGGTGAACGCTACCTGAATTCAATCCGTGGGCGACAGTCGCGCGCGACCTGAGTGGCGGACGGCGTTCCTGGGCCGCGCGCTGCACCCGCTGCGCGCGCCGCGCCGGACCGCGCCCTCGATGACCACCGCGCCGGCGAGTTCGCCCCCTCTGGCGCCATGGACCGGGATTTCATCGAAAAGAACCAGATTGTCGAGCGCTACCTGACCGGCAAGCTGCCGCCGAGGGGGGCAGCCGACTTCGAGCGCGTCTGTCGCGGCGACCCTCGGCTGGTCGAGGACCTGCGACTTGCGGATCGCGTCCACTCCGCCATCCGCCTGCTCGAGGCGAGCGGCCAGCCGGAACCCTGGGCCGAGAAGCCGCGTGCCTTCTGGGAGAAGCCGCCATTCATCGGCGCGGCCGCGGCTCTCGCAGTCGTCTTCCTGATCAGCACGGTGGTGCTGTTCGTCAAGCTGCGCACGGCAGAGGCGCAGATCGCCGGGCTCGAGACCACAGTCGTCGAGCGACCGATCGACCCGAGCTCGAGAGGCCGCACCGTGACCGTGATCCCGAGCCGCAGCGGCCCGGTGCGACGCGGCCTGTTCACGACCGGCGCCGTCGGCGCGGAGTTCGTCGAGATGCGGATCGATGTCTCCTGGGCCGATACCTCGTCGTTCCGCGTCGCGCTCGAGCGCGCGGGTCAGGGTCGGGTGCTGCGCCTCGACAACCTGCTACGCGACTCGAACGGTCACCTGCGCATCGCCTTCAACAGTTCCGCGCTCGGACCCGGCACCTACACGCTCGCGATCGACGCCGTGAACTGGCGTGGTCAGGCCAGTCCGGCAGCCTGGGCCGCCTTCGACGTCACAACGCCCTGAGGCCGCGGCCGGCGCTGTCATGCGCCTGCCGCGAAACCCCATTACCGTGCATGATGTCGCCATGCACCGCCGTCAACTGCTGCTCGGCGCCGCGAGCTGCGGCGCATCGCTCCTGCTGCCCGGTCGCCGCGCCTTCGCGCGCACCGCACCGCGTTTCGCGCGCGATCCTTTCACGCTCGGCGTCGCCTCGGGTTATCCGACTCCCGACGGTGTTACGCTCTGGACGCGGCTCGCGCCAGAGCCGCTCGCGCCGGATGGTGGCCTCGACCCCCTCGACATCCCGGTGCAGTGGGAAATCGCCGACGACCCGGGCTTCCGCCGTATCGTGCGTCGCGGCAACGCCTATGCCGAGGCCGCCTTCGGCCACAGCGTCCATTGCGACGTGGCCGATCTCGAGCCCGAGCGTGAGTACTGGTACCGGTTCCGCGCCGGCGAGGCCCGCAGCCCGGTCGGACGCACGCGCACGGCTCCTGCACCCGGCTCGTCGTCGCAACGAATGCGGCTTGCGCTCGCGAGCTGCCAGATGTTCGAGCACGGCTACTTTGCCGCCTGGCGGCGGATCGCTGCCGACGGGACCGATCTCGTGGTCCACGTCGGCGACTACATCTACGAAGTCAGCTGGGGCCAGAAGCGGATCCGCCCGCACGGCTCTGGGGAGTGCTACACGCTGGCTGACTACCGCGCACGTCACGCGCTCTACAAGCTCGATGGCGATCTCGCCGCGGCGCATGCCACCTGCCCCTGGGTGCTGACCTGGGACGATCACGAAGTCGACAACGATTACGCCGACGACGTGTCAGAGCAGAACGACGACCCGCGGCTCTTCCTCGGCCGTCGCGCCGCCGCCTACCAGGCCTACTATGAACACCTGCCCCTGCCGCGCAGCGCTGCCCCTGTCGGCGCATACCTGCGCCTGCACGCCGCGCTCCGCTTCGGCGATCTCGTGTCGCTCTGCCTGCTCGACACCCGTCAGTTCCGCTCACCGCATCCCTGCCCTCCAGCGGGTCGGCGCGGCGCTACGCGGCTCGATCCGTCGGGCTGTCCGGATTTCGATGATTCCAATCGGACGATGCTCGGCGCGCGCCAGGAGGAGTGGCTCGGTGCCCAGCTGGGCCGATCGCGCAGCCGCTGGAACCTGGTCGCCCAGAGCGTCGTGATGGCGCACAACAATGAGGTTGCGCTGCCCGCGCAGCGCTACTGGACCGACGCCTGGAACGGCTACCCGCAGGCGCGCTCGCGACTGCTCGCGCAGCTCGAGAGCACGCGCGTCCGCAACCCCGTCGTGCTCGGCGGCGACATCCACGCCTTCGTCGCCTCGACGCTGCACCGCCGCGCCGACGATCCGGCCTCGCCGCCGGTGGCTGCCGAGATCGTCACGACTTCGATCAGCTCGGAGGGCACGCCGGTGGCGCTGCTCGAGAGCGCGGTCGCGAACAATCCGGCGACGATTTTCGGCGAGCCGCGCTACCGCGGCTGGACGCGTATCGATCTGCGCCCCGAGCGACTGACGGCCGATTGCATGGCCCTCGATGACGTCTACGACCGCGACAGCGGCGCGCGCGTGCTCGCGAGCTTCGTCGTCGAGGACGGCCGACCCGGGCTCGCGCGCGCCTGACGATGCGTATCGCTCTCGCGCCGGGCACCGGCGTCGAGCGCGAGCTGCGCGCCTTCCATCCCGAGGCCGTGCATATCGCCGCCGAGGGCCCCCTCGGCCTCGCTGCGAGGGCTGTTTGGCTGCGCAGCGGCTGGCCATTCACCACTGCGCTGCACACCCGATTCCCCGAGTACCTCAGCGCGCGGAGGCTTGCGCCCGCCGCTCTGACTTATGCATATCTGCGTCGCTTTCACGCACCCGCCCGGCGCTGCCTCGTCAGCACCGCTACGCTCGAGAGGCTCCTGACCGAACAAGGCTTTGTGAGACTCGTCCGCTCGGAGCGAGGCGTCGATACGGACCTCTTCAAACCGGCGATACGGACGGCGCAGTGGCCACGTCCGTTGTTTGGTTATCTCGGCAGACTCGCCGTCGAGAAGAACGTCGACGACTTCCTGGGGCTGAGACTGCCCGGCACCCGGCTCGTCATCGGCGACGGACCCGAGCGCGCGCGCCTCGTGAAGCCATGCCCAAAGGCCCACTTCGTCGGTCGCCTCGAGGGCGGAGCGCTCGCGCGGCTTCTCGCCGAGCTCGATGTGCTCGTGTTCCCGAGCCGCACGGACACGTTCGGCCTGGTGACCCTCGAGGCCGTCGCCTGCGGCGTGCCCGTGGCAGCTTATCCGGTGGCTGGGCCCAGCGACATCGTCCGCGACGGCCAGACCGGCGCGCTCGACGAATCGCTCGAGCATGCGGCGCATCGCGCAGTGGAAATCGACCGGACCCGCTGCCGCGCCTTCGCGCTCGAGCGCAGCTGGGCCGCCGCGACCCGTCAGTTCCTCGGTCATCTGGCGCCGATCAGCGCCCGTGGCGAAGAACTGCGGGCCTCAGGCTGAGTGCCGCACGCCAGTTCTCGTGGAGTGCATCCTCTCGAAGCGCCCGAGCCCGTCGACGGACATGTACTTTCGCAATAACGCCCGGTCCGTGTGCCGCAGGTCCAGCAGCAGCAGGCAGTCGATGGCGTTGGAGAAGGCAGGATCGACGTTGAATCCGAGTATCCGGCCGCCGAGGCGCAAGTAGTGCCGTAGCAGCACTGGGATACCCTTGCCGTCGGGCTCGAGTTCGGCGATGAGCCCAGACAGACTCTCGACATCGCCGAGCGCCGCCCAGTGCGGCCCTAGCGCGCGTAGCGCATGGGAGCGCCGATAACGCTGGCGTGGACGCACCAGCCTCGCCAGCCAGGGTTCGAAGCACGATCGACTCAGCCATTCGACCAGCACGTCTCGCGAGAAGGCACTGTACGACTGACTGATGCTGACGGGGCCGATCAGGCGGCAATATCGCGGCTCGCGCGCCACGTATTCGCCGATACCACGCCAGAGCGTCAGAAGCGGTGCATACGATCGCTGCCATTCCCCGCGAACGAACGATCGACCGAGTTCCAGCGCCGGTCCGAGTAGCCGCAACAGTGGCTCCTGATACTCGAACAGCGTATGCGTGTAGAGACCGCGGGTCCCGTAGGCACGCCGGATCTCGTCCACTCTTCCGATCCGGTAACCCCCGACGATCTGCTCCGAGGCCGCATCCCACAGGATCAACTGGTCGTAGTAGTTGTCGAAGAGATCCAGATCGAGATCGCGGCCGGTGCCCTCACCGACCGCGCGGAAGGTCTGCTCGCGCAGTCTACCGATCTCGGTGAGCAGGGCCGGGATCTGCGTCGCCCTCGCGCGATAGACCCGCAGGCTGCCGCCGTGCGCAAGCAGGGCCTTCGGGCCGAGCCGCTCGATCTCCGCACGTTGTGCCGCGAGCGGCGCACGCGCAATGCCCGGTACCGTCGGCAGATCGGCCTTGCCGGTGGGCGGCATGCTGCGGTACTCGGCAATGGTTCGCTTCGCCGAGCCCGGTTCGCTCGCCAGCAGTTCCATCCGCAGGCGAAGCTGCGCGATGAAGTCATCGACGTTGCCTTTGCTCGAGAGCCGATCGGGCGCCATCGGTGCCGCTGCCCTGAACGCGACCGAGCGGCCACGGGCACGCAAGAGTTCCCTCGGCAGCAACAGCGTGCCGAGACTGGGATGAATGATGCTGATGAGATGGAACAGCGCGCTGTTGGCGCCGGCAATGTGCAGCGGCACGATCGGCGCACCGGCCAGCCACAGCCAGCGACCGATCGCCGGCTGCCATGGCGGATCCGAGATTCGTCCCGTTCTCAGATCGAACCGCGCAACCTCGCCGCCGGGAAACAAGAGCACGGCCCCACCGCCGCGCAGCAAGCGCAACGCGCGGCGCAGCGCCGCGGCATTGCGGGAGGCGGTGCCCCTGCCTCCGTAAGGATCGAGCGGCAGAAGGACCGGGGCGAGCTCGACGATGCGGGTCAGCTCGTAGTTGGCCAGCACGTGCAGATCGGGGCGCACGCGTGAGAGTCTCGAGATCGTCACGAGACCGTCGAGCGCACCGTGGGGATGATTGCAGACGAAGACGAGCGGGCCGGAACGGGGGATTCGCTCGAGAGCTTCGGCCGACGCATCGACGTCGATGGAGAGCAGATCGAGCGCGGCATCGGCGAACTGCGCAGCCGTGAGGCCGGCAGGGAGCAGCCCGTGCAACCGACTCAGCTCCTCGAGGCCGAGCGCCAGCTGGATCGCGCGCCGGAGCGGGGCGGGCAGCACGCCAGATGGGTGGAGTTGGGTCGGCCAGCGTCTTCCCTGCGGCCGTTTCGAGACGCGACGGCTCATTCCGGCAGCGTGCCCGTGATCGATGACAGCCTGCCTAAACGGGGATGAAGGCCCGATGTCAGTGTCGGACCGAAGGGTGGGGCACCGTGACGACGTCGACGAGACGCGGCGGCGTGGCGTCCCGGTCGTCGGCCACGATCCGCTTGCGCCCGTCCACGGTCTGCTCGCGCCATCGGCGCGGCACGCGGTCGATCGCGATCGCGTGGATCGTCAGCGTACCCTGCGGGTCGATCCGAAGGCGCAGCCAGTGCTTATAGTCCTGGACGCGCAGGGACGAGAATGCCTCGTTGGCATGCCGCCCAAACACGCGCAACGAGATGAACAGATAGGCACCGAGCACGATCGAACCGACGATGCCGCCACCGACGAAGGTGATGGCTCCCGAGAGCAGCATCTGCGGCACGGCGCCGAACTCGAGTCCGAGCCAGCGCGTGCTCAAGACGATCGAGAACCAGCCGAGACCGAAAGCAGCGCCGAGGTGTGCAAGCGCGTGCGCTATCCCGCCCGTCACGCGATACCAGCGCACGTGGGTATCGGTGAAGAAGACGAAGGCCGAGACGAACAGGATCAGCCAGAGACCGTTGAACGGATCGCGGATTGCGGCCGTCGCGGCCGCCTTGAACGCGCTGCCGAGCTCGGCGATCGCCGACACATCGAGGCTCGCCGACGCGAGCCACGCCGACAGCGTATAGAGCACGGCGGGAATCGGCAGATACTTCGGATTCAGGAGAGGGAACAGCAGGTTCCACCAGGTCAGACCGCGGGAGATGCGCTTGTCGGGATAGCAGGCGCGCTCCGTGAATCCACCCGGCAACGGCTCGGGAGGCGAGCCATGCGTCGGGTGCAGAAAGGCGCCGCCACCGCCTGCGACGATCTTCTGCACGCCGGCCTCGTTGGCGTGCCGCTTGTAGAAGTGCAGGTCGCCGGTCAGGAACACCGAAACGGACCGCTGGAGGATCTTCTCCTCGAAAGCACGCAGCACCGAGCCCTCGTAGCGCGGGTGATCCGGGTACGTCTGCTCGAGCAGCCACTGCGGTTCGGGCACGCAGAGGATCACGCCCGCGTCGGCCGGCACATGCCGCGCCACGTCCTGGAAATAGCGGACCTGCGGTTCGTCGAGCTCAGCCCCGAGCTGCAGGTCGATCGCGAACAGCCACCAGTTGGCGGGTAACGCGAGCGCAAAGTAACTGCGGGTCTGATGAGTCGCCAGTCCGGCGAAGCCGCGTTCGGGCCGGCAGAACAGGCGCGAGAAGGCAACGAGACTGTCGTACCAGTCATGATTGCCGGGGATCGCAAAGACGTTCGTTTGCCGCGCGACGCCGGCGAACGCTGCCGCGTACGGCGCCTCGGTGCGGCGCGCGTACTCCTCCTTCGATGGGTACGGATAGACCTCGTCACCGCCGAAGATCAGCACCTCGCCGCCGCACGTTCTGTGCACGACGCCCGCCCGATCCGCAACCTCGAGCTGGGGCCGTGCCACGAGCTCCGCGACCGCATAGGTCGGATTCCAGCCGTCGCCGAGGTCCGCGGCGTAGTCGAACCAGAACTCCTCGCCGTCGCGTCCGAAGCGGAACTCGCGCTGCGGCTGACTCGCGAGTGCCTCGATCAGGCGCGTGTCGGAGTGCCGGCCGAACAGATTGGCGACGGTGAGCAGGGCGGCCGAGCGCGCGAGCACGGCGGGGTCGTACCAGCCGACCATGCGCGCGCGTCGCGCCGGCAGCAGGTACTCGAGCAGCGAGGCGGCGAGGGGTCGCACGGACATGTGCGCCAGCTTAGCGCACCCCGCATGGTCGCAATGGCGCGACTGGGCGCTACTCGGCGATCGGCCCGTAGTGATTGACGACCGTCGCGCTGAAGCGGATCAGCGAGGACGTGCCCCGCAGAGTGCGCATCGGGCCATGCTTGATCCGCGGCGGCCGGAAGAAGTAGTCGCCGGCCTCGAGGACCTGCGGTCGATGGTTCTCGTGGAGCCAGATCTCGCCGCTGAGCTTGAAGCTCTCCTCGACGCAATCGTGGTGCTCCGCGCGCGTCTCTTCCCAGCCTGGCGGTATGTTGACGATCGTCGTCATGCCGCCCGTGAGCGGGTCGTGCCGCAGGATCCGCACGGTGATCCCCGACGGCGGTCCGTGCACTGGCGTCGGCATTTCGTCGACGGTGTTGCCGTCGACCCATAGGAGTGCCGGCTCGGGTCCACGCGCAACGGCACCCGGAGGCAGCAGAGGAGGGGCGGCATCCCACATCATCAGCAGACGCGCGCCGCGCTCGCTGGCCATCGGACCATGCGGATAGCCAGCCGGCCGGTACCCGTAGTGACCGGCCGCATAATGTTCGTCACCCTTGCGCAACTCGCCCTCGAGGACGTAGAGCGCCTCGGCGCCCGCGAGCGTGAAGGTGCCGGGGTGCGTCCAGCCCGGCGGAATCTCCCAGATCGCCGTCAGGGCGCCGTCGCCGCGATCGCGCGACAGCACTCGCAGCGTGCTGCCTGGCGCGAGGCCGCGCAACCACTCGTTGGCCGGTTCGGCCGGCAGCTCACCACTGCGGACGCGCGGCGCGTACGGGCGATCCCACATCGTCAGGCCGCCTTTTCGGAGACGAACAACTGCGCCGGGAAACGCCACGCGTCGGGCGCGCGTTCGCGGACGTGGATGCCGCTGCCATCATCGAATGGCAGCATCCGTGCGCTGGAGAAGCCGATCTCGCGCTGCATGGCCAGATAGTCGGTCTCGGCGAACGCGCGCATGAACGGCTCTTCGTTGCGCCGCGCGTGACCGTAGTGGATGAAATCGCCGAAGGTCCCGCCCGGCGGGGAGTGGAAGTCGAGGCTGACGAACCGGCCACCGGGAGCGAGCACGCGCAGGACCTCTGCCGTGATCCGTCGCAGCGCCGGGCGCGGCAGTTCGTGCAGCAGGAACGTCGAGTGGACGAGATCGAAGTGCCCGTCGGGAAAAGCGAGTCTTTCGGCATTCTGCTGCGACCAGTGCACCGCGACCCCGGCAGCGCGGCTGCGCTCGAATGCCCGCACGAGACACGGTGCCGCGAGATCGACGCCGTAGAGCTCCGCGCCCGGGAAGCGCGTGGCGAACGGGAGCGTGCTGCGCCCCGTGCCGCAGCCGAGGTCGAGAATGCGCGCGTAGCATCCTTCGGGCACCGCCGCCGTGAACAGCCGGTGGATCTCGTCGGGATCGAGATGCGCTGGCAGCGTCGTGCGCCGGCCGACGTCATAGGCGATTCCAGCGAGCGGATCGCTCCAGACGCCTCCCGGATGCTGGTGGAACTCGACGCGCGAGTAGTAGCGCGGCAGTTCGAGCTTCGGGTCGAGGCGCAAGGCGCCGCTTGCCTCGCCCTGCTGCCGGGCGTCGGCGAGCGCGGCGGCGAGTCGCGGCCGCTCGGCCGACACGAGCGCGATGATGCCACGTGGGCTCGAGTATTTAAGGCGCTGCAGGTGGCGTTCGAACCACGCGAAATACCGGTAGTTCACGCTCGCACGCATGAGCCGCTCGGTCTCATCGGCATCGGTGGCGTGAGCGGCGAGCGTCGCATGATCGCACTGCACGGCGCGGTAGAGATCGCGCGACCAGAAGCCCTTGGCGCGACGGAGGAAGTCATGATACGCGCGGAATGCGCGACGCGGCGACGGCTCGATCATCGCTGCTCCGCGGCGAGCGGTCCGAGCACGGCGCGCACGTAGAGATCGTCCTCGGCCTCGATGTCGCGCTGCTGCGTCTCATTGGGCTCCCAGCCCTCGATCTCTTCGCGCGCGGGGATACCATGACGCTCGAGCACGGCCTCGAGCGCGCGTTGCCGGTCGCGCAGCACCTGTACCTCGGCCGCCAGTGCCACGGTCATGGCCACCAGCCTGTCGAGCGCCGGATCGTCGAAGAACGTCTGTCCCATCTGCGCCCCACCCGCTGTCGAGCCGATCCCAGACGCTAGCGCACGGCCGTCGGCTCGCACTGATCCAGATCAGTCACCCACCTGCGCCGGGCGCATACTCTGCCGACATGGACCATGCCGGCTGGCAGTTCGTTCACATCCTGTTGTTCGTATTCTGGCTCGGCGCCGATGTCGGCGTCTGGCTGTCGATGCTGTTCGTCCGCGACGCCCGTCTGGCGTTCGCGACCCGTGTCACGATCGTCCGGCTCGCCTTCCTGATCGATCTCGCGCCACGCTTCGCTTTCGCGTTGATGATTCCGGTCGGTACCGAGCTCGCACGCGGGCTCGGGGTGTTGCCGGAGGCTCCGGCACTACGACCCGCAGCGTGGGCGGTCGGGCTCGGCTGGTGCGTACTGCATCTGCTCGTGCTGCACCGCAAGGGCACGCGGCTCGCTGCCCGCTTGCGACGGCTCAATGTCGCGTTCGAAGCAGTGGCGGGAATCGGTCTCGTCGGTTTCGCGTCGGCGGCACTCAGCGGCGCCACGCATGCCGGAACCGTGCCAGCCTGGTTTGCGCTGAAGCTGCTGCTTTTCGGCCTCGTCTTCCTCGTGGTCCTCGGCATCGACACGCGATTCCAGCCATTCTCGATGCTGCTCGCGACGGCACCCGACGGTCCCACGCCGGCGCAGCAGATCGCGATACGCCGCGCGACCGACCGGACACTGGTCTGGGCGCTGCTTCTGTACGCACTGCTCGTCGCGATCGCGTGGCTTGGCAAACTCAAGCCGATCTAGGGGTCCGTACGGCGTCAGGCTGCCGCGAAGTCAGGGCGCGCCATCGGCGCCAGCCGATCCAGAGGCTTGCAATTGCAAGCGGCCCAGCCAGAACCGACAGCGCCGCCATGGAACGGCCCACCGCCAGCGGATCGGCGAACCAGTGGTCGGTCAGCGCTCCGACGCCGACGGGACCGAGGCCGAGACCGATCAGGTTCAGGATGAACAGGTAGCAAGCCGTCACCTGGGCGCGCAACTCGTTGGGTGTGACCTCCTGGATTGCGGCGGCGGCGACGCCGAGCGGGACGGTCGTCAGGAATGTCACCGGCCCCAGCAGCGCGAGCACCGCCTTCGCCGATCCAGCGAGCGGCGCAAGCGTGGCAAACGGCAGCAGTGCCACGGCGCCAGCGACCATTCCGCGCCAGTTCGCATCGGTATGGCCGGCTCGGCGCAGCCAACCGGCACGGAGACCACCCGCAAGCACACCCGGAACGCCGCAGCCGAGAGTGATCAACCCGTAGGCAGTGCCGACCTCGGCGGGCGTCCAACCGAAGAGCCGGATCAGCAGCGCTGGCGTCGAGGCGGCAATACCGAACGTATAGACCGCAAGCAGCGCGAGCCCCAGGTGATGGCCCAGATACACCCCTCGCCGCTGCCAGACGAATCGCGCGGCAGCGCGCCATGAACGGTGCAGATTGCCCTCCTCCGTCCGGCCGCGCCGCACGGGCTCGCGGATCGTCGCCAGCAATGGCACGAGCAGCAGGCTCGGCAGACCGACGGCCAGGAAAGCGGCCTGCCATGGACGCAGCTCACCGAGCACCGGCCAGTGCAGCGGCCCGTCGCCGACTACGAGACCGACAACCGTGCCGCCGATCAGCAGCGCAAGACCGCTGCCAAGCGACGTGCCGGTCATGCAGCTCCAGACGGCGGCGCCAATCAGGATCACGTTGCGGCGGTTCCACTGGTCTCTGAGCCGCCCGAGCGGCAGACCCATTAGCGTATAGAACACGCCGAATGCGACGCCTTGCACCAGACCCACTTGCCTGTCGCTGATGCGCAGATCCTGCCAAAGCGGCTCGGTCAGCAGGTTGATCACCTGCCGATCGACGAATGAGACCGCGTTGGCGAGCAACAGGATCGCGACGACGCTCCAGGCGCGCCGCGGCAAAGGCCAATCGCCCGACACGCCCAGCTCAGCGAAGACTGGTCGCCGGCCGCGGCGTGCAGTAGTCCCATGCCGCGTTGCCATGCACGTAATGGCGCCAGTCGTTCGAGACGCGCTCGCCGTTGATCAGGCAACGCCGTACGACGCGCCCGTCCCGCAGCTGCTGCCAGACGCGGCTGCGCCAGCGACCGCAGGCGCTGTTGTTGATCATCTCGTAGTAGACCCCGGCGTCCTCGGGCCCACCGTTGAGCCTCACCCACTTCATCAAGGTCGTCAGGTTCTGGTCATCGGCCGCAGGCTCAGTGACCCAGCCGGCGACGTCGTCGTTCCAGATGTAGAACTGCCTCGAGCCCTCGACGTAACGAATCCTGAAATCCTTGGTGACTGCCCGCCCGTCGGGCCAGGTGTACATGTTCACCTGGTGATAGGCGTAGGGCGGCTGCTCGGGGAAGATCACGAGCATCGTGCAACGGTGCTCGTCGAGCTTGTTCCCCTCGGCGTCGAACCAGCGGTACGTGTCGGCCCAGACGCCTTCGTTGTGCGCAAGCAGCGTCATCTCGTTCCGGATGTTGGTCCAAGACATCGTCGTTCCTCGCTCGAGCTAGGACCGCGTCGTCTCGGTCCCCGTCGTCACCGCCGAGGCCGCGAGCGGCACGTTGTCGTATACCCAGCCCCTCGTTTCGCGCCGGGCCGGCGATGGAATGGTCAGCACGCGGCTGCCCCGACGGACAGCGCCGATCGCGGCGGTGTCGATGCGCCAGCCGCGCTCGGCCCACTCCCGGAGTCGCTCACGGTAGTGCAGCGCCAGCGCGTCGGCGCGCACGCTGAGCTGATCCGTCGCGGATTCTGGCGTGAAGATCGGCTCGATCTTCTCGATGATGCGCCGGTCCTGCTCGATAATGGCCATAGCGCGGCGGTCGGCGCCCCGCTTGAAAAACCGACTGGTCAGGAAGTTGCGCGCATTGACGAAGAACACGCGATCGATGAATTCGTCGACGGGCGTGTGATAGATGTACTGGTGCGACCAGGCGCGCGCCGTGATGTGCACATAGGTCCACACGTGCGACGGCCCGTGGAAGCCGGATCCGGAGACGACCTTGGTGGCGGGCTTGCGCAGCATGCGCCAGAGCCCCCTCGGCGGCGGCGGCTCGAACTCCATCATGGTCCCTGCGCCCCAGTCCGTGCGGTCGATCCTGAACTCAGGCACACGGTATCCCTCCTCGGCGCCCTGGTAACCCATGGCCGGATGGACGAACTCCGTGTGTGCCGGATCGAGCGCGTTCTCTATCGCGCGCTCGTAGTGGGTGTTCAGCGTGAAATCGTAGTGGTCGAAGGTCCACCCCGGCTGATCCCATTCGGGAATTTCGAGGATGCCGGGTCGTTCGTGCTCGGGCAGGTCGCCGAGGAACGCGAAGACGATGCCGTACTTCTCGAGTGTCGGGTAGGAGTCGATCCGCGCGCGCTGCGGCGGAACGGTGTCGCGGCCGAGGGACGGAATCCAGCGGCAATGCCCCTCGCCGTCGAAGCTCCAGCCATGATAGGGGCACTGCAGGAGGCCGCGCACGACCTTGCCGTCGGCGAGCGAAGCACCCCGGTGCGTGCAGACGTTGGACACGCAGCGCGCCCTGCCCTCGAGGTCGCGGAAGAGCGCGAAGTCCCGGCCCAGCATGCGAACCCGTAGCGGCATTGCACCGAGGTCAGCACTGCGCGCGGCGGCGTACCAGAAATTGACGTACATCGAAATCCCCGCAGCGGATTGTGCGCAGCGGCAACGGCGCGCTCACTGATCCAGATCAGCTACCATCCGGCCGTGATCGACGCGTGCGTCCATTGCCTCGCCCGGCGCGGCACGATCTGCGCCGCCCTCGACGATCGACCACTCGCTCGGCTGTTCGCGCTCGCAACGACGCAACGCGTCGCGGCCGGCAGCTGGCTCGTCCGTCCCGGCGACCGCGCCGACCACGTCTACATGCTGCGCGCCGGACATGCTCACGTCTCGCGCGTGACGCGCGATGGCAAACGCCAGATCCTCGCCTTTTTGTTCCCTGGCGATTTCTTCGCTTTCACCCAGGAGCCGCGCTACGTCTACGGCGCCTATGCCGACACCGATCTCGTGCTGTGCCGCCTGCCGCGACCGCAGTTCGAGACTTTCGTCGATGCGACTCCGGAACTCGACAGGCGTATCCGCTTCCAGCTCGAGCGCCTGCTCGACAGCGCCCAGGAGCTGATCTTCACGCTCGGACGCAAAACCGCCCTCGAGCGTGTCGCGTCATTCATCTGGTATCTGCAGTACCGCCAGCGGAAGCTCGGCCGTAGCGGGCCGCGCTGGGCGATACCGATGTCACGCGCCGACATCGCCGATTTCCTGGGCTTGACCAGCGAGTCGGTCAGCCGCGCGATCACCCGGCTGCGCCGCGCGGGGCTGATCGAACTGCCCGTGCCCGGGGAGGTCCAGATCCTCGACATGGTCAGGCTGCGCGAGCTCGGCGTCGTGCTCGCCGAGCCGGCGCCACACGACTGACCGGCCCCCTTCGCGACGCCGGCCGTCGATCGCGGCGCACGCTTCAGCCGCCGCGCAGCGTCGCCGTCGGCGGCGAACTGACGACCGAGCGCGTCGCGAGCCAGCCCGCCGAGGCGACCAGCAGTGCGCCCCCCGCCAATCCCGCGACCCACACCCACGCGTCGAAGCCATACGGGATCTCGAGCACCTCGCGCGCGACGAAGAAGCCGGCGATCGAGGCGCCCAGCGCCGCGAGCAGGCCGGACAGCAGCCCCAGCGTCGTGAACTCCGCGAGCACGCCCGTGAAGACCGTGCGCCGGCTCGCTCCGAGCGTGCGCAGCATCGCACTCTCGTAGCGGCGCTCGTCGCGCGTCGCCTGCACCGCGGCGAGCAGCACGATGAGTCCGGCGAACAGCGTGAAGACGAACACGCTCTGTACGGCGAGCGCGGCCTTGTCGATCACCGAGCGGACCTGTCCGAGCAGGTCCTCGAGATCGAACACCGACACGCTCGGGAAACGACGCACGAGCTCCGAGATCACACCGGTCTCGGTCGGTCGGAAATAGGCGCTCGTCATCCACGTGCCCGCCGTCCCCTCGAGCAGCCCCGGCGGGAACACCAGCATGAAGTTCGGTTGGAAGCTGTCCCACTTGACCTTGCGGACGCTGGCGACGCGGGCTTCGAAGATCTCGCCTGCCACATCGAAGGTCAGGCGATCGCCGACCTCGAGACCGAGCGCCTCCTGGAATTCGGTCGCGATCGACACGAGCGGCTGGCCGACGTCGCTCTCGCGCCACCAGCGGCCGGCAACGATGCGGTTGTCGTCGCCGAGTTCAGCGGACCAGGTGATGTTCTGGTCGCGCTCCGCGAAGCCCTCGGCACGCGGATTCGTGAAGCCGAGCTCATTGAGCGCCGTGCCATTGATGCGCGTCAGGCGCGCACGGATCATCGGCAGAGCCTTCGAGCGCTCCGCGCCGCGCTGATCGAGGAAGGCCTGGAAGGCCTCGCGCTCCTCGGGCGGGATGTTGATGAAGAAGTAGTTCGGGATATCCTCGGGAAGGCTCTTGCGCCAATCGGCGAGCAGGTCGTTGCGCACGACCGCCAGCAGCAGCAGCGCCATGATGCCGACACCGAAGGCGACGATCTGCACGACGCTCTCGGCACGGCGGCGGCTGAGATTGGCGACGCCGTAGCGCCACGAGACGCCGACCGAACCGCGCAGGCCGGCCGCAATGCGCACGAGCAACGCGCCGGCGGCCGCCAGCAGCAGCAGGAAGGCGGCGAGGCCGATCACGAAGCCGGTGAACAGGCGCAGGTCACGCGTGACCCACCAGATCAGGAAGCCGACCGCGAGGACGGCCGGTCCAAACGCCAGCCAGAGCAGCGGCGGCGGCGGACCGACGTCACGGCGCAGCACACGTATCGCCGGTACGCGCGACAGCTGCAACAGCGGCGGCAGCGCGAAGCCGGCGAGCACGGCGATCGAGGTCAGGAAGCCGAGCCCCAGTGGGGCGAGATCGGGCCGTGGCAGCTCCGTCTGGATCAGGTCGCGGAGCGCACTGATCAGCCACTGCTGCGCGAGATAGCCGATCGCCGAGCCGAGCAGCGCTGCGACGACGGCGATCGACAGCAGCTGCTGCAGGCTGACCGCCAGGGTGTAGCCACGCGAGGCGCCGAGCGTCTTCATCAGCGCGACCGTGTCGAGGTGCCGCTGTACGTAACGCCGCGCCGCCATCGCCACGGCGATCGCGCACAGCAGCACGGCGACGAGGCTCGCGAGGCTCAGGAAGCGCGCCGCGCGATCGGTGGCGTTCTTGATCTGCGGACTCGCCTCGGTGATGTCCAGCAGGCGCTGGCCGCTCTGCTTGTTAGCCTCGAGCCAGGCCTTGAAGCTGGCGACCTGCTCGCGGGTGCCGGCGAACAGTTGGGCATGGCTGGCGCGGCTGCCGGGCTGCAGCAGCTCCGTCGCCGGCAGATCCGCGGCGTTGATCATGATCGACGGCGCGAGTTCGGCGAAGCCGCCGCCCTGGTCGGGACGCGAGATTAGCACCCGCGTCACGCGCAGTTGCGCCGCACCCACCGAGATCTCGTCGCCGAGCCGGGCGCCCAAGGTGGCGAGCAGCTTCGATTCGGGCCAGGCCTCGCCCGGCTTCGGGCCCTCTGTGACCGGCGTCGCGACGCCGAACGCCGTGTCCGACACCCCGATCCTGCCGCGCAGCGGATAACCCTCCGCGACCGCCCGCACATTCGAGAGCTGGTTCGCATCGCCAAGGAAGACCATCGAGAGGATGGACGTGGTCCGCGAGCTCGCGAGCCCGCGGCGGTGCGCCTCCTCGAGATAGCGCTCCGGCAGCGCACGTGGCGACTCGACGCGCAGGTCGGCGGCCAGCACTTCAGTTGCCTGCGCTTCGACCGCCTGACCGACGCGGTTGACGAGGAAGCCAACTCCGGTCAGCGCCGAGACGGCCACCGTCAGCGCGAGCAGCAGCACGCCGAGCTCGCCCGACCTCCATTCGCGGCCCAGCAGCCGCAGCGCGAGGCTGAGCGCGCCCATCAGCCGCTCCGCCGCGCGCCAACGAAGCGGCCCGCTTCCATCGTGAACACCTGACCGCAGCGCTGCGCGAGCGTGCGGTCGTGCGTGACCAGTACCACGGTCGTGCGCGAGTTCGCATTGAGGTCGAACAGCAGTTGCGCGACGCGCTCGCCGGTCGCGCTGTCGAGATTGCCGGTGGGCTCGTCGGCGAACAGCACGGCCGGCCGCGTGACGAAGGCGCGAGCGAGCGCGACGCGCTGCTGTTCGCCGCCCGATAGCTGACGTGGATAGTGTCCGACTCGCGCCGCGAGGCCGACCCGATCGAGGGTTTCGAGCGCCGTCTTGCGCGCATCGCGCCGGCCGGCGAGCTCGAGCGGCAGCATCACGTTTTCGAGGGCCGTCAGCGCCGGCACGAGGTGGAAGGACTGGAACACGAATCCTACGCGCTCGGCGCGCAGCCGCGCCCGACCGTCCTCGTCGAGCTCGGTCAGGTCGGCGCCCGCGAGCAGCACCCTGCCAGAGGTCGGTGTGTCGAGTCCGGCCAGCAGTGCCAGCAGCGTCGATTTGCCGGCACCCGAGGCGCCGACCACGGCGACCGTCTCGCCCTCACCAATGCTGAAACTCACGTCCTCGACGATGGTCAGTAGTCCCTCGGGGCTGCTAACCTGCTTCGTGAGGTGTTCCGCACGGAGCACGACCGAGGCCTCCGACACGGTACCGTTGTAGGCGTTTTCCATGATGTCGCGGAACAGATCCCTTGCACTGTGGCGACGGCTCGCCGGCCTAGCCCTCGCGATTGCGCTGATCCTCGCCGGACCCGGCGTTTTCGCGACGGCTTCGACGGCGCCGGGCCCTGCCACTCAGCCCCGGTCTGCTGCTGGGGCTGGCGCTCGCACCATCCTGGTGCTGGGCGACAGCGTGAGTGCCGGTTACGGCATCAAGGTCGAGGAGGGCTGGGTGGCCCTCCTGCAGCAAAGACTCCGCCAGCAAGGGTACGGGTACCGCGTCGTCAATGCCAGCGTCAGCGGCGAGACGACCACCGGCGGACTCACGCGCCTGCCCCGTGCGCTCGAGATCCACAAGCCGGCGGTCGTGATCCTCGAGCTCGGCGGCAACGACGGCCTGCGCGGCCTGCCGCTCGCGACCACCCGATCGAACCTCGAGCGCATGATCGAGCTGTCGCGCCGCGCAGGCGCACGCGTCGTCCTGGTCGGCATGAAGATCCCGCCCAACTACGGCCTACGTTACACCCAGGGCTTCGAGCAGATCTTCAGCGACCTTGCGCACCAGTACCGGCTGCCACTCGTGCCCTTCCTGCTCGACAAGGTCGCCTTGACACCCGGCATGATGCAGGACGACGGCCTGCACCCGACGGCGAGCGGGCAGCCCGTCATGCTCGACAACGTCTGGCCGACCCTGCGTTCGGTGCTGAGCCGCTGACCGACGAGGTTGCGGCGCGCGCGGCGAGCGGGCTAAATGAAGACGGCATCAGCGGCTGGAGCGCCGCGCGAGGGGGATGCAGCATGGACAAGTTCTGGCTCAAATCGTATCCGGCAGGCGTGCCGGCCGAGATCGACCCTTCCGAGTACCCGTCGCTGAAGCAGCTCGCGGAGGAGAGCTTCCGCAAGTACCACGACCGCACAGCCTTCGTGCAGATGGACGCGAAGATGACTTTCGCGGAACTGCAGGACCACTCGCGTGCGTTCGGCGCCTGGCTGCAGCAGGTCGCGGGGCTCGACAAGGGCAAGCGCGTCGCGATCATGCTGCTCAACTGCCTGCAGTACCCGGTCGCGCTGTTCGGCGCGCTGCGCGCCGGCTGCACGGTCGTCAACACCAATCCGCTCTACACGCCGCGCGAGCTCGAACACCAGCTCAACGACTCGGGAGCCGAGGTCGTCGTGATCCTCGAGAACTTCGCGCACGTTCTAGAGGAGGTGCTCGAGCGCACCCCGGTGCGCCACGTCGTCGTCACCAGCCTCGGCGAGATGCTGGGTTTCCCGAGGGGCACCATCGTCGACTATGTCGTGCGCCACCGGCGCAAGGCGGTCCCGGCCTGGAACATTCCGAGTGCGATCCGCTTTCGTGACGTGCTCAAGGCTGGTCACGCGCTGCCGCTCAACGACACCGCGCTCACGCACGCCGATCTGGCCTTCCTGCAGTACACCGGCGGCACGACTGGCGTCTCGAAGGGTGCGATGCTCTCGCACGGCAACATGGTCGCCAACGTCCTGCAGTCTTCGGCATGGATCGGCCCGACTTTCGATGTCGACAAGCCCGGCACGGTGATCACGGCCCTTCCGCTCTACCACATCTTCGCGCTGACGGCGAACTGCCTTCTGTTCGTGCGGCTCGGCTGGCGCAACGTGCTGATCCCGAATCCACGCGACTTCCCCGCATTCGTCGCGGTGCTGCGCAAGTATCCTTTCGAGTTCATCTCGGGAGTCAACACGCTGTTCAACGCGCTGCTGAACACGCCGGGCTTCGACAAGCTCGACTTCAGCCGCCTGCGCTGTGCGCTCGGCGGCGGCATGGCCGTACAGGGCGCGGTCGCCGCGAAATGGAAGCAGGTCACCGGCAGGGTCTTGACGCAGGCCTGGGGCCTCACCGAGACCTCGCCAGCCGCCTGCATCAATCCGCCCACCGAGGACTTCAACAATTCGATCGGTCTGCCGATCTCCTCGACCGAAATCGCGATCGTCGACGATCACGGTAAGCACCTGCCCGTCGGCGAGATCGGCGAGATCTGCGTGCGCGGTCCACAGGTGATGCTCGGCTACTGGAACCGCCCCGACGAGACGGCCAAGGTCATGTTGCCCGGCGGCTGGCTGCGTACCGGCGACGTCGGTCGCATCGATGCGCGCGGCTACGTCTATATCGAGGATCGCAAGAAGGACATGATTCTTGTCTCGGGCTTCAACGTCTACCCGAACGAGATCGAGGCGGTCGCGGTCACGCACCCTGGCGTCCTCGAGGCAGCGGCCGTGGCCCAGCCCGACGAGAAGTCCGGTGAAGTGGTCGCGCTGTTCGTCGTCCGCAAGGATCCCAAGCTGACCGAGCACGACATCATCGAGCACTGCCGCAGCCAGCTGACCGGCTACAAGGTGCCCAAGCACGTCTACTTCCGCAACGAGCTGCCGAAGACCAACGTCGGCAAGATTCTCCGGCGCGCGCTGCGGGACGAGCTGCGTCGCTAGGCCGTCCTGCTGCGGCGCGCCCGCGGCGCCGAGCGTGTCGGCGGGCTACCGAGGAATGCGAACACGTGCACGCCGGCCGTCAGGCCAGCGCGCGACGAGGCATGCGGCGAGTGGCGCCCCGCGCCGCCGGCGGCGATCCGACGAGTCCGCATGCCATGGCGCTCGAGCCAATCGTCGATGTTGGCGAGGAAAGCCGTGCCCTGTTCCTGCACGTGACTGCGGAACCTGGCCGCGAGCGAGCGCGGCAGATCGCGCACGAGTGCCGCCCGTTCGATCAGCGGTTCGACGCGACGCGGGCCACGCGCCGCCGACAGCTCGAGGTTCGACTTGATCGTGTTCATGAGATTGAGGATGGCCTCGCCGACGTAGCCGCTCAGTTGCGGTCCATACGCGCGGAAGGTCGCGACCGGACCGCTTGGTAGCCAGCGACCGCGACCGGCCGGGCGAATCAGCCTTTGTGAACGTAGCGCCGCGAGCACCGCGCCGACCTCGTCCCGGCCGCAGTGTTCGAGCGCGAGATGCTCGATCGAGTTCACTGGGCCGCGCAGCCGCAGCGGTCGCGGCCGCGCCTGCGCATCGACGCAGCGCTCATCGCGATGCCAAGCGAACAGCAGCCCGGAAACGGCGGCACTGTGCTCGCGCAGTCGGGCCGCGTCGGCTCGCCGTGCGTAGGCATGCGCCAGCGCGGAATCGAGCAGCGAACCGAGCTCGGCCCGGCTCACACCCGAGTCGATCAGGAACAGCAGGACAGAGCGCATCATTTGCTGCAGCGGCTCGTGGCGCCTGAAGATTCTCGAGCGGACGCGGCGTTGCGGTCTGCTGCTCACGGTTCCTCCTCTCGCTCTCGGGCGGATGCCGGGGGTGGTCGCGTGACGATCAAGGTGACGCCGACGCTCCGGCGGCGATCGAGTGCCGGTCGTACCGCCGGGCGCAGCGCCGCCGCTGCTGCGGCGAGCGTGCGGCGTGCACGCTCGGCCTCGAGGCGAACCATTCGTTCGTCCTGGACGGGGATCTTCAATTGATGGGCCCACTCGACGGTCGCATCCGGCACGGCCAGCGCGTCCAGCAGGCCTTGCAGATAGGGTGCGATCGCCACAAGCGGGTGGCAGTCGTCCTGCTTCGCGAGCGTGAGCCGGCGCCGATGCAACCGGATCCGGCCGCGCGTGACCCGCACTGCGCCGACGCGCTCGAGTTCCGTGCGCACGGCCCGGGGCGGGACATCGCCGCCATAACGCTGCACGAGGGTCTCGAAGCTCGGCGCCGCACCTCGCAGCGGCAGTACGCGCGGGCGGCCCGCTTCGGTGCGGAATGCCGGATCGCGCGACCAGCCCTCGAGCACGCGCGCAGCGCGATCGAGCTGCCGCGGCGCCGGCACGCGCGTCGGCCGTCTTGACGTCAGCAGGCGACGCACCTCGAGCCGGCTGAGCCCGGTCAGCGTCGCAATCCGGGAGTGGTTGACGCGGCCCGATGCGATGCGGGCACCCGCGGCGGCGGCGCGAACGAGTGCGAGGCGCACGGCCTCGCAGACCATCGCGGGCGTGATCCGCGCGCGCAGCAGGAGCGGAGCGAGCGCCTCGAGCAGGTCCTGCAGCGCCACACGAGGAGCCGCGTCGTCGGCCACCTCGGCCAGGGCATTTCCGCGCATGCGCGCCAATTTCAGCGCCCGGCCGGCGGTGCTCAAGCCGAGAAATTGGGTTTTTCTTCCCGATGTCGAAGAAACAGCTCGGCCGCGAGGCGGGCGGCCGGGCCGGCGGAGTCCGGCCTTGCGAGGATCAGGTACTGCGGGACACGTCGCGTGCGTCCGCTGATCAGCGGCAACTCGACGAGTCGTCCGGCGGCAAGGCCCGGCGCGACCAGATGCTCCGGAAGCCAGGCATAGGCGAGCCCGGCCTCGACCGTGGCCAGCGAGGCGTCGACGCTGCTGACCGTCCAGCGCTGCGGCGATCCAAGCCACCCGGAATCGCGTGGCGACAGCGTCCCGGAGTCACGCACGACGCATTGCGTATGGCGCGCGAGATCCTCGAGCTCGAGCTCGAGCTCGCGAGGCGCTGCGACCAGCGGATGATTGCGATCGGCGACGGCGATGAAAGTCACGTCCATGAGCCAGTCTCCGAGCATGCTGCTCGGGACCTGCGGCGCAATCGCCAGATCGGCGCGCCCTTCGAGCAGGGCCTGCTCGGCTCCGGACAGCACGGCATCGTGAAGGAACAGACGCGTGTGCGCGCAGACCTTCTGCAGCTCCGCGAGGATGCGCAGCAGCCGCGGGCGCGGAAATGCGGCGTCGACGACGAGGTGCAGTTCCGACTCCCAGCCCTGTCGCAGGCTCTGGGCCAGCCGCTCCAGGCCGCGCAGGTCCTCGAGCACGCGTCTGGCCCGCGCGAGCAGCACGCGGCCGTGCTCGTTGAGTTCTGCCTTGCGCCCGCGCAGTTCGAGCAGCGGCACGCCGAGCTGCTCCTGCAGCTTCGCAACGCCATAGCTCACGGCGGACTGACTACGATGCAGCGCCTCAGCGGCCTGCGCGAACCCGCCACGATCGACCACCGCCGCGAGCAGTGCCCAATGCTCGGCAGTGGTGCGAGGGATTGATCCAGACATGCACCCAATACTATCGGCTTTTTCGATCATAAGAGCCAGTTTTTTGCAATTTATTATCGTATTTATTGAACCTAGACTGCCCGGCATGGAGGCTGTCGTGCACACCATCAGAAAGAGCGACGAGCGCGGATACGCGGACCATGGCTGGCTGCAGTCGCGCCACAGCTTCTCGTTTGCCGATTACTACGATCCGGAGCACATCGAATTCGGCGCGCTGCGCGTCATCAACGAAGACCGGGTGGCACCGGGGGCGGGCTTCGGCACCCACGGCCATCGCGACATGGAGATCGTCAGCTACGTGCTCACGGGCGCGCTGCAGCACCGCGACTCAATGGGCAACGGCTCGATCATGCGTGCCGGCGACGTGCAGCGCATGAGCGCCGGCACCGGTGTCCTGCACAGCGAGTTCAATGCGTCACGCAGCGAACCGGTGCACTTCCTGCAGCTCTGGATCCAGCCAGCGCGCCGCGGCACGCCGCCCGGCTACGAGCAGAAGCACTTCGGCGCCGCGGAGAAGCGTGGCCGGCTGCGGCTGATCGCCTCGCCGGAGGGAACAGACGGTTCGCTGACCATCCAGCAGGACGCGCGCCTCTACGCTGGCCTGTTCGACGGCGCCGAGCGGACCTCGCTCGCGCTGCCGCCCGGCCGCATGGCCTACGCCCACATAGTGCGTGGCGCGCTCACCGTCAACGGGACCGCGCTCTCGGGCGGCGACGCGCTGATGCTCCGCGACGTCGCCGCGATTGAACTGTCGGAAGGCAGAGATGCCGAAGTCCTCGTGGTCGACCTGATCAAGGAGTGATCATGCCCCGCGTTCTCGTGCTCTATCACTCGAGCTATGGCCACATCGAAACCATGGCGCAGGCAGTGGCCGAAGGCGCCCGCCGTGCCGGCGCCGAGGTCGCCGTCAAGCGCGTGCCGGAGCTCGTCCCCGACGCCGTCGCGCGCGCGGCGCACATGAAGCTCGAACAGGCCGCACCGATCGCCACGGTCGACGAACTGCCGCAATACGACGCGATCGTCTTCGGCACGCCGACCCGTTTCGGCAACATGGCCGCGCAGATGCGCAACTTCCTCGATCAGACCGGCGGCCTCTGGGCGAGGGGCGCGCTGATCGGCAAGGTCGGCAGCGTCTTCACGAGCACGGCATCCCAGCACGGCGGCCAGGAGACGACGATCACGTCGTTCCACACGACGCTGCTGCATCACGGCATGATCATCGTCGGCGTGCCCTACTCGGTGCCGGAGCTTACGGACATGACCGAGATCGTCGGCGGCACGCCCTACGGTGCGACCACGATCGCCGGCGCGGATGGCAGCCGTCAGCCCTCGGCGAAGGAACTGGCGATCGCGCGCGCCCAGGGCGAGCGCGTGGCGAGGATCGCCGCGAAGCTCAGCGCCTCGTGAGCGTCCGCACGAAGCGCCGTGGCCGCAGCGCCGCCTGCAGCTCCGCCGCACGGTCGTGCCGCGCCTCGCGTTGTCGCTCGGCCGCGAGCCGCGCCGCGAGGCGCGCATCGACGCCGGCGGATGGTTCGATCTGCGCAAAGCGCGCCGCGAGCCTGCCGTCGAGATCATTCATGGCCTGACTCCTCCTCACGCCGGGGCTAGCGATCGCTCGAGTTGCCCGCGCGCGCGGTGCAGCAGCGACTTCACGGTGCCGAGCGGCATCGCGAGCATCTGCGCCACTAAATCATACGAACGCTCCTGCAGGCAGAACGGTGTCACGACCTGCCGCTGCTTTTCCGGCAGCTCGGCGAGCGCACGGTCGATGGCCGTCGACTCGGCGTCCGAACCTGGCCCGGCGGCGCCGTCTGCCCCCGCGTCGGCGCTGCCGCGTTGCATGGCCAGCGCCAACTCGGCCTGCTGCAGCGTTGCCTCGTCACTGAACGGCAGCAGCTGCCGACGTCGGCGCAGCGCCGAGATCGCGGCGTTGCGGGTGATCGCATGGATACAGGTCGGGAACGCTGCCCGACCGTCATAACCGGGCAGCCCACGCCAGATCTTGATGAAGACGTCCTGGGAGACTTCCTCGGCGGCATCGCCGTCGCGCAGCAGCGTCCAGGCCAACCCGTACACCCGACGCTTGAAGGCTGGCACGACGACCTCCATCAACGCGTCACGGCGTTCAGCCTGGACGGCGGCGATGATCTCGGCATCGGTCAGACTGAACGGGTGGTCTTGCACCGGGTTGATACGCAGGGACGCTCAGGAAGGTTTCGTCGCGGAAATGGGAAGGACAGGCGCGGACCTGTGAAACCCCTGGCCACGCGGCTGCGTATCAATGCCATGAGCACACCTGACAACCCGGCCGCGCTCCTGACCGGTGCCCTTGCCGGCTACCCGCTAGCGGAGCACGGTCCGGGGCTGACCCGATTCATCCGCAACGCGATCTTCATCTGGAGCTGAACAGCATGCGCCCCGAAGTACTCGGCGTTTTCATCCCATCATCGCGATCGTCATCGGCATCGGCCTCGCCATGCTCGAGACGGTATCCTCGCATCGTCGGCGCAGTCAGGCGCTCGAGCAGCGCCACCGCGAGCGCATGGCCGCCATCGAGAAGGGTATCGAGCTGCCGCCCGATGCCAACGACCTGGAAGCGCAGCTCGAACTCGCCAAGGCGATGCACAGGCCGCGCTATCTGCTGCGTGGCTTGGTCCTGAGCGGAGTCGGGCTCGCGCTGCTGCTGTTCTGGCACGGTCCGTCCGATGACCTCTTCCGCAATGCCGGCTGGGTCGTCCTGGCCATCGGCCTGGCGACGCTAACCTGTTACGTCATCGAGGGCCGCAAGGAAAAGCCGCTGTCGCCGCCGGCGCCGCCCGGCGGAGAGTTGCGCCGCTAGTGTCCGCCGGGCGCGACGGCCTCGCCGGCTGGCAGACGCGAGAGGCTCGCGATATTCTCGTTGATGCCCCTCACGCACGTGGGTGCAGCTGATGGCCGACGCGAACGAACAGGACGAGTCGCAGATGCTGATACGGCCGTCGCTCGACGAGCGCGGCCGGCAAACTTTTGCCAAGCATTTGCGCCAGTTCGTTTTCGGTCCGGTCCGCGCCGCGGCGCAGCGCGCTTACAAGGGGCGCGTCGCCGCGCGCCTCGAACCGACGATCGCCGATGGCAGAGCGCTGCGTCAGCGCGCGCGCGAGGCCCTGCTTGCCGAGCCGGAGTACCGGTTCTTCGCCGATCTGCACCGCATCAGTCAGGAGCAGATCTGGAATTCGACGGCCGAGACGGTCGAACGAGACGCCACCGCGCTACGCGCGCAGTGGCGCGCAGTCTCCGGCACACGTGGCTCGCTGACCGTCGACCCACAGCTGACGATCCCCGAATATCTGCGCCGCATGGACACGCATTGCATGCCGGGCAGTTACTACCGGGAGTGGATCGAGGATGATCTGGCCAATGGCGCGCTCTACCACCGCGGCAGTTTCCTGTACGCGCCGAGCGGCGGCCCCGACGTCGACGGCGCCGGCCGCGCGAGCCTCGCGTTGTTGCGGCGCGAACTGCCGCGGTTCCGTCCGTGTCGCATCGTCGATCTCGGCTGCGGCACCTGCGGACCGTTGTGGCCCTATTTCGAAGCGTTTCCGGACGTCGAGATCCACGGCGTCGATATCGGTGCGCCGCTGCTGCGTTTCGCGCAACTCGCTGCGGAGCGGCGCGGCCGGGCGCTGCACCTGCGGCAGGCCGACGCGGCGCGCACCGGTTACGAATCGGGCTCGTTCGATCTCGCCACGGCGCACATCCTGTTTCACGAGACCGAGAAGGATGCCGTCCCGGCAATCCTCGCTGAGGCGCGTCGCATTCTGCGCGATGACGGCATCCTGCTGATCGTCGATCTGCCCGACGCGCAGCGCATCCCGGATGTCTTTCAGCAGGTCGTTTTCGACGGCGATGCCTATTACAACAACGAACATTTCTGGCAACGGATGCACGAGCTCGACTGGCAGGCAGAGCTCGAACGGGCCGGCTTTCCGTCCGCCGGTATCTCGCTGACCGGAGCGCCAATGATGCTCTACGGACCGCCCGAACGAACCGATGCGCCGCCGCGCTGGACGGCCGGCCGATTCCAGTACTTCGCGGTGCTCGCGCGCCGGGCGGCGAGCGGTGCGTCGCTGGAGCGTGCGGCATGAAGGATGAACCGCCGCGCCCGCGCATCCCGCGCGCCGCACGAGGTCCGCGGCCGGTGTTCGGTGAGGGCGGCGAACCGCTGAACCAGTTGCTGGCCGCGGTGACGGCGCTGACTGCCGAGGTCGCAACGCTGCGGCAACGACTCGTCGTGCTCGAATCGCTGATGACGTCGGCGCGGGTCATCGATCCCGGCGCCGTCGATCGCCACCTGCCCGACGCCGCGATGCGTGACGAGCAGGCGCATTGGAACGAAGCGCTGCTGCAGCGCGTGTTCTATCGCTACGTCGAGACGCCGGAATGAATCAGCGCATCCGGCCGCGGCACACGCTCGGTCGGCGTCCAGCCGCAGCCATTGCGCTCGGACTCTGCGCCTGCTGCGCGGTGACCTTGGCGCGCGCCGCGTCGCCGGTTCCCGTTCGCCAACATCCGCTCGAGCTGCCGGTCTGGAAGATCCCGAACATTCCGATGAGCGGCGAGGCTTACTATGCACCGGACAGCCTCCACGTGATCGCACAGGTCCAGGATCCTCGAGCGGTCCGGCCGAACGACCCTCGCGCCCGTTACGGCTCGCTGACGTACACGTTCACGGACCAGGGCACGGACATCAGACGCATCAACGATCGCGGCATGGATGCCTGCTCGTACTTCTTTCCGGACATGAAACGGATCGTCTGGACTTCGACGCGCGACAACCTAAACCTCGAACCGGGCAGTTGGGACGACGAGCGGCAGTACCCTAAGGGTGCCGAGATCTACGTCTCGGACCTCGACGGCGGCAATGTCCGGCGGCTGACGTTCAACGAGTACTATGACGCCGAGGTGACGGTGTCGCCCAATGGCCAATGGATCCTGTTCGGCCGGCAGATCGACGGGCGCATGGAGCTGTGGCGTATGCGACCGGACGGCAGCGACGAGCAGCAGATCACGCGCACCGACGACTGGCAGGAGGGCGGGGCCGTTTACCTGCCAGACAGCGAAACGATCCTGTTCCGTGCCTGGAAACGCAGCGACTACGGTCGCAGCCCGCTACCGATGACGCTGTTCACGATCCGGCACGACGGGACGGGATTGCGCCAGCTGACGTTCGACGACGAGATGAACTGGGCGCCATACCCGGCACCGAACGGCCGCCATTACGTGTTCGTCCGCAACGTCGGGCCCGCGAAACGCAACCGCGAGATCTTTCTCGGCGATCTTGAAGGTGGTGAGCCGATCCGGCTGACCTACAACGAGGGCTTCGACGGGTTTCCATCGCTGTCGCCGGATGGCACGAAGATGCTCTTTACGCGCACGCGCCCGTCGGAGTTGGGCGTATTCACCTACGTCATGGACGTCTCGTCGCTGAATCTCGGCCCGCGCGAGACGAGACCCGTCAGCCGGACGAACACTCGCTGACCCACTGCACATAGGGCTCGAACGCCCGCTCGATCGGCAAGGCGTAGATCGCGGGCAGCTCGTAGCGGTGCATCTCGCGGATCGCCTGCTCGAGCGCGGGATAGCGAGTAGGGACGGTCTTCGCGACGAGGCGGAACTCCTTCTCCTGCTGCAGCGTTCCCTGCCAGGTGTAGACGCTCTCGATCTCGGTAATGTGGACGCAGGCCGCGAGTCGCCGCTCGACGAGCGCGCTTGCGATCCGCTGCGCGTCGTCGCGGGTCGCGACCGTCGTGACGACGGCGAGCAGTCGCGTCCCCGTCGTCTGCGCTTCCGCTCCCATCGGCTGCTCCTCGAGCCGGTTCAGTTCAGCAACGCGAGCAGCTGCGAGCGCGATGGCCCGGGCAGCGGCGTCGGCGTGCGCGCAGTCGCCTCGACTTTCGCCCAGAGGCCCGGCCGGCCGAACACCTCGTCGGGCAGCGCGAGGCAGGCCACGGTCTCGAGCGCCGCGCGAAACACGTCCGCGTCGTACGGCATGGCCCGCGCGGCGGCTTCGTAGCGCGGCGGCAGCGGCAGCACGGTCGTCACCGCCTCGGCGCGTCCTTCCCGCACGGCGTCGATCTGCTCGAGTCGATGCTGATCGGCTGCGAGCTGGCACCAGTACCACGGGGCAATGTCGCCCTCGGTGATCGCATCCCAGCGCAACGCGACATCGCGCGGATCGTTCGGTGCGCTGCGCAGCAGGTCGCGCAGACCGAGGGCATGCAGCACGCCGATCGAGATGCCGCGGCCGGCCGAGGGGTTCGTGCACGCGGCCGCGTCGCCGACCGCGGCGAACCCTGTGGCCACCGGCTCGCCGTCCACGACGAAGCGGCGATAGCGGTCGAGGATGCTCCCCATGACCTCGACGCCCGACACCGGCTCGCCATCGAGCCAGTGCGCGTGCAGCGGGCACGCGCGCACGACGCGCTCGAAGATCGCCGCGCGACGAAACTCGCGCAGCGGCCTGTCGCTGGCCGGCGCCCAGAGCGTGACCGACCACGTCGAGTTGTCGCCAGGCATCGTCAGGATCAGGAATGTGCCGATCGGGCTGACGGTCGGCGCGAGTGCCGCCGGCAACCGGGGTCCCCTGAAATAGCGCGTGTAGTACACGAACGCGCACTCCTGCGAACTCGTCGACGGCGCGCGACAGCCAGTGGCCGCGAGCCAGTCCGCGAATGGCGAGAACCGGCCCATAGCATCGACGACGAGATCGGCGCGCAGTTCGCCGACCGACGAGCGCACACCGGTCACTTGCGGTAAACCGCCGCGACCCGCCTCGACGAGCAAGCCCTCGACCTTGACGCCGCGGCGGATGTCGACCCGCGCAGTCTGCGCGGCAATCCGCGCATGGGCGTACTCGATCACTGGCCGCCGTGCCGTCGCGTAGCGAAAACGCGCATCGTCGGGCCGCGCGGCGCGGTCCGTCAGCGTCGGCGGCAACTGCGCGAGCAGATCGACCCAGGTTGCGCCGGCCTCGAGCAGGGCAGCGAAGACCTCGGGCAGCTCATGCTCGACGATCGCGCGGTAGCGCGGCAGCAGATTGTGTGGCTGGCGGAAATGCGGCACGCCGCGCCGCCGCCATCCAACCCAGGCCTCGTCGGCGGACGCCGGCGGCCCCTCTGGATCGCGCTCGAGCACCGTGACATGGTGCCCGTCCCGCGCGAGCAGCATCGCGGTCGTCAGACCGACGACTCCGGCGCCGCAGATGATGATCTGGCTCACGCGCTGATCATAGCGCGCCGGCGTGCGCAACCGTGCGACCGGCGCACGCGGCTTGGCGCGGCAGAGCGCCCGGTTCTAGAGCCAGCGCCGCACACGGCGAATGTAAGCGGCATAGTCCTCACCGAACTTCGCGTGCAGCACGCGCTCTTCGGGCACTATCTGGAAGCGCGCGATGTAGAGCACGAAGATGACGAGCATGACCGGCGCGAGCGCGTTGCCCAGCCACACCGCGACGCCGATCAACACGACGAGCAGGCCGAGGTACATCGGATTGCGGGTGTAGGCGTAGATGCCCGTCGTCACGAGAGTAGTCGCCTTCTCCGGATGCAGCGGGTCGACCGTCGTCTGATGCCGCCGGAACGAGACGGCACCCAACAACGCGATGACGATCCCCAGCGCCACGGCCGTCACGGCTACATACTTTGAATAGGGCAGCGCCCACCGCCAGGATCGGGCGAGCGACTCGAGGCCATGCATCGCCGCTGCGCAGAGCAGAGCGACGCGCGGCGGCGGCACGCGTAGCTCGAGCGCGCTCATTCTTGCCCTCGCAGATATCGCGGCGAACGCGGATGCGTCATCGCGAGATCCCCATAGCGAACGCCGTCTGGATAGTACTCGCTCGCGAACTGCACCTTGGCGGCCGCCGGCTCGCCCGCGACCGCGGCGATCAGCGAGAGCGTCGCATCGATGCCGGCCGAGACGCCGGCCGATGTCCAGACCTCGCCGTCCCGGACATAGCGCTCCTCGACCACTTCGACGTCGCCGAGCGCCCGGAGGCGCTCGAGCGAGCCCCAGTGCGTCGTCGCTCGCCTGCCGTGTAGGAGCCCCGCCGCATGCAACAGGAATGCGCCCGTGCAGACCGAGAGGACGGCGCGGCAAGCCGAGGCCCGCGCCGCGATGAACTCGATGAACGCGCGGTTGTGTACCTCCCTGCGAGTACCCAGGCCGCCGGGCACGACGAGGTAGTCGAGTGCGGAGCAGTCCGTGAACGAGACTTCCGGGTTCACGGACAGCCCGTTCGCGCAGCGGATCGGCTCACGGCGTTCGCCGATCAGCACACAGCGCGGACCACCGGCGAGCCGATGCCAGAGGCCCGCCATCTCCCACGGACCGGCGAAGTCGAGTTCCTCGACGTCGGGAAAGACGAGCACGCCAAGCGTCATGCGGCCCTCGGGTCGGTCGCCGTCGAGGAGGGGACGCTGCGGCCTATTCGCCGCGCGCCGCCGCGTTTCATCGATTGACCCAGCCGCCGCAGACTGGGAAGACCTGGCCGACGAAGCAGTTTGCGGCGTCGCTGCACAGGTAGGCGGCGAACTCCGCATCCTCTCGCGCCGAGACGAGACGCCCGAGGGGCACCTCGCGCCGCAGGCGCTCCTGGAAGCGAGGATCGCGCTGCACCGACTCCGGGAAGTAGGTCGGGTTCTCGACGAAGTTCTGCGCGATCGCGTTGACCTGGATCCCGAACGGCGCGAGCTCGACGCCCACCGCCTGCACATAGGCGAGCTGTGCCCCGCGCGCCGCACTGTAGCTCGAGGCGCGCCGCATGCCGCGCAGCGCCGAGGCACTGCCGATCACGAGGATCTTGCCGCGACCACGCGCCCTCATGCCCGGCACGACGGCCCGGACCAGCCGCGGCAGCGGATCGACGAGCGCCGCGAACACCCGACGCCATTCCTCGTCGGTGACCTCCGCGGCCGGCGTGCTCGGCGCCGCCAGCGCCAGATTCGCGACGAGCACATCGAGCTCACCGCTGCCGCCGATCAGCTCTTCGGCGGCCGCCGGCAAGGACAGCGGCGCCTCGCTCGCGACGACGTCAGCCCCATGCTCGGCGAGCACCGTGCAGAGCATCGGTCCCATGAACTCGTGCGCCTCCGTTACGAGAATGCGCTTGCCGGAGAGAACCCTGTTCACAATCGTATTGTGACCCCCTCATTTATCCGGACCATTTGGAAGTAGAGGGTCAAGGGGATTTTGCCATCAAGTACTGCCGCGGGGCGAGGTCGCCGAGCGCCTCGTGCGGTCGTACTTCGTTGTAGCGGGTGACCCAGTCGGCCGTCATGCGACGGACCTCGCCCGGGGTCTCGAAGACGTGGCAGTTGAGCAACTCCTCGCGGTAAGTACGATTGAAGCGTTCGATCAGGCCGTTCTGCATCGGCCGGCCGCGTGGGATAAAGCGGCGTTCGATGCCATGACGGCGAGCCCACTTCCCGAGCTCGTCGCTGATCAGCTCAGGCCCGTTGTCCATGCGCAGGGCGCTGGGCTTGCCGCGGATCTCGATCAGTTCATCGAGCGCACGCACGATGCGGCGCGCGGGCAGGCTCGTGTCGATCTCGATGCGCAGCGCCTCGCGGTTGAAGTCGTCGATCACGTTGAACGTGCGGAAGCGCCGTCCCGACCACAGCGCATCGGACATGAAGTCGGCCGACCAGACCTCGTTCGGCTGCACGGGCATCACCAGCGGGGCCTTCACACGTGCCGGCAGCCGCCGTTTGCCACGCCGCTTCAGGTTCCGGCGCAGCGCACGGTGCACGCGGTATAGCCGGCACTTGCCGAAGCCCTGCCGACGCACGGCTGGATACAGCTTGTCGAAGCCATCACTCGGGTTCTCGTGGACGTATCCCTGGATCGCCGCGATGACCGGGCCGTCGTCCCGCGCCCGCGGCAGCGCGCAGTAGGCCGATCGCGCGCGGGACAGCTCGGCATACATCCTCTTCAGCCTGCTGTTCTCGGACTCCAGCTCTTTCAGCCGGCAAAGCTGAGAGACGTCCAGACCGCCGTACTTCGCCTTCCAGTTGCAGAACGTCGCCTCGCTGAGGCCGTGCTTTCGAACAAGCTCAGCCACTTTCACGCCGGCCTCGGCCTGCCTCAGGATCGCGATGATCTTCTCTTCACTGAACCGGGACTTCTTCACAAGAGTTCTCCTGTCGGAAAACTCTACTCCCGCCTGGTCCGGTTCGTCAGGGGGTTACACCCTGCCAACTTGGTCATAGCCGTCCCTCGGTCCTGCAAGCGGCGTGACGACCAGCGACGACCGCTGCATCGCATTGTTAGGTTTCACTGCTTGCCACGTGGAACCGGAGTCTTCGCGAGGCGATCCGCCATGCGCGTCTGCCAACCGGGACCGGTCGCTCGCCAGCGTTTCACCACCTCGGAGGGAAGGCGAAGCGAGATGAGCTGACGTGGATTGGGAGAGCGCGGTCGGCCGCCCTTGTTGACGACAGCACGGCTCAACATTTCCTCGGTCAGTTCAGGGAGTTCCTTGTACTCCGAGCGGCGAATGCGATGCGCGTCAACGCGCTTCAAATCCGAGCTCAAAGTACGGCGCGAGGCGGTCTTGCTCACGTTTGTTGGCCTTTCTCATGCTGAAGATGTGGCGATCCGCGCCACGCGGCGTATAGCCAACCACGACCAAGCGCCCTTCGAGCTTGCCGTAGCAGAGCATCCGGACTTCGCCGTAGTCCCGCCGCGTGTCCTCGACCTCCACGGTCAAGCCGGCGAACACGACCGGCGCATCCTCAAAGTCCAGACCCCGTTCTTCCAGCGCGCGGGCGCGCTCGGCAGGATCGTAGGTGATGCCCATCGGTTATTGTATATACAATAACCACCCGCGGCAAGGTTGTGACCTGCCGGCTTTTTTCGGACCACCGATTAGTTGAGGACGGCTCGGTGGGTTGATGCGGGTTGCTGCTTCTGGAACTCGTCCTTGAACTGCTTGGGTGTCCGGTACCCGAGGCTCGAGTGCGGCC
>JBBILX010000009.1:0-150588 GCA_037444685.1 Gammaproteobacteria bacterium
CTGCTGATCAGGTGGAACAGTAGCGAGCCGCCGTCCTGCGCGAACGGCAGATAGCCCAGCTCGTCGAGCACGATGACGTGCTGATACAGCAGGCGATTGGCCAGTTTTCCGGCACGACCCTGCCGCTTCTCGGCATCGAGCTGGTTGACCAGATCCACGACGCTGTAGAAGCGCACGCGCTTGCCCTGCAGCACGGCCTGGCGGCCCAGTGCCGTGGCCAGATGCGTCTTGCCGGTGCCCGTGCCGCCCACGAACACGATGTTGCGGGCGTTGGTCATGTACTCGCCCGTGCACAGCTGGCGGATCCGCGTCTCGTCGACAGCGGACTCGCGGAAGTCGAACGTCTCGAGATCGCGCGGCATCGGGAAGCTGGCCAGCCGCAGCTGGTACTGATACGAGCGCGCCTGCCGCTCGGCGATCTCAGCGGCCAGCCGCTGCTCAAGCCAACGTGTCGGGGCCAGCTTCTTCTGCGAGAGCGCCGTCAGGCTCTCCTCCAGCGCGTTGGCCATGCCGCGCAGGCGCAGCGTCTTCATTTGTTAAGTCAGGGTCTCTTGCATGCGTCTTCTCCGATGTGGGGTTGGGAACGGGGTGCACGACGACCCGCGCTCGCAGCAGCTGGTCATAGCGATCGCAGTTCGCGGCGGGCTCCGTCGTCAGCTTCAACGCCTCGGGGACCTGCAACGGGGTCGCCTTGGGCGGCTCGGCCGCCCGATGCAACAGGTTCACGACATGCGCGCTGCTGACCACTAGTTCATCGAGCGCGGCCGCGCACGCCTCGGTGACGGCCTCGAGTCCGTACAGGGCCACCATGGAGAGGATGTCGACGAACTGCCGATCGCCATCGCTGTGGCGCGGCAATCGCTCACGCACGCGCGTCATCGCACCGGGCAGGTTCCACTCCTTGAACGGCGCGCCATTGCGCAACGCCCCCGGCTTGCGCTCCAGCGCCGCCACGTAGTGCCACGGTTTGTACAGCGTCTGCCCCCGCTCGAAGCACCTCGGATGCTCGCCGACGATCTGCCCGCCGCACACGATCACGATCCGCTCGGCGTACGCGCGCACGGTGGCCACCTGGCCGACATACCGGCACTCCACGCTGTAGCGGTTGCGCTCGAAGTTCACCAGGCAGGTGGCCGAGATCCGCACGGTCTTCTCCGCATAGCCGTCGAACGGCGCAGGCACCGCGCGCAGCGCCGCGCGTTCTTCCTCCCACACTTCGATGACCCGTCGCTCGGGCTGCTCGGGGTGTGCGCGCTCGCGCGCCAGATGCAGCGAGCGATCCGCCAGATACGCGTTCAGCTCCGCCAGATCGGCGAAGTGCAGCTTCGGGGTAAACACCCACTCGCGCACGTTGTCGACCTGGTTCTCGATCTGCCCCTTCTCCCAGCCCGAGGCCGGCGTGCAGGCCGTCGGCTCGATCAGGTAGTGGTTGCACATCGCCAGGAACCGACGGTTGTAGCGCCGCTCCCGACCCATGAAGATCGCATCGACAGCGGGCTTCAAGTTGTCGTAGATGCCGCGCCGCGGCACGCCGCCCAGGAACGCGAATGCGCGCGCGTGCGCGTCGAACACCACCTCCTGGCTCTCGCGCGGATACGCCACCAGGAAGAACGCACGACTGTGGCACAGCCGCAGGTGTCCAACCTTCACCACCTGTTCGATGCCGCCCAGCACCACATGCTCGTGGCTCCAGTCGAACTGGTACGCCTCGCCAGGCTCGAAGCTCTGCGGGATGAACGCCGTCGCTACCGGCCTGCGCGCGCGCTCGAACGCGCGCATGTGCCGGCGCACCCCGTCCACCGCGCCCGTGTAGCCCTGCAGGCACAGCGCCTCGTAGATCCGCTGCGCCGTGCGCCGCTCGCTCACCGGCAAAGCCTGCTCGGCCTCCAGCCACGCGCCCAGCGTCGCCACATACGCCCCGAGCTTCGGCTGAGGTTGCCGCGTCCGCCGATACTCGAACGCCTCGCCCTGCACACGCAGCGCCCGCTTGACCGTGTTCCTCGAGAGCCGCAGATCCCGCGCAATCGCGCTGATCGACTCCCCGTGCACCAGTCGCCGCCGACGGATCTTCCCGATCGTCTCCATGCACAGCACCCCAGTCATCCCCCTGCCTGATCCGAACCGATCAGGTAGGGTACGGGGCGGTCAAAGTTGGACGCCGGTTACACCCCGAACCGGGTCAGAATTGCACGCCGGTTAACAGTACTCGATGCGACTTTGTATTCTGACCGGGTTGTAGAAGGTGTCGATGTAGGTGGGCACCGCCGACCGCGCCTCTGCGCGCGCGCATGCTATGCACGGCGCCGATCCTCCAACCCACGGCCTTGCGCGTGCGCAGATCCTCCATCGCGCTAGCCGCCGTACGCGCTCGCGGCCGATTCGACGCCCGCGCGCACGCAGCTCGCGCCGCACATCCGTGGGCTACTTCAGGCCTCGCCTATCTTCGCCTCCTGTTGCTCACGAGAGTATGAGACTTGAAGGTCCGGAAACAGGAGGGAGGCAGCCCTACGAAAGGACTCGCTAGGCGCGTTTCTCCAACGCGGCGAGCGGCTCAACTGAGCTCTTGAACGCATCGCTCGGCGAGCGCAAAACAGGATGTCAACCCGGGCGACTCGATCCCATACAAGTGAACAAGTCCAGCGATTCCGTGAGCGGCGGGGCCGTCGATCCGAAAGTCCGCGGCCGGTGCACCCGGTGGGACGATTTTAGGGCGAATGCCGGTGTAGTCGGGATAGAGCCGCCCGACGTCGAGCGCTGGGTAGTATAGACGTATGGCTTCCGCGAAGTTCTCTTGACGGGACTGGCCGAACGCGTAGTCCACGCCGTCGATCCACTGTACGTCCGGCCCGAATCTGGCGCGACCCGCGAGATCGATGGTGACGTGAATGCCGAGGCCGGCGGAGTTGGCGATGGGGTAAACGAGACGTGAAAACGGCGACCTGCCTGCAAGCGAAAAGTAATGCCCTCGAGCGTAATAAGCGACAGGTGCGCGTTCGCCGGCGCAGCCGGCGAGCTTGCGCGCAAGGTCGGGCGCGTAGAGGCCTGCTGAGTTCACGAGTTCGCGGCACGTGATCGTCTCGTCGAGGCCGGCAACGTCGAGCTCGAAAAGGCCGTCGGGGCGTCGCCGCCCGCTCAGAACCTCGCTTTGGAATACCACCTCGCCGCCGGCGGCCTGCAGGTCGGCCCAGACGCTGTTCATGAGGCCGTGGCTGTCCACGATCCCGGTGTAAGGGATATGCAAGGCTCGCACGCAGCAAACCCCCGGCTCGAGCTCTCTGACCTCGTCGCCCGAGAGCCAGGCGATCTCGCCGACGCGGTTACGTTGCGCCAGATCGAAGTACTTCTCGAGTGAGGGAACCTCATCCGAGGAAGTGGCGACAATCAGCTTGCCGGTGCGCCGATGGTTGACGCTCTTCGTCTCACAATATTCGTAGAGAAGGTCTCGGCCGCGCACGCAGAGTTGCGCCTTCAAAGAGCCCGTTGGATAGTAGATCCCGCTGTGAATGACCTCGGAGTTGCGGCTGCTCGTCTCAGTGCCCACGGCAGCGGCGCGCTCGAGCACGATGACTTCGCGCCCTGAGCGACCGAGAGCCCGAGCGATGGCGAGGCCGACGACGCCGGCGCCTATGACGAGGGTTTGGACGTGCACGGCACGCTTACCATAAGTGCCTCAGGCCGTTTGGACTGTGAACGGTTTCACGTCGGCAGACCTTACAGCTCAAGGGGCGATGGAGGCAGTCTGGAGCGATAAGTCTCTGTAGGAAAGAGGGATTCCGTAAATGGCACGCGGGTTGCGTACGATATGGCCGAGGAAGGATGCCGCCGGCGTCCGTTAGCCAAGAGTATATGCAGATGAGGAACTGGCTGAAGACCGCGATAGCGCTATCGATGCTGACCGCGACGTCCTGGAGCGTGGCGGGGCCGAGCGAGATCGGTGATGTGGGCAATGTCGGCGATCAATCGGGTGGAGTGTTCGGCCCGGGCGGTTATTCGCCGGCGACGGTATCGATTTCCACCAACAGCGGCTCGAGCTACTCGAACGTGTATGCGGGTCAGTTCGTGCTCGACTTCGACGACCTGTCGACGGCGTCGGCCGACTGGCAGCAGTTTCTGGCGTTCTGCATCGATCCGCATGTCTCGTTGACGCCTTACGACAACCCTTACACGGTCTACTCGCTGACGGGCGCGGGTCTTAGCTCCACGGTGTCGACCGACCTGGCGCGACTGTGGGCCCTGCATCGGGGCTCGGTCAACAGCACGCAGACGGCCGCGGCGTTCCAGATCGCGGTCTGGGAGCTTGCCTTCGATGCGGGCAGCTACAACGTCCTCGGCGGCCAGTTCCGCGTCGGCAATGATCCCGGCGGGGCGCGGGCGCTCGCGCAGACCTGGATCGGCAATGTGCAGACCAGCACGGCGGCCGGCGCCACCGACATCGGCCTGCTTGTCGGCGATCCGCGGAACAACATCGGGCCGAAGCAGCGGCTGCTGACGCGCGTGTCGGTGCCCGAGCCGGCGACGCTGGCGCTGATTGGGATCGGCCTGGCCGGGCTCGGGCTGCTGCGCCGGCGCTCATGGGGGCTCTGACGCGCGCCAAGCAGTCGCGTGGTGCTTTGGACTGATCGGACGTCGGTCCCGCTTCGAGGCCCGCCCTGTGCGGGCCTCGCTGTTTTCGGGGACTTGCACAACAGACGTCTGCATGCGGGGGGCGACCCGTCGCGGGGGCATGGTGAGCCAGACGGTGCGCACCGTCGCAACGTCACGGGGCATCGGCGATTTACCTGCGCTGCGTCTGCTAGGCTTGCATGCCGGTTCCGTTGACTGGATGCAGCGTTCTCGATGGAAGCAGAACAACCCCTTCGTCCCCGCGTCGACATCATCGCCGGTGCGCGACCGAACTTCATGAAGATCGCGCCGATCATCCGCGCGATCGAGGCGCGCCAGCGCGCCGGGAGCCGCCTCGACTACCGGCTCGTGCACACGGGCCAGCACTACGACTCCCGCATGTCGGGTGATTTCTTCTCGCAGCTCGGCATCCCGGCCCCGCACGTGAATCTCGAGGTGGGGTCAGGCTCGCACGCCGTGCAGACCGCCGCGATCCTGACGCGTTACGAGGAGCTGCTGCTCGCCGAGCGCAGCGCGCTGTGTCTCGTGGTCGGAGACGTCACGTCGACGATGGCCTGCGCGATCAGTGCCCAGAAGCTGCACCTCCCGGTCGCGCACGTCGAGGCCGGCATTCGCTCGGGCGACTGGCGCATGCCCGAGGAGATCAACCGGCTGGTCACCGATGCGATCACGAACTACTTCTTCACGACGAGCGAGGCTGCGAACGAGAATCTCCGACGTGCCGGCGTCGGAGAGGAACGGATCTACTTCGTCGGCAACACGATGATCGACACGCTGCTTGCCAATCTCGAGCGTCTGCGGCCGCCGGACTTCTGGGATCGTGAGCAACTGCGCCCGGGCGAGTACTTCGTGATGACGCTGCACAGGCCGGCGAACGTGGATGACGCCGAACACTTGCGACGACTGCTCGAGGCGCTGAATGCGGCTGTGCGCGGCCTGCCGGTGGTGTTCCCGGTGCACCCGCGAACGGCCAGGTCGCTCGCCGCGCTGCGCACCGAGCTGCCGGCAATCCGTCCGGTCGAACCGCAGCCCTACCTTGAGTTCAACTATCTCGTCAGACACGCCAAGGCGGTGATCACCGACTCGGGGGGCATCACCGAGGAGACGACGGTGCTCGGCATCCCCTGCCTGACGCTGCGTGACACGACCGAGCGGCCCGAGACCGTTACGGTCGGCACGAACGAACTGATTGGCACCAACCCGGCGGCGCTGGCTCCCGCACTCGAGCGACTGTTCCGCGGCGAGTGGAAGCGCGGCGCCATCCCTGATAAGTGGGATGGGCGGACCGGCGAGAGGATCGCGGCCATTCTCGAGCGGCTCCTCGATGCGGCCTGACCGCGGCGACACCGTCGTCAGGTGCCGCGCAGCATCCGGTACAACACCGCCATCTGCGACCACATGCGGTTCTCGGCCTGCAGCGTCAGCGCGCTGCGCGGCCCGTCGAGCACGGCATCCTGGACTGCGACACCGCGCCGAACGGGCATGGCGTGCATGAGTCGGCAGTCCGGAGCCGTCTCGCGAAACCACGACTCGTCGATGCACCAGTCGGCATGCTGATCGCGGAGCCTCTTCTCGGCGATACTGTCGCCGTAGTGCTGCGTCGACGACCACTCCTTCACATAGATCACCTGCGCGCCCTGCAGCGCCTCGCGCCGGTCGCTGGTCTCGCGGACCGAGCCGCCGCTCTTCGCGGCGATCGCGCGGGCGCGCTCGATGATGCGGGCCGGCAACTCGAAGCCGTCAGGACGCAACACAGTGACGTTCATGCCACGGAGTGCCGCCATGTTGACGGCGGAGATGGGCCCGGAGAGCGGCAGGGCCTTCGGGTGGAAGGCCCAGCTGATGACGATCTTGCCGCGATGCGGCGGTACGCCGAGCTCGTCGAGCGTCTTCCAGTCGGCGAGGCTCTGGCAGGGGTGACTGACGGCCGACTCGAGGTTGATCAGCGGCCTGTCGACGTGGCGGGCCACCGCGCGATAGGTGGTGTCGGCCAGATCGCGCTCGAGATGGCGCCGCTCCGCGAAGACGCGCACGCCGAGCGCGTCGCCGTACGAGGCGATGACGGGCACGGCGTCGGCGAGGTGCTCGGCCGCCTTACCGTCCATGACGACGCCCGCAGCGACTTCCATGCCATGAATCGACATCTCGGGCGAGATCACGAAGGCGCCGCCGCCGAGGCGGATCATGGCGGCCTGGAACGAGGAGAGGGTCCGCAGCGACGGGCTCAGGAACAGCAGCGAGAGGACCTTCCCCTCGAGCGCCCGTGGTTCGGGATGCGTCTGCAGACGCCGCGCGAGCCGCAGGAGTTCAAGGACCTCGTCGGTCTCGAGCTCCGCGAGGTCGTAGAAGTGCCGGATGCTCCGCCGTGGCTCGACGTCGCCTGCCGCCGTGGCGAGGCTCACAGGCGGCCCTGCTTGAAGTCCTCCGGCGTCAACTGGTGCCGGGCGAGCAGCTTGTAGAAATCCGTGCGGTTGCGCTTGGCGAGCCGCGCGGCCTGGCTGACGTTGCCGCCAGTGATCTGCAGGATCTGCGACAGGTAGCTGCGCGTGAACTCGTCGCGGGCCTCGTCGAACGAGGGCAGGCGGCCGCCGGCGCCGCCCAGGGTCTGCTGGACGAGCTCGACGGGAATGATGGGCGTCTGCGAGAGCGCGACGGTCTGCCGGATCACGTTGGAGAGCTGGCGGATGTTGCCGGGCCAGTCGGCGGTGGCGAGCAGTTCGACGGCCTCCGGCGCGTAGATCTTGCGCACGCCGGTCTCTTTGGCGATCTGGGCGAGGAAGTGCGCAACGAGCAACGGGATGTCCTCGCGCCGCCGCGCCAGCGTCGGCATCTCGATGTGCACGACGTTGAGCCGGTAGTAGAGGTCCTCGCGGAACTGACCGGCGGCCATCAGCTGCTGGAGGTCGCGGTGCGTGGCGGAGATCACGCGCACGTTGACGGGGATATCCTCGCTGCCACCGAGCGGGCGGATGGCATTCTCCTGCAGCGCGCGCAGCAGCTTGACCTGCAGCCGCATCGGCATGTCGCCGATCTCGTCGAGCAGCAGCGTACCGCCATCGGCGGTCTGGAACAGGCCGCGGTGATCCTTGGTCGCGCCACTGAACGAGCCGCGCAGATGCCCGAACAGTTCGGACTCGAGCAGCTCCTCGGCCATGGCGCTGCAGTTGACCGCGACGAAGGGCTTGTTGCGCCGTGGACTCGCCTTGTGAATGGCCCGGGCGAGCAGCTCCTTGCCGGTCCCGCTCTCGCCGGTGATCAGCACGCGCGCATCGGTGCCCGCGACCATGTGCGCCTGCGAGAGCTTCTCCTCCATGAGCGCGCTGCGGGTGACGATCTCGCTGCGCCACTCGTCGCCGCCCTCGCTGAAGCCGGAGATGCGCAGGGCCTTCTGGACCTGGTCGAGCAGCTCCTGCTTGTCGACGGGCTTGGTCAGGAAGCCGAAGGCGCCCATCTGCGTGGCCTGCACCGCGTCGGGAATCGTGCCGTGCGCGGTCAGGATGATGACCTTGAGGCCCGGGTACCGGTTCTGCAGTTCCTTGAGGAGGCCGATGCCGTCCATCTCGTCCATGCGCAGGTCGGTGATCACGAGGTCGGGGCGGAACCGGCTCGCGGCGGCCAGGGCCTGGGCACCGCTCTCGTGGGCTTCGACATCATAGCTTTCGGCGCGCAGTCGGATGGTCAGGAGCCGCAGCAGTCCCGGGTCGTCGTCGACGACGAGGATGCGGGCCTTGCGCTTCGTCGATTGCAGCATCGCGTTCATGGGGATCGTCCTTGCGGGGGCGGATTGCGTTGGGTGCTCTGGCGTTCGATGTCGGCAATGGCTTCGAGCTTGGCGCGCGCCTCTTCGAGGGCGCGGCGCAGCCGGGCGTTCTCCTCGACCTCGGCGCCGAGGCGGCGTTGCAGCGCCGCGAGACGGTCGCGCTCGGCGCGATCGCCGGCGCGCTGCGCGCGCTGGACTTCGGCGGCGAGCGCGAGCTGCCGCTCAAGCTGCGCGAGTTCGAGGTAGGCGACGGCTTTCTCGACCGGCGTCAGCGACTCGGGAGTGGCGACGACCTGGCGCAGCAGGCGCTGTGCCGCAGCGGGATCGTGCGAGGGATGGTCGGGCATCGCGAGCGCTAGCGCGTAGCGAAGCTGTGTCGAGGGCGTGCCGGTCGAATCGTGATCGCGTTTGATGTTGGCAAAGATCTCGGCCTGTTCCGCGGCCGGCGCGAGCACCATACGGTGCAAGAGCTCGAGATAGAACACGAGCGCCTGGGCCTGCACCTCGCGGCGATCGAGGGCCGGCGAGGGCTCGGGACGCTCGCGCTCGCGCCCGCCGAAGTCGACGAGGCCGGCGCAGCCCGAGACCAGCGCGAGCAGCGCGCAGCTCGCAACGACGCGCCAGGCGAGCAGGGACGGGCGGTTAGGCGGCACGCGCGCGCTCCATGGTGACCCCGTCGCCGCGATTCTCGGTGCGCAGCGGCAGGCGCACGCGGAAGTGGGCGCCCGGATACTGCCCGTCGACGATCTCGACGCTGCCGCCGTGGACACTGACGAACTCCATGACGACGGACAGGCCAATACCCGTGCCCTTGACGTGGCCGCCAGCCGGCTTGCCGGTATAGAAGGCGTCGAAGATCCGCGCACGGTCTTCGCGCGGGATTCCCGGACCACAGTCGGCGACGTCGAGCACGTAGGCGTCGCCCTGGGCCGCGCAGTGCAGGTAGATGGTCCCGCCGCGCGGCGAGTACTTGATGGCGTTGGAAAGCAGGTTCTCGAGGATCAGCCGCAGCTTGCCGCGGTCGCCGTAGATGGTCAGATCGTCGATCTTGACGTCGAGTCGCAGGCGCTGGGCGAGCAGCGTGATCTGCTGGTTCTCGATGACCTGCTTGACGAGCGGACGCAGGCGGAACTCGCTGAGCTCGAGTCCGAGGCTCTGCGTCTGCCAGGCGCTGAATGAGAGGAGGTTCTCGATCAGCCGCTGCAGACGGATGCCGTTGTCGCGCAGGATCGAGGTGACTTCGCGCTGCCCGCTCTGCAGTTCACCGACCGCGCCGTCCATCAGCAGCTCAGTGCCCTCGCGGATGTTGGCGAGTGGCGTCTTGAGTTCGTGCGACATGTGGCGCAGGAAGCGGTTGCGCTCCTGCGCGAGCTCCAGCAGCCGCTGCCGCAGCCATTCGAGCTGGCGGCCGAGGCGTTCGAGGTCCTCCGGCCCGGTGACGGCGATCGGGTGCGAGAAGGTGCCGCGACCGAGTTCGCCGATCGCGCGGTCGATCGCGCGCAGCGGTCTGCCGATCCAGAAGATCACGACCAGCACCACAGCCAGCGTCAGGGGGATCAGCAGCGCTGACTGCCAGAACAGCCGCTCGCGCGCGTTCTCGGTCTTCTGCTTGAGCGTGATCAGTTCGGCGTCGAGCTGGGCGCTGCCTGAGTCGGCAACCCGGGTCGCGAGCTCGCTCATGGCGCCGAACCGACCAAGCAGTTGTTCGAATCCGGGCGTCGCCGGAGGGGTCTGCGGCAGGGCCGATCGCAGCTCCTGCTGCATCCGCTCGAGGCTTGCGAGCGTGGCGCGTGAGGCGACCGCGTCGAGCTGGCCCGCCAGCGCCTCGCGCGTGGCGCTGACCCGGTCGTCGTTCTGCGCGTAGCTGTCGAGCAGCTTGGGGTCGGCCAGCACGCTGTAGAGCCGTGCCGTGCGCTCGAGTGAGGCGATGCCGGTCAGCAGCGCCTGGCTAGAGCGGGTGGCCTCGACGCCGCGCAAGACGAGCTGCTGACTCGAGCTGGCGAGCTGGCGCATCTGGAACGAGGCGTCGACGACGGCGATCGCGAGCGGGACCGCGGCCAGCACGAGGCCCAGCAGCATCAGGCTGCTCAGGGATTTGGGGCGGACCCAACGCATCGCGCCATTCTAAGCCACGGGGCGCCCGACCGCGCGGTCGGGCCCGGCGCGGCGGGCGCCGCTGTTGCCGTCTGCCGACAGCGCTCAGGGGCCGCTGCACCAGGGGGCCGCGGCGAGCTTCTGCTCCCAGAGCCACGCACTGCGCACGATCGCGTCGAGGTCGTCGAGCCGCGGCCTCCAGCCGAGCACCGACTTGATACGCTCGGCGCGCGAGATCAGCACCGGCGGATCGCCGGCGCGGCGCGGCGCCTCGACCACCTTGAGCCGCCGGCCGGTGACGCGGGCGACGCTGTCGAGCACCTCGCGGACGCTGTAGCCGTGACCATAGCCGCAGTTCAGCGTCGTCGATGTCCCGCCGCGGCGCAGGTAATCGAGCGCATCGAGGTGGGCGGTGGCGAGGTCCTCGACGTGGATGTAGTCGCGGATACCGGTGCCGTCGGGGGTCGGGTAGTCGGTGCCGAACACGGCGACGTGATCGCGCCGGCCGGCGGCGTGCTCGACGGCCACCTTGATCAGCAGCGTCGCCTGCGGCGTCGACTGGCCGATCCGGCCGCCGGTGTCGGAGCCAGCCACGTTGAAGTAGCGCAGCACGACGTGACGCATCGGTGTCACGGCGGACAGGTCGCGCAGTATCCATTCCGACATGAGCTTCGAGGTGCCGTAGGCATTGATAGGAGCGGTCGGCGCGGTCTCGTCGGCGTAGCCGGTCTCGACGATGCCGTAGACGGCCGCCGTCGACGAGAACACGAAGTGCCTGACGCCATGCGCGCTGCAGGCCTCGAGCAGCGCGCGCGTGCCACAGGTGTTGTTGCCATAGTACTTGAGCGGGTTCGCGACCGACTCGGGCACGATGGTGTGCGCGGCGAAGTGCAGCACGGTGTCCACGCGGTGCTCGTCGAGGACGCGGCGGACGAGCTCGCGATCGCCGACGTCGCCGACCACGATGGGGCTGTCGAGCACGGCCTCGCGAAAGCCCGTGCAGAGATTGTCGAGGACGACGACCCGCTCGCCGCGCGCACGCAGTTGCAGCGCGGTATGACTGCCGATGTATCCTGCGCCACCCGTGACGAGAATCGTGCCGTGTCCGCTCATGCTGTCATTCTAGCCACAGGCGGGGGTCGTTCCCGTGATCTGCGCCGCGGTTCGCCGTGAGCCGGCCGTTCGCGGATCTCTCGCCCGACGTCGTGCTCGACGCCTGCCAGGCCTTCGGCATCGAGAGCGACGGACGGCTGTTCGCGCTCAACAGCTACGAGAACCGCGTCTACCAGGTCGGCTCGCCGAGCCACGGCACCCTGGTCGTGAAGTTCTACCGGCCGGGGCGCTGGAGCGATACGCAGATCCTCGAAGAGCATGCGTTCGCGCTCGAGCTCGCGGCCGCGGAACTGCCGGTCGCGGCACCGATGAGCTTCAATGGCCGGACACTGCTGTGCTATCGGGACGCCGCCGGTGCACAGCGCAGCGACGGCATGGTGGAATACCGGCTCGGCATCTTCCCGAAGCGGGCCGGGCGCAGCGCCGAACTCGACGCGCCGGGCGCGCTCGGGCTGATCGGCCGAACGCTCGGTCGCATCCACGCTCGCGGGGTGCTGCGGCCGTTTCTGGCGCGGCCGAGCCTGTCGGTCGAGCGCCTCGGCCACACGTCGCGAAACGCCGTGCTCGAGACCGGATTGCTCGAAGGGGACCTGGAGACGCGGTATGCCGAGGTGTCGGCGCGGCTGCTCGAAGCGGTCGAGCTGGCCTTCGAAGCCGCTGGGCCGTCGCCGGCGATCCGCATCCACGGCGACTGTCACGTCGGCAACATCCTCTGGGACGCGCAAGGGCCCGTGTTCGTCGACCTCGACGACTGCATGATGGGACCGCGGATCCAGGACCTCTGGATGTTCCTGTCAGGCAGCCTCGACGAGCGTCGCGGCCAGTGGGCCGAGCTCAGCGCGGGCTACCGGGCTTTCTCGAGTATCGACGAACGTGAGCTCGCGCTGATCGAGCCGCTGCGGGCACTGCGCATGCTGCACCATGCGGCCTGGCTCGCGGCACGCTGGGATGATCCGGCCTTTCCGCGCGCCTTCCCGTGGTTCGGCGACCGGCGTTACTGGGAGGAGCACCTGCGCGATCTTGCCTCACAGTGTGACGCAGTCACGGCGCCCGCGGACAGCCTGCTGTGGTAGCGTCGTACGGCTTGCACCGTTCGTCCGCGGCGTCCTGGAGCGAGGTTTGAACGCGCTGATCCGTAGTGTGCTGCCAGGGTGCCTGCTCGCTCTCGCCGCCTGCGGCGGCGGCTCGTCCGGTGGTGGCGTTGCGGGAAGCGGGTCGTCAGGCGGTGGTGCCGGTGCTGGCGGCGCGCCGTCGGTGACCAGCGTGACGATCTCGGGCACGGTGACCTACGACCGCGTGCCGTTCGCCGCGGCGCAGAACGGGGGTCTCGACTTCGCCAATGCGCAGCCGGTGCCGGTGCGCGGTGCGACCGTGCAGGCGGTCGCCGCAGGCGGCTCCACCGTGCTCGCGAGCACGACCACCGACGCGGCGGGCCAGTACTCGTTGACGGTCACGGCGAATACGGACCTGTTCCTCCGCGTGCGCGCCGAGCTCGTGCGCACGGGCACACCGGCATGGACGGTGACGGTGCGCGACAACACGGCGGGCGACGCGCTCTACACGCTCGATGGCAGCGTCTTCAATTCCGGCGCCGCCAATGTGACGCGTAACCTCGCGGCGCGCAGCGGTTGGACTGCGGGTCAGGGCTACACCGGCGCGCGCGCGGCGGCGCCGTTCTCGATTCTCGACGCCATCTACGAGGCGCAACAGCTCGTGCTCGGTGCGGAAGCTGGGGCGCAGTTCCCCGAGCTGCGAGTCTTCTGGAGCGTCAATAACATCTCCTGCAACCCCGGCGCGAACGGCTTCTGCGGCGGCACGCCCGCCGCCTGGGCGCGCGGCGAGATCGGCACGACGTTCTTCGCGCCGGGGGCGCCCGATCGCATCTATGTACTCGGCGCGGCCGATAGCGACACCGACGAGTTCGACCAGCACGTCATCGCTCACGAGTGGGGCCACTATTACCAGGACAACTTCTCGCGCGACGACAGTCTCGGCGGCGAGCACGGGCCGGGCCAGCGGCTCGACCTGCGCGTCGCCTTCAGCGAGGGCTGGGGCAACGCGTTCGCGGGCATGGCGCGCGGCAGCCCCGTGTACCGGGACAGCTTCGGCACGAATCAGGGCAGCGGCTTTCGGATCGACGTAGAGGTCAACAACAACCCCAGCACCGGCTGGTTCAGCGAGGACTCGGTCCAGTCGATCCTCTACGACCTTTACGACTCGGCCAACGAAGCGGGCGATGCGGTCAGCATGGGATTTGCGCCCATCCATGGCGTCATGCGCGGCCGCGTCCGGACCACCGCAGCCCTCACGTCGATCTACCCGCTGCTCGAGGGTCTGAGGCAGGCGCGGCCGGGAGACCTGCCGGGCATCGACGCGCTGACCGCGGCGCAGCTGATCGCGATCACCGTGAGCGACTTCGGCGAAGGCGAGACCAATGCCTGGCTCGATCCGCGCAACCTGCCGATCTACCGGTCGCTCGCGAGCGGCCAGACGCTGGAAGTCTGTTCGACGAACTCGTCGGGCGTCTACAATAAGCTCGGCAACCGCCGCTTCCTGCGCCTCGAGACCTCCGCTTCGGGTACCGCTACGGTTCAGGCTCGGTTCAATGGCACGAGCGGCACGGCGCCGACGGATCCCGATCTCGTGCTGTATGCTGCCGGCGTGGAGCGCGCGCGCGCCGAGAGTCCCGACAACGGCACCGAGACGCTGACGGTGACGGGACTCGCGCCGGGGACCTACGTGCTTGAGGTCTACGAGTTCAGCAACGTCGATCCGTCCGGGACTGCGCGCGGCACGACCTGTTTCGATATCAGTCTCACGTTCTCCTGACTGAAGGCCCGCTTCACGGAGTCGAGATGACGACCCAATCCTGCCATATGATCGAGATGTCGCGGCGAACGCTACGTGTCGAGCTGGCGACACCCTGTCTGACGCTGCTCTCGTCGCTGCTGCTCGGCTGCAGCGAGCCCGGCACGACGCGCGTGAAGTCCGAACCGGCGGCCAGCGCCGCCGAGGACCGGGCCGAGACGATGGTCTCGGCCGTCTCCTCGGGCAAGCCGGGCGCCGCGGTCGACCTCAAGTTCGACCTCGGCAAGCGGCCGCGCGTCGGCGAGCCACTCGACGTCACGGTCGCCGTGACGACCCGCGCCCCCGACATCGACGAGCTGCAGGTCGTGTTCCAGTCGACGGAAGGCGTCGAGGTCGTCGGCGGCGCGCAGCTCGGGCCCGTTTCGAAGCCCGCCGACGGCCAGACTTTCTCGCACACGGTCCGCGTGTTGCCGAAGCAGGACGGGGTCTACTACGTTTCGGCCGTCGCGCTCGTCGAGGCGGCCTCGAGCGGGGCCTCATCGATCGCGCGCACGTTCGCGATCCCGATCATCGTCGGTGACAGCGTGAGCCTCGACGCCGCGATGTCGAAGGCGGCCACCGAGGCGACCGTGGAGGGCCCGGGCGGCGAGCGGCTCGTGCCGCTGCCGGCCGAGGAATCAGGGTCCCGCTGAGTCCTGCTGAAACGCGAGTCGGGTCACGCGGGCCTGCGCCGCCGGCCCGTAACATCGGACGAACTGTCTGGACAGCGTCCGTTATGTCAAGTTCCGTCCCGCGCGATTGGCTGCCGCTCGACGACGATGTGCCCACCGGCGTAGCGGGCCCGGTCGGCACGTCGGATTCGGGCGCGCTGCACCCGGACCTGCTGCCAGCCGTCGTGGTATCGGCCGAAGTCGATGGGCTGCTGCTCGACGCCATCGTGCACGCCGTGCTGCTGCTCGACGCCGACGGTCGGATCCAGCGCGGCAATGCGGCGGTGGAGGCCCTGTTCGGTTACCGGCCCGCCGAGCTCCGCGGACGGTCGATCGGTACGCTGCTGCCGGCCCTGCAGTCCGCCCCGGCGCGGGCCGAGACGCTCGCCCGCCTCGCGCGCCCGGGCGACTGCCTCGAACAGCGTCATGTCGAGACGGTCGCTCATGCAAGGCACCGTCTGGCATTTCCGGTCGATCTCGCGGCGAGCCGGATCGAGCTCGGCGGCGCGGAGGCGTGGGTGCTGTCGGTCCGCGACGTCTCGCGGCGGCTCGCTGCCGAGCAGGCGCTGCGCGACAGCGAGGCCCGATACCGCGCACTGGTCGATCACGCTCCAGAGGTCATCGTCGTCTTCGAGGCCGACAGCACGGCGCTCGTCGATGTAAACCGCCGGGCCGAGGAGCTGTTCGGCCTGCCGCGCGCCGAGCTCCTGAAGCGGTCGCTGGTGACGCTGTGCGCGGCGCAGCAGCCGGACGGGCGTCCGTCGTCGGCAGTGTTGCGCGATCACGTGCTGCTGGCCTTGGACGGCGCGCCGCAGACCCTCGAGTTCGAGCTGCGATCCGTCGCGGGGGCCGCCCTGCCGTGCGAGCTCAGGCTCGCCCGCATGCCGGGCGCAGCGGCGCAGTGGCTGCGCTGTACCATCGCCGACATCAGCGCCCGCCAGCGCGACGAGCGCATCGCCGCGGCCGAGCGCGCCGTGCTCGAGAAGGTGGCGGCGAATGCGCCGCTGACCGAATCGCTGCACGAGATCTGCCGCTACGTCGAGGCGGTCGCGCCGGGTGGCATGGCCGCGATTAGCGTGCTGGCCGCGGGCGTGCAGCGCTTCGAGTCGCTGTTCGCGCCGCGCATGCCGGCCGACCTCGTCGCACTGCTCGACCGGCCGCCCGTGGACATCCGGCACGGCTCCTGTGCGGCCTGCGTCTACCTCGGCCGGCCGATCTACGTACAGGACGTCGGCAGTGACCCGCACTGGGGCGGCCGCGGCGAGGTGCTCGAGAGCTTCGGCGTGCGCGCGAGCTGGTCCGTACCGATCCGCGCCGGCGGCGGGCGCGTGGTCGGCGCGATCGGCCTGTACCGCCGTGAGCGCGGCCTGCCGCAGCAGCACGAGGCCGAACTGCTGGCCGATGCCGCGCGGCTCGCTGGCATCGCGATCGCGCGGCGCCGCGCCGAGGAGGCGCTCCGCGGCAGCGAGGCCAAGTACCGCGGCCTGTTCGAGTCGGTCATGGAGGGCGTCTACCGCAGCACTCCCGATGGGCGTCTGATCTCGGTCAACCCCGCCTTCGTCGCCATCCTCGGCTTCGACAACGCCGAGGAACTCTACGCATTGCCGAGCGTCGCGATGCTCTACTGGCGTCCCGCGGACCGGGCCGAGTTCACGCGTCGGATCGAAGCGGATGGCGAGATCCGCAATGCCGAGTTCACGCTGCGCCGCCGAGACGGTGCGCAGATCGTCGTGCTCGAGAGTGCACGGGCGGTGCGCGACGCCGAGGGTCGGGTGATCGCCTACGAGGGGACGATCGCCGACATCACCGAGCGCAAGCGCGCCGAGCAGGCGATGTTTCAGGAGAAGGAGCGCGCCGAGGTCACGCTGCAGTCGATCGGTGACGCCGTGATCACGACCGACGCCGAAGGCCGGATCGATTACATGAATCCGGTGGCCGAGCAGTTGACCGGCTGGCCGCTCGCCGACGCGCACGGACGATCGATCGAGGCGGTGATGCGGGTGGTCGACGACGCGACGCATGCGGCGCTGGTCAATCCCCTGTTGCGGGCACTGGCGAGCGGTGCGCCGATCGGGCCCACGGACCAGTGTGCGCTGGTCGACCGCGCCGGCCACGAGATCGCGATCCAGGACTCGGCGGCACCAATCCGCGACCGCGGTGGGCGGATCGTCGGTGCGGTCGTCGTGTTCCATGACGTCACGCGCGAGCGCCGGCTGCGCCGCGCGCTGGCCTACCAGGCCACGCATGACTCGCTGACGGGCCTGATCAACCGGCGCGAGTTCGACAATCGCCTGCATGCGGCGCTGCTCGATGCGCGGCGCAACGACACGCGGCATGCAGTGCTGTACATCGACCTCGACCAGTTCAAGGTCGTCAACGACACCTGCGGTCATTCGGCCGGGGACCGGCTGATCCGCGAGATCACCGGACTGATCCAGTCACGCGTGCGCGCCGCCGACACGATCGCGCGACTCGGCGGTGACGAATTCGGCGTGCTGCTCGAGAACTGCACGCTGGAGCAGGCCGGCGGCATCGCCGAGAACGTGCGCGGCGCGATCCGTGACCATCGCTTCCACTGGAACGGCTCGACCATGGCGGTCGGTGCGAGCATCGGGGTGGTCGAGGTCTCGGCGGAATCCGAGAGCGCGGCGACGCTGCTGTCGGCCGCCGACGTGGCCTGCTACTCGGCCAAGGACGGCGGGCGCAACCGCGTCGAACTCTATGATGCGGATCGCGGCCGCGACCGGCATCGCGAGATGCGCTGGGTGGCGCAGATCACGCGCGCGATCGAGGAGGGCAGGCTCGAGCTCGTGCATCAGCCGATCCAGCCGCTGCGCGCCGAAGACCGGCAGCCGTTCCACGAGATCATGGTGCGCATGCGCGGTGAGCACGGCGAGCTGATCCCGCCCGATCAGTTCATACCGGCGGCCGAGCGCTATAACGTGATGCCGGCGATCGACTACTGGGTCCTCGGGGCAGTCGTGCGGTACCTGCGGGACCTGCCGGATGGCGCCGAGCGGCCACTGCTCGCCGTCAACGTCTCGGGCAACTCGCTGTCCGATCAGTCCTTCCTCGAGCGCGTGCTGTGCCTCGTCGACGCTGCGGGCGTGGCCGGCTCGCTCTGTTTCGAGATCACCGAGACGGCGGCCGTGAGCCATCTCGACACGGCCGTGCACTTCATGCGCGAGCTCAAGGCGCGCGGCTGCCGCTTCTCGCTCGACGACTTCGGCAGTGGCCTGTCCTCGTTCCGCTATCTGAAGCGCCTGCCAATCGACTTCCTGAAGATCGACGGCGAGTTCGTCGCCCACATCGTCGATGACGCGGTCGACCGTAGCGTCGTGCGCTCGATCGTCCAGGTCGGCCACTCGCTCGGCATCCAGACGGTGGCCGAGAAGGTGGAGACGGCCGAAGTGCTCGCGCTGCTCGTGCAGATCGGGGTCGACTACGCGCAGGGCTACCACATCGCGCGGCCGCAGCCGGTGATCGCCGCGCGCTGAGCGCGAGCCGGGTGGTTGCGCTAGACTGGCGCGAACCGTGGTGTCCACCGCCAGCCTGCGCCTGCCACCATCCGCGAACCTGCTCGGGGCCGGGGATCCGGCGCCCGTCACCGTCCATCATCACGGTCGCCGCCGTCCCGCGGTGGTGGTCTGCGACCACGCCAGCAACGCGATCCCGGCGCGGCTCGGGCGACTCGGGCTCGACGATGGGGCGCTCGCGCGCCACATCGCCTGGGACATCGGCGCCCGTCCGCTCGCCGATTCGCTGGCGCGGCGGCTCGGTCTGCCGTGCGTGCTCGCCGGCTACTCCCGCCTCGTGGTCGACTGCAACCGCGAGCCGCTCAGCGAGGCGAGCATGCTCGCATTCAGCGACGGCGACATGATTCCCGGCAACATGGGCCTCACGCCGATCGATCATGCACTGCGGATCCGCGAGATCTTCGAGCCGTACCACGCCGCCATCGGCGCCGAGCTGCTCGCAACCGGCTGCAGTGCCCCAGCACTGATCGCCGTGCACAGCTTCACGCCTTCAATGAACGGCTTCGCCCGCCTGTGGCACTGCGGGGTGCTGTGGGACCGGGATTCGCGCCTCGCGGTGCCGCTGCTCGCGGCACTGCGCGCCGAGCCCGGCCTCGTCGTCGGCGACAACCAGCCCTATTCGGGGCGCGACCCCTCGGACTACACGGTCTCGCGCCACGCGAAGGTTCGCGGCTGGCCGCACGTCTGCATCGAGGTGCGCCAGGACCTGCTCGCCGACACCGCTGGCGTCGAGCGATGGGCAGAGAGGCTCGGGAGCTCGCTCGCGCCGCTGCTCGACGAGCGGACACTCTATGTGCCCTGGGAGGTGAAGTGACCGCGAGCGCAGACTGCGCCGAGCCTTCCTTCACGGTCGGTATCGAGGAGGAATACCTGCTGGTCGATCGCGAGACCGGGGACCTCGCCGACGATCCCCCGCAGGCGCTGCTGCAGGAGTGCACCGAGCGCGGCGGGGGGCAGATCAGCCCCGAGTTCCTCCGCTGCCAGCTCGAGGTCGGCACCCGCGTCTGCCGCAATCTCGCCGAGGCGCGCGCGGACCTCGCGCGGCTGCGCGCGATCATCGTCGAGGTCAGCGCGAGGCACGGGCTCGCGCCGGTAGCCGCCTCGACGCATCCGTTCGGACGGGTGCTGCGGCAGAAGCACACGGACAAGGAGCGCTATTACTCGCTCGCACGCGAGATGCAGGCGACTGCCCGGCGCATGCTGATCTGCGGCATGCATGTCCACGTCGGCATCGACGACGACGAGATGCGTATCGACCTGATGAACCAGATGGCCTATTTCCTGCCGCACCTGCTCGCGCTGTCGTGCTCCTCACCGTTCTGGGAAGGCGAGCGGACCGGACTCAAGTCCTTCAGGTTGACGATCTTCAACTCCCTGCCGCGCAGCGGACTGCCCGAGCGCTTCGCGAGCTATGGGGAATTCCGTCGGCACATCGAGACGCTGATCCGCAACGAACTGATCGAGGACACGAGCAAGATCTGGTGGGACATCCGGCCGAGCGCGCGCTATCCGACGCTCGAGACCCGGATCATGGACTGCTGCACGAGCATCGACGACTCGATCTGCCTCGCGGCGTTCACCGTCAGCCTGCTGCGGATGCTCTATCGGCTTCGCACCCAGAACCAGCGCTGGCGCGACTACCCGCAGCTGCTGATCGCCGAGAACCGCTGGCGCGCGATGCGCTACAGCTTCGACGAGCGGCTTCTCGACCTCGCCAAAGGGGACCTCGTCGATTACCGGCAGCTCCTCGAGGAACTGCTGGCGATCGTCCGTCCCGATGCCGAGGCGCTCGGCTGTTGCGCCGAGGTCGAGCATGCGCGGCAGATCGTCGCGCGCGGCACCAGCGCGCACCGGCAGGAGCGCGTCTACGACACGGCGCGCGGCCGCGGCGCGACCGAGCGAGAGGCGCTGCGCGCCGTCGTTGAGTGGCTGGTTCAGGAGACCACGGCGGGCCTGCGCTGAAGGCGCTGCCAGAGCAGCGTCGCGAGTGCTGCGAAGCCGATGATGCCGAGCGTGCCGAGGCCCCAGACGATGCCGATCAGGATGGCGCCCGTCTGCTCGAGGAGATTCAGCGACCAGCGCGTCCAGTAGAGCAGTTCTGGCCATGTCGCGAGCCAGTCGGCGTTGGCGTCGAGGAACGCGAGGGCCGGACCGAGCAACAGCCAGGCAGCGAGGCAGCACAGGGTCCAGAGCGCGATCGCGAGTACAGTGAACAGCGCTTTCATGGGCCCATCCTAACGCCCTGTGCCCGCGCGGACGATCAGGAATTCCCGTAGCGACGGGACGGTCAGGACTGAGGGTCGGTTGCAAGCAGCGCGGCGGCGCCGGCCCAGGCCACGAGGATCAACAGGCCCTCGGTGCGCACGACGGCGACTCGCCCCTGGGCGCGCGCGAGGATCGCCATCATGCCGAGCGCGAGCGCCACCACGGCAGCAAAGGCCGTCGGTGCATGCACGCGCGAAACGGCACCCAGCAGAGGACCGCCGCCGTACACGAGATCCATGCCGAACAGGATGCAGACGTTGAAGGCGTTGCTGCCGAAGATGTTGCCGACGGCCAGATCGACCGCACCCATGCGCACGGCGGCCACGGAGGCGGCGATCTCGGGGAACGAAGTCGTGAAACCGACCAGCGTGGTGCCGACGAAGCTCTGCGAGACACCGGCCTCGATCGCGATGGCCTCGGCCGTCACGACCAGCAGTGGCGCGAACAGCAGCAGCCCGGCGGCGCCGAGCGCCATGCCCCACACGCCGCTGCGCAGCAGCGTCTGGCGAGACTCGCCGAGCTGCATCTGCTCGGTGGGCGGCGCGCGACGGCTCTGCGCGAGGGAGAAGGCCGCGCGCATGCCGAACAGATAGAGGAGCAGGATCAAGAGCGTGTCGAGCCCGATGGGACCCAAGGCGGGCAAGCCACCCGTCGCGATCGCGAGACCGGCGAGCGCGGTCAGCAGCACGGCAAGCGTGCCGACCAGCGCGTGGTCGATCGCGGCGCTCTCCAGCAGGCGGCGTCGCGCATAGACGAGATCGAGCAGGGCGAGGACCCCCATGTTCGCGAGCGTCGAGCCGAGCAGGTCGCCGACACCGATGTCGACAGCCCCGAGGCGCGCGGCGCTCAGATCCGTGGTCACCTCGGGTAGTGAGGTGGCGGCGGCGAGCAGCAGCGAACCGATCCAGACGCGGCCGAGACCGGTGGCATCGGCGATCGCATCGGCGTGGCGTGACAGCCGGCCGGCGACCGCAAATACGAGGGCGCCGAGCACGGCGAAGACGATGAGCGGCCAGGCGAGCCCCTGACCCGTCAGGAAGCCGAGCAAGCCTGCCTTCATCGCGGCGCGGCGTGGCGCTGCCGGCGGCGCATGCCGACCTCGCCATCTGCAGCGGCTGGTCGATTCACTGCCAACAACAGGCCCACGGCATCTGACCGTCTGTCGAGCCCCAAGGATAGCCGCAGCCTGCGGGGTCTGCAGGATTGCGGTGATTCCGTATCCGCTATGCCGGGGCTCGGGTGCAGGATGCATGGGTCTGCCAGAGGAGCGCACCCCATATCCGTCAGTGCAGCGCTGTATCCGCGTGGCAAGGTCGGCGGGCTGTATCCCGCGCTACCGACCCGTGCCGACGAGGCTTACGTCGATTTCATCGCCGACGCCCGCAATTTCCTGCTGCACGCGCAGCAACGCCCGATCGCGGCCTATGGCCGCGAGCTCGTCAGTCGGGCCGGACTCCCCGCATCACCCGATCCGGCCAATACGCGCCGCGCCGCGCAGACCCTGATGGCGGATCCGGCGCTGCGCATCTACTTCCGCGTCAAGCGCAGCCTGCAGGAGGCCTTCGGGAACCGCCTGCTGGCCGCGTTCGGCGGCCGGCGCGAGCGGCTGATGGCGGCGCTCGACGAGGCCGATGGTCGTGGTCCCGGCAGCGTCGAGTACGATCTCGATGCGCCGGTGCCCGAGTACGCACGGACGCAGATCCATCCGCAGCCTGGCGGCTACACGGGCGAGCCATTGGCCGGGGTGCTGTACGACTTCGGACTCAAGGTCTTCATGGTGCTCGCGATGCTGCTGTTTCACGAGATTCCGGCGCCCGTCGCACGGCGTGTCATCGGCGAGGCTTTACGCGTGCTGCGGCCGGACGGCGCATTCACGATACTCGACTTCGGCGGTGACCGCAGCAGCGACGTCTACAGCATGTTCTTCGCCGAGATGGATGCGGCCAACAACGGGGAGCCCTACCTGACCGAATATCGACGCTCCAACATCGAGGATCTCGTGCAGGAGGCGGGGTTCGAACTGCGGCCCTACGACCCGAGCGATCCGGGTGCGGGCCTGCGCAGCGGCCGCGTCGGAGTCAAGCCATGAGCGCGCGGCCCGAAGGCACAGCCGAGTCGCTCGACGACGTCCGCGACCTGCCTGGCTACCATCCGAAGCGCCCACAGTACTTCGACAGCGAGGTGGTCGATCATCTGGTCGGCATCGCACTCGAGTTCGGCGCCGAGCGCTGGGTCATGCGCGACCGCCAGGCGCATCTCGAGGAACTGCCGGCAGAGCAGGGCATGGACGTGCGCGCCGCGCTCGACACGGGACGCCCTTCTGCCGAGTTGGTGCAGCGACTGCGCGCTGAGCGTCAGGCGATGATCAAGCGCATCTACGGCCGGCTCTGTTCGCGTCACGGCGGCGACCGGGTGGCACAGTCGGCGGCGCTCTGAGCGGCCGGCTGTCCGCCCGCGATGCAGCGGCGGGCGGCGAGCGCGGCATTGGCCTCCGGCGGCTACATGCCGCCCAACTCCCGATACAGAGCGCTGGCTCCATACACCTCCGTCAGAGCCAGCTTCATGATCGCCGGATGCACGGCGATGGCACGGTTCTTCGCGGCATCGAACCAGTAGTCGCCCGAGATCGAGTGGATGTTGCCATCGAAGATGAGTCCGACGACCTCGCCGCGTGCATTGAGCAGTGGGCTGCCGGAGTTGCCGCCGATGATGTCGTTGTTGGTCGCCAGGTTGAATGGCGTGTCGAGATCCAGCCGCGGTTTCGCATCGAGCCAGCGCTGCGGCAACGCGAACGGCTCCCGCCCGGTGGCCCGCTCGTAGGCGCGCCCAAGCCGCGTGAACGGTTCGATCGGCGCGCCGTTCTCGATCCAGCCCTGCACGGTCCCGTAGTTGAGGCGCAGCGTGAAGGTGGCGTCCGGGTAGATGTCCGTGCCGAAAGCGGCGAAGCGGGCGGCCGCAATCCGCTCGCTCGCCACGCGCGTTGGTGCCTCGACCTCGTCCTCGAAGCGCTTGCGCACGGCGCGCGACTCGGCATCGAGGCTGCGTGCGAGCACGATCATCGGATCGGTCGATGCCGCGATCGCGGCGGCACCCCCGTCCCAGAGCGACTTGCGTACTGCCGGATCGCCGAGCCTGCTGCCATCGATGAGCCTCGCGGCGAGCGAATCGGGCGAGTCCTGCGCGAGCAGCCGTCGTACCGTCGGTTCGTCTGGACCAAGCCACTCGCGCATCCGCTCGAGACTGAACGAAAGCGTAAGCCGTTCGAGATCGGGGTAGACGGGGACGTCGGCGAGCACTTGCTGCTCGAGGCGCGGTAGTGCGCCGTCGGTGTATTCGCGCAGCCGGTCGGTATTGGGCTTCGTGCGCTCGTCGGCGGCGCGCACGAGCTGCCGTGCATAGCGGAACAGCCGGCTGTTGAAGCCGGCCGTACCCTCGAAAAACGCATGGCGCAGCCACAACTCGCGGGCACGGTTGGTGGCTCGCTCGATCTCGGCCCAAGGGTCGCCGATCGCGGAGCCTTGCGCACCGGCGGCCGCGCGCAGCGCCGCTTCGTCGGCACGCTTGCGCGCGATCAAGCCATCGTCGAGCAGCGCATCGAGGAGCCGGCGCCGGACCTTGAGGCCGTTCTCGAGGTTGCTGAGCGGCTCGGCGACGATCCGTCTCGCCTCCTCCCCCGTCTTCGCAAACTGGATGTAGCGGCCGCGCAGCTCCATCCCGCGATAGAGTGCCTGGGGCAGTTCCGTGTCGCGCAGCAGGCCGAGCTGAGCCAGCGTGAGCTGGCGATCGGTGCCACCAGGATGACCGGAGACGAGCACGAGCTCGCCGGCTATCGGGCCCGCAAAGTTGATCTGCAGGGGATCGGCGACGCGTACCGGTTTGCCGCTCTCGTACGCGCGCAGCAGTGCCATGTCGAGGCACCAGCGTGGGAACTGGAAGTTGTCGGGATCGCCGCCGAAGGCACCGATCGCCGCTTCGGGCGCAAACACCAGCCGGACGTCAGTGTAACGCCGGTACTTGTGCAGGAAGTAGCGGCCGCCGCCGTAGAGCGTGACGGTTTCGCACTTGAGCGGCCCGCCGCGGCGGTCCTTGCGAGAGGCGGCCTCGCAGGCGCTCTCGATCTCGGTGAGCCTGCGCTTGCGCGCTTCGTTGGCCGCCCGCTCGTCGAGTCCGCGCGTGGCGGCCTCGACCTGATCGGTGACGTTCGCGAGCGATACGAGCACGTCGGCGACCTGGGTCGGGCAGCGCAGCTCGGACTTCGGATCGAGCGCGACGTGTCCCGCGTCGATCAGGCTGCGTTGCGGCGTCGAGTTCTCGGCGAGGCAGGCCGTGACGCAGTGGTGATTGGTCAGGATCAGTCCCGTGCGCGAGACGAACGAGGCCGAGCAGTTGCCGAGCCGGATCGAACCGAGACGCACGCGATCGAGCCAAGCTTGGTCGATGTCGACGCCGAACTGCTGCTTCACACGTGCCGAGGGGAAGTTGTCGAAGGTCCACATACCCTCATCGGCCCGCAGAGGCTGCGCAGCCAGTGCAGCCAGCAGCAGCGCCACCGTGCCAATCGTCATCGATCCATGCCGGGACATTCGAGACTCCTCGCGGCTGGCCCAGCCCGATCGTGGGCCCGTGTCGCCACAACATTATTGCTGATGCGGGCCGAGTGAGACCGAGCTTTCGAGACAATCACTGGACGGCGCAGGAAGTGCGTGAACCATGATGTTACCCTGCGCCGAATCCGTATGAAGTGGGTGAGGGCCCCAGGCGCATGCGTAGCGACGTCGATGAGGCGCGGTCCCCGTCGGGATCGGCGGTGGTGGCGGGAGCCGCTTACTTCGCCGTCATCTTTGCGTTGGGCTTCGTTCTCGGCACCGTCCGGACGCTCTTCGTGCAGGATCGGCCGGGTAGCGGTCGGCTGGTCGGCGTGCTGCTGTTTGGTCGCACCGTGCAGCAGCATTGGGCGCTGTATCGCGACGCGAGCTACGCGATCGGGCTCGCGGCGCAACTGGCATTTGCGCTGATGCCGCTCCCGGAGCGGCAGTGGAGCCGATGATGGGCGCGGTCGCAGGCGACCAGCCTGCTCGAGATCACGCTGTTCTGCCTCGTCGAGCACATCCGCTTTCGCTCGACACTGCCGCTCGATGACCATCCGCGCATACTCGAGTTCGCGGTACGACACGCGCGGCGTGACTCCGCGCGATCCACGCCGTTTCTGTTCGATTCACCCGTCTCGTGAGCAGCCAATCGGATGTCCCTGCAAAGACCCGCCCTCGATCCGTCGTCGATCGAGCCGCGCACTGCTTCCGCCTATCCGGCCGTGTTCCACGCGCGCGTGCTGCCGCGCGAGAAGCGGGCGCTCGGCGATGCGCTCGGCCTGTCGCGGTTCGGCGTCAATCTGACCACGCTGTTCCCTGGTCGGGAATCGTCGCTGCGGCACTACCACTCGCACGAGGAGGAGTTCGTCTTCGTGCTCGAGGGCGAAGTCGTGTTGCGGACCGATCAGGGGGAGCAGGTGCTCACCGCAGGACAGTGCGCGGGGTTTCCGGCCGGGGCGGCCAACGGGCACCAGTTCATCAATCGCAGCGATCGACCTGCACGATATCTCGAAATCGGCAACCGGGGAGCCCGAAGACACGGTCGAGTATTCCGAGGACGATCTGCGATGCCGAAAAGACTCAACCGGCAAGTGCGTGTTCACGCGGCGCGATGGCAGCAGATACTGACCCGGCCTCCTGATGCGCCGTGACGTGGCGACCGGCCGCGTCCCACCTGTTGCCGGAGCCTGCGACGGGCCCAGCCCGAATGAAGGCCCGTGGGGAATCGATACGTCTCGTCGGGCGGGCGGTCATGCAGCGCCGGGTTCGGCCGATTCTCGTTGCTCGGGTGAGCCCAATCTGGCGTGACGTCAGGCGATGGGGAGCGTACCGGAAGCGACCCTGACAGTAGGCGCCCTCGCGCGCCGGCGCGAGGAGTTGCCCGCGCAGAGCGAGCGGAAGCCCGCCATTGTTCATCAGCTTCCGCAGGTGCGCCCGGCGCTCAAGGACGAAGGGACCTGTCGCAATGACGAATCCTGAGTTGATCGTTTCGCTCGCCGCGTTGATCTCGTCGGCGAGCATGACCATCAATCCGCCGATGTTGCGGCGACCTGGCGACACGACTACGCTGGATTCGGGCTCGGTCGGGAGGACGTTGCGTGAAAATGGAGGCAGGCGGCGGGACAACGGCACCCGGCAATGGCAGTAGCGCAAGGTCTCGAGTGAAACCCGACCGCTACCTGTCCCCAAACTCCGTCGCCGCCACGCTCACGCGTCTCGAACTCGCCTTGATGCGCAGCTCTGCCGCGTTCATGCGCTGGGTTCCCGAACTGCACAAGTTCGCGACCGGAGAGCAATTGACGTTTCAGGACGCCGCCATCATGCATTGCATCCGCCTGCGAGGCGGATCCACGACGCTCGCGGAAATGCTGATATTCCTGCGCCGGCACGATCTCGCAGCGGTCCAGTACAGCTTAAGGAAGCTCGAGAAGGCGGGTCTGGTCCGGCGCGCGAAGGGGCCGCAGCGTCGGGAGATCTTCTATTTCATCACCGACAAGGGACGCGAACAGACCGTCCTCTACGCACAGATGCGGGCGCGTTTGCTCATCAAGCTGTGCGAGGACGTCGTTGGCTTCGAGTCCTCGATGGCGACGGCAGCTGCCGTGCTCGAGCGGCTCACCGGCATCTATGATCAGGCGACGCAGGATGCTCTCAATCAGCATCTGTTGATCGCGGCGCGAAGCCTCAACGAGAACAAGAGCGGACGCGCCGGCCGGCGCAAGTCAGTCTGAGTGCTGCCATCGAAGGCGTACGACCGCGCCAACCCGGCGCGGCGCCGGTGGCGCACGCCCGAACCTTGCGTTTTGCCGATGTTTGATCGACGAGAAGTCGGTGTTCAGACGTAAAGTTCCTGACGTTGGCTTCCACGCAATGCTCGTGCGTACCCTCTGCATAGGGAAGGCCCACGGCCAAAAGCTCGAGAAAACCGCAGGGGAGCCGATCTTGAGGGAAGGCTTGAGTCGACGGGGGTGGCTGACTGCTGCCAGCGCTGCTGCAGTCGTGGCGCCCATGCTCGTGTGCGCGAGGCATCATCGCCATCAACATCGGGCGCCCGCGGACCGCGCGTCCGTGAACCCGCTCGCCAGTGCATTTGCCGCGCTGACCGCCGCGCTGAACCGCGGTGATCTCGCCGCCTTCTACGCCGCGACGCATCCCCGGATGATGATGATTGACGAGGACTCCCCCTGGCGCTTCGATCTCGAGGGCTTCAAGGACCACATTCGATTTCATGGGGGAGGCGTCTGGGAGTCCTTCGCGTGGCAGCCGCATGACGTCAACGTCCGCGTCTTGGGCGCCACCGGAGTAGTGGCCGGCGGAGCGACGTTCCGCGGCAAAACGCAGAACGCGGTATTTCGGCTGCGTCACTGCTGTTCTCGCACGGGTGGGTGCGAGACAGAGAGGGATGGCGATGGGTGCTCTGGCATCAGGCGCCGATCGTAGGTCTCGTCACAGACGGATCGCCGGGGTGAGCGCCATGGATCCTGAGGCGCAGTCGCTCGAAGAAGCGTTTCGAATTGCCATCCACGGTTGGCGGAGCAGCGGGCGGTCCGCCGACCTGCTCGCCTTCCTGCACGACGAGGCGCTGGTGATCGAATCCGACACGCCGTTCGTGCTCGACAAGACGGCGTACGCCAACCATCTCGGTTTCCATCGAGGGGGCGACGGCACACCTGGCCTCTGGGAGGCGATCGATTGGGTCGCCAAAGACGTGAAGTACGCGTTGCTCGGACGGACGGGTATCGTCAGTGGCGGCTTCTCGATCCGAGGGAAACCTCGCAGCGCGGGTTTCCGACTGCGCCACGGCAACTTTTCCATGCTCTGCGTCTGGGACGGCCAGCAATGGCGCGCGCTGGCCGTCACGCTGAGCCCGATGCAGAGCCACGTGCTCGAGGCGTCGCCTGCCTGATGGATTCGCCGCGGAGTCGGAATGTCATGAGCGAGAGTGGTGGCAATGACGCTGCGTATGTCGGACGGCCGGTTCGTGTCCTGCAAGGCGACGCATTTGTGGCCGGTCATGCGAAGTATACGAGCGACTTCCAGTTCCAGGGGCAGCTGCATGCCCATCTCGTGCGTAGCCCGCACGCCGCGGCGCGCATCAAGCGTGTCGATGTCTCCGGCGCGCTGAAGGTTGCCGGCGTAGTCATGGCGATGGAGGGCAAGGAGGCCGCCGAGCATCTCGATCCTGTGCCGCACTACATCGATCCGGCGGTCTTCGGCGGGAAGTCGGTCCCGATCCGCTGCCTCGCAATCGATCATGTCTGGTGCTACGGACAGCCGGTCGCCGTTGTGGTCGCCGAGGACAAGCGGACTGCACGCTATGCGGCCTCCAAGGTGCTCGTCGAGTACGAGCCCATCCTCGCCGTCCTCGATGCGGAGGCGGCGCTGGAGCCGGGCGCGCCGGTGGTGGTGCCTGGGTGGGGCGACAACAGCATCATGGCGCTGCCGTTCGCAAACGGTGATGCGGAGGCCGCGTTCAAACGCGCGCACCGAGTCGTCGGGACGACGATCCGCATTCACCGCTTCTCGACGCAGCCGATCGAAACCCGCGTCTACAACGCCGTCTGGGAGGAGGAAACCGAGGGCATCACCTTCTACGGCACCTCGCAGAACCCGCATCCGCTTCGATACGTTCTGTCGCGAGCCCTGCGTATGCCCGAGAACCGAATCCGGATCGTCGCACCGGCGGTAGGCGGCGCGTTCGGCATGAAGATGCACGGGCATCCCGAGGAAGCGCTCGTCTGTCTGCTCGCAAGGCGCACACGCCGTCCGGTGAAATGGGTCGAGGATCGCGAGGAATGCCTGCTGATCGGTGCGCGGGAACAGCTGCACCGGGTCGAGCTCGCACTGAGTAAGGAGGGCGACATCCTCGGCTTGCGCGATCGCGCGATCGCGAACACCGGAGCACCCAGTGCCTGTCCGGGCTGGGGCATGGCCTTCCTGACCGGACTGACCATGCCGGGTCCCTACAGGGTGCAGGACCTCGATGTCACGATGAACATCGTCGCAACGAACAAGCCATCGTGGAACGCCTCACGCGGCTACGGCAAGGAGGCGACAGCACTGGCGCTGGAGCTGGCGATCGACAATGCCGCGCGCGAGATGGGCCTCGATCCGATCGAGATGCGCATCCGCAACTTCGTGCCGAAAGAGGCGTTTCCGTATCCGAGTCCGACAGGCCTAGTCTACGACTCCGGCGATTACGCAGGCTGCGTCCGCAGGTCGCTCGAGGCCCTCGGCTATGAGGTCTGGAAGCGGGAGCGCGATTCCGGTCGCAAAGAGGGCCGTTATCTCGGTATCGGCCTCGCTTACGAGCTCACACCAGAGGGTGGGGCCATCCCGGGCACGATGGTGGCGGGCTTCGACTCGTCGACGGTTCGCGTCAGTCCGGACGGCTCGGTCCTGTTGCTGACTGGCGTCACTACTCCGGGCACGGGCAACCCCACCGGCATGGCCCAGATCGTGGCGGACGAGCTTGGGGTGCCGATCGAGGCCATTCGCATCGTCCAAGGGGACACGACTACGTGCCCGTATGGATTCGGAAACTACTCCGGCCGCAGCACGATCGTCGGTGGCGGCGCTGCGGCGATGGCGGCGCGTGAAGTCCGCGCGAAGATTGCGACGCTTGCCGCGGCGCTGCTGGGTGTGCCCGCCGAGTCCATTCGTATCGAGCGCGGCGTAATCAGGACGAGCGCGACTTCCGACAAGACCCTGTCGATCGCAGAGGTCGCCTACGCTGCGTACACGCGCGCGTACGACGTCGGTTTGTCGATCACTCCACCGCTCGAGGCGACCTGCACGTTCCGTCCGGGCCTGATCCGCCACACACCGGACGAGAAAGGACGCATCAACCCATACCCGAGCTACTCGAACGCCGCATACGCCACCGTCTGCGAGGTCGACATCGAGACCGGGCAGGTCCGCCTGCTCAAGTTCGCGGTCGCGCACGACTGCGGCAAGGTGATCAACCCATTGCTGGTCGAGGGCCAGGCCTGTGGCGCGATCTCCTTCGGCGTCGGCGGAATCCTGCACGAGGAGATTCGCTTCGACTCGCGTGGCAAACAGCTCACGCAGAGCTTCGTCGATTACGTCATGCCGCGCGCCCTCGACATGCCCGGGGTCGCAGTCGTGCACCACGACTCGCCCAACCCGGTGACGTACATGGGCCTGAAAGGCGCGGGTGAGGCGGGTGTCGGTGGCTCGGCAGCAGCGGTCGTGAACGCCGTCAACGATGCGCTTGCACCGCTGGGTGTGTCCATCTACGAACTGCCGTTGACGGCGCCGCGCGTCTGGGCGGCGATCGAGGCGGCACGTCGGCGCCAGGCCCCGCCGGCGCGGCGGGAGCAGGCGGCATGAGTCTGCATCCGCAATATGCGCGGCCGCGATCCGTCGCCCAGACGGTCGCGCTACTCGACGGACTCGGCGCCGGCGCCATGGTCATCGCAGGCGGGCAGGAGCTGATGCCGCACGTCAATCACGGGCGATTGATGCCGGCTGTCTACGTCGACATCGGCGCTCTCCCGGAACTGCGCGGGATTCGCGGCGACGGTGACACGCTCTCGATCGGTGCCCTGACCGTGCATCGTGACCTTCAGCGCGATCCACTCGTTCAGCGCTCGTTGCCGATCCTTTCAGCCGCCGCCGAGCAGGTCGGTGGGGGCTGGCAGGTGCACAACCGCGGGACCGTCGGCGGCAACCTCGTCTCGATGCATCCTCTCTATGATCTCAGTTCTCCATTACTCGCGCTAGGCGCCGAGGCAGAGGTCGTCAGCGCGGCGTCGACGCGTCGCCTGAGTCTCGCTGCGCTGATGCAGGAGACCAAGCATGGTCTCGGCACCACGTCTTTGCTGAGTCGGTTGATTGTCAAGCCTATCGAACCAGGAGTCGGCTGGTCATACCAGAAACTGAAGATCACCGACGGCGCCTACGGGTCGGCGAACGCCGCCGCGCTCGTTTCCATGGACGGCCCTCGGATCGGGTCGCTCCGTGTCGTGATCGGTGCGACGCAGGAGCGTCCGGTCGATGCGTCGGCAGCCTTGGGCGGTGTAGTCGGTCGTGCCTGGGACGACGCGGCCGCCCGTGAGGTCGAGGATATCTGCAGCGCACTCGTCACCCAGCCGCTCGACGATCAGCAGGGCGATGCCGCCTGGCGTCGAGCCATGGCCGGCGTAGTGGCGCGTCGCGCAATCGCAGCTGCCGTGAAGCTCGCCAGACCCCATTGACGGTAGTGTCATGACCGAGAACTTCGAAGAACTGATCGAAGACAGCGTGCTGTTGCAATGCCAGGTCAACGGCTGGCCCCGTGAGGCCGAGATCACGCCGTCGACTTCTTTGCTCGACTGGCTGCGAGACGACCTTCATCTGACCGGAACCCACATGGGCTGCATGACGGGTCACTGTGGTGCCTGCACGGTCATGATAGATGGGCGGGTCGCCAAGTCCTGCATCACCCTCGCCGCCACGGTGCAGCGCAGACAGATCACGACGATCGAGGGTCTGCGCGGTCCCGATGGCGGACTCTCGCCAGTGCAACAGGCGTTCTGGGACGCGGCTGGCTTCCAGTGTGCGTACTGTGCGCCGGGCATGTTGCTCACTGCCACGGAGTTGCTGAAACAGAATCCCGATCCGACGGAACAGGAGATTCGCCGCGCCCTCGCCGGAAACCTCTGCCGCTGCACCGGTTACCAGAGCATTGTCCGCGCAGTCCGCGAAGCCGCGCGTCTTCTGCGTGAGAACTCAGCCAAGTGAGCGCCGATGGAGCCCTGACATGAATGCCGTGAGAGCACCGCAGACACATACTCGAGTCCTCAAGGTCAAGCCAGCCACAATCGAGGCGCTCAAGCCGTATGGCGAGGTGCTCGGTTTCGATCCGGCCGTGCCTCCTCTCCCGATCGACTTCTACGACGGCAAGGCCAAGGTGAGACGCGTCGTGAATTTCGTCTCCGACGGGCAGACCGAAATGCCGGTCGTGACATTGCAGCGGCGCCCGCTCGAAGTCCGGTGGATGGAGCGCCATTTCAAGCACACGCAGGCATTCATTTCACTCGGCGCCAAGCCGTTCGTCGCGGTGTTCGCCCCGCCAAACGACAAGGACACGCCCGACCTCGACAGGGTAGAGGCGTTTCTGTTCGACGGCCATGCCGGCTTCGTGATGCACGTCGGCACATGGCACGAGTTTCCATTTGCCGTGCTCGACGACACGAACCTTGTGGTGATCCTGCGCCGGGAGGCAACCGAAGGTTTGATCCGCGACAACGTCGTTCAGGACGAGGCGCTCGGTCCCGACCTCGACAAGAAGGACTTGCAGCGCCGCTTCAATGTCATCTTCAAGCTCGAACTCTGATCTCACGAGGAGGGTACGACATGAGCGCCGCCGTGATGACTTCCGCCAACGATCCACTGATGCGCGAGCTCTCGGAGCTGCTCGGGGCCGAGCATGTGAGCGTCGACCTGCCGACACGCGAATTCTATTCGAGAGACCTGAGCTACCGCCCGTACAAGACGGCAGCCCTCGTGATACGGCCTGGCAGCCTCGAGGAGCTCGCCAAGGCGGTCGGCGCCTCTACGCGCGCCGGCTATGCCATCGTCGCGCGTGGGGGAGGCATGTCGTATACGAGCGGCTATACGCCCGAGCGCGAGAAGACGGTGCTCGTCGACATGCGTCGAATGAATCGAGTGCTCGAAGTCAACCGCGAGGACATGTATGTCGTCGTCGAATGCGGCTGCACGTGGAAATCGCTGTTCGAAACGCTTCATCCGCTCGGTTTGCGCACACCTTACTGGGGACCGCTTTCGGGCATGTACGCGACGATTGGTGGGGCGCTCTCCCAGAACAGCCTGTTCCATGGGTCCGGCACGGAACGCACCGTGGCCGAGAGCGTGCTAGGACTCAAAGTCGTCCTCGCCGACGGGTCGGTATTGACGACAGGCTCTGGCGCGCACAAGACCAGCAACGCCTTCTGGCGACACTTCGGGCCCGACATCACAGGGCTGTTCACCGCCGATACGGGAGCCTTCGGCATCAAGGGAGTGGCGGTCCTGCGATTGTTGACGCTGCAGCAGCACACCGCCTTTCTTTCCTACAAGTTCGACTCGCTGGAAGGGATGCTCCGGGCCCAGTTGCGCATCGCACGGTTGGGTATCGCTTCGGAGTGCTATGGCTTCGACCCGTACTACAACGCGGGTTTCGAGAAGCTCGGCATCACCTTCGAGGAGGGGCTGTCCGTCGTTGGCAAGATCGCGCGAAAGGGAGGGCTGAAGGGCATCCGGGACGCAGCGAGAGTGGCCATAGGCGGTAAGCGCATCCTCAAGGATGTCCCCTACAGCCTGCACATGACCTTCGACGGCCACACCGAGCTGGTCGCCGCCGAGCACATGGACATGGGCGCGGATATCTGTGTCGAGGAGGGCGGCACCGAGATGGCGAACTCGATCCCGACGGTATTCCGCAACAACCCGTTCGGCGGCGTGCGAACCATCCTGCTGGGTTCCGACGGCGAGATCTGGATTCCGGTGCACGGCTTCTTCCCCCTCTCAAAGGCGATTCCCGCGGCGCAGGCAACGGAGAAGTTCCTCGCCGACAACCGGCCGCTGATGGAGAAGTGGGGAATCAAGACGTCCTACCTCACGTGTTTCGCCGGCGCGGAGTTCGTGATCGAACCCTCGCTCTATTGGCGTGACGAGCTTGGCGAGTTCCGGCTGTCGCTGATCGAGCCCGAGTTTGCCGAGAAGTGGAAGGGATTTCAGCCCGACGAGGCGCGTCGCAAGGTCGCACTCGAGCTGCGAGACCAGCTCAGGGATCTGTTCGATCGACTAGGCGGTCTGCACCTGCAGATTGGCAAGTATTACCCGTACCTGTCGATCATGAACAATCCCGTCACGCCGAGAATCGTGCGGGACCTCAAGAACGTTCTTGATCCGCAGCGGTTGATGAACCCCGGCGCGCTCGAGCTGTAGCCCGGGGCTCCGAGTCCGAAATGACAACAACATGCTGAGAGGTGAGGTAACGATGTCGTCATCGATCAAGAGTCGCGGCACAAGCTTGCTCTGTACCCTGGCACTGGTCGGCGCCGTGGGCGCCAGCGCGGCCCCGCAGGATCAGTCCACGCAACGGGCGGAGGAAAGCGATCGTCTCCAGGAGGTGGTCGTCACCGCCTTGAAGCGAGAGCAGACTTTGACCGAGACACCAGCTTCCGTGTCGGTCCTGAGCGCCGAGCTGCTCGAGCAGGCCAATATCACGCGTGCCACCGATATAGTGGGCCTCATTCCCAATGCAGCAATCATCAAGTCGAACGTAGAAGGCGAGGCATTCCTCGTCCTGCGGGGCATGGCGCCTGCGCGTAATGCCGAGACCTCGACGGCCGTGGTCGTCGACGGGGTGCTGGCCGGCGGCCCCAACGAGTTGTCCCAGGACTTTTTCGACATCGCCCAGATCGAGGTGCTCAAGGGTCCCCAAGGCGCGCTCTACGGCCGCAATGCCGTCGGCGGCGCAGTGGTGATCACCACCAAGCAGGCGAGTAACGATTTCGAGGGTTCCGTCAAGGTCGGCATCGGTGAGGCGGACCGCGCCCTCGCGCAGCTCGCGGTCAGCGGTCCGTTGATCGAGGATAAGCTCTTCGGTCGTCTTGCCATCCTGCACACGGAGCGAGGTGGCAAGCTAGTCAATATCTATACGGGCGAAGAGCGTGACCGCTACCAGCGGCGCACTGGCCGGGGTGAGCTGACCTGGAAGCCGAGCGAGAACCTCAGCTTCGACGTCCGCGTAGGCGGGACGCGTCAGCGTGACAGCGGGGGCATCGCTTTCACGGCAACGATCGCGCCTCAGCGGCTCGACATCAACAACGTCTTTCCGCCCTTCGAGAACAACATCCGCTCCTTCAACGATCAGGACAAGGAAAATGCCTCGTTGAAGATCGACTATGAGTTCGATGCAGGTACCTTAACTGCGGTCAGTGCCTACTCTTTCGTCGAGGACCGATACGGCCAGGACAACTTCCCCTATCTGTTCAACGACTTCGGTTTCGACGCGATGGGGGTTTTCCGGGGCGGTCTGACGCAGTGGGTCCTGTTCGGCAACAAGACGCTGTCGCAGGAGATCCGGTTCACATCAGACGATACGAAGCGCTTCCGTTACATCATCGGCGCGTACTACGCAGATCTCGAGGCCGATCGCGTCACGAACCTCGCAGAGGATCGTAACTCCGTGCTACTGAATGGGCGACGCCCGAATGGACCGACGTCGCTGAACCCCACGATTGTTTTTCGGGATGACGAGACGCGCCGCGAGAACAAGGCCATCTTCGCTCACGTCGCATTCGACGTTCTCGACAACCTCGAAGTATCGGCGGCGGTGCGGTACGACGACGAGGATGCGGAGGTCGAGGATCTCGCGCCGCCAGCCTTTACGACGACACCGGGTCTCGTCCGCAAGGACAATTACTCCAAGGCGCAACCGAAAGTCACCGTGAACTGGGAGTATCGGCCGGGTTCCTCGCTGTACGCGGCTTACGGAGAGGCGTTCAAGGCAGGCGGCTTCAATCCGTTCGGAACGGCCGCCGCCGTGCGCGCCAGCAACCCACTCTCCACCGTGGTCGACGAATACGGCGAGGAGACGTCGAAGAGTATCGAACTAGGGTACAAGGGCGAGTTCCTCGATGGGCGCCTGAAGATCAACGCCGGCATCTTCAAGACCGACGCCGAGAACTTCCAGGTCTTCGAGTTCTTCCCCGGACCCAGCCTGCAGGCCATCGCGCAGGTCGAGGAGGTCGGTATCGAGGGCTTCGAGTTCGATGTCACGGCGCGGGTGTCCGATTATCTGACGCTCGCGGCGGGCTATGGAAAGACCGACAGCAAGATCGATCGTCTGGTATCGAATCCGATGCTGCAGGGCAATCGCATGCCTTACACACCGGAAGATACGCTCAGCGCGACTGCGGACTTCCGTGCTCCGCTCCGAGACGGACTCGACTTCGGCCTGCGAGTGGACTTCAACCGCATAGGCAAGACGTACTGGGACCTGCTCAATACCCCCGGCAGCGTCCGCGACCCCGTGAACCTCGTGCGTGCCCGGGCCTCGCTGAGGACGGAGAACTGGGATCTCGGTCTGTGGGGAGAGAACCTCACGAACGAGAAGTACTACTCAGAGGTTGTCGTGATCTTCCCGGGACCGGCGGTCGACCCGGTGTTTCCGATCGCCGCTGCGGCGAGCTTCCAGGCACCGGTGCGGTTCTGGGGTGTCGACTTCAGGTACAAGTTCTGACGCTGAGGAGCATCGATCATGCCTATCGGACTCGCTCCAACAAAGCGCTCGAGTTTTGCTCGGCACACCATCGATCACGCGGCGCTCGATCGAGCGCCGCTGTTCGACGTTCCATTTTCAGGTGGCGTCAAGATCCGAGGCTACAGCGCTATCAACCAACCGAACGTGCAGGTGATCATCGAGGACTTCCTGCCAGGTACCGAGTTCAGTTGGGTCTTCACGCATGACGAGTTTCAGGTCGCATTGAGCGGCGAGATCGATCTGCAGGTCTGGCTCCCGCCGCTCTACAGCGAGGTGATCCGCACCAGGGTCAAGGCGGGCGACATCTACACCTATCCGGTGGGCGCACGGAAGCACGTCAAAGTCATCAGCACGGAGCCGTTTCGCCATATCTGCTTCTGTCCACCGAACCCGGATTACCCGTTCCCGACGCTCGAGGATCTCAAGAGATGATCCGAAAGGGCTACGTCGACGTCCTCGCGGGGCAGGTTCACTACAGGATGCGCCCCGGCGAAGGATCTCCTGTCGTCTGCTTCCACCAGACGGCGAGCTCTTCGCAGATGTACGAAGCCTTCATGCGCGCTTTCCCGGGGCGTAATCCGATTTATGCGCTCGACACGCCTGGGTTCGGCGGCTCGTACGACCCGGAAGGCCAGCCGTCGATGTCGGAGTACGCCGACCGGCTTGCCGAGGCGATGCAAGGCCTACGTCTCGAGCCTGCCCATCTGTTCGGTCACCACACCGGAGCGAGCATCGCCGTGGAAATTGCGGTCCGGTATCCCGCACTGCGCCGGTCACTCGCGATGATCGGGCCGGTGACGATCACGCGCGAGGAGGCCGCGTTCTTCAAGACAGTGTACCCGAAGGACTTTCACCTCAAGTCAGATGGCTCACACGTCAGCAGGATGTGGCAGTACGTCGCCGAGATCGGCGGATCCTTCGATATCGCCGTGCACCATCGCGAGTTCGTCGACACTGCGCGCGCCTGGAACGGACACCTCACGGTGTATTCGGTCATCTGGGATCAGGACTTCACCGCGCTTTACCAGCGGGTCGAATGCCCGATGGCCATCATGTGCTCCAAGGGCGATGTGCTCTGGCCGATGTTCGAGCGCGCGAGAAGCATCCGGCCCGATGCGGTGGCCATGGAGATCGCGGGTACCAACTTCCAGCCCGACGAGGCTCCAGAGGCGGTTGCCGGCGCGCTTCACGGCTTTATCGCTCAATTATCCTGAACTCGTAAAACAATCACGGAGGCCGCAGCTATGGATCGACTCGTATACGGCAAGTTCCGGATCTATCACCCCAAGGACATCGATCTCGACGACGCGCCCGATTATGAGTTCCCGTTCATCAAGGGCTCGCGATTTCGCGCCGTCAATTGCGCAATCGACGAACCGGCATGCCAGATCAACTATGAGGACTTCTACAAGGGCCCCGACATCACCTGGTCGATGTTTCACGATGAAGTGCAGGTCGTGGTCAGCGGCCGCTGTGAGATCGAGTACTGGCTACCGCCACTGATGCTCGAGCACGGCAAGGCCATCGCCGAACCTGGCAGCATCTACTATCTGCCACTCGGTTGTCGCGTGCTTTGGCGTGTCCTTTCCGATGAGCCATTCCGACACCTCTGCATCACGTATCCGAACCCTGGCTATCCGATCACTGTAGCACGCAGCGCCCAGGCAGGCGCCACGAAGTAGCCGAGGCCCGGCTCATGATCCTCAAGGCCTACGCCAACATTCCGGCCGGGCAGATTCACTATCGGTACCTGCAGGGTCCCGGAGTTCCCATCGTCTGCCTCCACCAGACCGCGAGTTCTTCGGCGATGTGGGTCAAGGTCATGGAGCGGCTGGCCGGGAAGCGGCGCTTCATAGCCCTCGATACTCCTGGGTTCGGTGGATCGTTCGACCCGCCCCAGCGACCTCCAACCATGCGCGCGTATGCCGAGTGGCTTCGCGAGGCGCTGGATGCAATCGGCGTCGCGCAGTTTCATCTCCTTGGGCACCATACCGGTGTCTGCATCGGTGCGGAACTGGCGGCCAAATACTCCGAGCGCGTGCTATCGCTGGCGATGATCGGTCCTGTGCCGTTGACGCGAGCGGAGCGCGAGGAGTTTCGCCAGCACTATTCCACGCCATTCTCGCCGGACGTCGACGGCGCATATCTGAAGACCACCTGGGATTACCTCGCAACCCTCGGAGCGCATCACGACCTCGGCTTGCATCATCGCGAGTTGCTCGACACGGCGCGTGCCTACATGGGTCGGTTCATGGCCTACTCGAACGTCTGGGACCAGGACTGGACAGCTCTGTATCAGCAGCTGCGTTGTCCATTGCTGCTGATGTGCGCCGAGGACGACGTGCTGTACCCGTTCTTCGGGCGCGCGCGCGAGATCCGTCCCGACGCCAAGGTCGCCTCCGTCAAAGGGGCCAACTTCGAGCCAGATCTCGACCCGGAAGGCGTCGCCGGCGCCGTCGACCGCTTCCTCGCCGCGCTGGGCGACTGATCCGCACGATCGTTCGGAGGTCCGACCCGGACCGACTGTGGTCGCCGTACGGTGGTGGTCGGATAAATCTCCACTCGGATGACCTTTCCACGATCCGCTACGGGGCTCGCAATCCCGCACGGCTTCCGCCGAGACCGTCGCCGATGAGTCGATTCACTCAATCCGCCTAGCGGAGCGAATCGAGGGCCTCTGTCGGAGCCGACCCATGCGCCCGTCGGCGGAGGGTCCCTGACGTCTCGCAACGCAAAGGCGCATCACCCGGTTCCACAACGGTCGGCGTGCGCGACTCAAGCCGCGATACGGGCCGTAGCTCGCCGGTCTCGGGTCGGGAGTACACTGGGAGTTTGCCAGATAGGGGCCGACCAGCGGGGCTCGATCCCCGTCACGGCGGATTGCAAGAAACCGGCCGGCAGACGCTCGTTCCACAGTACCCCATGACCGAGATCAGCAGACGCATATCGGTCGCGCCGATGATGGATTGGACCGACCGGCACTGCCGCTATTTCCTGCGGCAGGTTTCGCCAACTGCACGGCTCTACACGGAGATGATCACGGCCCAGGCGCTGCTGCGCGGCGATCGCGAGCGACTGCTGCGCTTCGATCCAGCCGAACACCCGGTGGCGCTGCAGCTCGGTGGCAGCGAGCCCGAGGAGCTCGCGCGCGCTGCGCGCTATGGCGAGCAGGCCGGCTACGACGAAATCAATCTCAACTGCGGATGTCCGAGCGACAAGGTCCAGCGCGGCAGCTTCGGCGCCTGCCTCATGCGCGAGCCTGCGCGGGTCGCCGACTGCGTGGCCGCGATGCGTTCTGCCGTACGGGTGCCGGTGACGGTGAAAATGCGGATCGGCACGGTACCGGGCGGCACGCCGGACACGCTCGAGTCGGTCCAGCGATTCGACGCGGCGGACGAGGCGGCGCTCGAGGAGTTCGTGGCGGCGATCACGGCGGCCGGCGCATCGGTGGCGATCCTGCACGCGCGCAAGGCCGTGCTCGGCGGCTGGTCGCCGCGCGACAACCGCGATGTGCCGCCACTGCGCTACGACGTCGCCGAGCGCGTGCGCGCGAGGTTCGCCCCACTGCCGCTCGTGATCAATGGCGGCATCCGCAGGGCCGAGGACGCACGGGCGCTGCTGCAGCGATTCGATGGCGTGATGCTCGGGCGGGAGGCCTATCACCGGCCGCTCGTGCTGGCTGAGATCGAAGGGCGTGAGGTGTCGCGCCGCGCGCTGCTGTCGGCGATGGCCGACTACGCCGAGCGCGAACTCGCGCGCGGTGAACGTTTGGCGTCGATCACGCGGCATCTGCTCGGGCTGCTCACGCACTCGGCGGGCGCGCGCGAGTTCCGCAGGCTGCTGTCGGAGGGCGCGCGGTCGCCCTCGGCGGGCCCCGAGCTCCTGCGGCTCGCGGCGGAGCGCTACGGCTGATGCTCGTATGCGTATAATCCGCCCGGTTAGTCGCTTGCCATCATGACGCGAGAAATCGAAGTAGCCGTTCTGTTTGCCGACGTCGTCGGCTCGACGCGTCTGTTCGAGCTGCTCGGCGACGTTCGCGCGCGCGACATGATCGCCACCTGCATCGATCTGATGCGCACGGCTACCGAGAAGAACAGCGGGACCGTCATCAAGACGATGGGCGACGAGGTCATGGCGACCTTCCCATCGGCGGACGAGGCGCTCAGTGCGGCCGCGCAGATGCAGCGCCAGATCGCCGCGCACTCGCAGTTGAAGATCGACGGCCATCCGGTCGCGATCCGCATCGGCTGCCACTACGGCCCGGTGGTGCTCGAGAACCGCGACGTGTTCGGCTCTACCGTGCACACGGCCAACCGCATGACGAGCCAGGCGAAGGCCGGGCAGATCGTGACGACCGCGGCCACCGTGGCGCAACTGTCGAGCGACTGGCGCTCGTCGGTGCGGCAGATCGATGTGGCGACGTTGCGGGGTCAGGGCAGCGAGGTTGCGCTGTTCGAGGTGCTCTGGCAGCCCGAGGACGTGACGAGCATGCTGCCGCAGATCGCGATCGGAGCCACGGCCGTGCGAAAGGCCTCACGCCTGCGCTTGCGTCTTGGCGATCGCGAACTCGTCGTCGACGAGTCGAGACCGAACGTCGTGATGGGCCGCGCCGCGGACAGCGACCTCGTCGTGAAGGGTCACCTGATCTCGCGTCTGCATGCGCGGATCGAGGTCGCGCGCGACAAGTTCCTGCTCGTGGATCAGAGCACGAACGGCACGTTCGTGCGCACCGTGGGTGGCGAGGAGGCTTTCGTACGCCGCGACAGCATGCAGATCAAGGGCGAGGGGCTGATCGGTCTCGGGCGAGTGCCCGAAGCGGACTCGCCGCTGACGATCCGCTACGTCTGCGAAGAGACCTGAACGGGTGGCGCCTCAGCTCGCGAGGCGCCGGTCGAGCTCGTCGAGCTCGGCAAGCAGAGCCGCGGGCACGCGGGAGCCGTAAGCAGACACGTCCTTGCGGATCGCCTCGGCTTCCCGTTTCCACAGCTCGCGGTCGACAGCCAGCAGCTCGTAGAGTGCCGCACGATCGATTGAGAGGCCAGTGAGGTTCAGGTCGGTAGGACTTGGCAGGCGGCCGATCGGCGTTTCGGTGGCACCGCCGCGTCCGGCACAGCGCTCGAGCATCCATGCGAGCACGCGAAGGTTGTCGCCATAGCCTGGCCAGAGGAACCGGCCCGCGGCATCGCGGCGGAACCAGTTGACGTGAAAGATCCGCGGCGGGTGCCTGAGCTGCGCGCCGACGCGCAGCCAGTGAGCCCAGTAGTCGGCGAAGTTGTAGCCGCAGAAAGGCTTCATGGCCATCGGGTCGCGCCGTACGACGCCGACGGCGCCGATGGCCGCGGCGGTCGTCTCGGAGGCGACCGAGGCGCCGACGAGCACACCATGCTGCCAGTCGCGTGCCTCGTAGACGAGCGGCGCGAGGCTGCGCCGGCGCCCGCCGAAGACGATCGCCGAGATCGGCACGCCGCGCGGGTTGTCGGCCTCGGGGGAGTAGCCGGGGTTCTGCTTGGCCGAGACCGTGAACCGCGAGTTCGGGTGCGCGGCCGGGCCATTGATGGGGTCGTACGGGCGCCCTTGCCAGTCGATGACGGGAACGCCGTCATCGAGCCCCTCCCACCAGGGACTGTTGTCGTCGGTCAGCGCGACGTTCGTGAACAGCGTGTCGCGACGGATCATCTCGTAGGCATTGCGGTTCGTATTCGGGTTCGTACCGGGCACGACGCCGAAGTAGCCCGCTTCGGGATTGATCGCGTACAGCCGGCCGTCGGGGCCGGGATGCAGCCAGGCGATGTCGTCGCCGACCGTGAAGACTTTCCAGCCCGGCATCGAGTCGGGCGGAATCAGCATCGCAAGGTTGGTCTTGCCGCAGGCCGAGGGGAAGGCGGCCGCGATGTAGTGCATCTCGCCCTTGGGGTTCTGCAGGCCGACGATCAGCATGTGTTCGGCGAGCCAACCCTCGTTGCGCGCCTGATAGCTCGCGATGCGCAGCGCGTGGCATTTCTTGCCGAGCAGCGCGTTGCCGCCGTAGCCCGAGCCATAGCTCATGATCGCCAGCTCTTCGGGGAAATGCATGATGAAGCGCCGGTTCGGATCCAGCTCCCCGATCGAGTGCAGGCCCTTGACGAAGCTGCCGTCGCGAGCGATCCGCTCGAGCGCGGGTCGGCCCATGCGCGTCATCAGCGCCATGTTGACCACCACATAGGCGCTGTCGGTGATCTCGACGCCACAGCGCGCGTACGGCGAATCGATGGGACCCATGCAGTAGGGCACGACGTAGAGCGTCCGTCCCCGCATGCAGCCGCGGAACAGCGCTTCCATCCTGGCCTTGGCTTCGGCAGGCGCCATCCAGTGGTTGTTGGGACCGGCGTCGTCGCGATAGGTGGTGCAGACGAAGGTCAGGTGCTCGACGCGGGCGACGTCGGAAGGGTGCGAGCGCGCGAGTGTGCAGCCCGGAAACGTCTGCTGGTTGAGCTCGATCAGCTCGCCACGCTCGCGAAGCTGCTGCATGAGGCTACGGAATTCCGCGTCCGAGCCGTCGCACCACTGCACCCGGGCCGGCTCCGTCAGGGCACGCACCGATTCGACCCACTGCCCGACGGCTGGAGCGATCTCGGACAGTGACTGCGGTAGCGGGAGTGCGGTGGCCATGACGGATCCTTGCAGGCGACGAGCGATAAGCGCGGAAGTATAGCGGCAGGTCGCGCTGTGCCGACGCGGCCGCGCGACGGCCTGTTCGCAGCGCGTGCGCGCGATGTGCAAACGGTTGAGTCTTATGCAAAAAAAAACCGCTCCGGCGACGGGGACCGCAGCGGGCCGTCGAGGCGCCGAGCGCGGCCCGGCCAGCGTGGCTGGGTAGCCGCTGCCGCGCTAGGGCACGGCCGGCGACGTGCGCGCGGTACGACGGGTACGCGCCGAGCCGGCCCGACGACGGGCCGGTGCCGCATGGCGCGCGGAGGACGATTTGCCCGGCGCGCTCGCGCTGCCAGCGGCCTTTCTGCGGCGCGTGCGGCGCGGTGGGGGACCGGCCTCGCGGAGCTTGCGATAAGTGCTCGTCGCGAGCTCGGCCACCGCGCGCCCCGCTTCAGCACTCAGATCCCAGCCTTGACGCAGGTGGACGACGGCCCGGGGCGCGGCCTCGACGAGGCGCGCCCGCTGAGTGCGCCAGGCCTGCGTCACGGAGTCCGCCTCGGCCAGCTCGCGCAGCCCCGCGGCAGCGGCGCGCAGGACTGCCCGGCTTGCAGCGGCCTGCTCCGTGAGCAGCTTCGCAACGTAATCGGCCGAGATCCGGTTGAGTTCGAGCGAGGCCGATGCCAACGCTTCGACCGGTCCATCCAGCGCCTGCGCCTGCACGGCGGCGCGTACCATGCCGGCGCGAGTCGCGGCGGCGGCTGCCTCCGCACAGATTGCGGCCCGATCGCGCAGCTGGGCCGACCATTCGGCAAGTCTTTCCTGCAAAGTCATGGATCTACTCCTTGTAGTGCTGCGTTGCAGCATATGCTGCAACGCAGCATAACAGATTGCGCCGTGCGGTCAAGCACGCGCGGCGGGCGTCGGCTGTCAATGCGAGCGTGGCCTAACCGGATCGCGGGAATCAAGAAATTCGCGGATGATCGGCCGTACTTCGCCGATGGAATGCAGCAGGAACAGGTGTCCCCCGCCCGGCACGACATACAGGCGGTTGTCCGGTATCAGCAACGAGAGCAGGCGGGCGTTGACGGGCGGCACGAGCGGGTCGTCGGAACCGGCCAGCAGCAGGGTCGGTTGCCTGAGCCGGTGCAGCCAGTGGATGCTGGTCCAGCCGGCGCCCGCAAGGAGCTGGTAGAGATAGCCAACGACGCTCGGCGCGATGATCCGGGCGCTGTGCGCGTCGATGATCCGCGGGTCGCGGCGCACTTCGCCGCCATAGATCGTGCCGGCAGCCCGCTGCATGAAGGTCGGCGACAGATAGCGTTGCGGAGTCAGCATCTTCGCGAGGGCACTCGGGCGGCCCGGCACCATGAACACGCCGGCTGAGGTCGCCGCAAGTACGAGGCGACGGCAGCGTTGCGGGAACTGGCGGGCGAATTGTTGTGCGAGCGCGCCGCCCCAGGAAACGCCTGCCACGTCGACCTCGCGATAGCCGAGTCGGTCGAGCAGCTTCGCCGTCAGGGAGGCGAGACCCGGGAAACGGCGCGGTCGCCATGACAACTCCGAGCGGCCGATGCCCGGAACGTCGAAGACGATCATCTCGATGCCGTCCATGGCTTCCATGAACGGGAACACGACCTCGCAGTTCGCGCCGATCCCGTTGAAGATCAGCAGGGGCGTGCCGCGGCCGTCGCCGGCCTGCGTCGCCACGCGCAGGCGCAGGCCGTCGACGTCGACGTACTCGATGCCGGGTTGCCTCGAGCGCGGGGTGGACTGGATGGGGGGGAGCGTCAGGGGCTGCATGTTCCGTTCCTCGCTGTGGCTGTGCTCAGCGCTGGTGGACGTAGCGGCCGGGCGCCGGGTCGATGGCCGGATTTGCGGCGCTGCCGAGCGCGCGCGGGGCGGGCTTTTCGCTGCCGGAGCGCTCGTGGATCCAACGCGACCAGTGCGTCCACCAGCTTCCCGCTTGTTCCTGCGCGGACGCGAGCCACTGCGGCGCGTCGAGAGAGAGGTCCGGGTTGAGGTAGTACTTCGCCTTCGGGTTCGAAGGTGGGTTGACGATGCTCTGGATGTGGCCACTCGAGGACAACACGAAAGTCATCGGCCCTTTGACGATCTCGCGTGTCGCATAACATGCCTCCCAGGGGGTGATGTGGTCCGTGATGCCGGCCACAACGTAGAACGGGATGCGCACGCGGCTCATGTCGATCTTCGTGCCGAGCACTTCGAGGCGGTTGCGGTGGCGCAGCGGGTTGTCGACGAACGAGCGCAGCAGGTCGGCATGAAAGGCGGCGGGCAGGCGCGTGTTGTCGGCGTTCCAGTACAGGATGTCGAACGCCGGCGGGCGATTGCCCATGACCCAGTTGTTCGCCACGAACATCCATACGAGGTCGTTCGGACGCAGCCAGGCGAACACGCGCGCCATCTCCGTGCCCTCGAGCACGCCCTTGCTGCGCGAGCGCCGGATCGCGGCCGCGATACCGCTCTTCGAGGCGAACTGCCCGAGCAGGGTCGGTGACCCGGTATCGAGCACGGTGACGAGCAGCGTGGCCGAGGCGATCGACTCGTCACCGACAGCTGCCATGTGGCCGAGCAGCGCAGCCAGCGTGAAACCGCCCGCGCAGGCCGCCATCACATTGATCTGGTCGGCACCCGTAACCTCGCGCGTGACCGCGACGGCGCGCTGCGCTGCGCGCAGGTAGGTCTCGAGGTTCCACTCGCATTGCGCCGCCGTCGGATTGCGCCAGGAGATGCAGAACAACTGCACGCCCTGGGCGGTCGCGTACTCGGCGAAGCTGCGGCCCGGCGCGAGATCCACCATGTAGAACTTGTTGATCTGCGGTGGCAGGATCAGCAGCGGACGTTCCCGCACCGTCGCCCGAGCGGGTTGGTACTGGATCAGTTCGAATACCTCGTCACGGAACACGACCGCGCCGGGAGTCAGCGCGAGGTTCCGGCCGACCTGGAACTTGCGCTCGTCGACCTGCCTCGGCATGCCGCCGTTGTTGAGCAGATCGTCGAGCAGATTCTGCGCGCCAAAGAGCAGACTGCGGCCCCGCGTCTCGACGATGCGCTGCAGCGCGCCGGGATTGCCGAGCAGCGAGTTGGTCGGTGAAAAGCCCTCCGCGATCATCGACAGTAGAAAGCGCGCCCGCTCGCGATCCTCGGGGCTCGCGTCCGCTCGGTCGAGCACGCGGTTCAGGGCGTCGCGCCAGACCAGGAATCCCTGCATCAGTCGCCGGTAGTAGCCGCTGCGGCGCCAGATGTCGTGGCTGAAGCGGCGGTCCCTGGGATCGGGCGCCGCCGGCGACCGGCCTGTCAGGACGTCGATCCAGTCGCGGCCGAGCGCGAGCGCCTCCTCGGCCAGCATGCGCGGCCGGCCGACGACGAGGCGCAGCGCCCGCTGCGCGGCGTCGAGCAGTTCGGCGCGGTCGATACCGATCAGCGGATTGGCGCCGAGGATCTCCTCGGCGGCATGTTCGGCCTCGCCGTGATCCATCTCCGGCGCCGCGCGCGCGCCGTCCGCCGCGGCCGCCGATGGCGGGACGAATCCGTCGCTAGTGGGCGGATCGGCGGACGCGGTGTCTGCCTGAGCGGATTCGCGCTGGCGGCCCTGGCGCCGCCCCGGGGTCGTGGCCGGACGGCTCCGGCCGGAACGCGCTCGCATCGGCATCCCCCTCGAAAACTTGAGCCCTGCCGGTCGGCTCATTATGAGACCGGCGTCACCGTTGCGGCGGCGACTCGCCGATTATGTCGCGCAATGCGGACAGGACAGGCCATGCCTGTGATTATGGTCACAGGCGCTCCCCGGGGATACCCTTAGAGTCCCGCCCGGCCCAAACGGTGTGGGCCGGAGGCTGGCTTTGCACAATAAACCCAAGGGTCTCGGGTCTCGGCCGGTCCAGTTCGCGTTGGCCCTGATCGCCCTCGCCGGTGTCGCCGGGCGGGCCGAGGCGCTCGGCGTCGTCGCCGGCACGCAGATCGAGAACACCGCCCAGGTCAGCTACACGATCGGGGGCACGTCGGTCAGCACGGCCTCCAACACGGTGGCGCTCACGGTCGCCGAAGTGCTCGACGTCGTCGTCACGCTGCAGAGCGCGACGACCTCGGTCAGTCCCGGCGCGACGGATCAGGTGCTCGTCTACCGGGTGACCAATACGGGCAATGCGTCCGAGGGCTTCCGACTCGCACTGACCAGCGTGCTCGGCGGCGACGAGTTCGATCCGCTGCCGGCCGCGCCTGCGGTGTATTTCGACACGGACGGCAGCGGCGCGTTGACGGCCGCCGACACACCATACACGCCCGGTGCCAACGATCCCGTGCTGGCGCCAGACGGCTTCGTCACGGTGCTCGCGGTGCACGACATCCCGAGCGGGCTTGCCAACGGGGCACGCGGATTTGCCCGCCTCGAGGTCGCGGCGCTGACCGGCACCGGCGCTCCGGGCACGGTGTTTGCGGGCCAGGGCGCCGGCGGCACCGACGCCGTCGTCGGAACGAGCGGCGCCGACGGCGAAGCGACCGGCCAGTACGTCGTCGCTGACATCACGCTCGCGGCGGTCAAGAGCGCAACGGTCACCGATCCATTCGGCGGTTCGCGCCCGGTGCCCGGTGCGCGCATCCGCTACCAGATCGTCGTCACGGCGACTGGCAGCGGCGTCGCGACCGGCGTCAGCTTTCTCGACCCCATACCGGCGAACACGAGCTTCGTGCCGGGCAGCATCACCCTGAACGGCAACCCGCTGACGGACAGCACGGCCGACGCCGATGCCGGCGGCTACACGACCACGCCGTCCGCGGCGGTACAGGTCGCGCTCGGTGATCTGACCCAGGCAAGTGGTCCGCAGACGCTGGTCTTCGACGTCACGATCAATTGAACCGGTTCAATCGCTTCTCGAGGAGACAACAATGCACAAGGGGACATGGTCGTTGCTCGCGACGCTCGCCACGCTCGGTGCGGTGCAGGCGGTGGCGGCCTCGGACCCGGCGAGCGCGTCGACACCGGCCGAGCCGCAGGGTTGTATCACCGTGAAATCGGTGGCCGAGATCGAGCAGGAGACCGTCAACGACAAAGGCGAGCGGGTCAAGCGGCTCGTGCCCGCGGCGAAGGTCGTGCCGGGCATGGAAGTGATCTGGACGGTCACCGCCAGCAACGTCTGCGCGCAAGCCGTCGGCAACGTCACCATCGACAACCCCGTTCCGGAGCACATGCGGTACGTGCCGGACTCGGCACTCGGCGCAGGCGCCGACATCGTCTTCTCGCTCGACGGGCGCCGGTTCGCGGCGGCGGAGCAATTGCGCGTCCGCGACGCCGACGGCAGCGAGCGCACTGCGCGTCCCGACGAGTACACGCACATCCGCTGGCTGTTCCGCAACCCGATCGAGCCGGGGCGGATGGCGCTGGCGCGCTTCCGCGCGGTGCTGAAATGAGACTGATCCGATCCGAACCGATGTCTTTCTCCCGTTTGCGTATCCCCTCAGGAGTCGTGATGAATACCTTGCGCTTCCCCCTCAAGACAGCCAGCCTCGCGCTCGCGGCACTCTGCGGGCTCGTCACCTTGCCGCCGGCGTACGCGGTCGGCACGCCCGCCAACACCTCGATCGACAATCGCGCCACCGTCAGCTACTCGGTGGGCGCGGTCGCCCAGACGCCGATCGAGTCCTCGCCGACCGGCAACAGCACGCCCGGGACCGGTAACGGTGCCAGCACGAGCTTCGTCGTCGACAACCGGATCGACCTGACGGTTAACGAGGTATCGGGTGGCACCACCGTGACGAACCCCGGCGCCACCGGTGCGGTCACGAGCTTCCGCCTGACCAACACCGGCAACGCCGCGCAGGCCTTCCAGCTCGCGGCGGCGCAGCTGACGGGCGGCACGGTGTTCGGCAACACCGACAACACCGACGTCACGAATCCGCTCGCCGTCTTCGTCGACGCGAACGGCAACGGTACCTACGAGCCGGGAACGGACACGGCCACCGCCGTGAACTCTCTTGCGGCGGACGCGAGCATTATCGTCTTCGTCGTCGCCGACGTGCCGCTGACGGCGACCAACGGACAGTTCGCGAGCGTGCGGCTGACGGCGCGCGCGGCGGTCGACGGCTCGCCGGCGACGCTCGTGACCGAGACGGTCGGTGCCGAGACGCCGGGTGCGGTCGACGTCGTGTTCGGTGACGGGGCGGGGGCCGGTGACGCGGCGCGCGATGCTGCTTTCGGGGCCGACGATCAGTACGAAATCCGTTCCGCCGCCCTGACGATCGCCAAGACCTCGACGGTCATCAGCGATCCGTTCAATGGCACGAGCTCACCGCGGGCCATTCCCGGTGCCGTCGTCGAGTACGCGATCACGATCACGAACAACGGCGCCGTGCCGGCAACTGGCGTGACCCTCGTCGATCCGGTGCCGGCCAATACGACGTTCGCCAGCGGGCAGTACAACGCGGGCGTGAGCGACGTGAGCATCACGGTTGGCGCGACGACCACGTTCTGCGTCGCCGAGGCGGGCGGCACGGACACGAACGGGGACGGCTGCGTCCGCACGGGCGCGGGCGCCCTGTCGGTCGGTACCGCCGCGAGTTCCACGGTGGCGACGGGCGCAGGCAACGCCGTGACCGTGCGCTTCCGGGTGACGATCAACTGATCCAGCCTCGCGCTGTGACCTGATCCCGTGATGGGGCACGCTCGAGGCGGCGTGCGCTTCGGATGCGCAACCGACGCGCGGGGCGGGGTGGGCGACCACTCCGCCTCGCGCGCATTCGCGCGTCCGCTTTGGCTGCGGTTCGTGCTGATGCTTCTGCTGGCGCTTGGGGCTCTACCGGCCCTGGTGCGGGCGCAGTCCGTATCGCTCGGCGCCGTGGTCCGAAATGTCGCCACGGTCGATTACGCCGCCGGCGGCGCCTCGCGCAGCGTGGCCAGCAACGAGGTGACCGTCAGGGTCGAGCCGGCTCCGTCGCGGGCGAGCATCGCGCTGGCGCGCTTCGCCGGTGGAGACGCCAGCGGGGACTTCACGTCGACGGTCGGCCCGACGCAATGCGCGGGCGCGACGGGTCTCGTCACGCTGCCGCCACCCGTGGTCGTGGGCAGTGGTCCGATCGACCCGCTGCAGCCGAACGCCCTGGCGCAGACGCAGGCACTGCACGGCGGCGACGCGCTGTTCGTGCGCTTGGCGGACGCGGACCAGAACCGCGATGCCACCACGCTCGAAACAGTCGACGTCCGCGTGGTGTCGCGCGCGACCGGCGACAGCGAGCGGATCCGGCTGACCGAGAGCGGCCCCAACAGCGGCGTCTTCGTTGGCTATGTGCCGACCGCCGTGGCCACGGCGGTCATCGGCAATTGCGTGCTCGAACTGGCCCGCGACTCCGAGGTCGAGGTCAGCTACGTCGATCCGCTCGATGCGAGCGATGCCGTGCGCGCCGCCGGCCTCGTCGACCCATTCGGACGCGTGTTCGATTCAGTCACCGGTGCGCCCGTCAACGGCGCGCGCGTGCGGCTCATCGATGCCGCGACCGGGTTGCCGGCGCGCGTGCTCGGCGACGACGGCGTCAGCAGCTATCCGGCCGAGGTCATCACCGGCGAGCCCGTGACCGATTCCGGTGGCACCGTCTATCAGTTGCCCGACGGCGTCTACCGCTTCCCGCTCGTGGTCTCGGGCAGTTATCGTCTCGAGGTCGAACCGCCGGGCGGCTACCTGTTCCCCTCGAGCGCCGCGATCGGGGACTTACAGAGCCTGCCCGGTGCGCCGTTCCGTCTCTCCGACGGCTCGTTCGGCCAGGTGTTCGCGGTCAACGCGCCGGTGGTCGCGATCGTCGACGTGCCGCTGGACCCCGGCGGCGACTCTCTCGTGCTGCGCAAGACCGCCAGCACCGAGACCGTCGCGCCAGGGGACTTCGTGCTCTACGAGCTCACGCTCGAGAACACCAGCCGGGTTGGCGCATTCCGCAACCTTCGCATCGAGGACCGGCTCCCGATCGGGCTTCGTTTCCGGCCGGGTTCGGTCCGCCGCGACGGCCAGCGCCGCGCCGACCCGCAGCTGTCGGCGGACGGGCGCACGCTGACGTTCGCTGTCGGCACGCTGGCGGCCGGCCAGCGCACGCGACTCCGGTACGTCGTCGAGGTGACCGTGGCGGCACGCGATCCGTACCTCGTCAACACGGCGATCGCGCGCGTCGGCAGCAGCCCCGTATCGAACGAGGCGCGCGCCGCCGTGCGCCTCGCGGCCGAGCTGTTCTCGGACCGAGGCTTCATCGTCGGTCGCGTCAGCGAAGGCAGGTGCGGACAGCCCGACGGCCCCGGAGTCGCCGGCGTGCGCGTCTACCTCGAGGACGGCCGTTACGCCGTCACCGACTCCGAGGGCAAGTACCACTTCGAGGGCGTCGATCCCGGCACCCACGTCGTGCAGCTCGATGACTATACGATCCCGGAGCATCTCGAGCTCGGCGACTGCGCAGACACCGTGCGCCACTCAGGGCGTGCCTACTCGCAGTTCGTCGACCTGCGCGCGGGGGCGCTCTGGCGCGCCGATTTCCAGCTCCGGCCGCGGCCCGCGCCGACCGGCGAAGTCGGGCTTGGCATGCGCTCGGTGCTTGCCTCCGCCTCGCTCGCGCAGCACGACGTCACCCTACGCACCGCGGGTGGCGTGCCGCTCGCCGATGCCCGGCTGCTCGTCCTGCTTGCCGCGGGCATGGAAGCCGACCTGACTCAGATCGCCTTCGACGGCGTGCCGCTGCGTGCGGCGACGTTCGACGGCGGCGTCCTGACCATTCCGCTGCCGGCGCTCGGCAGCGATGCCGAGCATCGGGTGCGGTTCACGACGCGCGCCGGCACAGCCAGCGGCGACCTGCCGGTCCGGGCCACGCTGCTGTTCGACACGCCGGCGGCCGCGGCGCAGCGCTCGGCCGTGGTCGAGAACCGGCTGCGGCGCGGCGCGCCGCGTTACGCCGTGGGGCGGTACACGTTCGCGCCGAAGTTCGACGTGCTCGAGACGACGTTGCGCGCTCAGGATCGGCTCGAGCTCGACCGCATCGCGGCCGAATGGCGCGGCACGCGCGACCTGACCCTCAGTGCGATCGGGCATACCGACCGGACGCCGATCGCGGCGCGTCATCGCGAGCGCTTTGCCGACAACTATGCGCTGTCGACGGCGCGCGCGCGCAGCGTCGCCGAGTACCTGGCGCGCCAGCTCGGCGTGCCGGCCGACGCCGTCCACGTCGAGGGAGTCGGTCCGGACGAGCCTCTCGTGGCGGGCGAAGATGCCGCGAGTCGCGCGCTGAACCGTCGCGTCGAGATCGCGATCTCGGGCGCGCGCTTCGCCGGCGAGGCACCGCTCGAACTCGTGACGGCCGCGGCGGAAGCCGGAACGGTGGCGACGCGCGGCGCGGTGCCGCGCGCCAGTGGCGTGGATCCGCCCGGCGTGCCGCGTCGCGCCGGTGCCGCCGAAGCGGCCCGTGCCGACGCCTTCGCGAGCATCGATGTCGAGGCGCTCGATGGCTCGGTGCGCTGGCTCGCGCCGGAGGACGGCGCCGTGCAGCCGATCGCGAGCGTGCGCCTTGCGATCGCGCACGCGCCCGGCCAGACCGTGTCGCTGAGCCTACGCGGCCGCGAAGTGCCGCGGCTGAACTTCGACGGCGTGGTCGTCAATGCGGCGCGTACCGCGGCGGTCTCCAGATGGCGCGGCGTCGATCTCGCCGACGGCGACAACGAGTTCGTCGCGGTCGTGCGCAATGCGGACGGTAGCGAGGTCACGCGCCTGACGCGCGCCGTGCACTACGGCGGTGGCGCGGTCCGCGCTGAACTCGACCGTGGGCGCTCGGTCCTGGTCGCCGACGGCCGGCGGCGGCCCGTGGTCGCGCTGCGGCTGTTCGATGCACACGGCAAGCCGGCCCGCCCGGGCACGCTCGGCGCGTTCCGCGTCGATGCACCGTATCGCTCGTGGTGGGAAGTGCAGGCCCTCGACGACAACCCGCTGCTCGCCACCGGCGCGCGTGAACCGACCTTCGAGGTCGAGGCCGACGGTCTCGCCCGCGTCGAACTCGAGCCGACCAGCCAGAGTGGCATGGTCACGCTGCGGCTGCGCTTCAACGAACGGCAGAGCCAGGAGCTGCGTGCCTGGCTGATGCCCGAACCGCGGCCGTGGATCATGGTGGGTCTCGTCGAGGGCACGGCCGCGTGGCGCAAGGTCTCGCGCGCCATGACGCCGTTGCCCGGCGAACCGCCGATCGAAGAGGGTTACGATGGCGAAGGTCGCGTCGCGTTCTTCGCCAAGGGGCGGGTGCGCGGCGATGTCCTGCTGACCCTGGCCTACGACTCCGACCGCGATCCGAAAGCCGCGCGCGAGCGGCTGCGTGGCGTCATCGAGCCGGACCGCTACTACCTCGTCTACGGGGACGGCACCGAGCAGCGCTTCGAGGCCGCGTCGACCGAGCGCGTGTTCCTCAAGCTCGAGCGGCGCGAGTTCGTCGCGCTTTTCGGCGACTACGACACCGGTCTGACCGTCACCGAGCTCACCCGCTACAGCCGCAGCCTGACCGGCCTCAAGGCCGATTACGGCGGTGAGCGCGTCACGGCCACGGGTTTCGCGGCGCGCAGCGATCTCGGCTACGTGCGCGACGAGCTGCGCGGTGATGGCACTTCCGGCCTGTACCGGCTGACGCGCCGGCGGCTCGTCATCAACAGCGACAAGATCCGGCTCGAGGTGCGCGACCGCTTCCGCAGTGAACGCGTGCTCGAGACGCGCGAGCTCGCGCGCTTCCTCGACTACCGCATCGACTACACCGATGGCACGGTGTTCTTCAGCGAGCCGATCCCGAGTCGCGACGGGAGCCTCAATCCCGTCTACATCGTCGCCGAGTACGAGACGCAGGGCACCGGCGAGGAAGTGACGAGCGCCGGCGGGCGCGCCGCGGCGCGCACGGCCGATGGCAGCCTCGAGGTCGGGGTGACCGCAATCCAGCATGGCGCGCCCGAAGGGGATACGCGCGTCGCGGGCGTCGACCTGCGCTGGCGCGCCACGCCCATCACCGAGGTGCGGGCCGAGGCGGCCTACAGCGATTCCGACCACAGCAGCCGGCCGGGCTCGGGTACGGCCTGGCTCGCCGAGGTCAGGCACGTGTCCGAGAGACTTGACGTGATTGCCTACGCGCGCGAACAGGACGAGGACTTCGGGGTCGGCCAGCAGGCCATCAGCGAGGCGGGCACACGCAAGGTCGGCGCCGACCTGCGCTGGAACATCGATGAGCGCTGGGCGGTGCAGGGTCAGGCGCTGCTGCAGCGGCAGACGGACACCGATGCGGAGCGGCGGCTCGGCAGCGTGGAGATCCGCCACGCGACGTCCGACTCGACGGTTGCCGTAGGGTTGCGTCGCGTCGACGACCGGGACGCCACTGGCGCAGGCCGCCGATCGGACCAGGCCTACCTGACCGGCAGCGTCGACCTGTTCGAGGATCGCGTCACGCTGCGCGCGACGGGCGATGCGACCCTCGGCGGCCGGGACGCGAGCAGCGACTACCCGGCGCGCGCGCTGATCGGTGTCGATTACCACCTCGCGCCCGAGACGACGCTGTTCGCCGAGTGGGAGCATGCCGACGGCGCGGCCATCGCGAGCGACCTGACGCGTGTCGGGGTCCGGGCCCGGCCGTGGGAGCGCACGCAGATCGTCACGGCTGTCAGCCAGCAGGCTTCGGAGTTCGGGCCGCGCACTTTCGCAAACTTCGGGCTGACGCAGGGTTGGCGGCTCTCGGATCGCTGGACGCTCGATCTGGGCATCGACCAGAGCAACACGCTGCGCGGCGCGGATCTCGCGCCGCTCGACCCGATCGTGCCGCTGGCTTCGGGATCGATCACCGAGGATTTCTTCGCGAGCTTCGTCGGCGCGCAGTACCACGCGGAGCTCTGGACCGCGACGGCGCGCGCCGAGCGGCGCACGTCGGACAACGAGATCCGCCAGACGCTGCTCGCCGGCTGGTACCGCGAGCCGGCGCTAGGCCACGCGCTGTCGCTCGCCGTGCTGGGCACTGACAGCGACGCGCGCCACGGCGGCGCGGACAGCACGGCGGCCGACGTGCGTTTCGCCTGGGCCTACCGGCCGGCGAACGGCCGCTGGATCCTGTTCAACCGCACCGACTTCAAGCGCGATACGCGCGAGGATGCGCAACTGGCGGCCGAGTCCACCCGCTGGGTACAGAATGCGCACCTCAACCTGCAATGGGACCCGCGCACGCAGCTCGGTCTGCAGGTGGGCGCGCGCTACGTCGTCAGCAACTTCGATGACGAGCGCTACCGCGGAGTCTCCAGCCTGCTTGGCGTCGATCTGCGTCGCGACCTGCCCTGGCGGCCGTTTGGCCGCGCGCTCGACGTCGGCCTGCACGGCGCGTGGCTTCGCTCCTGGGAGTCGGGCGTCGGTGAGCATCAGCTCGGCGTCGACGTCGGCGTGACCCTCGCGACCAACGTCTGGATCTCGCTCGGCTACAACTTCGTGGGCTTCCGCGACGACGACTTCGCCTCGGCCCGCCAGTCGGAGCGCGGTCCCTTCCTGCGGGTGCGGATCAAGGCCGATCAGGACAGTTTCCGCGATTTGCGGCTCGACAGTCTGCGCCCGTCACGCTAGCGTGCGCGGCCTCGGGCGAGCCACACGAGGCCTGCTCTCGGCGCCATGCTGGATATCGACGAACTGTTCTCGGCCTCGGGACCCCTGGCGCGCGCACTGCCGGGCTATCGCCCGCGCCGCGCCCAGGCGGCGATGGCCGCGCGCGTCGCCGCCGCGATCGAGGCGCGTCGTCCGCTGATCGTCGAGGCGGGCACGGGCACCGGCAAGACCTTCGCATATCTCGTGCCGGCGCTGCTGTCAGGCCGACGCGTGCTCGTCTCGACGGGCACCCGCACGCTCCAGGATCAGCTCTTCGCCAAGGACGTGCCGCTGGTTGCCGCCGCGATCGGACGGCCCGCGCGGATCGCGCTGCTCAAGGGGCGCGGCAACTATCTGTGCCGGGAGCGGTTCGCGCGCGCCGCTGCGCAGCGTGCGCTCGGCCACTTCGCGGCAGGGGTGGGCGAGGCGGCGCCGGGCGCCGGAGCGACGCGCGAGATTTCGCGACTCGAACGCTGGGCCGCCATCACGACGACCGGCGACCTCGCCGAGCTGCCGGACTGGAGCGACACGCATCCGCTCTGGAGTGCGATCACCTCGACGCGCGACAACTGCCTCGGTCAGCGCTGCGCCGAGTATGGACGCTGCCACGTCGTGCAGGCGCGACGCGCGGCGCAGGAGGCCGATCTCGTCATCGTCAATCACCACCTGCTGCTGGCGGACCTCGCGCTCAAGCAGGACGGCTTTGGCGACCTGCTCGGCAGCGCCGATGCGGTCATCCTCGATGAGGCGCACCAGATCCCCGACCTCGCGACGCAGTTCTTCGGCAGCTCGGTTGGCAGCCGCGCGGTCGAGAACCTGCTCGCCGATGCCCGGTCGGCGTGGAGCGAGGCAGGGGTGTCGCCGGTAGAGCTCGCTGCGAGCGTTCGTGTCGTCGAGGCGGCGCTCGGCGCGTTGCTTGGCGTGCTGCCGCGGCAGTCAGGGCCGGTCAATGGCGCGGGCGCGCGGCTCGCGCAGCGCAAGGTCTGGGAGGACGGTACAGTCGACCTCGAGTCGTTCGCGTTGGGGATCGCCGCCGCGCTGCGCGGCCTCGCCGGGAGTCTCGCGACGGCGGACGACGGTGGCGGGGGCGGGCAGGTGCGGCTCGCCCAATGCGCCGAGCGCGCACAGACCCTGGCCGACGCGTTCGAGCGCATCGCGTCATGCGGTCCCGACGAGGGAGCGCGCACCGTCGAGAGCACGGGCCGCGCGTTCACCCTGTCGCTCCTGCCATTCGACATCGCCGAGCGTTTCATCGCGCTGATCGAGGCGCACCCTGCGGCCTGGGTGTTCGCCTCGGCGACGCTGACCGTCGGCGGCGAATTCGGACATTTCGCCGGTCGGCTCGGCCTTGGCGCTGCCGAGACCCTGCAGATCCCGAGTCCCTTCGACTATGACTCCCAGGCACTGCTCTATCTGCCGAGCGGCATGCCGGATCCGGCTGCGGGCGCGCATGTCGATGCCGTGATCGACGAAGCGCTGCCCTTGATCGAGGCCGCTGGCGGGGGTGCTTTCCTGCTGTTCACGAGTCATCGTGCACTGTCCCGCGCGGCGGAGCGGCTCCGCGCGCGCTGGGATCGTCGCGTGCAGGCCGCGCGCGGGCGCGATCGGGGTCGTGAGCTGCTGCTGCTGGTGCAGGGCGAGGCGCCGCGCGAGCAGCTGCTGCGCGCCTTCCGCGAGCACGGCGACGCCGTGCTGCTCGGTACCGCGAGCTTCTGGGAGGGCGTCGACGTCAAGGGCGCCGCGCTGCGGCTCGTGATCATCGAGAAGCTGCCGTTCGCCTCGCCGGATGACCCGCTCGTACGCGCGCACATCGATCACCTCAGACGCAGTGGTGCCAACCCGTTTCGCGACTACCAGCTGCCCGAGGCGGTGCTCGCGCTCAAGCAGGGTGTCGGCCGATTGATCCGCAGTGAGGAGGATCGCGGCCTGATCGTGATCTGCGACCCGCGCCTCACCGGCCGTGGCTATGGCCGCAGCTTTCTCGACAGTCTGCCGACGATGCCGGTGACGAAGGATCGTGCCGAGGCGCAGCGTTTCCTCGCCAGGGTCCGGCCTTGAGTCCCGGTCCCCTGCGCCTTCTCGCGATCGACACGGCGACCGAGGCCTGCTCGGCGGCGCTGCGCGACGGTGACCTGCTGCTCGAGCGTTACGAGGAGGTCGGGCGCGGGCACGCCGAGCGTATCCTCGCCATGGTCGACTCGCTGCTGACCGAGGCCGCAGTGACGCTGCAACAGCTCGACGCGATCGCCGTGGGCCGCGGGCCCGGCGCGTTCACCGGCGTGCGGCTCGCGATTGGCGTCGCACAGGGGCTCGCGTTCGGCGCGGGCCGGCCGGTGCTGCCGGTGTCGGACCTGCGGGCGATCGCGCAGCGCGCGTTTGAGCTGCGGCCCAGGGCGCAGACCTGTCTCGTCTGCAGCGACGCGCGCATGCGCGAGGTGTACAGCGCACGCTTCGGTCGCGACGCGACCGGCCTCGCCGTCGCGGCCCGTGCCGAGACGGTCGGGGCGCCCGAGGCAGTGGACTGGCGGGGTCTCGAACGGGCCGACGGCGCGGCCATCTGTGCCGGTCGGGGCTTTCGCGCGTACCGCGCGCTCGGCGAGCGTGCCGCGGCGCTCGGCCTCGAGGTGCTCGACGACCTGCTGCCGTCGGCAGCAGCGATCGCGCGGCTCGCGCGAGCCGATCTGGATGGGGGGCTGTCGGTTCCGCCGGCGGCGGTGGTGCCTGTTTACCTGCGCGAGCATGTGGCCGAACCGTCGTCACGAAACTGACACCTCGCCGTCGTCTGCCGGCCGGCCGCGGCGCTTGCGGCCGGCCCAGGCGGCGGCCTTTCATGAATCTGCAATAGACTCGGGCTGTAATGCGGCCCGTGCGGACATGGAAGCGTCATGAACGGTAAGCAGATCCTCGTGGTCGAAGACGAGCGGCCAATCCGCGAGATGATCGCCTTCGGCCTGCGCCGCGCGGGTTTCGAAGTCCGCGAGGCCGAGGACGTCCGCTCCGCGCGCACACAGCTCGCCGACCGGCGCCCCGATCTCGTGCTCGTCGACTGGATGCTGCCCGACATGAGCGGGCTCGAGCTGACGCGCCAGCTCAAGCGGGACCGCGAGACGCGTGAACTGCCCATCATCATGCTGACCGCTCGCGCCGAGGAGGGTGACAAGGTCGCCGGTCTCGAGGGCGGGGCAGACGACTATGTCGTCAAGCCGTTCTCGCCGCGCGAGCTCGTCGCGCGGATCCAGGCCGTGCTGCGTCGCTCCGCGCCCGCCGGCGACGGCGAACGCATCGAGTTCGACGGTCTGCTGCTCGACCAGGCCGGTCATCGGGTCGCCGCTGGCGACAGGACTGTCCCGCTCGGGCCGACCGAGTACCGGATGCTCGAGTTCTTCATGACCCATCCCGAGCGGGTTTATTCCCGCGAGCAGTTGCTCGACCGCATCTGGGGCGGCAACGTCTACGTCGAGGAACGCACAATCGACGTGCACATCCGCCGCCTGCGCAAGGCCCTCGAGCCCTTCGGCTACGACTGGATGGTGCAAACGGTGCGTGGAGCCGGCTACCGGTTTTCAGCCCGCCGCGAGTAAGCTTGCCGCATGGCGGAGACACCGGGCAGCGGCTCAGCGCTCTGGTTCGTGCTCGCGCGGCTCGGAGCCGCGATCGCGATCGGGGCGCTCATCGGTCTGCTGCTCGGCAGCGTCGCGGCCGGGATTGCGCTGGTCCTGCTCGGCTATCTCGGTCTGCACCTGTTCCGCCTCTACGAACTCGACCGCTGGCTGCGCAATCGCAGCCGGCTCGACCCGCCCGATGCAACAGGCCTCTGGGGCGACGTGATCGCGCTCGTCGCCCGACTGCACCGACGCAAGAAATTCCACAAACAGCGCCTCCTCGAGACCTACCGGGAGCTGCGGCGCTCGACCGCCTCGATGCCGGACGGCGTCGTCACGCTGAACGCCGAGAACGAAATCGTCTGGTTCAACCGCACGGCCGGCGAGCTGCTCGGGTTGCGGCGCCGCGTCGATACCGGCCTGCGGATCGCGAACCTGGTCCGTCACCCCGACTTCCAGCGCTATCTAGCCGCCGGGCAGTACGCACAGCCGGTCGTGATCCAGGCGACTGCCTCGGTCGAGCGCTGGCTGTCGATGCAGCTCGTGCCTTACGGCGAGGGGCAGAAGCTGCTGTTCGTCCGCGACGTCACGCGACAGAACCGGCTCGAGACGATGCGGCGTGATTTCGTCGCCAACGCCTCGCATGAGCTGCGCTCGCCGCTGACCGTCATCGCCGGCTATCTCGAGACGCTGGCCCTGGATTCCGGCATCGACCCCGAGCTGCAGGCGCCGCTGCACGAGATGCGACGCCAGACCGAGCGCATGACGCGGATCATCGACGACCTGCTCGTGCTGTCACGGCTCGAGTCCGAGGCGGGCGAAGTCGCCGGGGCACCGGTCGACGTCGGCGGCTTACTGACACTCTTGCGCAAGGACGCCGAGGCGCGGCCGCAGAGGCCTGCCGAGATCTCGCTCTCGCTCGAGACCGACATGCAGATCATCGGCGATGAGGGGCAACTGCACTCGGCGTTTGCAAACCTGATCGACAATGCGATCAAGTACACGCCGGCACAGGGGCGGGTCGCCCTGCGCTTCTGGGCCGACGACGACGGCGCATGCGTGTCGGTCAGCGACACCGGCATCGGCATCGCGCCTGAGCATCTGCCGCGCCTGACCGAGCGCTTCTATCGAGTCGACGCGGGCCGCGCGCGCCAGACGGGCGGGTCCGGCCTTGGCCTCGCGATTGTCAAGCATGTGCTGCAGCGCCACGGCGCGACGCTCGACGTCGAGAGCGTCGAGGGCCGCGGCAGTACCTTCACCTGCCGCTTCCCGCCGCGTCGTCTGGCGGGACCCGCGGAACAGCGCATCCGCGCCTGAGTAATTCGATCTGCCGTGCTTCGATACGTCGTATGAACCGCTTACAGTTCATGAATTCCAGAAACATCGAATATAGCTGCGCGGGTAACGGAGAGACGCGCGTGATCGGCCCGGCCGTGGACCTGGTAAGGAGGGTGGCATGAATGGCGTTGCCGCGCCCGAGAGCAACTATCGGGTGTTGTTCCTGTGCACGGCGAATTCGGCGCGCAGCATCATGGCCGAGTCGCTGATCAATCATTGGGGGCGCGGCCGCTTCGTCGGCCTCAGCGCCGGCAGTCAGCCGAGCGGTGTTGTGAACCCGATCGCCTTAGAACTGCTGCGGCACATGCGCATGCCCGTCGCCGGCCTGCGCAGCAAGAGTTGGGAGGAGTTCGCCGCGCCGGGTACGCCGCCGCTCGACTTCGTGTTCACGGTCTGCGACAACGCTGCCGGCGAGGTCTGTCCGGTCTGGCCCGGACAGCCGGTGACGGCGCACTGGGGCGTGCCGGACCCCGCGGCCGTGCGGGGCAGCGACGCAGAGAGGTGGCTCGCATTCCGGGAGGCCTTCCGCGCGCTCGAGGCCCGGATCAAGGCGTTCACGAGCCTCCCGATCGCGTCTCTCGATCGCCTTCGACTGCAGCGTGCCGTCGAGGCGATCGGCCGCGACGAGCCGCCGCGGTTCAACTGAGTCCGAGAATCGCCGAGCTCGCCCGGGTCGATCGCGGGTCGGGTTCGTCGCCCCGCGCCGTTGCGATGCCGCTGTCGCCGGACACCGACGACCCGGTCATGTGGCGGGTGAGGCCGATCGGCTATGATCGCCAGGGTCGTTCACCCAGAGACCTGGCATGGAAAAAGCCGACCTCTCGCACCATATCGTGCGTCGCTTCAACGAAGACCTCGAGCGCGTGCGCAATAAGGTGCTCGCCATGGGCGGCTTCGTCGAGCAGCAGCTCGCCAAGGCCGTGACCTCTCTGGTCGAGGGCGACAGCGTCATGGGCGAGGCCGTGGCCCGTGACGACTACCAGGTCAACAGCATGGAAGTGTCGATCGACGAGGAGTGCTCGCGGATCCTGGCGACCCGGGCGCCCACCGCCGGCGACCTGCGTGTGATCGTCGCGATCATCAAGGCCATCACCGATCTCGAGCGCATGGGCGACGAGTGCGAGAAGATCGGCTACATCGCCTCGCGGCTGGCCGCACAGGAGCGCCCGGCCGACAGGTACCGTGAGATCAAGCACCTCGGTCGCATCGTCCAGGAGATGGTGCACGAGGCACTCGATGCCTTCGCGCGCATGGACGCCGAGGCGGCGCTGCGCGTGGCGCGGCGCGACCGCCTCGTCGACGAGGAGTACGAGTCGATCCAGCGTCAGTCGATCACGTTCATGATGGAGGATCCGCGCGCGATCCGCCGCGCGCTCGACGTGATGTGGATCGTACGCGCGCTCGAGCGGATAGGCGATCACGCCAAGAACATGTGCGAGTACGTGATCTACATGGTTCATGGCAAGGACATCCGCCACATCCGGCTCGAAGACGTCGAGAGTGAGCTGCGCGGCGGTGCTGTGCCTGCGGGTGCGAGCCCTCAGGCTCGTGGCGGCTGACGGCATCCGGGCGAGCGCATTCGTGTTCGGCCTCAGTCGGCGCGCCGTCAATGCAGGAGGCTTCCTGGCCTGCATCGCGATGCTCGCCTATGCGGTTTTCGTTGCGGAGAGGATGCTCGGACTCGAGCCGTGTCCCCTCTGCATGTTCCAGCGCGTCGGTGTCGCGATCCTCGGTGCGGTATTCCTACTGGCTGCTCTCCACGACCCGCGGGGACGCGCCGGTGCGCGCACCTACGCGGTGCTGTTGCCGGTGGCCGCGCTCATTCCCGCATACGTGGCAGGCCGGCACGTCTATATCCAGAGCCTGCCGGCCGGCAGCGTGCCATCCTGTGGGGCAACGCTGGACTACATGCTCGAAGTGTTCCCGCTGCTCGAGGTCGTCAAGCGCGTCCTGACCGGCGGCGGCGAGTGCGCCGTCGTCGACTGGTCCTTTCTCGGTCTGTCGATGCCGGCCTGGGTGCTGATCTGCGTCGTCGTGCTCGCGATCATCGGTGTCGTCGCCAACTGGAGCGTGCCACGGGATCCGGGCCCAAGATTCGCGTGAAGTATTTCTCATAAAACTTTGATTTTAATAAGCTCGTAACATCCCGCGTGCAGACTCCAGTCAGGCCAGGTTGCCGATCGGAGTGCCCGTGCACGCCGCCCTCAGTCGTCTGCTCCCCGCTGTTGTCGCGGCGCCCGAGGCCGCCTCCGGGCCCCCGCCGCGCTATGCGCTGCGCTCGCTGTTCATCTCGGACGTCCATCTCGGCTCGCGCGGCTGCCGCGCCGAATCCCTGCTCGCCCTGCTCGAGACCGTCAGGGTCGAGCAGCTCGTCGTCGTCGGCGACCTCATCGACTTCTGGAGCCTGCGGCGCGTCTTCCACTGGCCGTCGGCCCATACGGCCGTGCTGCGACGCCTCCTCCAGCACTCACGCGAGGGCGCGCGTCTAGTCTACGTGCCGGGCAATCACGATGCCGAACTGCGGGAGTTCGTCGGCAGCGCGTTCGCGCGCGTGGAGATCCATCGCGACCACGTGCACCGGACGGCGCGCGGCGAGCGCTTGCTGGTCCTGCACGGCGACGAGTTCGATGGCGTGGTGCAGTGCGCCCCCTGGCTCGCCTCACTCGGTTCGCGCATCTACGATGCGACGCTCGCGCTGAATCGGCACTTCAACCGCCTGCGCGGGGCCATGGGCTACTCCTACTGGTCGCTGGCGAGCTACCTCAAGACCCGCGTGCCCAACGCTCGACAGTACATCGAGGCGTTCGAGCTGGCGGCCGTGCGCGAGGCGCGCCGGCGCGGTCTGGATGGCGTGATCTGCGGTCACATCCACCGTCCACGGCTGCGTGAGATCGACGGTCTGCTCTACTGCAATGACGGCGACTGGGTCGAGAGCTGCTCGGCGGTGGTCGAGGATCGGAACGGACGACTCGCGCTCTGGGATTGGGAACAGATCGCCAACGGCGTCGGAACGCGCGCAGCACCGGCCGAGGCGATGCCGTCAGCGGCATGATGCAGCGGTCGGTCCGTACTGCCGGCATCGTTTGCGAGTCGAGTCTGGTGCTGATCCTCGCGCTCTCGGCGGCCGGGCCGCTGCCGGGCGCGGAACTCGTCGAAGGCGAGGCGCATGCCGACCCCGGCGCGGCCGCCGTGGCCGCTTACCGGTTCCGGGTCGAGCGTTGCGCGAGTACGCTGCGCAGCGAGTGGCGCTCGGCGGCCGGTGAACTGCTCGCCTGGGACGAGGTGCAGCTTGCTGATGGGCGACTGCTGCGCTATCGGCTGGTCCGTCCGAACCTCGGCCAGGACATCACGCGCACGGGGCCGGCGGCGACCGACGACGCGTCGTCGGGGACCCCGTTGCTCGCCGGGCCGATGCTGATCGACTACGCGCGGCGCGTGCTGCCGACGCTGCGCTCCGGTGAGGCGCCGCGGCTTCGCTACCTGATCGCCGAGAGCGGCATGCTGCTGCCCCTGCGACTGCGGCTGGGCCGGCAGACGGCGGATCGGACCGCGGTGATCGTGGAGGCCGCACAGCCCTGGCTCCGGCCGGTCGTTCCGCGAGCGACGCTCGAGTTCGATGCCGCGATGCGCTTCGTCGGCATGGAGGGCCAGATACTCCCGCAGCGCGGGTCGGCGCAGCGCCCGGAGCCCATCGCCGCGCGGGTCCGCGTGCTCTCGAGCGGTGCGACACCGGCCTGTCACAATTCACCAGTACTCTATAGCCAGCAAGGAGTTGACAGAGGTTCCTGATGCGGATTCTGATGGTCTCGGACGTCTACTTCCCGCGCGTCAACGGGGTGTCGACGTCGATCCGGACCTTCCGCGAAGACCTCGAGGCGCTCGGTCATGAGGTCCTTCTTTTGGCGCCTGACTATCCGCTGCGCGCGGAAGACGACGATCCGCGGATCCTGCGGATCGCCTCTCGGACGGTGCCGCGCGACCCCGAAGACCGTCTGATGAGTCGCGCAGCGCTGCGACGCGAGACCGCCGCTCTCGCGCCGGGCGCGGTCGATCTCGTGCACATCCAGACGCCGTTCGTCGCCCACTACGCCGGTCTCGAGCTCGCGCGGCGGCTGCGCGTGCCGGTCGTCGAGAGCTATCACACCTATTTCGAGCACTACCTCTACCATTACGTGCCGGCGCTGCCGGCTGCATGGCTCAAGGCGCTCGCGCGGCGCTTCACGGTGTCGCAGTGCCACGCCGTGGATACCGTTATCTCGCCCTCGAGGGCGATGGCCGCGGCGCTGGGGGCCTACGGCGTCAGAACACCGATCGAGGTGCTGCCCACCGGGCTCGACGCCGGCAGGTTTCGTCGCGGCGACGGCGCGCGTTTCCGCGCCGCCCGCGGGGTCGCGCCCGACCGGCCGGTCGCGCTGTTCGTCGGGCGCGTCGCGCACGAGAAGAACATCGATTTCCTGATCGGCCTGCTGCCGGCGCTGCGCGAACGCGTGCCGGACGTTCTCTTCGTCCTGGCTGGCGAGGGGCCGGCCGCCGCGCACTGCCGCGACCTCGTCCGCAGGCTCGGCGTCGCGGCCCAGGTGAAGTTCGTCGGCAACATGGATCGTGACACCGAACTGCTCGACTGTTACGCCGCAGCCGACGTCTTCACATTCGCTTCGCGCACCGAGACCCAGGGTCTCGTGCTGCTCGAGGCCCTGGCGCAGGGCACGCCGGTGGTCTCGACGGCCGTGATGGGGACGGCCGAAGTGCTCGCCGGCGCGCAGGGCGCCTTGGTCGTGCCCGAGGAGCCGGTGGCCTTCATCGCTGCGGTGGAGCGTGTGCTACGCGATGGTTCGCTGCGCGCCACGCTGTCGAAGCGTGCCCGCGAGGACGCCGCGCGCTGGTCCTCGCGGGCGATGGCGCAAAGGCTCGTCTCCCTGTACGAATCCGTGACGAAGGACCGGCCCGTCACGGCCTCTTCATCCGACGGTCATGCGGTTGTCGCGCAGCGGACCGAGGATCAGCCGGCATGACGCTGGACGCGCTTTTCAACCGTGCCGACCGGATCGAGGGCCGCGTCTGCCTGTTCGCCAACGCAGCGGCCCAGCGGCGTGCGCTGCGCGCACTGTTCAAGTCGGTCAGTCGGCTCGGCGACGGCGTGTTCTGGTATGTGCTCATGGCGCTGATGCCGCTGATCGAACCCGAGAGGGGCTGGCTCATCGCCGCGCAGATGTTGGCCACCGGCGGCGTCGGGCTCGCCACGTACAAGCTGCTCAAGAGGAAACTGGTCCGCGAGCGGCCTTTCATCGGCCTGATCGGCATCGAGTGCGTCATGCCGCCGCTGGACCGGTACAGCTTCCCGTCGGGCCACACGCTGCACGCGGTGCTGTTCACGGTGATCGCCGTCTCGCACGTGCCTGCTCTCGCCGTGGCGTTGGTGCCCTTTGCCGCGCTCGTCGCGATGTCGCGCGTCGTGCTCGGTCTGCACTATCCTTCGGACGTGCTGGTCGGCGCCGCGCTCGGCGCTTCCTTCGCGGTCGGCAGCAACCTGCTGTTCGCTGCCTGAGACAGGCCAGCTCAGGCCAGCAGCTGGCGCAGCATCCGGTAGTAGATCTCGTGCAGCGTGTCGATCTCGGCGACGCGCACGCACTCATTGACCTTGTGGATCGTCGCGTTGACGACACCGATCTCGACGACCTGGGCGCCCATCGGGGCGATGAAGCGGCCGTCGGACGTGCCGCCACCGGTCGACAGCGACGGTTTGCGGCCCGTCACCTCCTCGATGGCCGCGATGGCGGCGTTCGATAGCGGGCCCGGCGCGGTGTAGAACGGCTCGCCCGACAGGTACCACTCGAGGGTATAGCGGATGCCGTGCTTGCGCAGGATGCCCTCGACGGTCTCCTTCAGGCGGTCGATCGTCTGCACGGGCGAGTAGCGCAGATTGAAGCGCGCCTTGAGCTCCCCGGGGATCACGTTCGGTGCACCCGTGCCGGCGTTGAGGTTCGAGATCTGGAAGGTCGTGGGCTGGAAATGCTCGTTGCCCTCGTCCCAGCGTCGGGCTGTCAGTTCGGCGAGCGCCGGCGCGAGCATGTGCACCGGGTTCTCGGCCAGCTGCGGGTAGGCGACATGGCCCTGCACCCCGTGGACCGTCAGACGGCCCGACAGCGAGCCGCGCCGGCCGATCTTGATCGTGTCGCCGATCTCGCGCTCGCTCGACGGTTCACCGACGATGCACCAGTCGATGCGCTCGTGGCGCGCGTTGAGGGTCTCGACGACCCGCTTGGTGCCGTCGACCGAGGGCCCCTCCTCGTCGCTCGTGATCAGGAAGGCGATCGAGCCCCTGTGGCGGGGATGGTCGCGGACGAAGGCCTCCGCCGCCGTGATCATGGCCGCGAGACCGCTCTTCATGTCGGCCGCGCCGCGCCCGTAGAGGATGCCATCGCGGATCACGGGCTCGAAGGGATTGCTGCGCCACTCCTCGAGCGGGCCCGTCGGCACGACGTCCGTGTGGCCCGCGAAGCAGAGCACGGGGCCCTCGCTGCCGCGCTTGGCCCAGAGGTTGTCGACATTGCCGTAACGCAGCGATTCGACCTCGAAACCCAGCGCCACGAGCCTGTCGCTCATGACCTGCTGGCAGCCGGCGTCGGCGGGAGTGACGGAGTTGCGCGCGATCAGGTCGAGCGTCAGGTCGAGCGTGGCGGACATCGTGGGTGCGGGAGCTCCGTGGGTAGCGGCCGGCGAAATTCGCGCGTTTATAGGGCCGCCGGCCGCGCACTGCAAGGCCTTTCTTTACCGGCGGCGCCGGTCGGCATCGCGTCGCCGACACGAAACCTTCACGGAAGCTTCATCGGTGCGGCCTAGCCTGCCTGTGGGCCACTGTCGAGGAACCCGCCATGAATGCCATCCGTCCGCTTGTCGCCGCATCCGTCCTGTCGATCGCAGCACTCGCCGCCCCGGGTTCGGCGGTGCAGGCGCAGGTAGCGCGGGACACGATTTCGGTGGTGGGGTCGTCGACGGTGTATCCGTTTACGACGACGGTGGCGGAGCAGTTTGGGCGTCAGGGGCGGTTCAAGACGCCGAAGGTGGAGAGCACGGGGACGGGCGGCGGGATCAAGCTGTTCTGCAACGGAGTGGGGGTGCAGCACCCGGACGTGGCGAACGCGTCGCGGCGGATGAACGCCAGCGAGCTCGACAGCTGCCGCAAGAACGGGGTGACGGAGGTCATCGAGATCAAGATCGGCTTCGACGGCCTGACGGTGGCCGAGAACAAGCGCGGTCCGTCATTTGGGCTGACGCGCCGCGAGGTGTATCTGGCGCTGGCGAGGCAGGTGCCGGATCCGGCGAATCCGACGGCGCTGATTGCCAATCCGTACCGGACCTGGAAGGACCTCAATCCGAAGCTGCCGGCGATCCGGATCGAGGTGCTCGGGCCGCCGCCGACCTCGGGGACGCGCGACTCGCTGCACGAGCTGTACATGGAGGCGGGCTGCCGCAGCTATGCGTGGATCGATCAGTTGCGCAAGGTCGACGAGAAGCGCTTCAAGCGGATCTGCCACACGCTGCGCGAGGACGGGGCGTACATCGAGGCGGGCGAGAACGACAATCTGATCGTGCAGAAGCTCGAGGCGAATCCGAATGCGCTGGGGATCTTCGGCTTCAGCTTCCTCGAGGAGAACCTCGACAAGCTGCGGGGGCTGAAGATCGACGGGGTGGAGCCGACCTTCGAGAGCATCGCCGAGGGCCGCTTCCCGGCTGCCCGTCCGCTCTACGTGTACGTGAAGAAGGCGCACCTCGGCGTGATCCCGGGGCTCAAGGAGTTCATGGAGGAGTACGTCAGCGACCGGGCGATCGGCGAGGACGGCTACCTGACCGACCGCGGCCTCGTCGCCCTGCCCAAAACCGAACTCAACAAAGTCCGCGCCGACGTGCGCACACAGCGCAGCCTCTGGCACGGGGCGCTCGAGGCACCCGTGGCAGATCCGAACTCCTGAGCTTCTGTTCGGAGTACGCGGCGAGCGTTACGCTTGGCCGGCTTATGGGGCCGGGAGTCGACAGGGGTTCGGAGGCGCAGTCGGTCGTCGGTGAGCGAACCGCGGTTCCGGAGGACCTCCGTGAACCGATCATTGCTGCGGCGCTCCGGGGGAAGGCGCCCGAGGCGCTGCTCACGCCTTTGCTCGAGCGAGGCTGGAGCGACGTGGAGGCGGCCGCCGCCATTGACGCACTGCTCCGCTCGCATCTCGAGTCACACGCCCGCGCCCACGACCTGCCATTGCCAAAGCGGGTGCCCGCGCCGGCCGGGCTGAACGACCGCCCGGTCATCGACGCCGGCGATCGGCGTGTGCACGTACTCGCCAGTCTGCTCCATCCGCGGGTGATCGTCTTCGGCGACCTGCTCAGCGCGCGCGAGTGCGAGGCCCTGATCGAGGCGGCGCGGCCGCGGCTGCGGCGCTCGACGGTAGTCGACCCGGTCACGGGTGGCGATCAGGCGCACGAGGCGCGCACGAGCTACGGCGCGGGCTTCCAGCGTGGCGAGACCGAACTCTGCCGGCGCATCGAACAGCGCATCGCAAGGCTGCTCGACTGGCCGGTCGACCACGGCGAAGGACTGCAGATCCTGCGCTATGCGGTCGGCGCGCAGTACCTGCCACACTACGACTATTTCGATCCGGCCGCGCCCGGCAACGCCCTGCAGCTCGCGCGCGGCGGTCAGCGCGTGGCGACGCTGGTGATCTATCTGAGCACGCCGGAGTCGGGTGGGGCCACGCTGTTCCCGGAGGCGCACCTCGAGGTCGCGGCGATCCGCGGCAACGCGGTGTTCTTCAGTTACGACCGGCCACATCCGATGACGAAGACGCTGCACGGCGGCGCGCCCGTCCGTGCCGGCGAGAAGTGGATCGCGACCAAGTGGCTGCGCGAGGGCGTGCACCGCTGAGCCGCAGCCCGAGCGGTGCCGCACAGCGCGGGTTCAGAAGTCGACCGAGAAACTCAGCGAGTAGCTCGTGCCGAGCTTGTACTTGTTGAGATTGACGCGGCCCCCACCGAGTTCCTGATACTCCTCATAGTCCTCGCCGAGGATGTTGCGAACCTCGAAGCCGAGCTTGACGTCCTGGCCGAAGGCCGAGAATCCCTGACGCAGCACGAGGTCGACGAGCGCGCCCGGCTCCTGGGTGAAGTCCGGCTGGCCGGGCCGGCCGCGCGCCGAGATCCGTTTGCCGACGAAGGTGCCGAGCAGCGTGAGCTGCGTCCGGCTCGATTCGTTCTCGATGCCGAACTGCGCATTGGCCAGGTGTCGCGACTGGCCCTGCAGCGGTGCGCCGTCGCGGAGCAGGTCGATCGCCGGGCGCGAGGCACCGCCGCCACTGAGCGGGAAGACGCGGTCATTTGCACCGACCTCGACTTCCGACTTCGTATACGTGTAGTTGGTGTTCACGAACAGCCGTGTATTGCTCCACCAGTCACCCTCGAAGGGCAGGTCGAAGTACTTCTTGATCTCGAACTCGGCACCGTAGACCAGCGCGCCTGGGGCGTTGATGTAGGTCTGCTGGACGGTGGCGCCCGCCTCGTTGACGATCGCTTCGATGGGATTGTCGAGCTTCTTGTAGAACAGGCCCGCCGTCAGGAAGTCGCCGGGCTGGAAGTACCACTCGTAGCGGGCGTCGACGTTCAGGATCTCGGTGTCTTGTAGGAACGGATTACCGATGAACAGCCGATCGCTTTCCGTGTCGAGATACTGCTGCGGCGCGAGCTCTCGGAACTGCGGCCGGCCGATGGTCTTCGACGCACCGATGCGCAGCTGCATGTCCTCGTAGAAGTTCCACGTGACCGTGGCCGCGGGCAGCAGGTAACTGTTCTCGAGGGCGGGCGCCGCGGCCGGCGCGCTGCCTCCAACGAACAGGTTGCGCGGGATCACCGACTGCTGCGCGTCCTCGTAGCGCACGCCAAAGGACGTCCGCAGCGTTGGAATGAACTCCGCATCGACCTGCGCATACAACGCCCGGATCTCGAGCCCGCCATCATAGGCCGCTGCACCATCGGCTCCGGTCGTCTCGCGCAGGCTCAGCAGGCCCGGGGCGATGTTGACGTTGGAGAGCAGGAAGTCGACGCGTTGGCGCTGGTTGTTGAGCGGCAGCGCGCCGTCGAGGGCCAGCAGCCGGAACTCGCGCGTCTCGGCCGTGCGGTCGTTGTCGAGATAGGCGGCGCCGACGCTGATCACCGTGTCCTGGCGGCTCTCTGCCGGGATCGTATACGTCAGGTCGACGGCGCCCGACTTCACCTCGTCCTCGACGGTGCTGAAGCGGGTGTAGTTCTGCTCCTGCGAGGCGTTGTGCAGGTATTCGCCGCCGACGAGCCGGTAGCGGATGCCCTTCTCGTAGGGGGCATCCCGCGTCGTCTTCGAGATCGCACCGCGCCATTCGAGCGCGAAGTCGCCGAACTCGTGCTGGCCGTCGAGCTGCGTGCTGCGGAGCTCGCGCTCGAACCACTCGGTGAAATCGTCGCGCACGTCCGCGCCGGCGAGCTCGTCGTTGCCGGCTCGCGAGCGGGCTTCCTTACTCGTGCTGTGCACGTAAAGATTGGTCAGGGTGACCTTGTTGCCGCCCCATTCGGCGCCGAGGCCGAGCAGGCCGTTGAGCACGACGTCGTTCTGCGTCGAGACGAAGTCGTAGTCGGTGCGCGGCGAAATCACGCCGTTCTCGACGATCCCTTCCTGCTGTTTGCCGCGCCGCGTGGTCCAGGAGTTGTCGTAGCCGGCGACGGCAATGAGGCCGAGCGAGAACGCGTCGAAATCGAGGCTGCGGCCACCGGAGGTCTCGACCTTGAAATTGGGCTGCACGTCGTCCGTGCCCTGCAGCAGGTTGAGCGGAGCGTTGACGAGGCTGCGTCCGATGCGCTGCAGCTCGGCGGCCGAAAAGTTGCTCGCGTCGACCCGCTGCCCGGTTGCGATCGCCTCGGCGAGCGGCCCCGGGATGTCGCGCGTGCCGTCGTCGTAACCGCTCCAGTCCGTGTCGGAGCCATAGTACGTCAGACCGTTGTCGAAGGTCGTCTCCGGATTGCCGCCCGTGCCGACCGACAGCGAGAAGAACGGTTCGTCCGGTACGCCGACCGTATGCAGATCGATCAGGCCGCCACCGAACTCGCCGGGGTACTTGGCCGAGTACGTTTTCTGCACCGTGACGCTCTCGAGCACGTTGCTCGGAAAGAGGTCGAGCGGCACGACACGCTGCAGCGGCTCGGGGCTCGGCAGGGTCGAGTTGTTGAGCAGGGCCGCCGAGTAGCGCTCACCGAGGCCGCGGACGTAGACGAACTTGCCTTGCACGAGCGACAGGCCCGTCAGACGCTGCAGCGCCTCGGCGGCGCTGTCGTCGCCCTGACGCTCGAGGTCGGCTGGTAGCAGGAAGGAGGCGATCTCGGGCGTCTTGACCATCGGTTCGGGAATGTTCTTGCCGCGAACGACGATCTCCTCCATCGGTTCATCAGAAATCGGCTGGTCGGCAGAGACGTCGGCGACGCTCTGCTCGGCATCGACGGCGTCGGCGGCTACCGTAGCGGCGGCAACCGCTACCGTTTCCTGTGCCCGCGAGGGCATCGGCGTGTGCCCGGCGATCGCGGCCGCGACGGCGGTCGCGACCAGACTGGACGTTCGACTCGGATGGCTCATGGTTTCTCCCCACGCCCCGCTCAACGGCAGGGGTTGCCGGCGGTGAGGCCGCAGGTCCAGCCCTGCCACCAGTTGTCGTTCGCATCGCGCACGGCACCGATGTAGGAGACCTGGGTGAAGAACGGGCTGATCGACGGCAGATTGGCGAAGGCCGCTACAGCCGACTCGTTTGCGCCGTTGACGAAGATATTGGTCAGCGTCGAGGTGCCATTGGCCGTGTTGTTCGTGCCCGCATTGAACAGAGCGGCCGCGGCGCCGTTGGCATCGTCATCGAAGGCCGTGGGGCAGGAGAAGTACACGGAGTTGAACGTACCGGTGGTCGTAGCGTCGTCGACATCGAGGCAGGCTGCGCCGGCGCCGCTGCCGCCGGCCGGGCGGGTCACGACCGAGTTGAAGAATCGCGAATTGGTGCCACTGTTCATGACGATCGCCGCGCCACCGCCGGCTCGTCCGACGTAGGTGAAGTTCGCGATCTTCGGGTTGGACGCCGGGGTACGCGTCGAGCCGCTGAATTCGTTCATGCGGTCGCCGCCGTTGGCGCGCTGTACGACGATGCCGAATTGCAGGGCGCCGCTGTAGCCGACGTCGGTGTCGAGGGAGTCGTCGTCGTTGCCGGTCAGCACGAGATAACGGCCGTTGACGGTGCCGCCGAACCACTCGATGCCGTCGTCGGAACTGTTATGGACCTGGACGTATTCGAAGGTCGTGCCGCTACCGACGCCGGCGAGCGTGATGCCATTGAGCTCGTTGTTCGGCAGGATCTGGAAACCCGAGTACTGAATGCGCAGGTAGCGGATCGAACCGGAGTTGTCCGCAGCGCCGTTGCCGCCGTAGAACGCATTGGTGCCCTCGACCTGAGCCTCGCAGTCAGGCGAGCCGGCCGTGATCGTGCCGGGACAGTTGCTGATTGGCGCGCGCCCGAGGATCACGAGGCCGCCCCACTGACCGATTGAGTCGATGGTCGTCGAGCCCTCGACGCTCTGCCGGCTGACCATCGTGACCGGGCGGTTTGCAGTGCCCTGGACATTGATCTGCGAGCCGCGGTTGACGACGATGTAGTCGAGGCCGCCGGAGCCGAACACGCGCACGCCGGCCTCGAAAGTCAGCACGCCGCGTTCGGCGCCCGGCCGCGGGCTGTTGACGTTGCCGCCCTGATCCTGGCCCACGTCGGTACGGCCCGAGACGGCATAGATCGTGTTCGGACGGTCGGGGACCAGCAGGCCGCCGAGGATCAGCTGCGGGAGCTGACAGACGCGCAGGGTCGCACCACTGGCGTCGAGCAGCGTGCCGACGTTCGCAAAGCCCGTCGGGCAGTCGGCCGGGGTCGTGCCACCGGTCGGCGGGGGCGGGGGCGGCGGGGGTGGCGGAGGTGTGACGACGGGTGGCGGCGGAAAGGCGCCAATGCCGGGCGAGGCGACTTCGTCGGCTCCACCGGAGCCGCAGGCGCTGAGCGCGAGTGCGGCGCTGAGAGTGGCGACAAGGGCATTGAGTTTCTGCTGCGGGGACATCTGCGGTCTCCAGTTGCGTTATGCCGGTGCGACGGCGGCTTGCGGCAGGCAGACTAGGCAGCGGGGATGACGGGGTCTTGACGAGACCGTGACGTTTGCGTGACAGCGACCTCGCAGCGGACGCTGTCATCAAACCGTCATGAAACCGTCATACAGTGCACGGCACTTCATCCGGAGGTTCGCGACGTGATCAGACAGACTCCCCTTTGTGCGCTGGCTCTCGGCAGCCTCGTTTGGCTCGCCGCCCCGGGTTCGGCGGTGCAGGCGCAGGTAGCGCGGGACACGATTTCGGTGGTGGGGTCGTCGACGGTGTATCCGTTTACGACGACGGTGGCGGAGCAGTTTGGGCGTCAGGGGCGGTTCAAGACGCCGAAGGTGGAGAGCACGGGGACGGGCGGCGGGATCAAGCTGTTCTGCAACGGAGTGGGGGTGCAGCACCCGGACGTGGCGAACGCGTCGCGGCGGATGAACGCCAGCGAGCTCGACAGCTGCCGCAAGAACGGGGTGACGGAGGTCATCGAGATCAAGATCGGCTTCGACGGCCTGACGGTGGCCGAGAACAAGCGCGGTCCGTCATTTGGGCTGACGCGCCGCGAGGTGTATCTGGCGCTGGCGAGGCAGGTGCCGGATCCGGCGAATCCGACGGCGCTGATTGCCAATCCGTACCGGACCTGGAAGGACCTCAATCCGAAGCTGCCGGCGATCCGGATCGAGGTGCTCGGGCCGCCGCCGACCTCGGGGACGCGCGACTCGCTGCACGAGCTGTACATGGAGGCGGGCTGCCGCAGCTATGCGTGGATCGATCAGTTGCGCAAGGTCGACGAGAAGCGCTTCAAGCGGATCTGCCACACGCTGCGCGAGGACGGGGCGTACATCGAGGCGGGCGAGAACGACAATCTGATCGTGCAGAAGCTCGAGGCGAATCCGAATGCGCTGGGGATCTTCGGCTTCAGCTTCCTCGAGGAGAACCTCGACAAGCTGCGGGGGCTGAAGATCGACGGGGTGGAGCCGACCTTCGAGAGCATCGCCGAGGGCCGCTTCCCGGCTGCCCGTCCGCTCTACGTGTACGTGAAGAAGGCGCACCTCGGCGTGATCCCGGGGCTCAAGGAGTTCATGGAGGAGTACGTCAGCGACCGGGCGATCGGCGAGGACGGCTACCTGACCGACCGCGGCCTCGTCGCCCTGCCCAAAACCGAACTCAACAAAGTCCGCGCCGACGTGCGCGCTCAGAAGCCTTTCAGGCTCTGAGCGCGACGGCGCCGCTCCGTCGTCGGAGAATCCGCATCTGGAACCGCGGCACTGTGGGAGCGCCGCGGCTCTTGAGGCCTGCGCGTCCACATCGTCTTGCATTGGGGGTGACCATTCATGCGTGCCCGTCCCGTTCTCGCCGCGCTCGGCGCGACCTTGCTGGCCGTGAACTGTCCTGCGAAAGCCGTGGCGGCCGAGGGCCGTCCAGCGACGGTGAGCGTCGCCGAGGTCGAGGCACTGAAGGTTGAACTCGCGCGCTTGCAGCAGCGGCTCGCCGCGCTCGAGGCCGCGCAGCAGGCGCAGGCCGCCGAGCTTCGGGCGGCCAGCGCAGCGAGCGCGGCGCAGACTGCCATCGACGCCGAGCAGCAGGAGGCCATCGACCGCACGACGGATGTGCTCGCCCAGACCCGTGCCGGCATCGGGGACTGGGTCGGCCGGTTCCAGTGGAAAGGCGATCTGCGCTACCGGAACGAAACGATCGACCAGCAGTACTCGGCTACCGAGCGCAACCGCGACCGGATCCGCGCCAGGGTCGGCTTCGTCGCCCGAGTCAACGACACCGTTCGCGTCGAGCTGCGGGCCACGAGCGGCGACGGCGATCCGCGGTCGGCCAATCAGACGCTGACCAATTCGAACTCGCGCAAGGGCCTGCTGATCGACCTCGCCTATGGCGAGTGGGTCCCTTCGGAAGAATGGCGCGTGCTGGCCGGCAAGATGCCCTACCCCTGGCAGCGCACGGCGAGCTACTTCTTTGACGGTGACGTCAATCCCGAGGGACTCGCAGTGCAGTGGCGCCGCGGCGCCGACGGCCTGTTCGGCAGCGCTTTCTACACGCATCTGGCCGAGCGCGGCACGCGCGCCGACTCGAACATGCTCGGTCTGCAGCTCGGCTGGCGCGGCAAGGTGCTCGATGACGGCCGTCTGACGCTGGCCGCGGCGTATTTCGATCACGGTGCCGTCGAGGGCTACAACCCCTTCTGGAACAACTCGGCGGACAACGCCTTTGGCAACACTGTGATCGCGAATCCGGCCATCTGCCGCCGCGGGATCGCGACCTGTCTCGCCAACGACTTCGACGTGCTGCAAGTACAGGCCGAGTACACGACCGAACTCGGCGGACGACCGTTGACGCTGTTCGCCGACCTGGCGCGCAACCTGGCGGCAGAACGCGGCGATGCGTTGCAAGGCGTCGAGGCCGGACTCGATTCGGCCTATGCGGCCGGATTCACTTGGGGGCGCGCGAGTGCGCCGCAGAGTTGGGAAATCGGCTACCTGTGGCAGCAGGTCGAGAAAGACGCGCTGTTCGCGCAGTGGATCGACTCGAACTATGGGGACGGCCGCACCGACGCGCGCGGCGGCGTGCTGCGGCTCGCCTACGCCCCGAGCCGCAACTGGCGGATCAACGCCACGTACTTCATGAACGAAACGAACGTCGACGGACCCGTCGCCGTGAGCCTTCCGGTCGCTCAGACGGTGCGCGGGCGGGACTACCGGCGCCTTCAAATCGACCTCAATACCTCTTTTTAATTCTTTGTTTCCGATGCGAATGAGTTGCGGAGAGAGGGCGACAGGAGAGCGCTCACCTCGCCCCTCGGAGCACCGTCGCTGTCACAAATCCGTAGTGGGACGGGCGGGGCGGATCGGGCAGAATTCACCAGCCAATAACAAGACTCCCGCTGCAGCGTGGCGTCGGGGCGGCCGCTCGTCGGCGGCGGGAATGGACAGGGCATGACACCGGCAATGCTGCTCGTCGCCATCGTGGCGCTCTCCATCGTCGCCTTCTGGGTGGGCAAGTCCCGTTCGCTGGCGCTGGTCGGAGGAACACGTGGCATTTCCCGACTGCACTCGTTGCCGGATCACTACGGCTTCCTCACCGCCCTCTGGTGCGGTCTGCCGGCCCTGCTGGTCGCGCTGACCTGGCTCGGTTTCCAGGACGGCATCCTGCTCCGAATCGTCAGCACGCACCTGCCGCCCGAAGTGCGCGCCTTGCCCGAGTCGCAGTTCGGCCTGGTCATCAACGACCTGCGCAACGTCGTCGCCGGGAACGTGCCGGCCTCGGCGGTAGCGCCGTCGACGGCGGCCGCCGCGGCCGAGTACCTGCGGCTGCGCCAGATCGCCCGCCTCGCGCTGACCGTACTGGTATTCGTCCTCGCGGTGGTGACGATGCTGGTGGTCCGCGCACGGATCACTCCGCGGCTGCGGGCGCGCAACCACGTCGAACGGCTGGTCGAGTGGCTGCTCTTCGGAGCCTCGACGCTCGCGGTGCTGACCACCGTCGGGATCGTGCTGTCGGTTGTCTTCGAGGCTTTCCGCTTCTTCGCGATCGTGCCCCCGCACGAGTTCCTGTTCGGGCTCGACTGGAGTCCGCAGATGGCGATCCGTGCGGACCAGGTCGGATCTTCGGGCGCGTTCGGGGCGGTGCCGCTGTTCGCCGGCACCCTGCTGATCTCCGCAATCGCGATGCTCGTCGCGGTGCCGGTCGGCCTGTTCTCGGCGATCTATCTGGCCGAGTATGCAGCGCCGCGTGTGCGCCGGGTCGTCAAACCGCTGCTCGAGGTGCTCGCGGGCGTGCCAACCGTGGTCTATGGCTTCTTCGCCGTGATCACGGTCGGGCCCGCGCTGCGCGCCTGGGGCGAGGCGCTCGGTCTGTCGGTCAGCGGCGAGAGCGCGCTGGCCGCGGGTCTCGTCATGGGCATCATGATCATCCCGTTCGTTTCCTCGCTCGCCGACGACATGATAACGGCCGTGCCGCAGAGCCTGCGCGACGGTGCCTACGCGCTCGGCGCGACGCGCTCGGAAACAATCCGGCAGGTGGTGCTGCGGGCGGCGCTGCCGGGCATCGTCGGCGGCGTATTGCTCGCGATCTCACGCGCAATCGGCGAGACGATGATCGTCGTCATGGCCGCCGGTCTCGCCGCCAATCTGACCGTCAATCCGCTCGAGGCGGTGACGACAGTCACGGTGCAGATCGTCACCCTGCTCGTCGGCGACCAGGAGTTCGACAGCCCCAAGACCCTCGCCGCGTTCGCGCTCGGACTCGTGCTTTTCGTGGTCACGCTGATCCTCAACGTGGTCGCGCTCTATGTCGTGAGGAGGTACCGTGAACAGTACGAGTGAGGCGCGGGCCGAGGGCGCGTCGCGGGTCGTGCTGCGGACGGCGGCCGCGACGCAGGCCATCGTGGCCGCGAGCATCCGGCGCCGCAACCGGGCGGAATGGCGTTTCCGCGCCTACGGCCTGCTCGCCGTCTCGGCCGGCATTGCTTTCGTGCTGTTCCTGTTTGGCACGATCATCGGTCAGGGCGTGTCGGTGTTCCGCCAGGCCTACGTCGAGCTCCCGATCTACCTCGATCCCCAGATCATCGATCCCGATGGCACCCGTGCGGCAGAGGTGCTGCAGACCGCCGACTATCAGTCCCTGATCCGCAGCGCGCTGCGCGAGCGGTTCCCGGAAATCGAGGGCCGGCGCAACCTCCGCGAGCTGTACTCCATTATCAGCAGTGCGGCGTTCATCGACCTGCAGCGGCGTGTCGTCGCCGACCCGGCGCTCGTCGGCCAGCGGCTGCGCGTCGACCTGCTCGCCGACGACGCGGTCGACTCACTGCTCAAGGGGCGCACGTCGCGCGAGTCGCCGGAGCAGGAGCGCCGCCTGACCGATCAGCAGCTCGGCTGGATCGACGCGCTGGCTGCCGACGGCTCGCTGCGCCTGAAGTTCAACCGCGAGTTCTTCGGCAACGGCGATTCGCGCGATCCCGAGCAGGCCGGCATCCGGGGGGCCCTGATGGGTTCGCTGCTGACACTGCTGATCACGCTGCTGCTGTCCTTCCCGATCGGCGTCGCGGCAGCGGTCTATCTCGAGGAGTTCGCGCCGCGCAACCGCGTGACGGACATCATCGAGGTCAATATCAACAATCTGGCCGCCGTGCCATCGATCGTCTTCGGCCTGCTCGGTCTCGCGGTCTTCATCATCTTCTTCGGTCTGCCGCGCTCGGCGCCACTGGTCGGCGGACTCGTCCTGACGCTGCTGACGCTGCCGACCATCATCATTGCCTCGCGTGCGGCTTTGAAGGGCGTGCCGCCCTCGATACGCGAGGCTGCGCTCGGCATGGGTGCGTCGAAGATCCAGACCGTCGCGCACCACGTGCTGCCGCTCGCGCTGCCGGGCATGCTGACCGGGACCATCATCGGGATGGCTCGCGCCCTCGGCGAGAGCGCGCCGCTGCTCATGATCGGCATGGTCGCCTTCATCGTCGACGTGCCGCAGAGCGTGTTCGATTCGGCGACCGCGCTGCCGGTGCAGGTGTTTCTCTGGTCGGACCTGCCCGAGCGGGGGTTCGTCGAGCGGACTTCCGGGGCCATCATCGTGCTGCTGCTGTTCCTGCTGATCATGAACGCGACGGCGGTGATCCTGCGCAACCGGTTCGAGAAACGCTGGTGAACGGCATGCAGACCGTCACGCACAGGGAAGCCATGAACGACGCAACCGAGCCGGGCAACGATCGTCAACCGGTGGCGACACCGGCCGCTACCCGATCCTCCGTGCCCTTGCCCCCCGGCCATACGACGGTCGGCACCGTGACCACCGAGACCCCCCTGATCACGTGTCGGGGCGTCAACGTCTTCTACGGTGACAAGCAGGCGATCCGCCACGTCAGCATCGACATAGCGCGCAAGCAGGTGCTGGCGATGATCGGTCCGTCGGGTTGCGGCAAGTCGACGTTCCTGCGTTGCATCAACCGTATGAACGACACGATCCCGGGCGCTCGCGTCGAGGGCCACATCGCGATCGAGGGCCAGGACATCCACGACAAGTCGGTCGACGTCGTGCAACTGCGGGCCCGCATCGGCATGGTGTTCCAGAAGCCGAACCCGTTCCCCAAGTCGGTCTACGAGAACGTCGCCTACGGGCCGCGGATCCATGGCCTTGCGGGCGACCGCGCCGAGCTCGACGAGATCGTCCACACCAGCCTGCGTCGCGCCGGCCTGTGGGAGGAGGTCAAGGACCGCCTGCAGCAGCCTGGGACCAGCTTGTCCGGTGGGCAGCAGCAGCGCCTTTGCATCGCGCGCGCGATCGCCGTCAATCCGGAGGTCATCCTCATGGACGAGCCATGCTCGGCGCTGGATCCGATCGCGACTGCGCGCATCGAGGACCTCATGGATGAGCTGCGCGAGAGCTATGCGATCGTCATCGTCACGCACTCGATGCAGCAGGCGGCCCGTGTCTCGCAGCGCACCGCATACTTCCATCTCGGCGACCTCATCGAGGTCGGGCCAACCGACAAGATCTTCACCAATCCCTCGCACAAGCTGACCGAGGACTACATCACGGGCCGGTTCGGCTGAAGACACCGCCAGCCGGCCGTTGCAGGGGACCGAGGCCGTGAGGGTCGAGATCGAGGGTCACATCAGTCGAGCTTTCGACGGCGAGTTGTCGACGCTGCATGTGCGCGTCGTCGAGCTCGGCGGACTCGTGCTGTTACAGGTCCGCGAGGCCGCCAATGCCTACACCGAGTGGGACGAGCGGGCCGCGCGGTCGGTGCTCGAGCGCGAGCGTCAGGTCAACCGGTCGGAGGCCGAGATTGAGGCCGAGGCGCTGCAGCTGATCGCACGCCGCCAGCCCGTGGCCAGCGATCTGCGGGCGATTCTCGCGCTGACACGTGCGGTGGCCGAGCTCGAGCGTGCCGGGGACGAGGCCAAGAAGGTCGCGCTGACGGTGCTCGGCGCCGCCGGTCGCGTCGGGCAGAGGCCGGGCCCGGCGACGGCGCGCGACGCGCGGCATCTCGCGCATCTGGCGGTCAGCCTGGTGCGGCTCGCGCTCGAGGCGCTGGACCGGCTCGATTGCGGGGCCGCGAACGAGGTGCTCGCGCGCGATCGTGAGCTCGATGCCGAGTATGGCGACGGCATGCGTCGGCTGTTGACTCGTGCGATGGAGGATGCGCGCCAGTTCGGCGTCGCGCTCGAGGCAGCCTTCGTGCTCAAGTCGCTCGAGCGGATCGGCGATCATGCGCGCAACCTTGCGCGCTTCGTCCGCTCGATCGGCAGCGACCGCGCGGGCGTCAGTCCGCTTCCCGCAGCAGATCGTTGATGGAGGTCTTGGCGCGCGTCTGTGCATCCACGCGCTTGACGATGACCGCGCAGTAGAGTCCATATCGCCCATCCTTCGACGGCAGCGTGCCGGGTACGACCACCGAGCCAGCCGGCACGCGACCCTGCAGGATCTGGCCGGTCTCGCGGTCGTAGATCCGCGTGCTCTGTCCGATGTAGACCCCCATCGAGACGACCGACCCCTCCTCGACGATGACGCCCTCGACGATCTCGGAGCGAGCGCCGATGAAGCAGTTGTCCTCGATGATCGTCGGATTGGCCTGCAGCGGCTCAAGTACGCCACCGATGCCGACGCCGCCGGAGAGGTGGACATTGCGGCCGATCTGTGCGCAGGAGCCTACAGTCGCCCAGGTGTCCACCATCGTGCCGGAGTCGACGTACGCACCGATGTTGACGTAAGAGGGCATCAGCACGACGTCCCGTCCGACGAAGGCACCCTTGCGGACGATGGCGTCCGGCACCACGCGCGTGCCCGTAGCGCGCAGCGCAGTCTCGTCCATGCCGGCATACTTGAGCGGCACCTTGTCGAAGAAGCGGGTATGACCGGCCTCGACCGGCTGGTTGTCGTGTGCGCGGAAATACAGCAGCACCGCCTTCTTGAGCCACTGGTTGACCATCCAGCAGCCGTCGCGCTTCTCGGCGACGCGCAACTCGCCGCGATCGAGTCGGTCGAGTGTCTCGTCGAGCAGCGTGCGCAGCGAGCGGTCGATCGTGCGCGGATTGATCTCGGCGCGGCGCTCGAAGGCCGCCTCGATGGTCGCACGGACGTCGTCGAGTGAGCTCATGTCGGTTCCTTCATCGTTGCTCGAGGAAAGAGCGGATGCGGGTCGCAGCCTCGACGCATTCGTCGACGGGAGCGACTAGCGAGATGCGTACGCGACCGCGACCCGGGTTGGCGCCGGCCGCGTCCCGTGCGAGATAGCTGCCAGGCAGCACGGTCACGTTCTGTTGCGCAAACAGTTCGCGTGCGAACTCGGTGTCGTCGCCCCCGACCCGGGGCCACAGGTAGAACGCACCGTCGGGTGCAGCAACGTCGAGCACGGGAGAGAGGATGCGCAGCACATGCGCGAACTTCTCGCGATACAGCGCGCGGTTGGCGGCGGCGTGGGAGTCCTCGCTCCAGGCCGCGGTGCTCGCATGCTGCACCGGCAAGGACATCGCGCAGCCATGGTAGGTCCGGTAGAGCAGGAATCGCCCGAGCAGCGCGGGATCGCCGGCGACGAACCCGGAGCGCAGTCCGGGGACACTCGAGCGCTTCGACAGGCTGTGGAACACGACACAGCGCTGGAAGCGGTCGCGGCCGGTCGCGAGCGCCGCCTCGAGCAACGACGGCGCCGGATGAGCCTCGTCGAGGTAGATGTCGGCATAGCACTCGTCGGCGGCGATCACGAAGTCGAAGCGCTCGGCGAGCTCGAGCGCGTGCTCGAGGTAGCGCCGCGAGAGGATCGCGCCGGCCGGATTGCCGGGACTGCAGAGGAACAGTACCGCGCATCGGCGCCAGACCGACGCAGGCACGGCGTCGAGATCGGGGACGAAACGGGTCGCCTGCGTCGTCGCGAGGAAGTACGGCTCTGCTCCGGCGAGCAGCGCTGCGCCCTCGTAGATCTGATAGAAGGGGTTGGGCATCGCCACCAGGGCGCCGGCGCTCGCATCCACGGCGGCCTGCACGAAGGCGAACAGCGCCTCGCGGGTGCCATTGACGGGCAGCACCATGCGCTCGGGGTCGACCCGGCCGGCGCCGAGCCCGAAGCGGCGCTCGAGCCAGCCGGCACAAGCACGGCGCAGCGCGGCTGTGCCGATCGTGCTCGGATAGCTGCCGAGCGCGTCGAGGTGCGCGGCGAGCGTATCGGCGACGAAGCGCGGCATCGGGTGCTTGGGCTCGCCGATCGACAGCGCGATGTGACGCAAGCCTGCCGGCCCGGCGACGCCGGCCAGCAGGGTGGCGAGCCGCTCGAAAGGATAGGCCTGCAGACGGTCGAGGCGCGGATTCACGAGACGCCCTCAGGCCGCGCGGCGTTGTTCGAGCGCCGCGGTAAGCCTGGCCACGAGCCGCTGCGCTGCCTGTTCGTCCAGTGGCCTGCTGTAGACGTCGGTGAGGTAGAAAACGTCCTCGGCGCGTTCGCCGACCGTGAGGATCTTCGCCGCGAGCAGCTCGACCCGCTCGGCGACCAGCACCTTGCCGATGTCGCAGAGCAGCCCGGGGCGGTCGCCGGCCGTCAGTTCGAGCACGGAGCGCTGGTTGCGCTCATCGACGCTGATCGAGATCTGCGTCGGCGTGTTGAACATGCGCACCTGGCGCGGCGCACGCCGCGACACGACCGGAGCATCGTCGGCCGGTGCCTGCAGCGAGGTCAGCAGCGCCTGCTCGATCTCGCGCCGACGCTCCTCGTCCTCGATCGGCGAGCCGTCGTCCTCGAGCACGTGGTAGACGTCGAGGCTGTGGCCATCGTCGGTCGGAGTGATGCGCGCATCGACGATGTTGAGCCCGAGCTGGTCGAGCACCGCGGTCGTGCGGGCAAAGCCATGGCGACGCAGCGCCGCAAACGTCAGGAGCGCGGTTGTGCCGCGTTCGCTGCGAGTCTGCACCGAGACCACCGGTGCATCGACCTCGGCGGACTGTTCTTCGAGCTCGCGGGCCGAGAGCACCTCGGTATGCCATGCGACCTCCTCGGGCGTGTGCCGGAGGAAGTAGGCGCCCGAGAGACGCGACCAGGTGCGGTCGATCTGCCCGGTCGGCACCGGCCGCGAGGCGAGCAGCGCCCGGGCCGCTTCCTGGGTCTCGCGCCGCAGCTCCTCGGCATCGATCGGTGACTCGAGGCCGCGGCGGAGGGCGCGCTTGACGCGCAGGTAAAAGTCGTGGAAGAGCGAGGCCTTCCACGAATTCCAGAGCTTCGGATTGGTACCGCGCACGTCCGCCGCGGTCAGCACGTAGAGATAGTCGAGATGCGTCTCGTCGCCGACGTGCCGGGCGAAGGCATTGATGACCTCGGGGTCCGAAATGTCCTGCTTCTGCGCAGTGATCGACAGTTGCAGATGGTTCCTGACGAGCCAGGCCACGACGCGCGCGTCGTAGCGCGACAGTCCCTGCTCGAGGCAGAACGCTTCGGCATCGACGGCACCGAGCTCAGAGTGGTCGCCGCCGCGGCCCTTGGCAATGTCATGGAACAGTGCGGCGAGGTAGACGATCTCGGGTTTCGGCAGCTGCTGCATGATCGCCGACAGCTGCGGCAGCTCGTGGTTGAAGCGCTCGATGGCAAGGCGGCGCAGGTTGCTGACGACGAACAGCGTGTGCGCATCGACGGTGTAGGCGTGGAACAGGTCGTACTGCATCCGCCCGACGATGCGGCCGAATGAGGGGATGTAGCGGCCGAGCACACCGTAGGTGTTCATTCGACGCAGCTCGTGCGTGACGCCAGCTGGCGCGCGCAGGATGTCGAGGAACAAGCGGTGGTTGCGCGGGTTCTGGCGGAACTCCTCGTCGATGAGCCAGAGGTGCCGGCCTATCGCGCGGATCGTCGAGGCGCGCACGCCACGGATCTCGGGGTTCTGCTGCAGCAGCACGAACAGTTCGAGGATGGACGGCGGATTGCGCGCGAACACTTCGTCGTTGACCGCTTCGAGGTAGCCGTTGCGGACCTGGAAGCGAGCATTGAGCGGGGTCGCCACGGCGTCGCCATCAAGGATTGCCTCGCGGAACAGCTGCAGCAGCAGTTCGTTGAGCAGCATCACGTCCATGACGGTGCGGTAGTAGCGCTGCATCAGCTGCTCGACCGCCAGCGTGAAACTCGCGTCCTCGTAGCCGAAGGTCTTCGCCAGCCTGGTCTGGTGATCGAACAGCAGCCGGTCCTCGCGGCGTCCGGTCAGCACGTGCAGTCCGAAGCGCACGCGCCAGAGGAATGACTGGGCATTCTTCAGGCGGCGCAGCTCGGACGGCGTCAGGAAGCCCAGTGAGGCCAGCTCGTCGAGCGTAGCCGCGCCGAAGTGGCGCTTGGCGACCCAGGCGATCGTCTGTATGTCGCGCAGGCCGCCAGGCCCGGTCTTGACGTTCGGCTCGAGGTTGTAGGCCGTGTCATGCGCCTTGCGGTGGCGTTCGGTCTGCTCCTCGACCTTGGCCTCGAAGAACTCCTTGACGGGCCAGATCCGCTCCGGCGCGAGCGCCGCGCGCATCGCCTCGCAGAGCGCGGCGTTGCCGGCAACCGGACGTGCCTCGATCAGCGTGGTCATGACGCTGACATCGGCGGCACTCTCGCTGACGCATTCATCGATCGTCCGCATGCTGTGGCCGACCTCGAGACCGATGTCCCAGAGGAACGCCACGAGCTTCTCCACCCGTGCGCGCCCGATCTCTTCGAGCGGCTCGGGCACGAGGATCAGGATGTCGACGTCCGAACAGGGGTGGAGCTCACCGCGGCCATAGCCGCCGACGGCGACGAGTGCTGCCCGCGCCATGACCGTGCCGGGCGCCGCCTCGAGCTTCTCGCGCCACACTTCGCGGAGCACGACGTCGAGGAGTCGCGCGCGGGCGTGGACCAGCGTCTCGACCGGTTCCTCGGCGAGAAACTTGGCCTTGAGTTCCTCCTGGGCCTCGCGCACGGCGCCGCGGTATGCCTCGGCGGTGTGGCCGGCTGTGGCGAGGGCGCCGGGCAGGGTCTCGAGCAGCGGCCAGCGGAAGTCGCCGGCGGCCTCGCGTGGCCCGGGTGCGAACGGTTCGACCTCGAAGCTCGTCATCAGCCAGTGGCTCCGAGCGCCGCCAGCGTGGTCCGCCGCACCGGCGCGCCGCGGCGGCCGAGCGTCAGCACCTCGACGCCGCTGCCCGTCACGAGCACCGTGTGCTCCCACTGCGCCGAGAGTGAATGGTCACGCGTCACCACGGTCCAGCCGTCCGGCAGCAGGCGCACGTGGCGCTTGCCGGCGTTGATCATCGGTTCGATCGTGAAGGTCATGCCGGGGCGCAGCTCGATGCCGACTCCGGGCTCGCCGTAGTGCAGGACCTGCGGATCCTCGTGATAGACGCGTCCGATGCCGTGACCGCAGTACTCGCGCACGACCGAGAAGTGATGCGACTCGACGAAGCTCTGTATGGCGTGTCCGATGTCGCCGAGCCTGGCCCCTGGCCGGACCATCTCGATGCCGCGCCACATCGCCTCGAAGCAGGTTTCGACGAGTTTGCGGGCGTGCGGCGTCGGGGTGCCGACGAAGTACATCCGGCTCGTGTCGCCGTGGTAGCCGTTGTGGATCACGGTGACGTCGATGTTGACGATGTCGCCGGCCTTCAGACGCCTGTCATCCGGAATGCCGTGGCAGACGACGTGATTGACCGACGTGCAGATCGTCTTGGGGAAGCCGCGGTAGTTGAGGTTGGCCGGCACGGCCTTCTGGACCTTGACGATGTGGTCGTGGCAGATCCGGTCGAGCTCGGCGGTCGTGACGCCCGGCACCACGTGGTCGGTGATCACGTCGAGGACCTCGGCGGCGAGCCGACCGGCTTCGCGCATCCACTGCTGTTCCTCGGCGGTCTTGATCGTCACGGGCATGGGGCTTCCGCTGCGCCCGATCGCCCTGCCAGGCGGGTCGGCGTAAGGCGTTGTTCGGACGGGAACTTCATGGTATAAAGCGCGGCCTTTTTTGGCAACGAAACCACACGCGCATCGACACACCGCTGGCTGGGTGTTCCGGAGTCCGCTCCGGGATGGCCAGCGGGATGCGCGGAGGCCCAACCCGACAGGAGTCGACAATGCCCAGCGTGTCCATGCGACAGATGCTGGAGGCGGGTGTTCATTTCGGACATCAGACCCGCTTCTGGAACCCGAAGATGGCCGATTACATCTTCGGCGAACGCAACAAGATCCATATCATCAATCTCGAGAAGACGGCGCCGCTGCTCGCGGAGGCGGTGAGCTTCGTCAAGCAGGTGGTCGCCGATGGCGGCCGCGTGCTGTTCGTCGGCACCAAGCGCTCGGCGCGCGAGGCCATCCAGAAGGAAGCGACGCGCTGCGACATGCCGTACGTGAACCAGCGCTGGCTCGGCGGCATGCTGACGAACTTCAAGACCATCCGCCAGTCCGTCAAACGCCTCGCCGACCTGGCCGAGATGAAGGCCAACGGCACGCTCGACAAGCGCGGCAAGAAGGAGGCGACCATGCTCCGCCGCGAGATGGACAAGCTCGAGCGCAGCCTCGGTGGCATCAAGAACATGGAGTCGCTGCCGGACGCGCTGTTCGTCATCGATGTCGGTCACGAGCGGATTGCAGTCCACGAGGCCAAGAAGCTCGGCATTCCCGTCGTGGCGATCGTCGATACCAACTGCTCTCCCGACGACATCGATTACGTCGTGCCCGGCAACGACGACGCCATGCGTGCGGTCCAGCTGTATGCCTCGGCAATGGCGGACGCGGTCATTGAAGGCCGCGAGTCGCTGCCGACGGTGGCGGTCGGCGAAGACGAATTCGTCGAACTCGATGAGCAGGGAAATCCCAAGCCGCGCACTGGCCGCGGCAAGCCGCGCCGCGAGGCTACCGTGCGCACTGCGCGCAAGCCGGCGCCGGCCCTACGGCGACGCCCGGCGATCGCCCCGGCAATAGCCGACGAGGCCGGTGAGGAGGACGGCGCGGATCTCGACGCCGGGCCCGAGGCTGGCGAGGCGGCTTCCGACAACGAACGCTCCGCAACGCGCCGGCGTCCATCGACAGGCGGCGCATCGCGCCGCCGCTCCTGATTCGAGGGCTCCGCATGTGTATTACCGCTGAACAGGTCAAGCAGCTCCGCGAGCGCACGGGCGCGGGCATGATGGAATGCAAGAAAGCCCTGGTGGAGGCCGGCGGCGACATCGATGCCGCCGCGGAGCTGCTGCGCAAGCAGGGCATCGCCAAGGCCGACAAGAAGTCGGCGCGCATCGCCGCGGAGGGCGTGCTCGCGCTCGCCCGTTCCAGCGACGGCCGCCAGGGCGCGATCGTCGAAATCAACTGCGAGACGGATTTCGTGGCGCGCGAAGCGGATTTCCGTGCGTTCGCCGACGAGGTGGCGCGGGTCGCGCTCGACAGGCACCCCCCTAGCGTCGAGGCCCTGCTCGGCGCGCCCCTCGGGTCAGGGGAGACGATCGACGAACGCCGCAGGGCACTGGTCGCCAAGATCGGCGAGAACATCAACGTCCGCCGGCTGGTCGTTCTCGAGGCGCCGACCGCGCTCGGCGCCTACCTGCATGGGACCCGCATCGGCGCGCTGGTGGCGGTGGAAGGGGGCGACGCGGCGCTGGCCCACGACCTCGCGATGCATGTAGCGGCTGCCAACCCGCGCTATACGAGCCCCGCCGACGTACCGGCCGACGTCGTCGCCAAGGAGCGGGAGATCGAGACCGAGAAGGCCAGGGCCGAGGGCAAGCCGCCCGAGATCGTCGCGAAGATGATCGAGGGCCGCCTGCGCAAGACCTTCAACGAGATCTCGCTGCTCGGGCAGGCCTTCGTCAAGGATCCCGATCAGACCGTCGAGAAGCTGCTGAAGGCTGCAGGGGCCAGCGTCAAGGCCTTCGCGCGCCTCGAGGTCGGTGCCGGCATCGAGAAGAAACAGGACGACTTCGTCGGTGAGGTCATGGCCCAGGTCAAGGCCAGTTCGGGCGCCCAGCCCCCCGGCGCGCACTGACCGCGCCTCGGCATGGACTTGGAAGACCGCGATAATGTGAACCCCGCTCCGGCGGGGTTCTTTTCAGGGGGAGTGGCATGAGAGGAAAGCCGGGCCGTTACAAGCGGATCCTCGTCAAGCTGTCGGGCGAAGCACTGATGGGCGAGGCCGATTATGGTATCGATCCCGCCGTGCTCAAGCGCATCGCCCAGGAGTTCCACGAACTGCTTGGCATGGGTGTACAGGTCGCGGTGGTGATCGGCGGCGGCAACATCTTCCGCGGTGCGGGGCTTGCGCGCGCCGGCATGGACCGCGTGACGGCCGACCAGATGGGCATGCTCGCGACAGTGATGAACTGCCTCGCGATGCAGGACGCGCTCGAATCGATCGGCTGCTACGCGCGCGTGATGTCCGCGATCCGGATCAACGAGGTCTGCGAGGACTACATCCGCCGACGCGCCGTGCGTCACCTCGAGAAGGGGCGTATCGTGCTGTTCGCGGCCGGCACCGGCAATCCGTTCTTCACGACCGACACGGCGGCCTCGCTGCGCGCGATCGAGATCGGGGCGGACCTGCTGCTCAAGGCGACCAAGGTCAACGGCATCTACTCCGCCGACCCGATCAGGGATCCATCGGCGGTCCGGTACGCGCGGCTGACCTTCGACCGTGTGCTCGACGAGCGGCTCAACGTCATGGACCAGACGGCCATCGTGATGTGCCGCGACAACAACCTGCCGCTGCAGGTCTTCAACCTGCACAATGCGGGCGACCTGCTGCGCATCGTGGCGGGCGAGGACATCGGCACCGTTGTCACCAGGGACTGATGCGAATCAGGGCCGGCGCCGGCCCGGGAGACCCAGATGCTCGACGACATCAAGAAGGATTGCTCCTTACGCATGGCGAAGTGCGTGCAGAGCTTCACGGCCGACCTCAAGAAGCTGCGCACGGGGCGGGCGCATCCGAGCCTCGTCGAGCACCTGAAGGTCGATTACTACGGCACCGAGACGCCGCTGAACCAGGTCGCCAACATCAGCATCGAGGATGCGCGTACGATCGTCATCACGCCCTGGGACAAGCAGGCTGTGCAGGCGGTCGAGAAGGCGGTCTTCAAGTCAGACCTCGGGCTCACGCCCATGACGGCCGGCACCGTGATCCGGGTGCCACTGCCCCCGCTCACCGAGGAGCGCCGCCGCGACATCATCAAGGTCGTGCGCCACGAGGCCGAGAACGCCCGCGTGGCGGTGCGCAACGTGCGTCGCGACGTGCTCAACGACCTCAAGGATATGCTCAAGGAGAAGCTGATCTCCCAGGACGACGACAAGCGCGCGCAGGAGGAGATCCAGAAGCTCACCGACAAGCACGTCGCGGAGATCGATCAGGCGCTCGCGGCCAAGGAAAAGGAGATCATGCAGGTCTGAGCGCGACGCCCCCGCAGCTCGGTCCGCAGGCGCTCATGGCCTTGCCGCAACACATCGCCATCATCATGGACGGCAACGGCCGCTGGGCCGAGGCGCGCGGTAAGCCGCGCACGGCGGGGCACAAGGCCGGAATCGAGCCCGTGCGCATGTGTGTCCGCGAATGCGTGCGACGCGGCATCGGCGCGCTGACACTGTTCGCTTTCTCGAGCGAGAACTGGCGCCGGCCGGCACAGGAGGTCGCGACGCTGATGGGCCTGTTCGTCGAAGCGCTGGACCGCGAAGTGGACGAGTTGCATGCCAACGGCGTCCGGCTGCGCATGATCGGCGCGCGGCACCAGCTGGCGGTCCGCCTTCAGCAGCGCGTGGCTGCGGCGGAGCAGCTGACCGCGGGCAATACGCGACTGCGCCTGCAGGTCGCGGTCAGTTACGGCGGACGCTGGGACATCGTCGAGGCTTCGCGTGAGCTTGCACGCCAATGCGCGCGCGGCGAGCTGCGTCCGGAGGACATCGACGAGGAAGCGCTGTCGGCGCGGCTGCAACTCGACGACGTGCCCGACCCGGACCTGTTCATCCGCACGGGGGGAGAGCACAGGATCAGCAACTTCCTGCTCTGGAACCTCGCCTACACCGAATTGTTCTTCTGCGACACCCTCTGGCCCGATTTCGGCATCGCCGACCTCGACGCTGCGCTCGCCGATTTCGCGAGCCGGGACCGCCGTTTCGGACTGACCGGCGATCAGCTCAGGATCAGGACCGGTGCTTAGGTCGCGGATCCTGACCGCGCTGGCGATGGCCGTCGTGCTGCTGACGGTGCTGCTGCTGCTGCCGCCGGCCGTCACCCTCGTGCTGCTGACCCTCGCCGTGCTGATTGGCGCCTGGGAATGGTCGGCATTCATTCGCGACGCGGGTCGCGGTCTGCGCGTCGGCTACGTCGCGCTCGTCGCGGCGCTCCTCGCGCTGGCCTGGGACTATTGCAGCGAACGCGCGGCGCTGCGCGTCATGCTGATGCTGACGGCCGTGTGGTGGCTCGTGGCGCTCGCGTGGATCACGCTGGCGCCCCAGCGCGTGGCGCCATGGTCGGCGGCACTGGCTGGAGTCTGCGCCCTGGTGCCTGCCTGGGTAGCGCTCGCGCAGTTGCGTCACGCGGGAGTCGCCGGCGGCGAGTGGACGCTGTACGCGCTCGTGCTGATCGTGGCCGCGGACACTGGCGCGTTCTTTGCGGGCCGGCGCTTCGGACGCGTCAAGCTCGCGCCGCGCGTTTCCCCGGCCAAGACCTGGGAGGGCGTGATCGGCGGCGTACTGCTCGCGCTGCTCGCCGGGCTGGCGGGGGCCGCCTACTTCGCCGTGCCCACGCTGCCGTTCGTCGCCGTCGCGCTCGCGACCGCCACGTTCTCGGTCGTCGGTGACCTGACCGAGAGTCTGCTCAAGCGTGCGGCCGGCGTGAAGGACAGCGGGCATCTGTTCCCCGGGCACGGCGGCATGCTCGATCGACTGGACAGCATCGTGGCCGGTGCACCGGTGTTCGTGCTCGGTCTGCTGCTGATCGGAGTGATGCCGTGATTGGCGTCTGCGTGCTCGGCTCGACGGGTTCGGTCGGCGAGAGCACGCTCGATGTCTGCGCGCGTCATCCCGACCGGTTTCGCGTCGTCGCGCTCGGCGCGCGCAACAATCACGTCAAGCTGCTCGAGCAGTGCGTGCGTTTCGTTCCCGAAGTCGTCGCGCTGGTCGAGCCGGCCGCGGCACTCGAGCTCACGCGCGAGCTCGAGCGCCGCCGACTCTCCACCCGGGTACTCGCCGGTGCGGCCGGACTGGCGGAACTCGCGCGTCTGCCGACCGTCGATTACGTGATGGCCGCCATCGTCGGCGCCGCCGGACTCGAGTCGACGCTCGCGGCGGCGCGTGCCGGCAAGCGGCTCATGCTGGCGAACAAGGAATCGCTGGTGATGTCCGGGCAACTGCTGATCGCCGCAGCGCGCGAGGGTCGGGCGACCCTGCTGCCGATCGACAGCGAACACAACGCGATCTTCCAGTGCATGCCGCCGGGTTTCGAGGCAGGCCGGCCGCCGCTCGGCGTGCGCCGCATCCTGCTCACCGCATCGGGCGGGCCTTTTCTCGACTGGGATCTCGAGCGCCTGCGCGCGGCGACACCCGAGCAGGCGTGTGCGCATCCGAACTGGGTCATGGGGCGGAAGATCTCGGTCGATTCTGCGACCCTGATGAACAAGGGCCTGGAGCTGATCGAGGCGCACCTCCTGTTCGGGCTGCCGCCGACGCAGATCGACATCGTCGTGCATCGACAGAGCATCATCCACTCGATGGTGGAATACGTCGATGGCTCCGTGCTCGCGCAGCTCGGCTCGCCGGACATGCGAACGCCGATTGCACACGCACTCGCCTGGCCGGAGCGGATCGGCTCCGGTGTACAATTCCTCGACCTGGTCAAGGTCGGGGCCCTCGATTTCCGCGCTCCTGACCCCGTCCGTTTCCGCTGCCTCGCGCTCGCGCAGCAGGCCGCGGCGGAAGGAGGGCTCGCCCCGGCCGTGCTCAATGCGGCCAACGAAGTGGCCGTGACGGCCTTCCTCGAGGGCAAGGTGAACTTTCTGGAGATTGCGACGGTCATTGATGCGGTGATGCAGCAGGACACCTGGCGTTTCGCCCCCTCCACGGCCGTCGGCCTCGAGACCGTGCTCGCTGCGGACGCGCTGGCCCGCGACGCGGCCCGCGCGGCCGTCACGGCGTTGGCGGACCGCTGAGTGCATCGGGAGCTCGCGTGAGTCTCTTCTGGTACGCCATCTGGTTCCTGATTGCCGTGAGCCTGCTGGTCACGGTCCACGAATTCGGCCATTACTGGGTGGCTCGCAAGCTCGGCTTCAAGGTGCTGCGCTTCTCGGTGGGCTTCGGTCGACCGCTGTGGAGCCGCGTGGCCGGGGAGGACCGCACCGAATACGTGTTCGCGGCGCTGCCACTGGGCGGCTACGTCAAGCTGCTCGATGAACGCGAGGGTCCGGTCGCCGACGCCGAACTGCACCGCTCGTTCACACGCAAGCCGCCTTGGCAGCGCATCCTCGTGCTGCTGGCCGGACCGGCGTTCAACATCGGTTTTGCGATCCTGCTGCTCTGGGGCCTGCTCTGGATCGCCGGAGCCCCCGAGGTGCGCGCGGTGGTTGGCGACGTCACGCCCGACTCGATCGCGGATCGGGCCGGCCTCCAGCGCGGCGACGAGATCCTCACCCTCGACGGCGAGCCCGTGGACGGTCGCGCGGACGTGGTGCTCGGCCTCGTCGAATCGATGAGCGGTCGCGGCGTGGCGCAGCTGACGGTCCGTGCCCCCAACGGCGGCACGCGCGCCCTGACCCTACGCGTCGAAGACCCGCAGGTACGTCGTGCGCTGACCGAGCCGAGCGCGTTCTCGGGTGGGTTCGGCTTCCGCTTCTGGGAGCCGCCGCGGCCGGCCGTCATCGGTCGCGTACTGGCTGGCGGGCCGGCCGAGCGGGCCGGGCTGCAGAGTGGCGACCGCGTGCTCGCAATCGATGGCCAGCAGGTCGCCGACTTCACCTCGCTCGTCGAACTGGTCTCGGCGCGCCCGGACCGCGAGATCGTCGTCGAGTTCGAGCGCGGCGGCGTGAGCGGGCGCGTGCGGCTGCGGACCGAAGCGGATCGGATCGACGGCGTCGACGTAGGCCGCATCCGCGTCGAGACACCGCCACCCGCACCGCTGCCCGCCGAGATGCTGGTCCGCAAGACTTTTGGACCGGTCGAGGCGCTCGTGCAGGCATCGATCCGCGCCTGGGACATGACCGTCCTGCAGGCGAAGATGTTCTGGCGCATGATCATGGGACAGGTATCGCTGAAGAACCTCTCGGGTCCGATCTCGATCGCCGAGTACGCGGGAGAATCCGCCCGCGGGGGGATCGCGGCGTTCATCGGTTTCCTCGTGCTCATATCGCTGTCGCTGGGCTTCCTGAACCTGCTGCCGATCCCCATCCTCGATGGGGGTCAGATCCTCTATCAGCTCGCCGAGTGGGCCAAGGGCAGTCCGCTGTCCGAGCGCGTCCAGGCCCTTGGACAGCAGGTTGGCATCGCGCTGCTGCTGTTGCTGATGGGCGTGGCTCTGTTCAACGACGTGGCGCGGCAGTTCCAGCCCGGCTGATTCCGAGAGGTCTCGCGTGCGACCAGTCCCGACCGTTGCGATGTTCGTCTCTGCCGTGCTCGGCGGCTCGGTACTCGTCCATTCGCCGGCGGTGCGCGCCCAGGCCGCTGCGGAACCGCTCGAGTTCACGGTCGGCAACATCCGGGTCGAGGGTTTGCAGCGCGTGTCGGAGGGCACAGTCTACAACTACCTGCCGGTCAACATCGGCGACAGGCTGACTCCGCAGAGGGTTCGCGAGGCCATGCGCGCCCTCTACGACACGGGATTCTTCCGCGACATCGAGCTGCGGCGCGACGGCAGCACGCTCGTCGTCGTCGTCCTCGAGCGTCCCTCGATCGAGAGTTTCGAGATCAAGGGCAACAAGGACATCAAGACCGAGGATCTCAGCAAGTCGCTGCGGAACGTCGGGCTCGCGACCGGCAAGACCTTCGATCGCTCGGTGCTCGAGGACGTGCGCCAATTCCTGACGGATCAGTACTTCTCGCGAGGCAAGTACGCCGTGCGCATCGACACCTCGGTCGAGGACGTCCCCGGCAACCGCGTCAAGGTCAAGATCGACATCAAGGAAGGCAAGCGCGCACGGATCCGCCAGATCAACATCGTTGGCAACGAGAGCTTCGAGGACGAGGACATTCTCGAGGAATTCGAGCTCAAGACGCCGAACTGGCTGTCCTGGTACCGGCAGGACGACCGCTATTCGCGTGAGTCGCTGCAGGGCGACCTCGAGAAATTGCGTTCGTTCTACATGGACCGCGGCTACGCGAACTTCGAGATCGAATCGACCCAGGTCGCGATCGCGCCCGAGAAGGACGACATCTTCGTCACCATCAACGTCTCGGAGGGAGAGGTCTACCGGATCAAGGAGGTCAAGCTCGCCGGCACCTTCGTCGTCCCCGAGGAGGAACTGCGCAACTACCTGATCGTCAAGCCCGGCACGACGTTCTCCAAGAAGGAGATCACGGCCACCCAGGAACTGATCCAGAACCGTCTCGGGCTCGACGGTTACGCCTTCGCGAAGGTCGATCCGGTGCCGACGCCAAACGAGGACGAGAAGACGGTCTCGTTGACCTTCTTCGTCGACCCCGGCAACCGTGCCTACGTGCGCCACATCGTCTTCAATGGCGTCACCAAGATCAATGACGAGGTGCTGCGCCGCGAGATGCGCCAGCTGGAGGGCGCCTGGCTGTCGAACGCGGCGGTCGAGCGCTCCAAGCAGCGACTGCAGCGACTACCATACATCGAGAAGGTCGAGTCCGAGACCAAGCCCGTGCCGGGCTCGGCCGATCTCGTCGACGTCGAGTTCGAGATCAAGGAAGGGCCGTCGGCGCAGCTCGGTGGCGGCATTGGCTATTCCGAGTCGCAGTCGTTCATCCTCAACGGCAATTACGCCGACAGCAACTTCATGGGCACGGGCCAGCGCGTCGCCATCGACCTCAACTCCGGCCGCTTTTCCAAGGTCTACGGCATCTCGCACACCGATCCGTACACGAACATCGACGGCGTTGCCCGCACGCTCTCTTTGACCTACCGGGACGTTACGCAGTTCGTCTCGGCATCGTCCGACTTCTCGTCGAAATCGCTCTCGCTCGGCATCGACTACGGCTATCCGATCACCGAGTTCCAGGGCCTGCGGATCGGTCTCGCGCTGCAGAGCTCCGAGCTGCTGGTCGGCAGCGGCAGCGCCCAGCAGGCCATCGACTGGGTACGCAGCAACGGCAATCCCAGGGAGACGACCATCCCGGAGCAGGATTTCGGCAATGGCTTCATCGTTCCCGCCTCGACGATCTACACCTCGCAGTTCAATTCCGTCGAACTCGTTGCGGGGTGGAGTCTCGATACGCGCAACCGTGCGCTGTTCGCCGACCGCGGCATGCGGCACAGCCTTTCACTGTCGTACTCGCTGCCGGGCAGCGACGTCGAGTACTTCGTCGCGAACTACGACTACCTGCAGTACATCCCGCTCTGGGGCCGCTGGACGATGTCCGTCGGCGCCGAGGTCGGCTACGGCATGGACATCGGCGACACGACGGCACTGCCGCCGTTCCGCAACTTCTTCGCGGGCGGCCCGGACACCGTGCGCGGCTATCGCGAGAGCCGGCTCGGTCCGAAGGACAGCTTCGGCAATCCGTACGGCGGCAACATGAAGGTCGTCGCGCGCGCCGAACTGATCTTCCCGACACCGGAGAAGTGGCGCACCTCGGCCCGGATCAGCTGGTTCTACGACCTCGGCAACGTCTTCCAGACCGGTAATCGCTACGTCTTCCGCGGCCAGGACGATCTGTTGAATCCGGGGTCCGGCACGCCGATCGAGTACGGATTCAAGTATGATAAATTGAAGCATTCGACGGGCCTGGCGGTGCAGTGGCTCGCGCCGCTCGGTATCTTCCGCTTCAGCTATGCGGTGCCGCTGAACGCGTATCGGGGCGACTCCGTGCTCTACCCCGACGAGGAAGAGCGGTTCCAGTTCTCCGTCGGTCAGGCGTTCTGACCATTTTTTGAGGAATGTGCAGCGTGAATCGTTCGCTCAAGTCGGCTATCTGCGGTGCCGCGCTGATTGCGGCGGCTTTTTCGGCTCCGGCCATGGCCGAACTGAAGATCGGCGTACTCGATTACGGGCGGCTCATGGACGAGTCCCCGCAAGGCAAGGCGCTGCTCGAGTCGCTGCGGAGCGAGGCGGCGGCGAAGCAGCGTGAGCTGCAGGCCACGGCGCAGCAGCTGCAGGCGAAGCAGGAAAAGCTCAACAAGGATCGCGCGACGATGACCGCCGATCAGATCAGCCGTGCCGAGAAGGAATTGCGCGACGGCCAGCGCGACCTGGCGCGGCGTCAGGCCGAGATCCAGGACGATTTCAACGCACGCCGCAACGAGGAAATGTCCAAGCTGCAGCGCACGCTGTTGACCGAGGTGCAGACATACGCGCGCGGCCAGAACTTCGATCTCGTGGTCACCGATGGCGTCATCTACGCGAACCCGGCGATCGACATCACGCCCGCGGTCCTGCAGCTGCTGCAGTCGCGTGCGCCAGCTGCCGCGGCCCAACCCACCACGGCGCCGCGGCAGCAGGGCGGCCGCTGAGGCTGCTGCGGCGGATCAGCCGGTGAGCGCCGCGCGGCGCGGAGCAGTCGGTTGAAGCTGGCCGAGCTCGCCGTGCGCTTCGGCTGCGAGCTGCGCGGCGATCCCGACCTCGAGATCGACGCCGTCGCGGCCCTGTCTGCGGCCTCGCCCCGGACGATCAGTTTTCTCGGCAACCCGCGCTACAAGGCCCAGCTCCGCGAGACGCGTGCAGGCGCCGTGATCGTCGACCCGACCAGCGCCGCGGATTGCCCCGTGGCGGCGCTCGTGACGCCCAACCCGCACGCGTGCTTCGCGCGCGTCGCCGCCCTGCTGCATCCGGCGCCGGTGCGGCCACCGGGACGGCATCCCAGTGCCGTCGTCGATCCCGGCGCATGCGTCGATCCCAGCGCGCACATCGGGCCGCTCAGCTACGTCGGTCCCGGGACGCGCATCGGTCCGCGGTGCGTACTCGGGCCCGGCTCGGTCGTCGAGGCCGGCGCCTCGCTCGGCGCGGACGTGCACCTCGTCGCAAGGGTCACGATTTGCCGCGACGCCGTGCTCGGCGAACGCGTGATCGTGCACCCCGGCGCCGTGATCGGTGCCGACGGTTTCGGCTACGCGGCCGAGCGTGGCACCTGGGTCAAGGTTCCCCAGGTCGGTGGCGTCCGGATCGGTGCCGACGTCGAGATCGGCGCCAACACGACGATCGACCGTGGCGCGATCGGCGACACGGTGATCGAGGAAGGCGTCAAGCTCGACAACCAGATCCAGATCGGCCACAACGTCGTCGTCGGCGCGCACACGGCCATGGCCGCCTGCGTCGGCGTCTCGGGCAGCACGCGGATCGGACGTCGCTGCCAGATCGGTGGTGCGGTCGGCATTGCCGGCCACCTGACGATCTGCGATGACGTCGCCATCACGGGCTACACGCTGGTGTCGGGTTCCATCATGGAACCGGGCGTCTACTCGAGCGGCCTGCCTGCGACGCCCGCCACCGAGTGGCGGCGCATCGTCGGACGCCTGCGGCGCATCGAGCGCCTGTCCGACAGGCTGCGCTCGGTCGAACGCCTGGTCGGCGGCGGTACCGCCGGGGCAGACGCCGAGACTTGAACCAGAGCGGGCGCGTGGCGCCCCGAGGTAGGCAATCGTGAGCGAGATCGACCCGAAGACGCCGACGAGCATGGACATCATGGGGGTATTGCGGCTGTTGCCGCATCGCTATCCCTTCCTGCTGGTCGACCGCGTGCTCGAGTGCCGGCGGGGCGAGAGCATCCGCGCGATCAAGAACGTCACGGTCAACGAGCCATTCTTCCCGGGGCATTTCCCGTACCGGCCCGTCATGCCCGGCGTCATGATCATCGAGGCGCTCGCGCAGACCTGCGGCATCCTGGCGTTCGTGACCGCCGAGGTCGTCCCGGACGAGCAGACGCGCTTCTACTTCGTCGGCATCGACAAGGCCCGTTTCCGTCGGCCGGTCGAACCCGGCGATCAACTCGAGATGACGGCAAGGTTCGAGCGCGCCTTCAAGGGGATCTGGCGCTTCTCCACGGCAGCGCGCGTCGCCGGCCAGGAGGTCGCCTCCGCGGAGATGATGGTTGCGCCCGAGACGCGGCCTGCGGCCGGGGCGACGGGCTGACCGGGGGAGGCAGCGGACATGGCGATCGACCCACGGGCATCGATCTCGCCGCGGGCGCGGATCGCGCCCGATGTCGAGGTGGGCGCGTTCTCGGTGATCGGCGACGATGTCGAGATCGGGCCGGGCTGCCGCATCGGGCCGCATGTCGTCATCGAGGGACCGACGCGCATCGGCGCGCGTAACCGCATCTATCAGTTCGCCTCGATCGGCGCCGCGCCGCAGGACAAGAAATACAAGGGCGAACCGACGCGACTCGAGATCGGCGACGACAACGTGATCCGCGAATTCGTGACGATGAACCGCGGCACGACCCACGACGCGGGCGTCACCCGCATCGGCGACGACAACCTGTTCATGGCCTACGCGCACGTCGCGCACGACTGCCGCGTCGGCAGCCACTGCGTGCTCGCCAACGTCGCGACGCTCGGGGGTCATGTCGAACTCGACGACTGGGTCATCATGGGCGGACTGTCCGCGATCCACCAGTTCACCAAGGTCGGCGCGCACGCGTTCATCGCCAACAATGCCGCCGTGACGCGTGATGTGCCGCCGTACGTCATGGCGGTCGGCCAGCCCGCGGAGCCGCACTCGATCAACTCGACCGGGCTGTCGCGACGTGGCTTCACGAGCGAGCAGATCCGCAACATCAAGAACGCCTACCGCGTGCTCTACCGTTCCGGCCTAAAGCTCGCCGACGCCGTGCGGAAGCTCGAGGAAGCGGCGGCGGGCCAGCCGGAGCTGCGCATCTTCGTCGACTTCATCGGTCGCTCGACGCGCAGCCTGGTTCGCTAGGGACGCGCTGCACCGGTGAGCTCCGGCCCGCTGATCGGACTTGTCGCCGGCGAGACCTCGGGTGACACGCTCGCTGCCGCACTGATCCGCGCGCTCCGCGAGCGTCTGCCGGCAGCGCGGTTCTGCGGCGTCGCGGGACCGAAGATGCGGGCCGAGGGTTGCGAGGTCTGGGCGGACGCCGAGCAACTCGCGGTCATGGGACTGACGGAGATCGTGCGCCACCTGCCGCGACTGATCCGTCTGCGACGCCGACTCGAGCGGCGCTTCCTGCGCGAGCAGCCGGCCGTCTTCATCGGCGTCGATGCGCCGGAGTTCAATCTGCGGCTCGCGCGCGCGCTCAAGGCCCGGGGGCTGCGCACGGTACAGTATGTCAGTCCACAGGTCTGGGCCTGGCGCCAGGGACGCGTGCGGACGATGCACGAATCCTGCGACCTCGTGCTCTGCCTGCTGCCTTTCGAGACCGACTTCTATGCCGCGCACGGCATCACGGCGCGTTTCGTCGGCCACCCGCTCGCGGACCAGATTCCTCTCGAGGTCGATCGCGCTGCGGCGCGCCGTACGCTCGGGCTCGATGCCGGTTCGACCGTCGTTGCGCTGCTGCCGGGCAGCAGGGTCGGCGAGGCAGCGAGGCTGGCCGAGGACTTCATCGGCGCTGCGCGCTGGCTCGCCGCGCGCCGCCCGGAGGTGCGCTTCGTCGCGCCGATGGCGACCGCGCGGGTACGCGCCGTGTTCGAGACGGCGCGGGGCAGGGTGTCCGACGCGCCACCAATCGTCGTGCTGGAAGGTCAGGCGCAGCTCGCCTTGGCGGCGGCCGATGCGGCGCTCGTCGCCTCGGGCACGGCCACGCTCGAGACCCTGCTGTGCCGGCGGCCGATGGTCGTTGCCTACCGGCTCGGGGCACTGACAGCCTTCCTGCTGCGCCGTCTCGGTCTGGTTAAGGTCGCCTACTTCTCGCAGCCGAACCTGTTGCTCGGTCGCGGCGCGGTGCCCGAGTTCTTCCAGGAGGCGGTGCGTCCCGAGGCGCTCGGTGCCGCCGTCCTGGCCGAGCTCGAGGACAGTCCGCAACGCCGCCGCCTGCTCCAGCAGTTCGCGGACGTGCATCGCCGCCTGCGCGCCGGCGGCGCCGCTGCGGCGGCGCAAGCGGTGCTCGAGCTGCTCGACCGCGGCGCAATCGGGCGTGGCACCGGTCTGGCGGTGCGCCCGCAGTGAGGCTGGTCGCCGGCGTGGACGAAGCCGGTCGCGGGCCGCTCGCCGGACCCGTGATCGCAGCCGCCGTCGTGCTCGATCCACGCCGGCCGATCGAGGGCATCGCAGACTCGAAGCGACTGCCGCCATCTCGCCGCCGGCAGCTCGCGGCGACGATCCGCGCGCAGGCGCTCGCCTGGGCCATTGGGCAGGCCGATGCGGTCGAGATCGACGCGCTCGACATCCTGTGCGCGACGCTGCTCGCGATGCGCCGGGCGATCGCCGGACTCGCGGTGCGGCCGGCGCTGATCCTCGTCGACGGCAACCGCGCCCCGGCCTGCGACGACCTCTGGGGCACAGTCCGCGCGCAGGCGATCGTCGGCGGCGACGCGACCGAGACGGCGATCGGTGCCGCTTCGATCCTCGCCAAGACGGTGCGCGATTCCCTGCTGGAACAGATGGATGCGAGCTACCCCGGATACGGATTCGCGGAGCACAAGGGTTATCCGACGGCAGCACATCGACGGCACCTCGCCCGGTTCGGCGCGAGTGCCGTGCACAGGGTCACGTTCGCGCCGGTAGAATCGGTCCTGCCGACGCGCTAGCGCGGCGCTGCGTTTGTCCCGGGGTCCGATGACCGCATTCGTTCACCTGCGTGTGCACACCGAGTACTCGCTGCGCGACAGCGTCGTGCGCGTGCCGGAACTCATGCAGACCGTGGCTGCGCGCGGCATGCCGGCTGTCGCGCTGACCGACGACGGCAACCTGTTCGCGATGGTGAAGTTCTATCGCGAGGCGCTCAAACACGGCGTGAAACCGCTGATCGGCGTCGACCTGCGGGTTCGCGAGCCGGGCGAGCGTACAGCGCCGACGCGGCTGACGCTGCTGTGCATGGACGAGGCGGGTTACCGAAACCTCACGAGGCTGGTCTCACGCGCCTGGCTCGAGGGCCAGCAGCGCGGTGAGGCCTGTATCGAGCGCGACTGGCTCGATCCGACTGCGGCGCGCGGGCTCATAGCGCTGTCCGGCGGCGCCGCAGGCGATGTCGGGCGCGCCATCGGCCATGGCAGGCTCGCCGACGCGCAGCATTGCCTCGAGCACTGGTTGACGGTCTTTCCCGGGCGCTACTACCTCGAGGTCGCGCGACTCGGTCTACCCGACGAGGAGTCGCATCTCGCTGCCACCGTACAGCTCGCCGCGCGGTCTGGCGTTCCGCTAGTCGCCGTCAACGACGTCGTCTTCCTCGAGCCCGCCCAGTTCGAGTCGCACGAGGCGCGCGTCTGCATCGCCGCGGGGCAGCTGCTCGCGGACCCGGCGCGCGAGCGCCGCTACACGCCGCAGCAGTACCTGCGCTCGCCAGCCGAGATGGCGGAGCTGTTCGCCGACTTGCCCGAGGCGCTCGCGAATACGGTCGCGATCGCGCGCCGCTGCAGCCTGCCATTGCGGCTCGGCGAGAGCCGATTGCCGAGTTTCCCGGTGCCCGACGCGCGCTCTCCCGAGCAGTACCTGCGCGACGAGGCAGCGCGCGGCCTCGCCGAGCGGGGCGCCCCGGCGTCGTACCGCGCGCGTCTCGAGCAGGAGCTCGACGTCATCTGCCAGATGGGTTTCGCGGGCTATTTCCTGATCGTCGCCGACTTCATCCGCTGGGCGCGCGAACACGGAGTACCGGTCGGCCCCGGGCGTGGCTCCGGTGCGGGCTCGCTCGTGGCCTATGCGCTGCGCATCACCGACATCGATCCGATCCGCTACGACCTGCTCTTCGAGCGTTTCCTGAATCCCGAACGCGTCTCGATGCCGGACTTCGACGTCGACTTCTGCATGGAGGGGCGCGACCGGGTCATCGACTACGTCGCCGAGCGATACGGTCGCGAGCGCGTCTCGCAGATCATCACCTATGGGACCATGGCCGCCAAGGCCGTCGTGCGCGATGTCGGTCGCGTGCTTGGCATGAGCTACGGACAGGTCGACCGCATAGCGAAGCTGGTGCCGTTCGAGCTCGACATCACGCTCGACGCCGCGCTGGAGAAGGAGCCCGAGCTCAGACGCCTCTACGACAGCGACGAAGAAATCCGCAACCTGCTCGACCTTGCGCGCTCGCTCGAGGGCCTGACGCGCAATGCCGGCAAGCACGCCGGCGGCGTCGTGATCGCCCCGTCTGTACTGACCGATTTCGCGCCGCTCTACTGCGAGGAGGGCGGCGGCGGCGTGGTCACGCAGTTCGACAAGGACGACGTCGAGGCGGCCGGTCTCGTCAAGTTCGACTTCCTCGGACTGCGGACCCTGACGATCATCGATCGCGCGGTCTCGCTGATCAACGCGCAGCGCCGCGCCGCGGGTGAGCCGCCGCTCGTCATCGAGGACATTCCGATGAACGATCCGGCGACCTACGCCCTGCTGAAATCCCAGCGCACGACCGCGGTTTTCCAGCTCGAGTCGCGCGGCATGAAGGACCTGATCCGGCGCCTGCAGCCGGACTGCTTCGAGGACATCATCGCGCTGGTCGCGTTGTTCCGCCCCGGGCCGCTGCAGTCGGGCATGGTCGACGACTTCATCGCGCGCAAGCACGGCCGGATCGAAGGACCGATCGACTATCTGCATCCCTCGCTCGAGCCGATCCTGAAGCCGACCTACGGCGTGATCCTCTACCAGGAACAGGTCATGCAGGCCGCGCAGGTGCTCGCGGGCTACACTCTCGGCAGCGCCGACCTGCTGCGCCGCGCGATGGGCAAGAAGAAGCCCGAAGAGATGGCCAAGCAGCGAGACGGCTTCGTCAGCGGCGCCGAGGCACGCGGCGTGCCAGCCGCCCAGGCCGCCCACATCTTCGACCTGATCGAGAAGTTCGCCGGCTACGGCTTCAACAAGTCGCACTCGGCGGCGTACGCTCTGCTATCTTATCAGACGGCCTACCTCAAGGCGCATCATCCCGCCGCGTTCATGGCCGCGGTCCTGTCGGCCGACATGGATCACACCGACAAGATCGTCACGCTCAAGGACGAGTGCGACCAGATGGGGCTGCGCGTGCTGCCGCCGGACATCAATCAGTCGGTGTATCCCTTCACCGTCGAGGACGCCGGCACGATCCGCTATGGCCTCGGTGCGATCAAGGGGGTTGGCCAGGCAGCCGTCGAGTGCATCGTGCAGGAGCGCGCGCGGGGCGGGCCGTATGCCACGCTCGAGGATCTGTGCCGACGCCTCGATCTGAACAAGGTCAACCGGCGCGTGCTCGAGGCGCTGATCCGCTCGGGCAGTCTTGACAGTCTGGGGCCGAACCGCGCGACGCACATGAATCGGCTGTCCTCGGCGCTGCAGCTCGGTGAGCAGAATTCGCGCGCCGCCGAGGCCGGGCAGGTCGACCTCTTCGGGCTCGCGGCGGAGGTGAGCACGCCCGCTGCCGCCGACAGCAACGCGCTGTTTCAGCCGGACTGGAGCGAGGCGATCCGGCTCGCCGGGGAGCGCGAGACGCTTGGCCTCTATCTGACGGGCCACCCGCTCAGTCGCTTCGAGCGCGATCTGCCGCGCTTCGTCTCTGGCCGGATCGCCGATCTGGTCAGCGACCGCCCGGGTCTCGGCGCGGCCGAGCCATGGAACCAGCGCGGCAAGCCGGCGACGGTCGCCGGATACGTCCACGAGGTCCGCAAGCGCGGCACACGCGTCTCGGCCGTGCTCGACGACCGGACCGGTCGCATCGAGGTCACGTTCTTCGAGGATGTGTTCAGCCAGTACCGCGACCTGATCGTCAAGGACGCGCTGCTGCTCGTCGAGGGAGTGCTGCGGTTCGACGAGTTCAGCGACGGCTGGCGACTCGCCGCGCGGCGCGTCACCGAGCTCGACCGCCTGCGCGAGGCGCAGGCCCATCGGATCGTCCTGCTCTGGCCCACCGGTCTGACGCAGCCTAACGCGAGTGAGTCACTGCAGAGGCGTCTCGCCGAGGCCCTGTCGGCCTGGCGGCCCGGTCCCTGTGCGGTCGCGATCCGCTATGCGGGCGAGCGTGCCAGCGCCTCTCTCGAGCTCGGCGCGGACTGGCAGGTCCGCCCGACCCGCGAGCTCCTCGATACGCTCGAAAGTCTGTTCGGCGCCAAGGCCGTGCGCGTCGTCTACGGGCCTCCGCCGGGCACGACGCCGAGCACGGCGACCGGCTGAACGACTGCGCTGACCTCGGCTGCCACGAGGTCGGGTTGCACACGCCAGCCGCTGACCTTAACCTCGCCGCTTCGCGGAGCCGGTAGGACTCATGGCCGTCAGTTTCCTCGATTTCGAACAGCCGATCGCCGAACTCGAAGCCAAGATCGAGGAACTGCGCCATGTCCAGGCGGATCCCGGCCTCAACATCGAGAGCGAGATCCGGCGACTGCAGGCGAAGGCAAGGCAGCTGACGAACCACATCTTCTCGCAGCTGACCCCCTGGCAGATCACTCAGCTTGCGCGGCACCCCCAGCGACCGTACTCGCTCGACTATCTCGCCAGCGTGTTCAGCGACTTCCACGAGCTGCACGGCGATCGCATGTTCGGCGACGACCTTGCCATCGTCGGCGGTCTCGCACGGCTCAACGGACGTGCCGTGATGTTCATCGGCCACCAGAAAGGCCGCGACACGAAGGACCGCGTGCGGCGCAATTACGGTATGCCGAAGCCAGAGGGATACCGCAAGGCTTTGCGGCTCATGCGCCTCGCGGAGCGTTTCGGGTTGCCGCTGATCACGTTCATCGATACTCCCGGCGCCTATCCCGGCGTCGGCTCGGAGGAGCGCGGCCAGAGCGAGGCGATCGCCCGCAACCTGTTCGAGATGTCGCTGCTGCGGATCCCGATCGTCAGCGTGGTCATCGGCGAGGGCGGGTCGGGCGGGGCACTCGCGATCGGTGTCTGCGACAGGCTGCTGATGCTGCAATACAGCACCTACTCGGTCATTTCGCCCGAGGGCTGTGCCTCGATTCTCTGGAAGAGCGCGGACAAGAAGGAAATTGCCGCCGAGTCCATGGGGCTGACCGCCGATCGTCTCGCCCAGCTCAAGCTGGTCGACGAGGTGCTGCCGGAGCCCCTCGGCGGCGCGCATCGCGATCCGGAGCGAATGGCCGCGACGCTGCGCGATGCCCTCGAGCGCCACCTCGCCGAGCTCGAGCAAATGCCGGCCGAGGAACTGCGCGCGCGCCGCAACGAGAGAATCGCCTCCTTCGGTGTCTACGCGGAAGCCTGAAGGCTTCGGACCGGACTGGCTCGCCGCGCGCCTCGCGGCTCTCCTGCCCGCCCTCCCGCAACGACGTCTGCTGATCGCCTGCAGCGGTGGGCTCGACTCGATGGCACTACTGCACGCAGCGGCCGGCTTGCGCAAGCGCGGCACAGGGTTCGCTCCGTGGCGCGTGCGGGCACTGCACGTGCATCACCATCTGCAGGAAGCCGCTGACTCGGCTGCCGCGCTCTGCCGCAGCGAGTGCCGTCGTCTTGGCGTGCCGCTGCGCACGGTGCACCTGCGACTCGGCGCGCTGCGAGGTGAGTCGCTCGAGGCGGCAGCGCGGGAAGCGCGTTACGCGGCGGCGCGGGCCGAGCTCGCCACCGGCGAGGCGCTCCTGACGGCCCACCACGATGATGACCAGCTCGAGACACTGCTGCTGCAACTGATGCGAGGCTCGGGTCTCGCGGGGCTGGCGGGCATGCCCGAGTGCACGCCGTTCGGTCGCGGGTGGCACGTGCGGCCGCTCCTCGGACTGACCCGAGCCGCGCTCGCGAGCTGGGCGAACACACACCACCTGCGATGGATCGAAGACGCGAGCAACGACGACCCGCGCTTCGCCCGGAATTACCTGCGGCTCGAGATCCTGCCGCGCTTGCGGTCGCGTTGGCCGGCCGCCAGTCGTGTCGCTGCGCGCACGGCCTCACATCTTGCCGAGGCGCGCGACCTGCTCGCTGAGCTCGGTCAGCGCGACCTCGAGCGGATCGCGGTCGGCGAGGCAGTGGATCTTGGCGCACTCGCGCAGCTCGAGCCGGCACGCCAGCGCAACGTGCTGCGCACCTGGCTCGCCATGCGCGGCCTGGGCCCGCCCGACGCGCTGCGACTAGAACGGATCCGCACCGAGTTGCCGCGTGCGCGTCCCGACGCGCAGCCCGTCGTGAGCTGGGGAGCCGCCAGTGTGCGTCGTCATCGGGGCCTGCTCTATGCCGTGCCGCAGCTGGCGGCCGCGCCAGGGTTGCCGCTGCGCTGGGACCGGTCCCGCGAGCCGCAGCTGCAGCTGTGGGCCGGTCTCGGTCGCCTGCGCCTGGTCGGGCACCCGCAGGGGCCGATCGCGCTCGCGAGGCTACCGCGGGTTCTCGAGGTCTCGGCGCGGCGTGGTGGCGAACGCCTGCGACTCCAGGCCGGCGGACCGCGCCGGCCGCTCAAGGACCTGCTGCGCGAGGCCGGTGTGCTGCCGTGGTGGCGTGACCAGTTGCCACTGATCCGGGCCGCCGGCCGCCTCGTGGCCGTTGCCGATCTCTGGATCGACGTCGAGTTCCGCGCCGGACCGCAGACGCAGCGCCGGGCGAGGTTCGAGTGGCTGCCGGCGCCTAGGTGATTCTGCGTATCCAAGTCATCATAGAAATATAACAACATCGCCGGAAGCAGCGAGGAGGTCCACGGCGATGCAAGAACAGCTACTCGGTCCAGACGAATTCAGGCAGGCGCTGGCGGGCGCGCGTCAGTCGTGTCATGGCGGCATGCATCCGTTCAGCATGGCGTGGGCGCGTGGTGAACTCACTCGCGAACAGCTCGGGCAGTGGGCCATTCAGCACTTCTACTATGTCGATGCCGTCGCGCAGCAGTTCGCTGCCCTGTACGCGCGGCTGCCAGACCTCGACGCGCGACTCGAGTTGCTAGACAACCTGATCGGCGAGGAGATGCCTGGCCAGCCGGGCAAGCGCCACCCGGACCTTCTCGTGAAGTTCGCGCGGGCCTGCGGCGTGCGCGACGAGAACATCTTCGATGCCGAGGCGAGAGGGCTGATCCTGCCGACGACGCGCGCCATGCGGTCGTGGATCTGGGAGCTCGCCACGCCGCGAACGCTGGCGGAGGCCTTCGCGGGCATCATGGTCGCGCTCGAGGGCCAGCTGCCGACGCTTTACCCGATGCTGGTCGAGGCAATGCGCAGGATGGGCTATACCGACGACGAGCTCGAGTTCTTCCACGTGCACATCGTCAATGACGTGGGCCACGCCGCATCGGGTCTGTCGATCGCGAGTCGCTACGCGTACACTCCCGAATTGCAGCGCAAGGCCATCGCGGCGGTGCGCGCCTCTGCCGAAATGCGCTACAGCCTGCTCTCGGGTATCTACGACAAGTTCGGGCTTCGGCAGGCGGCCTGATCAGCGCCGCGGGAGCGCCGGATACTCGGCCACGCCAGACAGGGAATACTTGCGATGGATGTCGTGGGTCAAGAGCAGTGCGCCGCTGTCCGCGTCGCGCTTCTCGAGCAGCCCCTCGATGAAGTTGCCGAGATAGAAGCTCGCGCCGTCGAGTGCGAGCGTCAACCGCGACCAGCCGCGCGGGGGGGTCGCCTGGATTTCGCGCTCGATGCGGCCATCCTGCCCGATCAGGACGGCACCGGAACCCGTCGCCATCCAGACGCGGCCGTCCGCGCGCACCGCCGGGCCGAAGGTGCCGCGCGGATCGTCGCGCTCGAGCCGAAGAAGGTCCGGCAGCTGCTGATGTGTCTCGATGTCCCAGCGCATGAGACGCCGCCCGTTTTCGGAGACGTAATGAAGCGTGCGACCGTCCGGGCCGAGGCTCATGTGCGTGACGCAGTGGAAGCCGAATTTGCCGCCGTCAACCTCCGCGGCAAAGCCGGCAGCATTGCGCGCGCGTGCCGTGCCGAGCCACAGGCGCGGCCCGGAAGCGTCACTCGGTTCGCCGATCTTGCTGTGCAGGCCCGCGACGAACCGTCCGTCCGGCAGGAACAGCAGCGAACCGATGCGCGCGCGCGGCAGGAAGTCGACCGGCCCTGCACAGAGTCCATCAGCCGTGAAGCGGGTGATGGTCTGGCTGCCCGGATCGCAGGCGTACAGCGATCCGTCCGTCGGGTCGACGGCGAGGCCGACCACGAGGCCCGTCTGGCCCGTGTACAGCGTCGCGCGTGGCTGCAAACGCGCATCGAGATGGAGCACACGGCCGGGGCCGGCATGGTTGCGCAGGTCGACGTTGCGATCGTCGACGTCGGTGGCGGCGAGGAAAAGGTCGCCGGTCTGGAACGGCACGTTCATGTCGCAAATGTTCGGCATGAGGCGGCAGGAATGCAACAGCGCCCGGACCACCGGGGTGGAGCAGGCCATGGTTCATGAACTCAAGCACAGCATGCTCGCGACCCAGACCGCCGACGATCTCGCACGACAACGCTTCGTGCTGGCACTCAAACGTCAGCTGACGGGTCGCATCCGCCCCGGCAATCGCGTGATCTTCGAGTCGCGCGTGCGGCCGAAACTACAGGCCCGCTATCGCTCGCGCGCCGTGACCGACCGGGAAAAGATCAAGCAGGCCCTGCTCGCCGACCGCTCCTACCAGGCGTGGAGCGCGCTGACGCGGTGCTCGCAGGAGATGCTCTGGGCGACGGTGACCGAGCCGCTGATGCGCGATCGCGCGCGTCTCGAGACCGAGGCGAAGCGGCTGCGCGAGTCGCCGGATCGGCTCGGCGGGCTCGAACTCGATCCGGGCTTTGCGCCACCCGAGGCGATGTGCGAGCACCACGTGCACTTGCAGCCACAGGGCTATGCGTTCATGTCCTCTGCGAACGACGTGCTCGCCGGCGCTCTCTACGAGGCCGGCGGCAACCTCTACTCGATGGGCCAGGGCATGCGCGGCGACGACAGCAAGGCCGGGGCCGCGATCCGATGGCTGCGTGAGCAGCAGCCTCAGTTCACGCCGCGTCGCATCCTTGACCTCGGCTGCTCGGCGGGCGCCTCGTCGGTGCCATATGCGCAGGCCTTCCCGGCAGCGGAGGTGCATGCCGTCGACATCGGCGCCGCGATGCTCCGGTACGCGCACGCCCGTGCTGAGGCGCTCGGTGCGCGCGTCTTCTTTCACCAGATGGACTGCGCGGCGACGCGCTTTCCAGATGGGCACTTCGATCTCGTGGTGTCGCACAACCTGTTTCACGAGATCTCGAACGAGACGCGCCGCGCGACGTTGCGCGAGAGCTTCCGCCTGCTCGCCCCCGGTGGCATCGTGCTGCACCAGGACGTCGCCATCCAGAACGCGCGACGCACGCCGTTCGAGCAGGCTGAGCGCGCCTGGGACGTCTATTTCAACGATGAGCCGTTCTGGGAGGACTACGCCGACGCCCAGATTGCCCGCGAGCTCGTCGCCGCTGGCTTCCCTTCGGAGGCAGTGCGGGAGTTCCCGCTGGCGAAGATCAACGGCCCCGGTCACTGGTTCGCAGTGACCGCGCGCAAACCCATCCACGCATGAGGAGTCCGCCATGAACCGTGTGGAAGCCGTCCGCGCCGCGATCGAGTACAGCACCGAGCGGCGGATCGCGTTTTTCGACGATCCCGATGTCGATCGGGTGCTCGGCATCACGATGGCCGTCGCACAGGAGATTGCAGCGGTGGGCGAGAAGCTCGATTCCCTCGAGCGTTTGCTGGTCGAAGCCGGCGTGCTCAGGGCCGGGGCCCTCGCGGCCTATGTCGCGCCGCCGGAGGTGGCTCGCGAGCGACTCGATGTGCATGAAGCGTTCGTCGCCCGCCTGCTGCGCGTGGTCGAGCAGGAGATCGTCGCGCTTCGCGGCAGCGACGCAGGCGCAGCGGCCGTGAACGATGCGGCGGCCGTGAAGGACGCGGTGGCGTGCAATGCGTCGGCTGCCTAGCGGCTGCGGGAGCCACCTATGCTGATCAACAACTGGTACGCGGCCTGTGCAGCCGATGAACTGCCGGCGGGCAAGCCCCGACGTGTGCAGATGCTCGGCTTCCATTTCGTGCTGTTCCGCGACCGCGCAGGCCGCGCCGTCTGCCTCGCTGATACCTGCGTGCACCGCGGGGCGGCGCTGGGCGACGGTGAAGTCGTCGATGGCGAGGTCGCTTGCCCGTACCATGGCTGGCGCTTCGGTGCCGATGGCCGCTGCACGCTGATCCCGGCCCTCGGCCCCGGAGTCGCACCGCCGAAGAGGGTGCGTGTCGACGATTATCCGACCGAGGAGAAGTATGGCTGGGTCTGGGTGTTCCTCGGCGATCTGCCGGAGTCGCGGCGACCCAGGATCCCCGATCTGTTCCCTGAGTTCGATGACACCGAGCACTGGCGGCGAATTCCGTATCAGTTCGAGGCCCGCGCCAACTGGATGCGTTTCGAGGAGAACTCGCTCGATACCGCGCACACGAACTTCGTGCACCGGGCTTTCGGCGCCAAGCGCAACCCACGACTCGAGCCCTATCCCATCGAGCTGACGGAGTGGGGCGCACGCGTCGCGCGCGAGAAGCCGGCGCCGCAACTTGATCAGAAATCGGGCGAGATCGCCAGGCTTCTCGCGGCGGATCGGCGCACTACCAGCGTCAAGCTCGAGTTCAGCCTGATCGGCCTCTGCCACCGCATCCAGCCCACGTTCCGCGAGGGCACGACGCAGATCGACTTCACGGCGCGCACGCCGATCGATGCATGGCGTTCGCGTGCGATCGGCTGGCAGGCGCGCAACTACCTGCTCGAGCCGGAACACGATGCGGAGCGAATGGCCGGCATCCTGCAGGCGGTCGAGGAGGATCTGCGCGTCGTGGAAAAGGTGCAGCCACCCCTGACGCCGGCGAGCCTCACGGACGAGTTCCTGACCGAGACGGATGGCATGGAAGTCGCCTTCCGCAAGACCGTGGCCCGTTACGCCGCGCTCGGCAACGAGATCGACGTCGAAGCGTTCGAGCAGCGGTGCAGGCGTGAGGTACTGGTCATTCCCTCGCCAGCGCGCTCGGCGGATCCGCAGAACTGGGTGCACGAGACCGTGCCGCTGCGCGGCGGCTGAAGCGGGCGCTGCGATTCAGCCGAGCGGGTGGTGGCAGGCGAACCGCGTCGCGCCACGCTGCGTCAGCCCGGGCACGGCGATCCCGCAATGTGGAGTTGCGGCAACGCAGCGCGTGCGGAAGACGCAGCCCGAGGGCGGATTCAACGGACTCGGCAGATCTCCGGCCAACGCAGGCAGTCGCGCCGCGCGCTCGCGTTCGAGCACCGGATCGGCGATCGGCACGGCGTCGAGGAGACTGCGGGTGTACGGATGCGCCGGGCTCGCGAACACGCTGGCAGCATCGCCGTATTCCATCACGCGACCGAGGTAGAGCACGAGCAGGCGGTGACTGATGTGACGCACGACCGACAGATCGTGACTGATGAAGACAATCGCGACGCCAGTGTCGCGCTGCAGGTCGGCGAGCAGGTTCAGTATCTGCGCCTGGACCGAAACGTCTAGAGCGCTGACCGACTCGTCGCATACCATCAGACGTGGCCCGCCGATCAGGGCTCGGGCGATGCTCACGCGCTGGTTCTGGCCGCCCGAGAGTTCGTGCGGATAGCGCTGCGCGAAGCCCGCACCGAGACCAACGCGCTCGAGGGCGGCGCCGACCGCGCGGTCACACTCGGTGCGGGACAGACCGGGCTCGAAGATCTCGAGCGGCTCGCGTATCGACTGACCGACGGTGAAGCGCGGGTTCAGGCTCGCCAGGGGGTCCTGGAACACGAGTCGCACGGCCCGACGCAGCGATCGCAGCGCCGTCTCGTCGTCGAAGGTGTAGTCACGGCCATCGAACTCGAGCCGGCCGTCCGCAATTGGCACCAGGCGCAGCAGCGCTCGGGCGAGCGTCGACTTGCCGCAGCCGGACTCGCCGACGATTCCGAGGGTCCGCCCGGGCTCGAGCTCGAAGCTGACGTTCTCGAGCGCGCGCAGCAGGCCGTCGACGGCTCCGCGCACCGGGAATCGCACGCTGAGGCGCTCGACGCGCAGCAGCGGCCTGGCGCTCACTGCCCGGCCTCGAGCAGGTGGCAGGCGGCGCGATGAGTCTGGGTCAGCTCGCGCAAGCCAGGCCTGCTGTGCTCGCAGACGGACGTCGCCACGGAGCAGCGCGGCGCAAACGCGCAGCCGAGCGGTTCGCCGCGCGCGAGGTCGGGCGGCCGGCCCTCGATGGTCGGCATACGCGCCACGGGCTTGGAATCAAGGCCGGGACGGCAAGCAAGCAGCGCGCGCGTGTAGGGATGGCACGGCGCGGCGAACAGGGTTGAAGTATCAGCGTGCTCGACGACCCGTCCGGCGTACATGACCATGACTTCGTCGCAGGTGCCCGCGACGACGCCGAGGTCGTGAGTGACGAGTATCAGCGAGGTGCCAGCGTGCTCGACCACGGCCTTGAATGTGCGCAGCACCTCGGCCTGCACGGTAACGTCGAGCGCCGTGGTCGGCTCGTCTGCAATCACCAGCGATGGCCTCTGGATCAGCGCCGCGGCGATGACGATGCGCTGGCGCATGCCTCCCGAGAACTCGAACGGATACTGGTCGAATCGCCGCTCGGGGTCGGGGATGCGCACTCGCTCCATGATCTCGAGTGCGCGACGCCTGGCCTCGGCAGCGCTCGCACCGTCGTGCACACGCACTATCTCGCAGAGCTGCGCGCCGACCGTCCGATGCGGCGTCAGCGAAGTCATCGGATCCTGGAACACGAGGCTCATGCGTTGACCGCGCAGGCGATCCAGCGTGCGTCGCGGTGCGCCGATGAGCTCATCGCCCTCGAAGCGTACCGACCCGGTGCATTCCGCGCTCTGCGGCAGCAGCCCCATGATCGCGAAGCAGGTCTGACTCTTGCCGCTGCCGGACTCACCGACGATACCTAGACTGCGGCCACGCACGAGATCGAACGACACACCGTTGACCGCATGCACGCTGCCGCGGCGAGCGCGGAAACGCACGGACAGGTCGCGGACACGAAGCAGGGGCTCGCTCACGAATCGTCCCGCGGGTCCAGAGCGTCGCGCAGACCGTCGCCGATGAAGTTGAACGCAAACATGGTTGCTGCGAGGAACGCGGCGGGAATGACGAGCAACCACGGCGAGCTGTCGATGGCGCTTGCGCCCTGGCTGATCAGCAAGCCCCAGCTCGTCTGGGGTTCCTGCACGCCGAGCCCGAGGAACGACAGGAAGCTCTCGACGAGGATCACCGTTGGGACGAGCAGCGTGGAGAAGACGATCACCGGGCCGAGTACGTTCGGCACGACATGGCGGAAGATGATCCGCGAGGGCGACGCCCCCAGCGAACGCGCCGCCTCCACATACTCCATTTGCTTCACGGACAGTGTCTGGCCGCGGACGATACGCGCGATCGTCAGCCATTCGACGCAGCCGATGGCCACGAAGACCAGCAGGATGTTGCGGCCGAAGATCGTGACGAGAATGATGATGCCGAAGAACAGCGGAAGAGCGTACAGGACGTCGACGAAACGCATCATCCACTGGTCGATGCGTCCGCCGACGTAGCCAGCTACGGCTCCGTACAGCACACCGATCAGCACGGCGACGCCTGTCGTGACGAGCCCGATGAGCAGCGACAGGCGCGCTCCGGCGGCGACCCGCACGAACAGGTCGCGTCCGTTCGCGTCGGTGCCGAACCAGTGCGACTGCTCAAGGGTAGGCGCGATCTGGATGCGTTCCCAGTCGTTGGTCTCCATGTCGTGCGGCGAGAGCCACGGTCCGGCGATCGCAAACAGCGTGATCAGCGCGAGCAGCGCGACGCCCGCCATCGCCGTGCGGTTCGCCCGGAAGCGTCGCCACGCGGCGCGTCCCGGCGAATCACCGGCGGCCGATTCGACGAGCGCATCCCGCTCACGCAGGGCAGTCGCGCTCATGGTCTCGCTCCGCCGAACAGGCCGCGCCGCAGCCTCGGGTCGAGCGCGGCGTAGGCGAGATCAGCCAGCAGGTTCATGACCAGCACCGCCGTCGCATAGACGATCACGACGCCCATGACCAGCGGGTAGTCGCGGGCCAGCGCTCCCTGCACGAAGTAGCGGCCGACGCCCGGCAGACCGAACACCTGCTCGATGATGATCGAGCCGGTCATGACACCGGCGACCGCAGGTGCCAGATAGCTGACCAGCGGCGCGAGCGTCGGATTCAGCGCGTGGAAAACGACCACACGCCATTCGGGCAGGCCGCGGGCGCGCGCCGCGCGCACGTAGTTGAGGCGGCGCACGTCGAGAAAACTGCCGCGCGACAGGCGCGCGATGATTGCGAGCTGCGGCAGCGTCAGCGCGACGAGCGGCAGGATCTTGTTCTGCCACGCGCCGTCGCCCCACCCGGCAACGGGCAGCATCTTGAGCGTCACGCCGAACACCAGCGTCAGCAACGGCGCTGTGATCAGGCTCGGCACTGCGATCCCTGTCATGGCCAGGGTGCTGATCGCCGTGTCGAGCGCCCGGTTCTGATTGAGCGCAGCAACGATACCGAGCGGTGCGCCTATCAGGGTCGCGAGCAGCAGCGCCGTCAGACCGAGTTCGATGCTGACCGGAAGGCCGATCGCGATGAGCTCCGAAACGGTGTAGTCCTTGTTGCCGATGGAGGGACCCAGATCCCCTTGCAGCAGCCGCGCGAGATACAGGCCGAACTGGGTCGTGACCGGCTGGTCGAGGTCGTAAGCGGCACGCAGATTGTCGAGGATCTCCGGCTCGAGCTGGGCGTCTGCGTCGAACGGACCGCCGGGAGCGAGCCGCATCAGGAAGAAAGACAGGGTCACGATCACGAACAGGGTGGGGACCAGAACCGCGACGCGGGTCGCGACAAAGCGCAGCATCAGCGTGCCTTTCCTTGGCGCAGACGGACCGCGATCATCGCCGTGATCGCGAGCGCTGGCAACATGGCCAGCGCTCCGAGCGTGAAAGGAACGTTGTGACCGAGCTGGCCGTAGAGCGTGCCCGAGAACGCCGCGCCGCCGAAGCGCGCGAGGCTGGCGCTCGACTGGTAGACGCCCATCACAGCGCCGCGGGTGGTCGGCGCGGCGCGCTGCGAGACCAGCGACTGCAGGCTCGTGCCAAACAGCGCCGTGCCGACCGCACCCGCGGCTGTCGCCAGCATGACCGTCGGGAGGCCGCCAGCGAGCACCAGGCCCGCCCACGAGGCGCCATAGCAGAGGATGCCGACCCGCAGCGTCACCATTTCGCCGAAGCGTTGCGCGAGCCAGCCGGTGGCCGTGAACTGCGTCAGGGCGACGATCAGGCCATTGACCGCGAAGACCAGCCCGATCGTGCGGGTGTCGAAGCGCATCTCGTCGTGGAGCCATAGGGACATCAGGGACTCGCGCATCGCCGCGAAGGTCAGCACGCCGAGCGAGAGCAGGATCATGAGCCGCAGCGCCGCGTCGCGCAGCGGGGCGAGGCGCCCGAGCGGCGCGGCGTGCGGCGTCGCCGCCGACGCATCCGTGCCGGGCGATGCGACCCGTCGCGGACCGTGCGACTCGGGCAGGAACATCGCGATGCCGAGCAGCGACAGCAGCGAGAGCGCAGCGGCCGCGAATGCCGGCGCCGCGAAGCGCGCCTCGTCGAGGTCGCTGCTGCCAGCGAGCAGACCGCCCAGGGCGGGGCCGAGTGCGAACCCCAGGGCGAACGCCGCCGAGATGCGCGCGAGCCCGGCAGCGCGTCGCTCCGGTGGCGTGACGTCGGAGACGTAGGCGTAGGCTGCCGCGAGATTGCCCGATGTGAAGCCTGACAGCAGCCGCGACAGCACCAGGAGCCAGATCGTATCGGCGAAGGCGAGCATCCCATACGCGACGGCGTGGCCCGCCATCGACAGGGCCAGCACCGGCCGCCGCCCATGACGATCGCTGAGGCGGCCGAGTATCGGCGCGCCGATGAACTGCAGCAGCGAGTGCAGCGAGATGACCAGGGTGACCCATTCCGCCGAAAGTCCGAGACGTACACCGTAGAAGGGGATCAGCGGGATCAGCACGCCGAAACCGAGCAGGTCGACGAACACGACCAGCCAGAGCACGGCGAGTCGGCGGCGCAGGTCGCGGGGGCCGGTGGTCCCGGTCATCGTTCTGATGCGGCCCCTCAGGTGCGCTGGCGTGACAGATAGGCGTGATGTGTGTAGTGATCGGCGCGGTAGTAGGCGAGCAGCCGCTCGACCCGACGCCGCGAGTCGTCGATGACGACCAGCCGCACCGACACGAGCGGTGCGCCGACTTCGGTCTCGAGCAGACGCGCGAGGCGTGCGTCGGCAAGCGTGGCGCCGATGAACTGCTCGGCACCGACGATGTTGATGCCCTTGCGCTCGAGCAGTGTCAGCATTGGATTCTTGTTGAGTTCGCGCGGATCGAATTTGAGCTTGAGATCGAGCGGTATGTAGGTCACCACATAGCCGATCGGTACGTCACCCAGCAGCCGAACGTGGGAAGCCACCAGCACGCGTGACCCGGTCGGCAGGTCGAGATCGTGACAGGTGTCTTCATCGGCCACGATCTCCTCGATCGCGGCGTCGCGCACGCGCGTACTCGACCCGAGACGTTTGACCTTGCGCAACAGCTGATCCATGTCGCCCTTGACGGGCGCATTGGCGAGGTCGCTCGTCACGAACGTCCCGCGCCCCTGCTGTCGTGTGACGAGCCCTTCGTCGACGAGCAGGTCTATGGCCTGTCGCGTCGTGATCCGGGACACGGAAAACAGCCGGGATAGCTCGTTCTCGGGCGGCAGCTGCGAGCCCGGCGCGTAGTGCCCCTCGCAGATCCATTCGCGCAGGGTCGTGTATACCTGCGCATACATCGGAGCGCGAAGCCGCCGGCTGACGGCGGGACGCAGCCGCGGCGTGGTCGGTACCGACACGGGTGCCGGCCGCCCGGTGGCTGTCCGCGTTGCGCTCATTGGCCGACGCTCAGGTAGCGCGTCAGGTTCGCGCCGCGGGGATTGTCCTGCCATCCGGACACCCGCTTGGCGACCAGCCGCTGATTGATGTTCGTGAACAGAGGGATGACGGGCGTGTCGGCCAGGGCCAGCGCCTCGGCGCGTGCCAGGGCCGCCTGACGCTCTGCCGCGACCGGCAACCCGTTCGCCGCAGCGAACGCCGCGTCGAACGCAGGGTTCGAATAACCCGTGAAGCTGCCGCGGGTCTTCGTCGTGACGATGTCGAGAAAGGTCGACGGGTCGTCGAACGACGAGAACCAGGCGTAGAGCGACACTTCGTAATTTCCGGCACGCACGCTCGAGATCACCGAGCCGAGATCCTTGTTGACGAGTTCGCAGTCGACGCCGACCGCGCGCCACATCGACACCATGGCCACAGCCAGCGTCCGGGTTCGCGCCTCGGTGAAGTACTGCATCGTGAACTTGAGCGGCTTGCCGGGTCCATAGCCCGCAGCGGCGAGCAGCTCGCGCGCCTCGGCTTGCCTTGCGGCGAGCGGCGCACGCGCATATTCGGGGACCGGATGCTGATAGCGGCTCACGCCGGCCGGCACCAGCGTGAAAGCCGGCAGGGCTGTCTTGCGGAGGATACGGTCGGTCAGGACGTTGCGATCGATCGCCAGCGCGAGCGCGCGCCGCACGCGGGCGTCGCCGAAGGGCGGCTTGCGGTGATTGAGCACGAGCATGGTCGTGCCGAGGCTGGGCGCGGTGCGCAGCTCAGCCGCATACTGCTTGCGGATCTGCTCGATGCGGTCGATCGGGAACTTGATCGCGATGTCGAGTTCGCCTGCCTGAAAGCGCTTGAAGCTGGTCCCCTCGTCCTCGACCGGATAGTAGACGACTTCGTCGATGGCGACACTGCTGCTCGAGTGATAGTTCGGGTTGCGCCGGGCGCGGATCAAGGTCTGCGGCGAGACCTCGACGAGCACGTAGGCGCCGTTGGAAACGATCTTGGCCGGCCGGGTCCACTCGCGCCCGTGCTTCTCGATCGCGTGGCGCGGGACCGCGACCGCCCCGACGCTGGTCAGCAGCTCGGTCAGTTGCGGCGCCGGGCTCTCGAGCTCGATGCGCAGCGTTCGCGCGTCCACGGCCTTGACGCCGAGCGTGTCGGGAGGGGCGCGACCCGTGTTGACCGCGCGGGCGTTACGGATCGGGTAGAGGAAAGAGGCATAGCGTGCGGCCGTCTCGGGCAACATGAGGCGGCGCAGCGAATACTCGAAGTCGGCGGCCGTCAGCGGCGTGCCGTCGGACCACTTCAGGTCCGGTCGCAGCATGAACGTGTAGACCTTCTGCGTCGCGTCGACCTTCCATGCGCTGGCCGCACCGGGCACGAGCTCGCCGCGCGCGTCGACCGAGACCAGCCCCTCGAACAGGTCGTAGATGAGGATCGACGAGCTGGTGCCGATCGCCTTGTGCGGGTCGAGACTGTCGGGGTCGTTGCCTATGCCGCGGCTGAGGGTGCCGGCCGCATCGGCCAGCGCAGGCAGCAGGGCGACCAGCAGCGCTGTCAGGTGCAGCATGGGCTTACGGCGTCGGGACGCTGTCATCGTGGGCTCCGGCAGGCAGCGGTTGCACCGAGGTTATCATAACAATATGATGAGTTCGCGGGCGCTGCCCGCCGCTTTTCCGGGAGCACTCGGTCATGTCCACCCCCGCCGTTGCGATGCCAGAGCTGCCCGTCGCGCGCGTGCTCGACGTCCGTAACCCGCGCACTGGCGGCCGCGACTACCGGATCCGCTGTACAACGGCCGCAGAGATCGGCGCGATCGCGCTCGAGCTCCGTGCCGACCAGAGGGCCTGGGCCGCTGCAGGGTTCGCGCATCGGGCCCGAGTGCTCCACCAGTTCGCCGATGAGCTACTGGCGCGCCGCGAAGCCCTGATCGCTGCGCTGACGGTCGATACCGGTCGTGCGGCCATCTCGGCCGGCGAGGTCGACGGCGCGATCCGCAACATCCGCCGCTGGGCAGACGAGGCCGAATCGCTCGTGACCGAATCCGAGTTTCGGTCAAAGCTGCTGCCGACCGTGACCATCCGCGACCAGTTCGTGCCGTATGCGCTGGTCGGCTGCATCAGTCCGTGGAACTTTCCGGTCACACTCTCGTTCATCGACGCCGTGCCGGCGCTGATGGCTGGCTGCGCCTGTGTCGTCAAGCCGAGCGAGGTCACGCCGCGGTTCGTCGCGCCGGTCGTCGAGGCGCTCGAGTCGGTGCCGGCGCTGCGCGTCGTCCTGCGCTTCGTGCTCGGCGATGCCGAAACGGGCCGGGCGCTCGTCGATACGGTCGACGTCGTCTGTTTCACCGGCAGTGTCGCCACTGGCCGCAAGGTCGCCGAGGCAGCCGCGGCACGTTTCATTCCGGCGTTCCTCGAACTCGGCGGCAAGGATCCGGCCATCGTCCTCGCGAGCGCCGACCTCGAGATGGCGACGGACGTCGTGCTGCGCGGCTCGATCGCGAACAACGGCCATGCCTGCATGTCGCTCGAGCGGATCTACGTCGCTCGACCGATTTTCGCGGCCTTCACGCGCCGGCTGGTCGAGAAGGCCGAGGCCGTCAAGCTCGCCTGGCCGGACGTCGAGCGGGGCTATCTTGGGCCGATCATCTTCGACCGCCAGGCCGCGGTCATCGAGGAGCAACTCGCCGACGCATTCGCGAAGGGCGCGCGAGCCCTGACTGGCGGACGCATCGAGAATCTCGGCGGTGGTCTCTACTGCCGGCCGACCGTGCTCATCGACGTCGACCACTCGATGCGGGTCATGCGCGAGGAGACCTTCGGACCCATCATTCCGTTGATGCCGTTCGACTCTGTCGACGAGGCCGTCGAGCTCGCCAACGACACCGACTTCGGCCTCTCGGCCTGCGTGCTCGGCGGCACCGTGGAAGAAGCGCTCTCGGTCGGCCGGCGCATCGACGCCGGGGGCATCAGCATCAACGACGGCTGCATGACCTACATGACCTACGAGGGCGAGAAGAACTCGTTCAAGTTCTCGGGGCTTGGCGGCTCACGCATGGGCGCACAGGGTCTGCGCCGCTTCTTCCGCAAGAAGGCGCTGATCATCCAGCACGGGCGCGCGAGCGGCGTGCCGGCGGACTGAGGACGGCCGGTGTCCCCGCAGCGAGAGGCCCGGCCGCACGGGCTCTTTCCCGAGCGTGCGCCCGACGAGCGGGCGCGGCAGGCATTCCTCGTCGAGCTGAAGGCCGCCATCGTCCGCGATCTGCGCCCGCGAATCCGTGCCGAATTCGAGGCTGCCGGGGGTAGCGCGGCGACCTCTGACGCGACGGCGGCCGAGCTGATCGGCTCGCTGCCGGCATACCGCTGGTACAGCGCTCTGGCGCGCGCGCAACACGAGCTGTACGTCGACAGCACCGCCGAGTGCGTCGAGCGCCAGGCCGAGAACCTGCGCGACGCCGCGCGCGCGGTCCGGGCGCGAGCCCGGCTCGGTTCCTTGCTGCTCGACCCGACGGTCGAGGCGCCGATCTACCAGAGGACCGTGGACATCCACTGCGTGCCCGGTGGCTACAACCTCGAGCTGATGCAGGACGACGTCTATGCCGCGGCGCGCTACGAGCTCGGCATCACGCTGTATACCCTCGGAGGGCACGGGGCGCTCAACGACTCGAAGGGCCGGACCGGCGTGGCGTTCCTGAAGCAGCGCTTTGCGGAGCTCGAGCCCCGTCACATCCTCGATCTGGGCTGCACCTGTGGCAACTCGACGCTGCCTTACGTCGACGGCTTCCCGTCAGCCTCGGTCAGCGCAGTCGACGTCAGCGCACCGGCGCTGCGTTACGCGCACGCGCGCAGTGAGCTGCTCGAACGTGCCGTCCACTATCGGCAGGCCAATGCCGAGGCGCTGCCCTGGGCCGACCGCAGTTTCGACGTCGTGGTCTCGCACATCCTGCTGCACGAAACTTCGCGCCAGGCGCTGGCGCGGATCTTCGCCGAGTGCCACCGGGTGCTGAGGCCGGGCGGAGTGATGCTCCACGTCGATGTGCCGGTGCGCAACCGCGATCTCGACGCATTCGATCGCGTGATGGCCGACTGGGAGACCGAGAACAACAACGAGCCGTTCTGGCGCGGGCTGCACGCGCTGGACCTGCACGGCATGGCCGTCGCGGCGGGTTTCGCCGGCGAGAGCATTTTCGATGAGTACTTCGACGCCGGTCATCGCGCGTTCATCAATCACCGCCCGTGGTGGGTATTCGGCGCCCGAAAGGACTGGGCATGAGCGAGGAATCGAAGCGCCGCCCGCGCGTGCCGGCAGGAGCCCGGCCGGTCTTCCTCGGCGATGGGACCTCGGAGACGCTGCTCGGAATGCTACTGGCGCTCGCCACCGAGGTGTCTGCACTGGCGGATGAGCTCGACGATCTGCGCGAGGAGCTGACGCGGCTGCGGGGCGACGCGACAGCGCCTCCGGAGGAGACGGAGCGGCGCCGCGCGGCGCGGCGTCGGGCGATGATCGATCGCCTGCTCCGGATCGTCCACGAGGAGCTCGGCAGCCCAGCGAACGAACGGCGCAATGCCGCCTATCGCGAGTTCGTCGAGCAGTTGTCACGCTGACAGGGAGTAGTGAGCCGATGCTGATCAACCTCTGGTATGTCGCCTGCTTCGTCGACGAGGTGCCCGACGGCGCGCCGCTCGCCGTCCGGATGCTCGGCCAGGACTTCGCGATCTGGCGCACGGCCGACCGCGGGTTTGCCTGTGTCAGCGCCATCTGCATTCACCGCGGCGGGGCGCTCGGCCGCGGCGCGGTGCGCGATGGTCAGATCGCCTGTCCCTATCACGGCTGGCAGTTCGGGGCGGACGGACGCTGCACGAAGATCCCCTCGCTCGGGGACGGAGCGACGATTCCCGCGCGTGCACGCGTCGATGCCTATCCGCTTCAGGTCAAGTATGGGATGGTCTGGGTGTTTCTTGGCGACCTGCCCGAACGCGAGCGGCCGCCGCTGCCGGACTGTTTCGACGGGTTCTATGGTGCGCCAGGCTGGCGGACGATACAGGGCCGGTTCGACTACAAGGCCAACTGGCAGCGCGTCACCGAGAATGGTCTCGACACCGCGCACGTGCATTTCGTCCATCCCGCCTTCGGCAATCCGGAGGCGGCGGTCGTCGAGGATGCGCCTGTTCGCGACCTGCCCTGGGGAGCGGCGAGCGGCCACACGTTTACCTCCTCCGAGAAGACCGAGAAGACAGGGGCGCTCGGCGCTGCGCTGCGCGAGACCGGCGCCGCGCCGCAGGGCCGACGCAAGCCGCAGAGCGAGATCCAGTTCCACATGTCGGGGCTCACGGTCATGATTCACCAGAAGATCACGCCGCAGATCAGCCAGGTGATCTTCTCGTGCAAGACGCCGGTATCGCCGACCGAGACGACGACCTTCTGGATCCAGGCTCGCAATTACAAGCTTGAGCCCGAGCACGACGAGGAACGTCGGAAGGGCATCATCACCGTCTACGAGCAGGACGCCGGCATCGTCGAGTACCTGACACCCGAGTTCGTGCCCTCCGGCATGGCCGACGAACTGTCGGTCGTGTCGGACCGCCTGCCAGTCCGCTTCCGGACCATGGTCAAGGAGCTCGCCCAGAGGGGCTGGGAGATCGACTCGCGCCGTCTCGCGGAGCCGAACGACGGGCCAGCCCGCGTGATTCCCTGTCCCGCGCGCCGCGAGTCGCAGGCCTGGGTCTTCGAGCCAGTGCCGTTGCGGGGCGGCGGCGGCTGAAAGCACTTGCCGGCGGCGACAAGTTGTAATATTGCTATGACAAGCGGCCGGGTGGCCGAACGGGGGTGAGAGTCATGAAGCGCTATTCCGTCCTCGCGAGCTGTGCGGCGACGACGTTCCTGTGCGGGCCTGTTGCGGTCCGTGCCGATGCCGCCGCCGAAGTCGGCAGCCTCGACGAGGTGGTCGTCACGGCACGCAAGGTCGAAGAGCGGCTCCTCGAAGTGCCGCTGACCATCACGGCGTTCTCGAGCCAGGACCTCGAGCAGGCCGGAGCGACGAGCATTCGCGACCTCGCGGTGGCGACGCCCGGACTGTTCATCAGCTCGGCCCAGGGCAGCCGCAGCGCAGATCGCATTGCCTTGCGCGGCGTCACTGCAGTGGCCGGAACAGCCGGCTTCGTCGGCATCTATCTCGATGGTGTCTACGTGCCGTCCAGCCTCGCGCAGGGCCTCGAGGTCTCGAACGTCGAGCGGATCGAGGTCCTCAAGGGGCCGCAGAGCGCGCTGTTCGGCCGTGCGACGCTTTCCGGCGCGATCAACTACGTGACGCGCCGGCCCGGCGACGAATGGGAAGGCCAGGCCCGGGCGTCTTTCGGTGAGTTCAGCCAGTACGACCTCTCGGCGAGCGCGAGCGGTCCGATCTCCGACACGTTCAGCCTGCTGGTCGGCGCGCGCAAGTACTCGCGCGACTCGATGTTCTTCAACCAGCTCACGCAGACCGAGGACGTCGGCGGCCAGTCGTCGCAGAGCGCGACGCTGGGTCTGCGCTGGCGACCGACCGAGAGTTTCGACGCCTACCTGCGCGTGCTGCTGTCCAATGACGACGACGAGGCGCCGGGCGTCTACCTGCAGAACTCGCTGTTCAACAACTGCCTGCGGCAGACGCCGACCGGGATCCCTACCTATTTCTGCGGCGAGGCGCTCCCGAACCCGAATGCGATCCGGCTCGTGACCAACAACGCGGCCGTGCCGGCACCGTTCCGCGGCACCTTCCAGGACGACGGCAAGTCGGGACTCGACCGCGATTCCGGCCGCGCGGCGCTGACGCTCGAGTGGGATCTCGGCAACGTGCTGCTCACGTCGATCACGGGCTACGGGCGTGACAAGATCCGCGATGCGACGGACCTGACGACGCGCGCAGCATTCGCTTACGGTCCTTCGGTCGGCCTGCCGTCGATCACGTTCGACCGCGACGTCCGCTTCAAGGACTGGTCGCAGGAACTGCGCGCGACATTCCCGGGCGAAGGCCGCTGGTCGGGTCTCGTCGGTGCCTATTACTACGACGAGAGTCGCACCGAGGCGCTGCCGTATCGGACCGGCCCCGCTTCGTTTGCCGGCGAGCGTACGGCAACGAACTACGCGCTGTTCGGCCGCCTGCAGTTCGATCCAAGCGACCGCCTGTCGCTGGCCGTCGAAGGGCGTTGGCAGAACGACGAGATCCAGCTCCTCAACAAGTTCCTGACCAACAACATCGACATCACGGTCGAGACGGAGAGTTTCCTGCCGCGGTTCACGGCCGATTACGAGATCGCCGAGGACCTGATGGTCTACGCGGTGGCCTCGAAGGGCACGAAGCCGGCCAGCATCAACACGGCGCCGGAGCTCGCCAACTGCCCGGAGCGGCAGAAGACGAGCGAGGAGGAGGCCAAGAACTACGAGCTCGGCCTCAAGGGACGCCTGTTCGATCGTCGCGTGACCTTCCAGGCCGCGGTCTACCAGATCGACTGGTCCGAGCAGGAATACGCCGGCGTGCTGCAGCCGGGCGAGTGCGGCGGCAACACCCAGCTGATCCGCCTCACCGTCAACGCCGGCGAGACCAAGATCAAGGGCATGGAGCTCGAGGCGACGGCCGTCGTGATCCCGGACTGGTTCGACGTGCGGCTCGCATATTCGATCAACGACACTCAGATCGAGGTTGGTCGCGCGACGACGGCCACCGAGGCGCTCGAGGGCATCCTTGCCTACGGCACCTCAGGCTTCACGCCGATCTGCCAGGCCGTAGCGGTCGGCATGGGCACGCAGAGCATCTACTGCCCGGCTGCGCCAGCGGGGCAGGTCAACACGCTGCAGGGCGGCGAGTTCCGGGGCCTCGATACCAGCCTGCCGGCCCAGGCCGAGTACCTCTTCAGCCTCACGGGTAACCTCGGGCACGCGATCGGCGACAGCGGCTTCGACTGGTTCCTGCGCGCGGACTATTCGCGGGCCAGCAAGCAGTACGAGAGCATCTACAATCTCGCCTACATCGGTCCGCGCAACAACCTGAACCTGCGCCTCGGCATCCGCAGCGAGAACTTCGAGGCCGCGCTCTGGGGTCGCAACGTCACCGATGACGACACGCCGACGGCCATCATCCGCTCGATCGCGTTCGCCGACGACGACGGCACCGGGCCGCGCACCGCCAACTCGCGCGCCTACTCGCTGTACCTTGCCGATCCGCGCATGTATGGCCTGAGCCTGAGCTACAAGTTCTAGGCATAGGCATGGCGCGGCCGCACATCGAGCCGTACGACGAGCGTGAGGTGCCTTTCCGGCGCCTCACGCTCCCCGGTTTCCCGAAGGGCGTGCACTACAAGACCCTGAGCCTCGACACCGACAGCGGCGCCTGCTCACTCGTCGTGCGCCTCGAGAGCGGCTGGCGCCGTCCGGCCGGCTTCAGTTACTCGGAGATGGAACTGTTCGTGCTCGACGGCGAGATCCGGGCCGGCGAGCAGGGCTGGGGGCCTGGCCGGTATCTCTGGGTGCCGGCGGGCGTGGCGCTGCCGGCCATGCACGTGCCGAGATCGGCCCGGGCACTGCTGTTCTACAACTACGGCGAGCCGAGCTTCGAGGCCTCCGACAGCGATCATCCGGCGGCTGCGCGCGAGGGTCTTGTCAGCGTCGACGCCTACGAGGACCTGAGCTGGAAATTCGGTACGAAGAACCCGGCCGTCGCTCCCGGCTGCATGTCCAAGGTCCTGCGCGCCGATCCGGTCTCGAAGGCGTACACGTTCCTCTACTGCATGACGCCGAACTTCTGGCAGGACAACATCTCGTATCACGACTGTGCAGAGGAGAGCTATCACGTCTGGGGCACGTCGTGGATGATGCAGTTCGGCTTTCTGCCGACGGGCGGCTATTTTTGGCGACCGCCGTACATCAACCACGGTGCCTTCGCGAGCGATCACGGTTGCATCGCGCGCGGCCGCACCGACTGCGACCTCGTCAATTACTTCCACTTCAATCCGTGGACGAATACCGAGGAGAGCGCGCAGCGGGTCGCCAACCGGTTGCGCGTTGAGAAACCGCCGCTCTGTGAATGGGTGCGCAACGAGGACGGCCACAATCACCCTTCGACTCATGCGCATGCGGACGGTACGGTGCACACGCATGCCCACGACGGTCGGCATGAGCACAGCCGCCGCCGAGCGAGCCGGCGTTGAGGCGCTGAGCGCGATTTGATACCCTGACGACCCGTCGCGCTGACGGGGCATCGTCCAGATGTCCCTGGCGTCTCACCAGCGGCGGGTCCTTGATGCCTCGATTCGTGTTCGTCACCGGTGGCGTCGTTTCCTCTTTGGGGAAAGGCATCGCCTCCGCCTCGCTCGGCGCGATTCTCGAGGCACGCGGCCTCAAGGTCGCCATGGTCAAGCTCGACCCCTACATCAACGTCGACCCGGGCACCATGAGCCCGTTCCAGCACGGCGAGGTGTTCGTGACCGAGGACGGCACCGAGACCGATCTCGACCTCGGGCACTACGAGCGCTTCGTCCGGACGACCACCGGCCGGCACAGCAACTTCACGACCGGACGCATCTACGAACGCGTGATCGCCAAAGAGCGGCGCGGCGACTACCTCGGCGCCACGGTCCAGGTGATCCCGCACATCACCGACGAGATCAAGCGCAGCATCGTGCTCGGCGCCGGCGATGCCGACGTCTGCATGGTCGAGATCGGCGGCACGGTCGGTGACATCGAATCGCTGCCGTTCCTCGAGGCGATTCGACAGCTCGGCGTCGAGCTCGGTCGCAACAACTGCGTCTACATGCACCTGACCCTCGTGCCCGTGGTCGGCGGGTCAGGCGAGATCAAGACCAAGCCAACCCAGCACTCGGTCAAGGAACTGCGCGGCATCGGCATCCAGCCGGACGTGCTGCTTTGCCGTGCGCAGCACCCGCTGCCGGTCGAGCAGCGCCGCAAGATCGCCTTGTTCACCAATGTCGAGGAGCGCGCGGTCATCTCCGCGGTCGACGCCGACGACATCTACAAGATCCCCATCCTGCTGCACGAGCAAGGTCTCGACGACATCATCGTCGACAAGCTGCGCCTCGACGTCCCGCCGACCGATCTCAGCGAGTGGCGCCGCGTCGTCCACGCCAAGGCCAATCCCGATGGCCAGATCGATGTCGCGATGGTCGGCAAATACGTGCAGATCAGGGACTCCTACATCTCGCTCAACGAGGCGCTGGTCCACGGCGGCATCCGGACCCGCACCCGCGTCAACATCCATTACATCGAATCGACCGACATCGAAACGGGCGGCACGCACTGCCTGAAGGGCATGGACGCCATCCTCGTGCCCGGCGGCTTCGGCGAACGCGGAATCGAGGGCAAGATCCAGGCCGTGAGGTATGCGCGCGAGAGCGGAATTCCGTACCTCGGCATCTGCCTCGGCATGCAACTGGCCGTGATCGAGTACGGTCGCCACGTGCTCGGCCTCGAGGGAGCCAACAGCACGGAATTCAATCGCGCGGCTGCCCATCCGGTGATTGCGCTGATCACCGAGTGGCAGGACGCGGCGCGCGGCGCGCAGTCCCGCGACGAGGCCTCGGCCAAGGGCGGCACGATGCGCCTCGGCGCTCAGCGCGTGCTGCTCGCCGCAGGGTCGCTGGCGCGCCGCCTGTACGGCGCCGCCGAGATCTCCGAGCGGCACCGGCACCGCTACGAGTTCAACAATCGCTACCTCGGCCGCTATCGCGAAGGCGGCATGCTGATGTCCGGCTTCTCGCCCGACGGCCTGGTCGAGATCGTCGAGCTGCCGGGTCATCCGTGGTTCCTCGCGACGCAGTTCCACCCCGAGTTCAAGTCGACGCCGCGCGATGGACATCCGCTGTTTGCGGGCTTCGTGCAGGCGGCGCGCGAGCATCGTGCGGCACAGGCCTCGGCGGCACTGACCTCGCGCCCTGCCGAGAGAGCCGCCCTGTGAGGCTTGCCGGATTCGAAGTCGGATCCGATCAGCCGCTATTCCTGATCGCGGGACCCTGTGTCGTCGAGGGGGCGGATCTGACGCTCGAGATCGCCGGCAGGCTCAAGGAACTGACCGACCGGCTCGGCGTGCCATTCATCTTCAAGGCGTCGTACGACAAGGCCAACCGGTCCTCGGCGCGGAGCTATCGCGGTCCGGGCATCGAGGCGGGGCTGCGTATCCTCGCCGACGTGCGCGCTCAAATCGGGGTGCCCGTGCTCACCGACGTCCACGAGGATACGCCGCTCGGCGAGGTCGCCGCGGTCGTCGATGTACTGCAGACGCCTGCCTTCCTGTGCCGGCAGACGAACTTCATCATCGCCGCCGCCTCGCAGGGCAAGCCCGTGAACATCAAGAAAGGACAGTTCCTCTCGCCCTGGGAGATGCAGAACGTCGTCGACAAGGCGCGCAGCACCGGCAATGAGCAGATCCTCGTCTGCGAACGCGGCTTTTCCTTCGGCTACAACAATCTCGTCTCCGACATGCGTTCGCTCGCGGTCATGCGGCGCACGGGTTGCCCGGTCGTGTTCGATGCGACCCACTCGGTGCAGCTGCCGGGCGGGCAGGGCAGCGCCTCGGGCGGCCAGCGCGAGTTCGTGCCGGTGCTGGCGCGGGCCGCGGTCGCCGCGGGCGTCGCCGGCGTCTTCATGGAGACCCATCCCGACCCGGCGCGCGCCCTGTCCGACGGGCCAAACGCCTGGCCACTTGCGCGCATGGAATCCCTGCTGACGACGCTGCAGCAGCTCGACCGTATCGCCAAGCTCCGTCCTTTCGAGGAAGACCTGACATGAGCCTGATCGTCGACATCCGCGGCCGCGAGATCATCGACTCGCGTGGCAACCCCACGGTCGAGGCTGACGTCGTGCTCGACAGCGGCGCGCGTGGCCGCGCGGCCGTGCCCTCGGGCGCTTCGACCGGCACGCGCGAGGCGGTCGAGCTGCGCGACGGTGATCGTCAGCGCTTCCTCGGCAAGGGCGTGCTGAAGGCCGTTGCGAACGTCAACGGCCCGCTGCGCGAGGCGCTTCTCAGCCGGGACGCACGCGACCAGGCCGGGATCGACGCCACGATGATCGCGCTCGACGGAACGGACACCAAGGGTCGCCTCGGCGCGAATGCGCTGCTCGCCGTCTCGCTGGCGGTCGCGCACGCGGCGGCGGCCGAGGCGCAGCAGCCGCTGTTCCGGCACATCGGCACCCTCGCGGCCGCGAATGGCAGGAGTGCAGCCGCGCCGCTGATGCCGGTGCCGATGATGAACATCATCAACGGTGGCGCCCACGCCAACAACAGCCTCGACATCCAGGAGTTCATGATCCTGCCAGTCGGCAGCCCCTCGCTGCACGAGGCACTGCGTTGCGGCGCAGAGGTCTTCCATACGCTCAAGCGCCTCCTCAACGACCGCGGACTGTCGACCGCCGTCGGGGACGAGGGCGGCTTCGCCCCCGATCTCGAGTCCAACGCGGCTGCACTCGACTTGATCCTCGAGGCCATCGAGCAGGCCGGCTACGTCGCGGGCCGCGATGTCTACCTCGGCCTGGACGTGGCGAGCTCAGAGTTCTACCGCGACGGTCAGTATCGGCTCGAGGCCGAGGGGCGAGCGTTCGACTCGGCCGGTTTCGCCGCCTACCTCGACGATCTCGTTGGGCGTTATCCGATCGTCACGATCGAGGATGGCATGGCGGAGGGCGACTGGGCAGGCTGGGCCCTGCTCACACAAAGGCTAGGCAGACGCGTCCAGCTGGTTGGCGACGACTTGTTCGTCACGAACACGCGGATTCTCGCGGAGGGCATCGCCAAGGGCGTCGCCAACGCGATCCTGATCAAGCCCAACCAGATCGGCACGCTCACCGAGACGCTCGCGGCGATAGAGATGGCGAGCGGTGCCCGATATGCCTCGATCGTCTCGCATCGCTCGGGAGAGACCGAGGACAGCACCATTGCCGACATCGCGGTCGCCACGGCCGCGACACAGATCAAGACCGGCTCGATGTCGCGTTCCGACCGCATCGCGAAGTACAACCAGCTGCTGCGCATCGAGGCCGCGCTCGGGGCGCCAGCGCGCTACGCCGGGCGTGAGGCTTTCCCCGTAAAGATCTGATCGGAATCGCTTTATTTCCCATTACAGTCACGTTACGCTGCTCGCCTCATGAGATGGCTCGCCGTCGTGCTCGCTGCGGTCACGCTGCTGCTCCAGCAGCGGCTGTGGCTGTCGGAGGACGGTGTCCGCGAAGTGGTCCGGCTGCAGGAAGCGGTCACCGCCCAGCAAAGTCAGAACGAGTCACTGCGCTTGCGCAACCTGCAGCTCGCCGCCGAGGTGGCCGACCTCAAGAAGGGCATGGCAGCGCTCGAGGAGCGTGCCCGCAGCGAGCTCGGCATGATTGCGCCCAACGAATCGTTCTTCCAGGTCGTCCCGCGCGGCGCGCCGGCGCCGGCCGAGGCGCGCGCGCGCACGGCGCAGCGCTGAAGGATCCGCCTTGGCGGGTCTGGCGCGTTACTGGCTCGTGGTGCCCGCGGCCGGTTCGGGCCGCCGATTCGGCAGCGACGTGCCAAAGCAGTACGCCGAGCTGCACGGGCGCTTCGTGATCGAGTGGGCGCTGCGACCCTTCCTCGAGGATCCGGACTGCGAAGGGCTCATCGTCGCGCTGTCGGCGCAGGACCGCTGGTGGCCGGTGGTCGAGCGGCGCTGGCCGCGTCATTGGCCGGCGGCGCGGCTCGCGCCCGGAGGCGCCGAGCGCTGCGAATCGGTGGCCAATGCGCTCGCGCTGCTGGCCGATGAGCTCGCGGCGGCCGGCCGCCTGGACCCTTGGGTGCTCGTCCATGACGCGGCCCGACCGTGCGTGACGGGTGCGGAGATTGCGCGTCTGCGGGCCGGCGGCATCGCCGCGGGTGCCGGCGCGGTACTGGCGGCGCCGCTCGCCGATACGGTCAAACGTGCCCGAGAGGAGGGCTCCAGGATCGCCGAGACGGTATCGCGTGCCGGTCTGTGGCGCGCGCAGACACCGCAGATGTTCCGCTGCAACGCCCTTCGGTCGGCGCTGCTTGCAGCCGCCGCCGCCGGGCGCCGGCCGACCGACGAGGCACAGGCGATCGAGTGGCAGGGCGGTGAGGTCACGCTCGTCGAGGGCGAGAGCACCAACATCAAGGTCACGACGACGGCCGATTTGCGGCTAGCCGCGGCCATCCTTGCGGCGAGGGGAGAGTCATGATCCAGCGCGTCGGCTGCGGCATCGACGTCCATCGATATGGGCCCGGCGATCATGTGATGCTCGCCGGCGTACGCATGGTCGCCGATCGGGGCGTGCTCGCACACTCCGACGGCGACGTGGTGCTGCATGCGCTCTGCGATGCGCTGCTCGGCGCAGCCGCACTCGGCGACATCGGCCAGCACTTCCCGGATGACGATCCACGCTGGCGCGGTGCGGCGAGCCGGCACTTCGTGCTAGCGGTAGTCGACATGCTCACCGAGCGCGGCTGGCGGGTCGGCAACGTCGACGTGACGGTGCTGGCCGAGGTACCGCGCATCGCCGCGCACCGCGACACGATGCGCGCGAACCTCGCCGGGCTGCTCGGCGTCAGCGTCGACGCCGTCAACCTCAAGGCCACCACGGCCGAGCAGCTCGGCTTCGTCGGACGCCGTGAGGGCCTCGCGGCGCAGGTCGTCGCTGCCATCGTCCGTGACTGACTCGACCACTGCGTCGAACTTCGCTGCGACTGCGGAATGCGCACGGCTCGCGCTCCATCCGCCGCGGGCGCTCGGAGGACCGGCTGGCAAGGCACGGCTGCGGGTCGAACCCGACGACTTCGTCGTCGAGGAGCGGCTGGGCTTCGAGCCCGCCGGCGAGGGCGCCCACGTGCTGCTCCGCGTATGCAAGCGGCGCGCGAACACCGACTGGGTCGCCGGCGCGCTGGCCCGGGAGGCCGGCGTCCGGCCGATGGACGTGGGTTTCGCCGGCCGAAAGGACCGGCATGCCGTGGCGACGCAGTACTTCACCGTGCCCCGCGGGCGGCGCGGCGTGGACAGCTGGGTCGGGCAGCGGGGCGAGGGCTACGAGGTGCTGGCCGCCATCGCGCACACCCGCAAGTTGGCGCGTGGCGCACTCGTCGCCAATCGCTTCACATTGCGGTTGCGGGAGTTCGCCGGTGAGCGCGCGCGCTGCGAGGCGCTGCTCGCCGAGCTGGCGCGGCGCGGCGCACCCAACTGGTTCGGGCCGCAGCGCTTTGGCCGCGATCTGTCCAACCTCACGCGGCCGCGCGCACCGCGGGCAGCCGATGCCGACGACGCGCGCGCCGTCTCGCCCTCACCCCTGCTGCGGGGCATGGAACTGTCCGCGGCGCGCAGTCTGCTGTTCAATGCGGTGCTGGCGCAGCGCGTCGCGGCGCGAAACTGGGACCGGCTCGAGGTCGGCGATCTCGCGAATCTGGATGGCCGCAACAGCGTTTTCCGCGTCGGGGAGGTCGATACGACGCTCGCTGAACGAGTCGCTACGCTCGAACTGCATCCGACCGGACCGTTGCATGGCCTCGGCGGGCCACAGCCCGAGGGAGGGCCGGGCGCACTCGAGAGCGAGGTGCTGGCGCGCGCGACGCCGATCGTGCGCGCGATCGAGGCCGCAGGCGCGCAGGCCGCGCGCCGCCCCCTGCGCGTCGCGCTGCGTGACTTGCGCTGGGCTTTCGAAGGCGACACGCTCACGCTCGGCTTCGAACTGCGCGCTGGCAGCTTCGCGACCGCGGTGGTCCGCGAACTGATCGAGCCTGTCTGAACCGCAGGAGACGCGATGCTCGAGATCCTCGACCACGATCGGGTCCGCGAACTGAGGCTCGCCCGGCCGCCCGTCAATGCGCTCAGTCCGGCGCTGGTGGGCGCGCTGCGCGCGGCGCTCGGCGCCGTCGAGCGTGTCGCTGCCTGCGATGCGATCGTGCTGTCGGGCCAGCCGGGCCTCTTCAGTGCGGGGCTGGACGTCCGCGAGCTCGACCGCCTCGAGCCGGCCGCGCTCGCGGCCTTCGTCGACGACTTCTTTGCCCTGCAGCGCGCGATCGCCGCTTCGGCCCGACCGATCGTCGCCGCGATCACCGGTCACTGCCCCGCGGGCGGCACCGTGCTCGCGCTCTACTGCGATTACCGGATCATGGCCCGCGGACCCTACACCATCGGGCTCAACGAGGTGCAGGTCGGTCTCTATCCAGGCGAGCTCATCATGCGTGCATTCGAGCGGCTGGTCGGTCCGCGCCGCTGCGCCGAGCTGCTGACACGGGGCGCGCTGCTCGATCCGGCCGCGGCGCTCGAGGCGGGCCTCGTCGATGAGTTGACTGATGGTGAACTCGTGCGCGCGCGGGCGCTCGAGTACACCCGCGGGCTGCTCGCGCTGCCGCCGAGAGCTTATGCGCGCACGCGTGGCCTCGTCCGTCGCGACCTCGTGCGGCTGTTCGAGGCGGTCGAGGAACGCTTCGCTGAACAGTTTCTCGAGATCTGGTTCAGCGACGAAACCCGCGCGCGGCTGCAGGCCCTGCTGGTGCGGGGCGAGGCGGAGCGGGCGCGTCGCTGATCAGCACGTAGATCGCTCCCGTACCGCCGTCCATGGGTCGCGCCGAACAGAAAGCGACGACCGCGCCGGTCTTGCGCAGGATCAGGTTGACCGCCTTCTTGAGCACCGGACCGCGCGGCCCGGAGCCCAGTCCCTTGCCGTGCACGATCCGTACGCAGCGCAGATGCCGCGCGACGGCGCGCGCGAGGAACGCGCGCAACGCCTCGCGCGCCTGCTCGACGATCAAGCCGTGCAGGTCGAGCTCCGCCTCGACCCTATAGTGACCACGGCGCAGCTTGCGCATCACGGCGTCCTGCACCCCAGCGCGGCGGTACCAGAGTTCGTCGCCCGACTCGACTTCGAGGTCCAAGGCAGTGAGCGTCAGGCTCTCGGCGAGCACGGCTGCCTGATCGGCGCGGCGGAATCGGGCCCGCGGCGGCGGCGGAGCCCGAAAGCTGGCCCGCGGCGGGCGACGCAGCCGTCTGGCGCCCTGCACGGCCTCGCGGAAGGCGCGAGCATCGTCTTCGTCGTCGCGGTGGTCCATCACGCTACCTCCGGATGCGGCGCATTGAGTATATTGGCGCGCCCCTGGGGAGCCGCGAAGAATAACGCTTGAAGATTCTGATCAGTAACGACGACGGCTATCGCTCGCGCGGGATACGTACCCTGCGCGAGGCGCTGACGGGTCTCGCCGAACTGACCGTCATGGCGCCCGACCGCAACAAGAGCGGCGCCGGGCACTCGCTGACTCTCGACGTTCCGGTGCGAGTGGGCCGGAGCGAGCCCGGCGTCTATTTCGTCACCGGCACGCCGACCGACTGCGTGCACCTCGCGATCTCGGGGTTCTTCGATTTCGAGCACGACATGGTCGTCTCGGGGATCAACGACGGCGAGAACCTCGGCGACGACGTGCTCTACTCGGGGACCGTGGCCGCCGCCGTCGAGGGCCGGTTCCTCGGACTGCCGACCGTGGCGATCTCGCAGTGCCGGCCGGCGGGTGGGGGTCCGGCGAAGTTCGAGACCTCGGCCCGAGTCGCGCGCCAGCTCGTCTCGCACCTGCTCGGACATCCGCTCGATCGTTCCATGATCCTCAACGTCAACGTGCCGGATCTGCCCTACGAGGAACTCAGGGGTTTCCGGACCACGCGGCTCGGCTTCCGGCACCGCTCGGAACCGGTGCTCAAGGCGCAGGATCCGCGCGGCCGGCCGGTCTACTGGGTCGGACCGTCTGGCCCGGGGCAGGACGCCGGCCCCGGCACGGACTTCGATGCCGTCGCCTCCGGTTACGTCTCGGTGACACCGCTGCAGGTCGATCTGACGCGGCACTCGGCGCTGTCGGCCGTCGAGCGCTGGCTCGAGGAGATGCCGGCGTGACAGACATGCGTTTCGCCGGCATCGGCATGACTTCGGCGCGCACCCGCGACCGGCTCGTGCAGCGGCTGCGCGAGCAGGGAATCCGCAGCCTCGAAGTGCTGGACCGGATCCGCAACGTCCCGCGGCACATCTTCGTAGACGAGGCGCTCGCCAGTCGCGCCTACGAGGACACGGCGCTGCCGATCGGTTTTGGCCAGACGATCTCTCAGCCTTACATCGTGGCCCGCATGACCGAGGCGCTGCTCGAGGGCGGACCCCTGCAGAACGTGCTCGAGATCGGCACCGGCTGCGGTTACCAGACCGCCGTGCTCGCCGGACTCGTAGGGCGGGTTGCGACGGTCGAACGCATCGGACCGCTGCTCAAGCGTGCGCGTGAGCGGCTCAAGGCGCTCGGCATCCGGAACGTCCGCTTCCGGCATGGCGACGGCACGCTCGGCTGGGCAACGCACGCGCCGTACGACGGGATTCTCGTGGCCGCGGCGCCGCTCCGCGTCCCGGAGGCGCTGGTCGAACAGCTCGCGATCGGCGGCCGGCTGATCATGCCGGTGGGTCCGGAGGGCGCGCAGGAGCTGGTGCGGTTCACGAGACGTGAGCAGAAGCTCGATCGTCAGTCCCTCGGACCCGTGGCCTTCGTGCCCTTGCTCGGCGGCATCGGCTGAGAGGGCCCGACGGTGGCGCGACTCTTCGCATAATCAATCTGAGCGGATCGCTATAAACGCCTGTAAGAGTTGAAATTTCAGGGCTCCTGACGGACCGGCTCAAGCTCCGCGAACGCTCCGGCAAAAGACATTGGAAATCGTGCAGTTGCCACCATAACTGCGACCCGTTTAACATCTGGCGGCGTTTGGCGTCAGCCGCCTGCGGGAGCACGCGAAGAAGACACAGGGATGATGGGGGAAGTCGGAAAACAGAAGTAGAAAAATCAAGAAGAACAAGAACTAAAAGACGATTGTTCGAGTCTGTCAGCTTCGGGCGATCGGTGAGCGAAACGGGCTTCTTCTCCCTGTGTCTTCTTCCCGTGCCCCCGGTCAGGGGAACAGCGCGGCGCCGACCATCCGACCCTCCGCCAGCAGCACGTTGAACGTCCGGCAAGCTGCGCCGAGTTCCATGCTCTCGAGCGCAAGCCCACGCGTCCGGCACGCACGGCGAATCTCCAGTGGAGCGATGCGCTCCGCCGCCCTCGTTCCGATCAACAGCACCTCGACGCCGAGCGCGAACACGGGCTCGAGGTCGGCCGCCTGCAGCGCTGCAAGCGGCTGTGTCGTCCACTCGGCGATCAGGCGGTCCGCGGTCACGACGAGCGGTCGTGTCAGCAGCCGCTCGCCGATCACGATGCCGTCATCGCCGTACCGGCGCACGCTGAACGGGGTGGCGGTCGGATCCATGGTGAAGCGCATCGATCGCTAAGATACGCGATGTGCATGAACTGATGCTCATCGTGACCGGCGGCGCGATCGCTGATCCGGCGGTCGCCGCCGGGTCGGCTCCGGGCCGCGCCCGCTGGCGCGAGCGGGCGGACGTGCCACCGTCGTGGAGAATGCGGCTGCTGCAGTCGCTCGGTGCACCGGCCGCGCTCGCGATGCACTGCGCGTCCACCGTGTCGCGGGCTCGCGGGCGGCCGGACGAGTCGGCGTGGCTCGCGACGCCGGTCCATCTGTTGGCGGGCATCGATCGTGCCTTCCTCCCACGCGATGGCATCCTGCAGCTAGACGACGAGGAATGGCAGTCGATGTGCAGCGGTTTCGCGCGGCAGTTCGGTGGCGATGGGCTGTCGCTCGAGCGCGTGGCAGGCGATGCGGCCCTGCTGCGCGGCGCAGCGCTCGGCGATCTGCAAACCTACGAGCCCGGCGAATGCGTCGGCGAGGATCTGCGGCAGCGGTTGCCGAACGGGCCTGGCGCCGCGCGTTGGCGAGCCCTCGCGGGCGAGCTCGAGGTGTGGCTGCATGGCGAGTCGTGGAACCGTGAACGCGAGCGCCTTGGTCGCCTGCCGGTGACGACGCTTTGGCTCTGGGGCGGCGGCGTCGATGCCGCCGGGGTTGCGACCCGGTTGCGCTCCGCGCGCCCGCACCGCGCGGCCGCCTGGCGACTGATCGGTGACGATCCGTGGCTCACGGCGCTGCCCGCGCTGCGTGACGATTGCGTGCTCAGCGCGGCCGAGGACTTTGCTGCCTTGCTGGCGGCGGACGGCGAGGCGGCCGGCGTCGCGGTTCTATGGCGCGGTGAGCGCGGCATCGACGAGCTGGAGCGCCGCTGGCTGGCGCCGGCCCGCCGCGCTCTCGCGCGCGGCGCGCTCGCGAGCGTTTCGCTGCATCACGGGCGACGCTGCTGGCAGCTCGATCGCACGGCGCGCTGGCGCTGGTGGCAGCCCGAGAGGTCGGTCGCGGAGCTGGCAGCGGTGAAGCATGTCTGAGCGAGTCGCGCCGGGTCACTCGACGTGGGACTCGGAGCTCACGATCGTGCAGCGCCCGATCGGTCCGGGCGGCGACTCGTCAGCTTGGGCGGGACTGCATCCAGTGCTCGCGCGCGCCTACCGCGCGCGGGGCATCGCGGACCCGCGCGAGCTGGACCTGTCACTCGACCGGCTGTTGCCGATCGGTTCGCTCGAGCAGGTCGCCGAGGCCGCGGAACTGCTGCTCGCCCACCGCGGCAGGCGCGTGCTCGTCGTCGGTGACTTCGACGCCGACGGCGCGACGAGCACGGCCTTGATCGTGCGCGCGCTGCGCGCCTGGGGGTTCGCGGCCGTCGACTTCCTCGTCCCGAACCGCTTCGAGTACGGCTACGGGCTCACGCCGGAGATCGTCGCGCTCGCGGCGCGGCGCGCGCCGAGCCTGATCGTCACCGTCGACAATGGCATCTCCAGTCTCGCGGGGGTCGACGCGGCGCGCGCGGCAGGCATCGAGGTCCTGATCACCGACCACCACCTTCCCGCGGCGACCCTGCCTGCGGCACAGGTCATCGTGAACCCGAACGTCGCGAACGCGCGCTTCGGCTCGCGTGCGCTCGCGGGCGTAGGGGTGGCTTTCTACGTCGCGGCCGCGCTGCAGCGGCTGCTCGCGGAATGCGGGCTGCTGCCGCCGGCAGCGCCGACTGCGGCCGATTTCCTGGACCTCGTCGCGCTCGGCACCGTGGCCGACATGGTACCGCTCGACCTCAACAACCGGATCCTGGTCGCCCAGGGGTTGCGCCGCATCCGCGCCGGCCGCTGCAGCGTCGGCATCCGCGCCCTGCTCGAGGTCGCCGGCCGCAACCTCGCGCTGCTCAGTGCTGCCGACCTTGGCTTCGCGGTCGGCCCACGTCTCAATGCCGCTGGACGTCTCGAAGACATGAGCATCGGCATCCGTTGCCTTCTCGCCGAGACGCCGACCGAGGCCGCGATGCTCGCTGCACGTCTGGACCAGCTAAACGAGGAGCGGCGGACGATCGAGGCCCGGATGCAGGAGACGGCGATTGCGGCGGTGCGCGGCCTGCGCGCGGCCGAACTCGCTGGTGCCGTGGGCGGCCGTCGGCGAGCGGCCGTCTGCCTCTACGACCCGTCCTGGCATCAAGGGGTCGTCGGGTTGGTGGCTGGCCGCATCAAGGAGCGGCTGCGTCGGCCGGTAGTCGCATTCGCCGACAGCGGCGACGGCATTCTGCGCGGCTCTGCCCGTTCGGTGGCCGGAGTGCACGTCCGCGACGTCTTCGACGCGGTGGCGGTGCGCCACCCCGGACTGCTCGTGCGCTTTGGCGGGCATGCGATGGCAGCGGGTCTGACCCTCGAGCGCGCACGGCTCGACGAGTTCGCGCGTGCTTTCGAGGCCGAGGTCGAGCGTGTGACGATGGGGGCGCCGCTCGCGGACGCGGTGGAGTCCGACGGGCCGCTGACCGTGGAGGAGATCTCGCTGACGACGGCGGAGGCATTGCGCGCCGGTGGACCTTGGGGGCAGGGCTTCCCGGAGCCGGCTTTCGACGGCGACTTCGCCGTCGCGCGCAGCCGTCAGGTCGGTGAGCGGCACCTCAAGATGTGGGTCGAGATCCCCGGCACTGGCAGGCGCTTCGACGCGATCGCCTTCAACGTGCTCGAACCGGGCCGCGACGCCGGGCGTATCCCGGAGCGCGTCCGCCTCGTCTACCGCCTCGACGTCAACGAGTACGGTGGCGAGCGGCGGCTGCAGCTGCTCGTCGACCACCTGCTGGCGGCCGCGCCGGCCTGATCGGCGCGGCACGATCTGCTAGCATGCGCGCCCCATGATCGAACTCGGCCAGGTCAAGCGCACCCTCAAGGACCTCGGTGAGCGCGTCGCGGCGCTCAGGGGGTTTCTTTGAGTACGACAGCAAGAAGGAACGCCTCGAGGAAGTGACGCGCGAGCTCGAGGATGCGGCCGTCTGGTCGAATCCCGATCGCGCCCAGGAGCTCGGCAAGGAGCGGTCGCGACTCGAGTCCACGCTCGCCGCCGTCGATCGCGCGAGTACCGCGGTCACCGAGGCCGAGGAACTGCTCGAGCTCGCGGAGGCGGAGGATGACGAGGCCACCGCGCGCGAGATCGAGTCCGGGCTGCCGGCCATCGAGGCGCAGGTCCGCGGGCTCGAGCTCAAGCGCATGTTCCGCGGCGAGATGGACTCGCACAACGCCTACATGGATATCCAGGCGGGCGCCGGCGGCACCGAGGCCCAGGACTGGGCGCAGATGCTGATGCGGATGTACATCAAGTGGGCAGCGGCGCGCGGTTTCGACTGCGAAGTGCTCGACTCGAACCCCGGCGAGGTCGCCGGCATCAAGAGTGCGACCCTTGGCCTCCGTGGTGAGAACGCCTACGGCTGGCTGCGCACCGAGACCGGCGTGCACCGGCTCGTGCGCAAGTCGCCGTTCGACGCCGGCAATCGCCGTCATACGTCATTTGCCTCCGTATTCGTCTCGCCCGAGATCGACGATGACATCCAGATCGAGATCAATCCGGCCGATATCGAGATGGACGTCTATCGATCGAGCGGCGCCGGTGGCCAGCATGTCAACAAGACCGAGTCGGCGGTGCGCATCCGTCACCTGCCGAGCGGCATCGTCGTCGCCTGTCAGCAGGAGCGCAGCCAGCACAAGAATCGCGACAAGGCGATGAAGATGCTGAAGGCCAAGCTCTACGAGCTCGAAGTCAACAAGCGCAACGCGGCCGCCAAGGTGCTTGAGGACTCCAAGTCCGACGTCAGCTGGGGACATCAGATCCGTTCGTACGTGCTCGACCAGTCGCGGATCAAGGACCTGCGCACCAACGTCGAGATCGGCAACACGGCGGCGGTGCTCGACGGCGCCATCGACCCTTTCCTCGAGGCCGCGCTCAAGGCCGGGCTGTGACGCCATGACCGACACTGCGCCATCGTCCGACGAAAACAAGTTGATCGCGGAGCGGCGCGCCAAGCTCGCGGCCCTGCGCAGCAGGGGACCGGCTTTCCCGAACGATTTTCGCCGTGATGCGCTCGCCGACGAACTGCTCGCGGGCTACGCCGGTGCGAGCTCCGAGTCGCTCGAGGCGACGCCGGTCCGCGTGCGCGTGGCCGGGCGCATGATGCTGCGACGGGTCATGGGCAAGGCGAGCTTCGTCAAGATCCAGGACAGTTCCGGACAGATCCAGCTCTACCTGCAGCGTGACGTGCTCGGCGAGGTCTACGAGCACTTCAAGGGCTGGGACATCGGCGACATCCTCGGTGCCGAGGGCGCGCTGTTCCGGACCCGGACGGGCGAACTGTCCGTACGCGTCGAGCGTTTGCGCCTGCTCGTCAAGTCGTTGCGGCCGCTGCCGGACAAGTGGCACGGGCTCGCCGACACCGAGGCCCGCTATCGCCAGCGCTATGTCGATCTGATCATGAACCCGGCGAGCCGCGAGGTGTTCCGCAAGCGCACGCGGACCGTGCGCTTCCTGCGCGACATGCTCGACTCGCTCGGCTTCATGGAGGTCGAAACGCCGATGATGCAGCCGATCCCGGGCGGCGCCGCGGCGCGTCCGTTCGTGACGCATCACAACGCGCTCGACATAGACATGTACCTGCGCATCGCGCCCGAGCTGTACCTCAAGCGGCTCGTGGTCGGCGGGTTCGAGCGCGTCTACGAGATCAATCGCAACTTCCGCAATGAGGGCCTGTCGACCCGGCACAACCCGGAGTTCACGATGCTCGAGCTCTACTGGGCGTATGCCGACTACCTGGACCTCATGGATCTCGTCGAGCGGATGATGCGGGGCGCTGCCGAGGCGGTCGTCGGCAGCGCGAAGTTCACGAGCCAGGGCTGCGACTACGACTTCACGCGGCCCTTCCGTCGCGTCACGGTCACCGACCTCGTGCTCGAATGCAACCCGGATCTCGATCCACGACGCTTGCGCGACGTCGAGTATCTGCGCGGAGCCTGCGACGCGCGCGCGATTCCGTGGAAGGCGGGCGACGGGGCCGGCAAGCTGCTCACGGAGCTGTTCGAGAAGACCGCCGAGCACACGCTGCAGGAACCGACTTTCGTCCATGCGTATCCGGCAGAGGTCTCGCCTCTGTCGCGCGCCTGCGATGCCGACCCCTTCCTGACCGACCGTTTCGAGTTCTTCGTCGCTGGTCGTGAGCTCGCCAACGGCTTCTCCGAGCTCAACGACGCCGAGGACCAGGCGGCGCGGTTTCGTGCCCAGGCCGCCCGCAAGGAGGCCGGCGACGAGGAGGCCATGTTCTACGACGCCGACTACATCCGTGCGCTCGAGTACGGGATGCCGCCGACGGCGGGACTGGGCGTCGGCGTCGACCGGCTCGTGATGTTGCTCGCCGACTGCGGCTCGATTCGCGACGTGCTGCTGTTCCCGCAGATGCGACCGGAGGCGGGTTGAGCGCGGCGCGAGCGGCCGCACAGGCTCCGGTCGGGGTCTTCGATTCCGGAGTGGGCGGCCTGACGGTACTCGCGGCGTTGCGTGAGCGGCTTGCGGGCGAAGACTTCGTCTACCTCGGCGACACCGCGCGACTGCCCTATGGCACCAAGAGCAGCGAGACCGTGGTGCGTTACGCACTGCAGTCGGGTGAAGCACTGGTCGAACGCGGCGTCAAGGCGTTGGTCGTCGCCTGCAATACGGCGACGGCCGCGGCCTTGCCCGCGCTGCAGCAGCGTTTCGAGTCGCTGCCGATCGTCGGCGTGGTCGAGCCTGGCGCGGCCGCGGCCTGTGCGGCCTCGCGCAATGGCTGCATCGCGGTCGTTGCGACCGAGGGGACGGTGCGCGGCGGCGCCTACCAGCAGGCGATTCTGCGGCGGCGGGCCGATGCCGAGATCCATGCGCTCGCCTGCCAGTTGTTCGTGGCCCTTGCCGAAGAAGGTTGGAGCGAAGGACCGGTTGCCGAGGCGGCGGTGCGGGCATACCTCGCGCCGCTGTTCGGGCGGCCGCCGGAGGCCGATCCCTCGCGGCCGCGACCGGACGTGCTCGTGCTCGGTTGCACGCACTTCCCGGCGCTGCGGCCGGTCATCGAACGCTTCGTGGGCCCGGCAACGGCGATCGTCGATTCGGCGACCACGACCGCGGCGGAGGTCGCGGCGCTGCTTTGCAGTCGGGGCCTGCTGCGAGAGCGGGCCGCCCGCGGCACGCTGGAGCTGCTCGCCACCGACGGTGTCGAGCGTTTCGCGCGCGTCGGCGCGCGTTTCCTCGGAGAGCCCATCGCGGCGCGCGACGTCACGCTGGTCGATCTGTGACGGCCGGGCGACGTCACGGCAACGGGTAGGGCAGCGGCAGCGGTACCGCATCATCGCAGGGCCGCTGCCGCGACCCGTCTGCGGCGTCCGGGGCCTCGCCTACGGCATCCGCTTCGGCAACGGACGCGGCAGCGGTCGCCGCGACCGCGAGCCACTCGCAGCCACCCTCGTCGAGGTCGACGCTATCGACGACCTCGAAGCGCCGCCCGTCCGGGAGCACGCCCGTGGCTCCGGGCGGCCAGTCGGCAGCACGCGCGGTGCGGGAGCGGAAGCGCTGCATGCGCCGCTTCACGCGGCCCCGATAGTGCGCCCGGGCGATCACTTCCTGCCCAATGTAGCAGCCCTTGTCAAACGCGATACCGTCGACGAGATCGAGGTTGAGCATCTGCGCGACGAAGTGCCCGCTGGTCGCCGGGTAAACCTGTGGCAGGCCGTCGGCGATGTCGAGCCGTCGCCACCACTCGGCGGGGCGCTCGGCGGCGGACTCGAGAGCGAGAGTGCGATGAGCGGATCCGCGCCGCAGCAGGAGCGTGCGGGTGCCGGCCGGATTGGCCGGCAGCACCGCGACATCGGCGTCGAGCCGCGTTATCGAGGCGGGCGGGGCGAGGACGCCCTGCACTTGCCAGCGATCCGTCTCGTCGGACAACGCGACCCTGGCGCGAAGCACGTAGCGACGCAACTGCTGCGTGATGTCAGCGACGAGATCGCGCGGCAGCAGCGCATGGACATCGTCACCGTCGCACCAGAGTCTCGGCAGCGCGAGCGCGCGCCCTTGGGGATTGTGACAACCACTCCAGCGCAATTCGCCGGGCGCGAGTTTCAGCACGTCGGCTGACAGTTGGCCGTGCAGGAATCGGCGCGCATCGCTGCCGCGCACGGCCAGCACGCCGAGCGGCAGGGCGGACCATTCAGCGGTCACGGAACTCATTGGAGTAGGCAAGGTTTCGGCGCGGACGAAGTGGTCCGAGCCATCGAATTCTGGCAGAATGCGCATTGATGCAGAATCCTGTCGAATCGCCCGTCGGCGGGCGCGCCGACGCACCCCCGTCCAGTCCCGCGTCGCTCGCCGTCGCGTCCTCTGCCGAATCGAAGCCAGCACCGTCCACCGGCGAGGGGGCGGCCGGTGAGGCCTGCCCAGTCCCAGAGATCGGCGGTCCGTCCGGGCCCGAGCCAACGCGCTTCGGGGACTGGGAAAAGAAAGGTCGCTGCATCGATTTCTGAGGGTCTTACGAACGGTTGCGTGGGCTCGACGCCAGCCGGGCCTGCCGAGGAGATACGCATGCGCGCACGACCACTGTCGCCGCACCTGTCCGTCTATCGCTTCATGTACACGATGGCGCTGTCGATCGCGCATCGCATCACGGGCGTGGCGCTCTCCGCAGGTCTGCTGCTGCTTACCTGGTGGTTGATGGCAGCAGCCGGCGATGCCGTGGACTATGCGACCGTGACGGCGGTACTCGGCTCGCCGCTCGGCAGGACGCTGCTGGCTGGCTGGCTGTTCGCCTACGTCTATCACCTCGTCAACGGCATCCGGCATCTGACCTGGGACGCGGGCATTGGTCTCGAGCGCCACGAGGCGCGTCGTAGCGCGAAGCTGGCCATCGTCGCGACGATCGTGCTGTACGCGGTGCTCGCCTGGCTGCTGTTCACGACCGCCGCTGCCGCCCAGGGAGGTGCGCAATGAGCGGCCCGATCGAGACCCGCTCCACGTTGCGCACGCCGCTCGCGCGTGTGCTCGGCAGCGGGTCGGCCAAGCAGGGTGTGCATCATTGGTGGGCGCAGCGCATGACATCCATCGCGCTCGTGCCCCTGACGCTGTGGTTCGTGTTCGCGCTCGCGGGCCTGCCGTCGTTCGAGCACGCGGTCGTACGCGCCTGGATCGGCGCGGGCTGGACGCCGGTATGGCTCACGCTGCTGGTGCTCGTGCTCTGCCATCACTCGCTCTCGGGTGTGCAGGTCGTCATCGAGGATTACCTGCACGGCAAGGGAATCAAGATCGCGGCGCTGCTCGCGTCGCAGTTCGCGCACGGCATCGTCGCGGTCGCCTGCGTGTTCGCCATCGTCAAGCTCGCGCTCGCATGACTGCCTACTCGTTCATCGATCACACCTACGACGTCGTCGTCGTCGGCGCCGGAGGTGCCGGCCTGCGCGCGACACTCGGTCTCGCGGAAGCCGGCCTGTCGACGGCCTGTCTGACCAAGGTGTTCCCGACCCGCAGTCACACCGTGGCGGCGCAGGGCGGCATCTCCGCCGCGCTCGGCAACATGGGGGAGGACGACTGGCGCTTCCACTTCTACGACACCATCAAGGGCTCGGACTGGCTCGGCGACCAGGACGCGATCGAGTTCATGTGCAAGGAGGCTCCAGCGGCCGTCATCGAGCTCGAGCACTATGGTGTGCCGTTCTCGCGCACGCCCGAGGGCCGGATCTACCAGCGCCCGTTCGGCGGCATGACGACCCACTATGGAAAGGGGATCGCTCAGCGCACCTGCGCTGCTGCGGACCGCACGGGTCACGCGATGCTGCACACGCTCTATCAGCAGTCGATCAAGAACGAAGCGGAGTTCTTCATCGAGTATTTCGCGATCGACCTGATCATGGAGAACGGCGAGTGCCGTGGCGTGGTCGCGCTGAACATGGCGGAGGGGACTCTGCACCGCTTTCGAGCGCAGATGGTGATCCTCGCGACCGGCGGTTATGGTCGAGCCTATTTCTCCTGCACCTCGGCGCACACCTGCACGGGCGACGGCGGCGGCATGGCGCTGCGCGCCGGTCTGCCGCTGCAGGACATGGAATTCGTGCAGTTCCACCCGACCGGGATCTACGGGTCGGGCTGCCTGATCACCGAGGGCGCGCGTGGCGAGGGCGGCTACCTGACCAATGCGAAGGGCGAACGCTTCATGGAGCGGTATGCGCCGAATGCCAAGGATCTGGCCTCGCGAGACGTGGTCTCGCGTTCGATGACCATCGAGATCCGCGAGGGCCGCGGCGTCGGGGCGCAGGCGGACCACATCCACCTGCACCTCGAGCACCTCGGGCCCGAGGTCATCAGGCAGCGCTTGCCCGGCATCGCCGAGACTGCGAGGATCTTCGCCGGGATCGATGTCACCAAGGAGCCGATCCCCGTGCTGCCCACGGTCCACTACAACATGGGCGGCATCCCCTGCAATGTACACGGGGAGGTGATCACGAAGCGGGGTGGGGACGCGGAGGCCGTCGTGCCGGGGCTGATGGCGGTCGGCGAGGCGGCCTGCGTTTCGGTGCACGGCGCGAACCGTCTCGGCTCCAACTCGCTGCTCGATCTCGTGGTCTTCGGGCGCGAGGCCGCGCGTCATGCGGCCAGGACCCTCGAGCCGGGCGCGCCGCAGCGGCCGCTCGCGAAGGATGCCGGCGAGCTCGCGGTGCTGCGGCTCGACCGCTTCCGCCACGCCAAGGGCGAGCGTCCGACTGCCGCCATCCGCCTCGAGATGCAGAAGATCATGCAGTCCGACGCCGCGGTGTTCCGCACCGGCGCCTCGCTCGCCGAGGGATGCGCGAAGCTCGAGCGGACCTTCGAGTCCTTTGCCGACGTCGGTATCCGCGACCGCGGACTGGTCTGGAACACGGATCTGATCGAGACGCTCGAGCTCGACAACCTGCTCGGCCAGGCGCTGGCGACGATCCGCTCCGCCGAGAATCGCAAGGAGAGTCGCGGCGCCCATGCGCGCGAGGACTTCAAGGATCGCGACGACGTCAACTGGCTCAAGCACACGCTGGCGTTCGTCGACGAGCGGGGCCGGGTTTCGATCGACTACCGCCCCGTGCACCTTCATACGCTGACTCGCGACGTCGAGCCCATCCCGCCAAAGGCCCGCACGTACTGATCGACCCAAGGGCAGAACTCCATGGCTCAGTTCACGCTTCCCGCCAACTCGCGCATCAACAAGAACGGCAAGACGCACCGCGCAGCGCCTGGCGCCGCCAAGGTTCGCACCTTCCGCATCTATCGCTTCGACCCCGACTCGGGCGAGAACCCGCGGATCGACACCTACGAAGTCGACATGGGCAACTGCGGGCCGATGGTTCTCGATGCGCTGATCAAGATCAAGAACGAGATCGACTCGACGCTGACCTTCCGGCGATCCTGCCGCGAGGGCATCTGCGGCAGCTGTGCGATGAACATCGATGGCGTCAATACGCTCGCCTGCACCAAGGCCTGCGAGGACGTCAGGGGCGACGTGCGCATCTACCCGCTTCCGCACATGCCGGTCGTCAAGGATCTCGTCCCCGATCTGACCACCTTCTACGCGCAGTACGCCGCGGTGAAACCTTGGCTCCAGACGCGGACGCCGGCACCGCCGGACCGCGAGCGGCTGCAGTCGCCAGAGGATCAGGAGAAGATCGACCGTCCGTCGGCCTGCATCCTCTGTGCCTGCTGTTCGACATCGTGCCCGAGCTACTGGTGGAACGGCGATCGCTACCTTGGGCCAGCCGCCCTGCTGGCCGCCTACCGGTGGATCATCGACAGCCGCGACGAAGCGCGCGGCGAGCGGCTCGATGCGCTCGAGGATCCGTTCAAGCTGTACCGCTGCCACACCATCATGAACTGCACGGAGGCCTGTCCGAAGGACCTCAATCCCGCCAAGGCCATCGCCGAGATCAAGAAGGCGATGGCGGAGCGCCAGCACTGAGGCAGGCGTCGGGCCCATGCTCGACGATCATTCCGATCAGACGCTCGCGCGCCTGCGCTGGCAGTGCCGACGCGGCATGCGCGAGCTCGACGTCCTCACGAGCCGCTGGCTCGAGCGCGACTGGCCTGCCGCGTCGAGCGAGGAACGCGCCGCGTTCCGTCGCTTACTCGCGTTGCAGGATCCGGAACTGGCGGGTTATCTGCTGCGCGGTGAGCCGCACCCCGAACCCGTCACCGCTGCCGTCATCGCCCGGATGCTGCATTGCTGAAGGATTCGCTCTGCAGATCGCAGCCGAGTCAGGCGTCGGTCCCCTGCGTCCCCTGTGTGCGGCCGCGGCCGCCACGTTCGTGCTGCTGTGCACGATGCTGCCCGCGGCACTGCGCTGGGCGATCGCGGCGGCAACCTGGCGGGCGATCCTGCGCGCCGTGCCCGCCGGCTCTGGTCGCGGGCGCGCCGTCACGCTGGTCTACGACGAGTCACGGGGCTGGTGGCTGGTCGGCTCAGCGCAACGTGGCGCCCTACGACTGCGGCGCGCGGCGCGCTTGCCGTGGTTCGGCTGGCTGCTCGAGTTCACGGACGGGCACGGCCCTCTCTGGCTGCGGGTCCGACCGGGCGCCCTCGATCGGCGCGGCGCTCGCCTGCTCGCGCGGCGGCTCACCGCAGGGCGGACATGAACTGCTAGCATCGGGGGGCTTGAAGACTCGCGTCACGAAAGCCACCGCGCGGCTCGACGGTACCGGCGAACTTCCAGGCCGGTTCAGGGTCTATTCAGCCGGTGCCGGGGCCCTGGCCGAGCGGTGCAGCCGTCGCGGATCGGTCCCATGAGCGCCGAGGACAGTGACCTAAGCCTCGTACGTCGCGTGCAGCGTGGCGACAGGCGGGCGTTCGACGCGCTGGTGCTCAAGTACCAGCACAAGGTGGTAAAGCTGGTCATGCGCTACGTGCGCAGTCAGGCCGAAGCAGAGGATGTCGCCCAGGAGACCTTCATCAAGGCGTATCGGGCGCTGCCCCAGTTCCGCGGTGACAGCGCCTTCTACACCTGGCTGTACCGGATCGCGATCAATACCGCCAAGAACGCGGTCGCCTCTCGCGACCGCAGCCCGGTCTCATACGATCTCGATCACGGGGATCGGGCCGAGATCTACGAGCTGCAGGGTCGCATGAAGGATGGAGCGACGCCAGAGGCGTTGGCCATGACCGAGGAGATCCGCGCGACCGTCGATGCCGCGATCGAGGCGCTGCCCGAGGATCTGCGCACGGCGATCGTGCTGCGCGAAATCGAAGGGTTGTCATACGAGGAGATCGCGGCTGCCATGGAGTGCCCCGTCGGCACGGTGCGCTCGCGGATCTTTCGTGCGCGCGAGGCGATCGATGCGCGCCTCAAGAATGTATTCGAGGGCGGCCTCGGCCGCTCGGAGGAGCTCGGATGAGTCAAGGCCGATCGAAATCGCCCGCGGGCAGCGAGCCTGCCGGCAGTCTGGTCAGCCAACTGTCGGCGATGTTCGACGACGCGCTGCCACCCGCCGAATGTGAATTGCTGGCACGGCGCCTCGCGAACGATCCGGGTCTGCAGCGCCAGTGGGCGCGCTACGCCCTGATCGGGGCCGCCCTGCGCGGCGATCCGCTCTGTGGAGTACGTGACGGCACGCGCGCGGCGTTGCTCGGTGGAGCCAGCTTTGCGGCGCGCGTGCAGGCGGCGCTCGCGGGCGAGGGCGAGCTTGCGGCGCCCGCGCCGGCGCGGGCGGCCGCGCAGGTCGCC
>JBBILX010000010.1:0-47500 GCA_037444685.1 Gammaproteobacteria bacterium
TCTCCGCCATCACCTTCGTCAGCGCAGCCGTCAGCGTCGTCTTCCCATGATCCACATGCCCAATCGTCCCCACGTTCACGTGCGGCTTCGTACGCTCGAACTTTTCCTTCGACATGATCTTCTCCGGGCTGCGCGCCCTCACTCCTGTTCAGAACCACGCGCTGCGGGAGCGCGCATCCCTTGTTTACAAGAACCTTTCCCGACCCGTCGGCCAGCTGGCCCCTTCGCGGAGGCTGGAGCTCACGACCGGGATTGAACCGGTGACCTCGTCCTTACCAAGGACGTGCTCTACCAACTGAGCTACGTGAGCCGATGCAATCCGAGCAGGACGTGGAGCGGGTAGTGGGAATCGAACCCACGTCATCAGCTTGGAAGGCTGAGGTTCTACCATTGAACTACACCCGCTTGTGTCGCCCGCGAGCGAGTCGCCCGTCCCGCTTCCCGCCGCTACGCCTTGCCGCCGCCACCCCGGAGAAGCTGTCGCTTCGACTGGTGGAGGGGGTAGGATTCGAACCTACGAAGGCGTAAGCCGGCAGATTTACAGTCTGCTCCCGTTGGCCGCTTGGGTACCCCTCCGCGAAAAATGAGCCGCGTATTGTGATTTCGCGACCGGGGGGTGTCAATGGCGCTGGCGCGGCCTTTGCTAGCGGTTCGGCCGGGTGCGCCCGCGCCTGACCGGTCCCGTCTTCTGCCGAACTGTATATAAATTTAGTAATGCCCGGACAGCTCGATCCAATCGTCCTCTTCTTCGTGCTCGGGCTCGCGGCCGGGGTGATGAAGGCGGACATGCGCCTGCCGCAGCCGATCTACGAGTTCGTCAGCACGCTGCTGCTGCTGTCGATCGGCATGAAGGGCGGCATCGAGCTCGCCAAGCAGCCGGTCGGCGACGTCGCGGCCGACATGCTGCTGGTCGTGCTGATGGGCTGCCTGCTGACCCTCCTGGCCTATGGCGCGCTTCGCGTCCTCGGCGGCGTCGGTCGCATCGACGCGGCGGCCGTCGCTGCCCACTACGGCTCGGTCAGTGTCGGCACATTCGCGGTGGGCGTCGCCTTCCTCGGCGTGGCGGCGATTCCCTACGAGCCGCAGATGCCGCTGTTTCTCGTGCTGCTCGAGGTGCCCGCGATTATCGTCGGCATCCTGCTGGCGCGCGGGCTCAGCGCCGCGACGCCATGGGGCGAAGTGCTGCGCGAGGTACTGCTGGGCCGCAGCGTCATGCTCCTGCTCGGCGGACTTTTGATCGGCGCGCTGGCGGGCGCGGACGGCCTCACGCCAGTCAAACCGCTGTTCTTCGACCTGTTCAAGGGCATCCTCGCGATCTTCCTGCTCGAGATGGGCCTGATCGCCAGCGATCATCTTGGCGGATTCCGCCGCCACGGACTGTTCATCGCGGGGTTCGCGCTGCTCGCGCCTGTGCTGTTCGCTGGCATCGGCATCGGCTTCGCGCGCCTGATGGACCTGTCGCCGGGCGGTGCCATCCTGCTCGCCACGCTGGCGGCCAGCGCCTCCTACATCGCCGCACCGGCCGCGATCCGCTCCGCCGTGCCGGAAGCCAATCCGGCACTGTCGCTGACCGCGGCGCTCGCCGTGACCTTCCCGTTCAACATCCTGGTCGGCATCCCGCTCTACCAGCGTGCCGTCGAGTACGTCTATGGCTGATACGCACCACACCCGCAAGCTCGTCACCGTGATCACGGAAACCGCGCTGGAGAGGGAACTGACGCGCGAGCTCGAGGCGCTAGGCGTCCGCGGCTACACGATCACCGACGCGCGCGGCCGCGGTGACCACGGCACCCGCTCCTCGAGCTGGGGACACACCGGCAACATCCGCGTCGAGGTGATCTGCGAAGCCGCGCTGGCCGAGCGCCTGATGCAGAGGCTGCGCGACAAGTACTACCAGCACTATGCGATGGTGCTGTTCGCCCACGACGTCGAGGTGCTCCGACCCGACAAGTTCTGACGGCGGCAGCCGGCGTCAACCGGCGGCGCGAGGCAGGTCGAGTGCGGCGCCATGCGTGTCGCGGCTCGCCCAGCCGGGTCCACGCACGACGCGTCCCGGCCGTGCTCCCGTGACACGGCCGTCGCGCAGCACGGGCACCCCGTTGACGAGCACGTGCTCCACACCGGTCGCGAAGCGCTGCGGCTCGTCGTAGGTCGCATGATCGGCGATGCGCGCGGCATCGAAGACGACGACGTCGGCAAAGTAGCCGGGCGCCAGTCGGCCCCGACCGCGCAGACCGAGCTGCGCCGCGGGCATTCCCGTGAGCCGGTGTATGGCCGTCGCGAGGGGCACCAGTCCTTCATCCCTGACGTAGTGCCCGAGAAAGCGCGCGAAGCTGCCGTAGGCGCGCGGATGCGGTCGATGCGCGAGAAACGGCTCGCGCGGCGCCAGCGCTTCCTCGTCAGAGCAGATTCCCATCCACGGCAGGGCGAGCTGGCGCCGGACGTTCTGCTCGGACATCAGGATGAACGCAGCGGTCACACGGCTGTCGTCCTCGATCACGAGGTCGATCAGCGTTTCCTCGGGCGAGCCGCCGCGGGCCGCCGCGACTTCGGCCAGCGTTCGGCCCGCCAGCGGGCGCAGCTCGGAATTGCGGAAGCCGAGCAGCCGGACACGCTCCGGCGAGCCCGCGGCGGCATAGAGATTCTCCCATCCGCAGTAAGCGGCTCGCATCTCGCGCAGCACGCGCTCGCGCACCCTCGGTTCGCGCAGCCGCTGCACCCACGCCGCGTGACCGCCTTCCTGGACCCAGGGCGGCATGCAGGCGTCCAGACCCGAGGCCGCCGCCGTGTACGGATACATGTTCGCGCTGACGTCGACGCCCTCGGCGCGCGCGGCCTCGATGCGCGCGATCGCGTGCTCGGCGTCCGGCCAGTTCGCCTCGCCTGCCGCCTTGAAGTGGTAGATCTCGGCGTGCCGACCCGTCGCCCGCGCGATCGCGATCACCTCGTCGATCGACTCGAGCAGGCTGTTCGATTCACTGCGCAGGTGCGAGATGTAACTGCCACCGTACTCGGCCGCCGCGAGCGCCAGTGCCGTGAGCTCCTCGGTGCCCGCGCTGGCGGCCGGCGCGTAGATCAGCGCCGAGCCGACACCGAGCGCGCCCTCACGCATCGCCGCGCGCACGAGCTCGCACATGCGCTGCAGCTCCACGGGCCGCGCCGGCCGATGCTCATAACCGATCTCGTGCACGCGCAGCGTCGTGGCGCCCACGAACGAGGCGACGTTGGTCGCGATGCCGCGCCTCTCGAGCGATTCGAGGTATTCGCCGAGCGTGGTCCAGTCGACGTGAAAGCGATAATCGGTCTGCCGCGCCTCGAGCGCGCGCCGCATCGCCGCGGTCAGCGGCCCCATGGAGACGCCCTCGCCAAATATCTCGAGCGTGACGCCCTGACGCAGGTCGCTCTCGGCGCGCGGATCGACCAGCAGCGACTCGGTGGCCCAGGAGAGCATGTTGATGAAGCCCGGCGCGACCGCGAGTCCGCGCGCATCGATCTCATCGCGCGCGCGCGCTCCCGCGAGATCGCCGATCGCGACGATGCGCCCGCCCGCGAGGCCCAGGTCCGCGATCCGCGGCGAAGCGCCCGTGCCGTCGTAGACGGTGCCGCCGCGTATCAGCGTCTGGAACTCGGGTCGCGGGCCACGGTCGCCGGCGCCGCGCCAGGCCGCGGCCCAGAGAGTGCCCCAGATCAGCCCTCGCAGGCGGCGCCAGCGTGCGCCGGGCGCCCGGGCCGGATCGAGCCGCCGCGCCACCCGAAGCCGCCCAGGCTCGAGTCAGGCCGCGGCGCCGCGCAGCGAGCGCGGCGTTTGCCCGGCCGTCAGCGCTCGCAGCGCCGGCATGACTTCACTGGCAAAGAGACGCATGTTCTTCTCCGTCAGGTCGGCCGGCAGTGTACCGAACTGCAGCATGCTGAGCAGGTGGCCGACGCGCATGTCCCGCCACGCGGCGGCGAGCTGTTCGCGCACGGTCGCCGCCGAGCCGCAGAAGAACATGCCCATCTCGACGGCGAGCTCGAGGGTGATGTCACCGGTGATCTGTTGCTTCGCCTTCGCGATGCCGCGCATCGACTCGATCGACGAGTAGCCGGGCGGCAGCAGCATCTCGATCGGCATCTTCAGGAAACGGTTGCGGAAATTCTCGAAGTGCCACTTGGCCTCGCGGCGGGCGATCTCGTCGGTCTCGGCCACGTAGATCGGCACGGCCCAGCCGAGCTTGTCGTCGGCGGCCGTATAGCCGTGGCGGGCCGCGGTCTCCCGATACTGCTCGAGGTACCTGCGGACGGCCTTGATGGGGCTGAAGGTCTGCAGGTAGGTGTACCGGCGGTCGGGGTGCGCCGCCCACTCGATCGTCTCGCTGCTGCCCTGCGAGGGCACCCAGATCGGCGGATGCGGCTGCTGGTACGGGCGCGGCCAGAGGTTCACGTACTCGAAATGATAGTGTTTTCGCGACCAGCGGAACGGCCCGGTGCGAGTCCAGGCCGCGATGATCAGGTCATGCGCCTCGTGAAACCGCTCGTGCGAGAACACCGGATTCGTGCCCCAGGCGTGGTACTCCGCGCCGATGCCGCGCACGAAGCCCGTGATCAGCCTGCCCTCGGTGATGTTGTCGATCATCGCGTGCTCTTCGGCGAGCGTCAGCGGATGGTCGCGCAGCGGGATCGCGCTGCCGAGGATCGCGATCTTCGCGGTCGTCGTGCGCCGTGCGAGCGCCGCCGCCATCACGATCGGCGAAGGCATCATCCCATAGGCCGTCTGATGGTGTTCGTTGACGGCGATGCCGTCGAAACCGAGGCGCTCGCCGAGTTCGAGCTCGTCGAGGTAGCGGTTGTAGAGGCGCGCACCGGCCCGAGGGTCGTAGAAGCTGTTCGGCGTGACGACCCATGCCGTCGGATACTTCGCCGCGCCTTCGAGGTCGAGGTCGGCATAGGGCATCAGGTGGAACAGCGTGAATTGCATGACGTAGACCTCAGGCGGCGCGGGCCAGCTGCCGGACGAGGGCGGTGAGTGCCTGGGGCTGCTCCACCTGCGGGAGGTGACCGCAGCGTTCGATCAGCGAGAAGCGCGCACCGGGGATCAGGCTCGCGAGCCGCCGGCCGTACTCGGGCGGGAACAGACGGTCGCTGTCGCCCCAGATCACGTGCGTCGGCAGCCGCAGGCGGTGCAACCACTTCTCGAGGTGCGGATCGAAGAAGCGCGGCTCCCACGCCAGCTTCGCGGTCGTGAAGAAGTTGCGCAGCTGCACATCCTGCTGCTCGGGAGTCTGCGGCAGCGACAGGATCTTCTCGGCGAGCGCTGGATCCGCGACCAGGCGACGGACCCGATCCTCCGGGCTCCACATGAACAGGTCGCCCGTCGCGATCTCCCCCGGACGGACGCCCGCGGCGCCGATCACGGTCAACGAGGCGAGCCGGCTCGCATCCCGCACGGCCAGCTCGAGCGCGATCCAGCCGCCGAGCGAACTGCCGACCAGATGCACTCCACGCAGATCGAGCGCTTCGACGAAGTCGAGATAGGCGTAGGCCACGTCGTGGATGTTGTCGAGCCAGGCAGGTTCGGGGCTGCGCCCGAATCCCGGGTGATCGGGCGCGACGACGCGCAATCCGCCCGACGCGAGCGAAGCCAGCCATGGCAGCGCCGACTCGGCGCCGCCCGCGCCGTGCAGGAACAGGACAGTCGGCCCCGAACCGGCCTCCCGGTAATGCACCGGACTCCCGGCGATACGGATCTGATGTTCGACGAAAGCCGTCATAGCGCCCTCCCGGCTTGCATTTTGGTATACAGGAAAGCATTATTCAATGGCCTTTTGGCGAGAATTTGGCTTTTTGGTATACTGAATGAGCGTGGCGACCCAGAGAACGTACGCGACGCTGCTCGAGCGCATCCAGCGCGGCGAGCTGCGCCCGGGCGCCTTTCTCGTCGAATCCGATCTCGCCGAAGCACTCGGCGTCAGCCGCACTCCGGTGCGCGAGGCGATCCGCCGACTCGCCGCCGAAGGTCTGGTTCGGACCGAGGGCCGACGGCGCGCACAGGTCCGCGACTTCGCCGCCAGCGAGGTCGAGGAGTTGTTCGAGATCCGCGCCCGGCTCGAGAGCTATGCGGCACAGCGTGCGGCGACGCGACTGACGGCGGCGCAGCTGGACCGCCTGCGCGAGCTCGATGGCGGGATGCATGCGCTGCTCGGCGCGCGTGACGAAGCTGCCGTGGCGCGTTTCGCCGACCTCAACGACGCCTTCCACCAGACGATTCTCGAGGCCGCCGCGGCGCGTCACCTTGAGGCGGCGCTGCGGCCCGTTCTGCAGATACAGCTGCTGCTGCTGCAGCGCTACCGTGACACGATCTCCGAGCACCTCGAACGCAGCGCCTGGCACCATCGCGAACTCGTCCGCGCCTTCGAGCTGCGCGATCCTGAGCTCGCGGCCGCCCAGATGCAGCTGCACATGCTCGCGGCCCGCGGCGGCCGCAACGACGCCGGGTCCACACGCCACACGGCACCTGGGGGGGACACATGAAGTTCTGCAGTGACTGCGGTTCGCTCGACCTGCACGGTACCGTCGACACCCACGGGCACGTCCTGCGCTACCGGTGTGGACGCTGTGGCGCCACGCACTATCGCAGTCCGCGGCCGGTTGCCGTCTGCCTCGCCGAGTGGCACGGCCAGGTGCTGCTGTGCCGGCGGGCGATCGAGCCGGGCGCCGGCCTGTGGACGCTGCCCGGCGGCTATGTCGAGGCCGGCGAGCCGCTGCAGGTGGCTGCGGCCCGCGAGACGCTCGAGGAAGCACGGGCGATCGTCGACGATCTCGCCCTCTACCGCGTCTACAACCTGCCGAAGTTCAATGAGGTCGTCGCGATCTTCCGCGGCACCCTGCGCGAGGGTCGCTACTCCGTGGGAGAGGAGACGACCGAGGCAGCGCTGTGGCACAAGCGCGATCTGCCGTGGAACGCTCTGGCCTTCGAGTACACGCGGGCGGCGCTGCAGGACTTTGCGATGCAGCGCTGGCAACCCGTCTACGCTTCACCGGTGCAGGATCTCGTCTGGTTACCGCCGTGCACGTCGGCGGCGCCGCAGCGGGCGCGTGGCGCGCCGCGCGCAGCCGGCTCGAGCAGCGGCGGCGCGGTTCAACGGCAGCGGGCGCTCGCCCGCAGCGCTGCGACCTGAGCGCGATCGAGCCAGCGCCACTGGCCAGGCCGCAGGTCGCGCGGCAAGTCGATCGGGCCGTAGCGTAGCCTCACCAGGCGGCTGACCTCGCAGCCGACCGCGCGCCAGAGCCGACGCACCTCGCGGTTGCGCCCCTCGCGCAACGTCACGCGATACCAGCCATGCCCGACTCCGTCTCGGCCCTCGATGGCGCGGACGCTGTCGAAATGTGCCGGTCCGTCCTCGAGTTCTACGCCGCGGCAAAGTTGCGCGAGAGTCTGCGCCGTCGGCCGGCCGCGCAGCCTCACGAGATACTCGCGCTCGACCCCGGCCGAAGGGTGCATCAGCGCGTGCGCGAGCGCGCCGTCGGTCGTGAACAGCAACAGGCCCGAGGTGTTCACGTCGAGGCGTCCGACGACGATCCACCGCCCCAGCGACGGTGTCGGCAGCGGGTCGAAGACGGTCGGTCGCCCTTGCGGATCTCTGCGGGTGGTAATCTCGCCGACCGGCTTGTGATAGAGGAGATGTTCGCCGGCCGCCGGTGCCGCGATGACCAGCGCCCGACCGTCGAGCCGGATGTCCTCGCGGCCCGTCACGCGCTCGCCGAGCGTCGCGACGCGGCCGTCTATGCGTATGCGCCCCTCGCGGATCCACTGCTCGATGCCGCGCCGCGAGCCGTGTCCGGCGGCGGCCAGCAGTTTCTGCAGCCGGTCGCCCTCGGGGCGTCGAACTGAGGGGGCGGGCGCCAGGGGCGCCGATGGGCGCGTCTCGCGCTGCATGCTGCGCCGAATCATAACCAACCGTTATCAGTCCATGCCGGATCGCCACGAGCCCGGCAGCGGCGGCAGCGTAGAGTTCCCGGCATGATCTACGACAGCATCCTCGGCACGATCGGCCGCACGCCCATCGTCCGCATCAACCGCCTCGCGCCCGGCCACGTCACGATGTACGTCAAGTGCGAGTTCTTCAACCCGATGGCCTCGGTGAAGGACCGGCTCGCGATCGCGATCATCGAGGATGCGGAGCGGCGCGGCCTGCTGAAGCCGGGGCAGACAGTCGTCGAGGCCACCTCGGGCAACACCGGCATCGCGCTCGCGATGGTCTGTGCCGCCAAGGGCTACCCGTTCGTCGCCGTGATGGTCGAGACCTTCTCGGTCGAGCGGCGCAAGATCATGCGTGCGCTCGGCGCAAGGGTGATCCTGACACCGGCCGCCGAACGCGGCACCGGCATGGTCCGGAAAGCCGCCGAGCTCGCCGAAAAGAACGGCTGGTTCCTCGCGCGCCAGTTCGACAATGAGGCCAATCCTGCCTACCACCGCAGCACCACTGGCCCGGAGATCCTCAGCGACTTCGCCGGCCGCCGGCTCGACTATTTCGTCAGCGGCTGGGGTACCGGAGGCACGCTGACGGGCGCCGGCCAGATGATCAAGCTCGCCCGGCCCGAGGTGCGGATCGTCGCAACCGAACCTGAAGGCGCGGCGCTGCTGTCGGGCAAGCCGTTCACGCCGCACAAGATCCAGGGCTGGACACCCGACTTCGTGCCCTCGGTGCTCGATCGCACCGTGCCTGACCGGATCGTACCGGTGAGCGATGCGCAGGCGATCGATACGGCGCGGGCCCTCGCGCGCAGTGAGGGCATCTTCTGCGGCATCTCCTGCGGTGGCACGTTCGCGGCCGCCCTGCAGGTCGCCCGCGAGGCGCCAGCGGGCTCGGTCATCCTCGCGATGCTGCCCGACACGGGCGAGCGCTACCTTTCCACCGCGCTGTTCGCGGACATCCCCGAGGGCAGCGACCCCGAGCCATGACTGCGCGCCGCCTCGCGACGTCGGGCGGAAACGGTACGCCTCGCCTTCCGTCCCCCGACCTGCCTTTCGTAGGCGGAGCACGCCGCTTCGCCGCGCTGCCCTCGCCGTTTCCGCTTCGCGCAGGCGGGGTGCTCGAAGACGCGGTGATCGCCTACGAGACCTGGGGGCGGCTCAACCGTGACCGCGGCAACGCGATCCTGCTGTTCACGGGCCTCTCACCATCGGCGCACGCCGCCTCCTCGACCGAGGATCCCAGCCCGGGCTGGTGGGAACCGATGCTGGGTCCCGGCAAGGCCATCGATACCGAGCGCTGGTTCGTGATCTGCGTGAACACGCTCGGCAGTCCCTTCGGTTCGACGAGCCCGCTGTCGATCAATCCTGCGACCGGCCACCCGTACCGGCTCGACTTCCCGGAGCTGTCGATCGAAGACATCGCGTCCGCCGGCTACGAGACCGCTCGCAGCCTCGGTATCGACCGGCTCGAGGCGGTGATCGGCCCTTCGCTCGGCGGCATGGTCGTGTTGGCTTTCGTGGCGCAGTTCCCGGGCGTCGCGCGCCGGCTCGTCAGCATTTCCGGCACCGACGCGGCCTCGCCGGTCGCGATTGCGCTGCGCTCGGTGCAGCGCGAGGCGATCATGCGCGACCCGCAGTGGCGTGGCGGCCAGTACGCCCCGGATCGACCGCCGCGTGACGGCATGCGCCTGGCGCGCAAGATCGGCACGATCACCTACCGATCGTCGCTGGAGTGGAACGAGCGCTTCGGTCGCACACCGCTCGGCGGTGAAGCCCATCGCGCCAGTCGCTTCGCGCCGGAGTTCGCGATCGAGGGCTACCTCGAGGCCCAGGCCGAGCGCTTCGTGCGGAGCTTCGATGCCAACTGCTATCTGTACCTCTCGCGCGCCATGGACCGCTTCGACCTCTCGGCCCATGCGCCGCCGGCCGAGGTGTTCGCGCGCGCGCGCCTCGACAGTGCCCTCGTGATCGGCGTGCAGTCCGACATGCTGTTCCAGCTCCAGGAACAGGAACGCATCGCCGCGGCGCTGATCGCCGCGCGGGTGCCGACCACGCTGGTCAGCATGCCCTCGCGGGAGGGGCACGACGCCTTCCTCGTCGACATCCCGCGCTTCGACGCTACTCTGCGCCGCTATCTCAGCGAACCGTAGTCATCTGCCGGAGTCATTGCATGCGCCCTGAAACCATCGCCGTCCACGGCGGCTATTCGCCTGACCCGACCACCAAGGCCGTTGCGGTCCCGATCTACCAGACCACGTCCTACGCGTTCGACAGCGTGCAGCACGGCGCCGACCTGTTCGATCTCAAGGTGCAGGGCAACATTTACACGCGGATCATGAATCCGACGACCGACGTGCTCGAGAAGCGGCTCGCCGAGCTCGAGGGCGGCGTCGGCGCGCTGGGGCTCGCCTCGGGCAGCGCGGCCGTTACCTACGCGATCATGACCATTGCCGAGAACGGCGACAACATCGTCACCTCGAGCGCGCTCTACGGCGGCACCTACAACCTGTTCGCGCATACGCTGCCGCAGTTCGGCATCGAGGTGCGCTTCGCCGACTACCGGCGCCCGGAGGAATTCGAGAAGCTGATCGACGGGCGGACCAAGGCGGTGTTCTGCGAGTCGATCGGCAATCCGCTCGGCAACGTCACCGACTTCGGCGCGCTGGCCGAGATCGCGCACCGTCACGGCGTGCCGCTGATCGTCGACAACACCGTGCCGACGCCGTATCTGTGCCGCCCCTTCGATTTCGGCGCCGACATCGTCGTGCACTCGCTGACCAAGTACCTCGGCGGCCACGGCAACAGCATCGGCGGCGTGATCGTCGACTCCGGCAGGTTCCCGTGGGCCGAGCACAAGCAGCGTTTCCCGCGTCTCAACGAACCCGACGTCTCGTACCACGGCGTCGTCTACACGGAGGCGCTCGGGCCGGCGGCCTACATCGGCCGCGCGCGCGTCGTGCCGCTGCGCAACATGGGCGCGGCGATCTCGCCGTTCAATTCCTTCCTGATCCTGCAGGGCATCGAGACGCTCGCCGTGCGCATGGATCGGATCTGCAGCAATACACAGGTGATCGCGGAATACCTGCGCGAGCACCCGCAGGTCGGCTGGGTCAACTACGCCGGGCTGTCGGACCACCCGTCGCATGCGCTCGTCCGCAAGTACATGGTCGGACGCGCCTCGGGCATCCTGACCTTCGGTGTCAAGGGTGGCCGCGCGGCTGGCGAGCGCTTCCTCGACGCGCTCAAGCTCGTGATACGGCTCGTCAACATCGGCGATGCGCGATCGCTCGCGACCCATCCGGCCTCGACGACCCACCGCCAGCTCTCGCCAGAGGAGCTTGAGAAGGCGGGCGTCTCCGAGGACATGGTGCGCCTGTCCATCGGTATCGAGCACGTCGAGGATCTCAAGGAGGACCTGGATCAGGCGCTGCGGGCTGCGGCCTGATCGGCCGCGCCGAGCAGCGGCGGCAGCGGTAGCTGCAGAATCGCGCAGAGAGTGCGCAGCAGGTCGACCTCGGTGACGGTCATGTAGCCATCGTGCGAAATCGTCGCGACGAGGCCCTCGACCACGACGCGCTTCGCGTAGGGGTGCAGTTTCGCGAGCCGGTCGCAGGCCGCGTCGAGCAGGGGCGGCCAGTCGGTCACGGCGCGCAGCGGCGGCCGGTGGCGCGGCAGCACGCGCGAGATGCCTGCCTCGTAGGCGCGGCGGGCCTCGAGTGCAGTCGCGGCGCCCTGCGTCGCCACCACGGCGAACAGCGTGCCGAGCTCGTCGGCGAGGCTCGCGAGCGACTCGCTGCCGTGCGGCGCGCCACCCTCGAGCTCGTCGCGCAGCGAGTCGGCGAGCAGTTTCAGCAGGCAGAACTCGTAGACGTCGATGCGCGCGTCGACACGGGCCAGTTCGCGGCACAGGCGCAGCAGCGCGAGCCGATCCTCGCGCGGCAGGGTGCGCAGCGCCGGGAACAACTGCAGCAGTGCCGGCAACCGCAGGTGCGGATCGAGAGTCGCGGCGAGCCGTCCGGCATCGCCCGAGTCCGCGACCGGCAGCAGCGCGCGCTGCTGCGCACGGACCGTCTCGTCGCGCGACAACAGTAGCTCGAGCATGAGCGTGCGTGCGAGACCCGTCGATTCGGCAAACTCGTGCAGCCACGCCGGCAGCGCGAGTCGGATTCCCGCCGCTTCGGCGAGTTCGCGAGGCTCGATGCGGCCCACCGCGGCGGCGACCGCAGCGGGCTCGACGGCGATGCGTTCCTCCTGTAGCCGCGACGTCAGCAGCTCGAGATCACTGTCCGGCGTCGTGTCGGCGATGGCCTGTCGGCCGAGACGCTCGAGCGCCGACGTGTCGAAGCGTGGATCGAGCGCGCGGATCCGCTCGGCGAGCGGCGGATGCGTCGCTAACAGCCGCTCGACCCCGGCCGCGAACAGCATGTGCGCGACTTCCGGCGCGCGCGTGGCCGCGAGTCTCCCGTGACGATCGACGCCGGCGATCTTGAGCAGAGCGCCCTTCAGCCCTTCGGGATTGCGCGTGAACTGCACCGCCGAGGCGTCGGCGAGATGCTCCCGCCGGCGACACAACGCCGCCTGCAGGATCCGGCCCGCGAGCGCGCCGAGCCAGCCGATCACGAGCATGGCCAGCGCGACGAGGTAGAGCCAGCCCGCAACGGACCCCCGATCGCGTCCCCGGCCATCTGTGCCGGGCCGCAGCATGAAACGCCCGGCCAGCGCGATAAAGGTCAGCCCGAACAGCCAGCCGATCATGCGCACGTTGAGGCGCATGTCGCCATTGAGAATGTGGCTGAATTCATGCGCGATGACGCCCTGCAGTTGCTCGCGATTGAGTCGCTCGACGGCGCCGCGCGTGACCGCCACCGCCGCATCGGCAGGATTACGCCCCGCGGCGAAGGCGTTGATGCCCGACTCACGCTCGAGCACGTAGACCTCGGGCATAGTCACACCCGAAGCGATCGACATCTCCTCGACGATGTTGTGCAGCCGCCGCAGGCGCGGATCGCGCGTGTCGCGGTCGACGCGCGTGCCGCCGAGCGCAATGGCAGCCGCGCCGCCGCCGTCACGGAAATCGAGCGCGCGCCAGGCGCTCGCCGCGACGATCACGAACAGCCAGATCAGTGCCACCTGCAATGCGACCCGTGGCGACTCTTCGATCTGCGCGACGAGCCCCAAATCCGGCGCGGGCGCCGCGCCGGCCGCCGCCGGCGCGAACAGCAGCACAATCCACGTGAGCGTCACGACGACGAGCGCGACGGTTGCGACGAAGGCGCCGAGCCAGAATCGCGATGCGCGGCGCGCGGCAGCCTGACGCGCGTAGAAATCCATGCGCCCGCCGCGGATCCTCAGCCGAAGCTGACCTTGGGCGCCTCGCGGGCCTCAGGCTTGACGATCTCAAGCTCTTGGGCAGGCTGGAAACCGAACGTTCCGGACACCAGATTGCCGGGGAACTGCTCCCGAAGGTTGTTGTAGGTCAGCACCGCGTCGTTGAAGGCCTGGCGAGCGAAGGCCACCTTGTTCTCGGTCGAAGTCAGCTCCTCGGACAGCTGCATCATGGTCTGGTTGGCCTTGAGATCCGGGTAGGCTTCGGCGATCGCAAGCAGTCGGCCAAGCGCGCCGCCGAGTTCGGCCTCGGTGCCGGCCAGCTGACGGAGCGCTGCGCCGCTGCCGGGGTCGGTCGCGGCCGCCCGCAGATCAGACAGCGCGGCATTACGCGCGCGGATCACGGCCTCGAGTGTCTCGCGCTCGTGCTTGAGATAGCCCTTCGCCACCTCGACGAGGTTCGGGATCAGCTCGTACCGCCTGGTCAGTTGCACGTCGATCTGCGCGAATGCGTTGCGGAAGGCGTTGCGGCCGGCGACCAGCCGGTTGTAGACGCTGACGACATAGACGATCAGCGCAATGACGACCAACAGCGGAATCCAGGCCATGCTCCCTCCTCGAGACTCAGCGCCGGCGGCGAGCCGCGCTCCGCTTCGGCTTGGTCTTGGGCTTGGTCTTGGACTTGGTTGTGGGCTTGGTCTTGGCCCCGATCTGGGTCTTGCCCCGCGCGGACAGGCGACTGATCCGGGCCCCGAACACCGCCGGCTTGCCCGCGACGTGCGCGCGCGCCGCCGCCGACTTCTCGGCCGCGGCCTCCACTTGCTCCTGCAGCACGCGGAACAGGTTGGCGATGAACTCGCGGCGCTCGGCGCCGAGGCGCTCCTCCTGCTCCGTGGTGAACTCGTAGTCGTCAATCTCGCCGGGCGAGAGTGCGCCCTGGCGGACCTGTACGGCTTCCATCGCGCTCAGACGCTCGCGCAGTGCCCACACCTCGCTGGCGAGCGTGATCGTCATGCTCAGGACCTTGTCGATGGCCGGATCGTGGAAGAAGAAAGGACGGCCGCCGCGGATCGTGCGACGCAGGGGGCGACGCTCTTCGGCTTCATCAGCCATCGCGGCTTCTCACTTCCACGCGCCGAAGCAGTACCAGCGTATGCCCTCGGCGAGCCGCCCGGTCTTGTCGCTGTCGACCTCGGCCTGCTGTTCGACGGCGTCACGGACCGCCTGCTCGCCGTACCCGCCGATCGACGGCACGACGAACTGCACGTACTTGCGCGGATCGAAACCCGCCTGTCGGCAGAGCACCTCGGGCCGCAGGTCGCGGAAAGGCTTGTAGTACGGCTCGTTGTTGTAATAGCTGTCCCAGTCCAGATAGAAGGCTTCGTAAGGGGAAAGCTGCGAATTCGGCGGCAGTTCCATGTGCAGCATAAGTCCGCCAGGTCGCAACAGGCGATGCGCCTCGCGGAACACCTTCTCGATGCCCTTGCGCGGCACCTCGTGTAGGAACATCGACGAGAACACGAGGTCGAAGCTCGCATCCGGAAAGTCGACGCTCTCGGCATTCATCTGATGGAAGTGGATCGCGCGGCCCTGAGCCTCGGCCCGCGCGTGTCCATAGCGCAGGCAGGGCGCGGCCACGTCAATGCCGTGCACCTCGGCCTCCGGATAGACGTCCTTCCACGCCCCGGTGTTGTGACCGATCGTGCAGCCCATATCGAGGACCCGTCGCGGCCGGAAATCGGGATAGCGCAGGCTGATGAAACGCGCGATCGACTGACCGAGATCGTCGAGATTCTCCCCCATGAGGCCGAATGAGAACACAGCGAGGCCGTTGTCGTAGACGGCCCCGGCCGCGATGTCGTCCGGCTCGTACTCGCCGTCGTAGTTGCCGGCCATCAGGTGTACGTCGATGGCCGACACGGACCGCGGGACCTCGAAGCCCGGCTTCAGCTCGAGCGTCCCGAGCTTGCGCCGCTCAGTGATCGCGCGTGCCTTGCGCTTGAGTTCACCACGCTGCCGCTCCAGCGGGCCGAACACGGACTGCCAGACCATGTCCTGCGCGGTCACGCGCATGCTCGAGTAGAACTTGAAGTACTCGTTCGACTTGATGGCCCGATGGACCTCCGGACCATCCTTCGGCGCCCGCTGGTGGCGCCGTTCGAACTGCGGCCGCACCTCGGCGTCGTAGACGGCCCGCATCCCATTGGCCATGTCCATCAGGACATAGGCGCGCAGCCCGGACACGAAGTTCATCCGCGCCTTCTCGTCGCGGGTCTTACGAAGCCTCAGTTCGTGCTTGAGTTCCAGCATCGTTGGTCCTCCTCGAGCCGTATCGCACTTCGCCCGATTATGTCGCAGCGCGAGTGCGAAGCGAATCACATTCTTCCACCTCCGATCGGCCGGTCCAGACCGCTCGTCGGCTTCCTTAGCGCGATGCTCGCGCGGTGCCGAGCATGGCGCCCATGACCACCTTCGTCAAAGGGTATTCGCTGATCGAACTGGCCTGCGCGCTCGCACTGGGCGGCGTGGTCGTCGCGCTGGCGGCGCCCTCGATGCAACGGCTCGCCCAGGATGCCGTGGCCGTCGCCGCCCACAACGGCCTGCGCGCTGCGATCGCGTTTGCCCGCAACCAGGCGGCGCAGCTCGCGACCCCCGTCTCGCTGTGCGCCTCGGCCGATGGTCGCGACTGCGACGCCGCGGCGGACTGGAGCGCCGGCTGGATCGCCTTCACCGACGGCGGCATCGCCGGCGCCGTCGACGGCACGGATCGGGTCTTGCGCGCGTGGTCCGGTCCCCAGCGCGAGCGGCTCACCATCGAGATCGAGGGCAATGGGTCCGGTCTGCGCTTCTCGGCGCGCGGCCTGCCGCTGCCGGCCGGGGCGACGACGAGCTGGACCCTGCGGCCCATCGAGTGCCCGGCGGGCGAGCCAGCGAGTCGCGAAGTGCACGTGAATCCGTCAGGCGCCGTGCGCTCCGCGCGCAGCGCCTGCTCCTGAGCGAGGTCGACATGCAACGTCAGTCTGGCTTAACCTGATGGAACTGATGGTGGTGCTGGCCCTGGCCGCCGTGATCCTCTGCGTCGGCGCGCCGAGCTTCGCGGAGTGCCGCGCCAACAACCGCCTGACCGGTGCCGCCAACGACTACCTCGCCGGCATCCTCCCGGCGCGCAGCGAGGCGCCCAAACGCCAGACCCCCGTGGCGCTCTGCCCGTCCGACGACTCGGAAGATCCCGATGCGACGTGCTCCGATGGCGCCTTGACGGGCTGGATCACCTTCGTCGACGCCAACAACGACTGTCTGCGCGACGACGGCGAGGAAGTGCTGCGCGCGCAGCCGACGCTCGATGAGGCCGTGCTCACTGATTCCGACGGCGTCTGCCTCTCGTTCGCTGCGAACAGCTTCCGTCACGTCATTGCCGGACGCGCCACCCTCCGACGCACGCTGTTCTGCGACGAGCGCGGCAACGCCGAGACCTTCTCCGGCAGTGGCGAATCGTTCGCGCGCGGCATCAGGGTGCAGCCGACCGGTCGCGCCAACATCACGCGCAACCGCGTTGCCATCGCCACCTGGTCCACCGTCTTTGGAGTGGCCTGCCCATGAACCGCATGCACGCCCCAGCGCGACCGCGAAGTCTGCGCGGCATCACCATGGTCGAGGCACTGGTCGCCCTCGTGATCCTCTCGGTCGGCATGCTCGGCATCGCCTGACTGTACGTCTCCGGAATCAAGGCCGGCCGATCGGCGCTGTTGCGCACCCAGGCCGTCAATCTCGCCAGCGACATGGCCGACCGGATCCGCGCCAACCGTCGGGCGCAGGCCGCTTACGACATGGATACCTACGGCGGCGCGCCCGAGGAGCAGGGCTGCGTCGGCGGTGCCGGCACGGCGGAAGAGCTCGCCGAGGACGATCTCTCCCGCTGGCTCGCCGCGGTGCAGGCAACCCTGCCGGGTCGCCCGACACCGGAAGTCGACGTGCAGTTCAGCGACCTCGGCGGCGATGCCGCCGATCGCTACACCGTCACGGTGACGTGGCACGAAGCGGGCGAGGAACTGCCGAGCACCTACACGCTGGTGGTGGAAGTATGAAGCCTCATCGTGAACTCGCCCGCGGCTTCAGCCTCGTCGAGCTGCTCGTCGCGCTGACGATCGGCTCCCTGCTGATCACGGGCGCCGTGTTCTTGTTCTCAACAGAGCCGCAACAGCTTCACATTCAACGAGAGTCAGGCGCAGCTCCAGGAGGACGCCCGCTACGTGCTGTCCGTGCTCGAACCCGAGATTCAGCTCGCCGGGCTGTTCGGCTACACGAATCAGCCCGGTGACTTCCGCTTCACGGAGGGCGGCGTCGACACCTACGTCGCCGACCTGCGTCAGGACGACGCGGAATTCGCATCGGTGCCCGCTGCCGTGCATGCCTGCGGCTCGAACTGGGTGCTGGACCTCTACATGACCGTCCAGGGCAGCGAGAACAGCTACGACTTCGCGCCGGCCGGCGCCGACTGCGCCGCCGCTGGCGGTGGCGCGGTCGACGGCGCCGACACTCTGACGCTGCGGCGCGCCGCAACCGCGTCTTCGGCGCCCTCCTCGACGCGCATGCAACGGTTCGTGAGCAGGACCGCACCGAGCAACAACCTGATCTTTCGCGGCAATGCCTCGCCGCGACCGGTCGTGGCCGGCACCGAGGAGGTCCGAAATCTCGTCGTGCAGGGCTACTACGTGTCGCGCAATTCGGTCGGCTTGCCCGGGATCCCGGCGCTGCGCCGCAAGTCGCTGGTCGCAGGGCCCGCCATCGTCGACGAGGAGATCATGCGTGGCGTCGAGGATCTGCAGGTGCAGTTCGGCATCGACCTCGGCGAAGACCTGAACGACGATGGCGCTCCCGACGATCTCGGCGGCGACGGTCTCGCAGACATCGTCGACGGCAATGCGACTCGCTACGTCGATCCCGACGACCCGCTGCTCGACTCGGCGCACGTCGTCGCGGTTCGCGTCTGGGTGCGCGTGCGCGCGATCGACCCCGAACCCGGCTACGTCAACAGCAACCGCTACGTCTACGGCTCGACCGATCTCACAGCGAACGACAACATCCGTCGCGTCGTCGTCTCGCGCACGATCCTGCTGCGCAATGCCCGCATCGTCACTGGAGCGGCAACATGATCCGGACCTGCCTCTGTCCACTTTCCCTCCGCGCGCATCAGCACGGCAGCGCGCTGATCGTCGGCCTGATCATGCTCGTCGTGCTGACCATCCTCGCCATCACGGGCATGAACGTCGCGAGCACCGAGCTCGTGATGGCAGGTGGCGAACAGGACCGCGCGCGCCTTCAACGCCGCCGAAGCCGGCATCGAGCGCGCGACGCGCACGCTCGGCAAAGTGCCCGCGACACCCGGCGCCGCAGTGACGAGCGCGGTCACGGAGGTCGAGGGCTCGAGTGTCAGCGCCGCGACCGATGCGGCCGTCGAGACCTTCCAGACGACGACGCGCTACCGTGGTTCGACCGAACTCGTCAATACCTTCAACGGCAACAAGATCCAGGGCTTCCACTACGAGATCGGCAGCGTCGGCCGCGCGGACCGCGGCGCGACTGCGCATCACGAGCAGGGCGCCTACCTCGTCAATCCAACCTTCGGACAGCAGTCCTTCGGGCCGCTGTAAGCCAACCTCGCACTCCCGGGGACAGCCAAATGAAACAAGCACTCGCAACCGTGGCCTGGCTGATCGCGCTGTCGTGCGCCACCATCACTTCGACGGCGCAATCGAACCGCGTCTTCCAGAAGGCCATCGAGACGTCGGCGGACCTCGTGACGCTTCCTGCGCGTGCGAACGATGGCCTGATCGTCACTGCCTGTCGCGGCTGCGCTCCGCGCCGACTGGCCACGACGGAAGCCACCGTCTATCAGATCGCAAGTGAGTCGGTCGATCTGTCGACGTTCACTGCCTTCGTGCTCGGTCAGCCTCAGATCGCCCTGACCGTCATGCACGATCCGAAGACCCTGACCGTATCGCGCGTACTCGCCACCGGCGCCCCGAGCAGTAACACGGCGCGCAGCCGCTGAAAGTCCGAAGAAACGTCATGACGAGAACGACAGCTTCTCGCTTTCATGCCGCATGGGTCAGTGCACTGTTGTGCCTGATCGCGGGTGCGCCGCGAGCGCAGGCCGACGATTCCGAGGTCTTCACGAGCACCGCCTTTGCGAGCGGTTACGGTGTCTGCCCGAACATCCTGTTCATCCTGGACACCTCGGGCAGCGTGAACGAGATCGTGCAAACCTACGACCCCCCGGTGACCTACACCGGGCCTTGTCCGACGGACCGGGTGTACTGGCGAACCGAGAACTCCGAGGCTCCGCCCGACTGCACCATGACGACCCAGTGGATCACCACAAGCGCCAATACCTGCAATGCCGCCACCTCAGCCTTCGGAACCAACGGGTGGTGGCGCGGCCGGACCCAGCAGTTCAATCCTGCCGTCAACCAGTGGCAGAACGCGCGTGCGGGGGCTTCCGCGCACCCGTTCGAGTGTCAAGCCGACTCCGGCGTCCATGGCCCGAACGCGGCCTCGACCGCGCGCTGGGCCCGCAATCACGCCGATCGCCGGACCAGCAACTCGTCCCAGAGCATCAATTGGAGCGATCGTCAGACGCTGAGCCTGTATTCCGCCAACTATGCCAACTTTTGGTTCGGCGCCGCCGGGGCAGGCACGTTACGCACGCGCTGACAGATCGTTAGCACTGTCGCCAAGCAGCTCATCGATGAACTCGACGGCGCGAACCTCGGGCTGATGCGCTACAGCAACAACGGCGGCTCGGGCGACGCGGCCGCTCAGGGTGGCATGGTCACGAACGTCGTCGCCGAACTCACGGCCGCGCGCAAGACCGCGCCAAAGTCCATGATCGACTCGTGAAATCCGCCTGCCGGCAGGACACCGCCGTCCGAGACCCATTACGAGGCGGCACAGTACCTGCGCGGCGGCAATGTCGACTTCGGCAATACCGCGCGGCTGAGCTCGTCGACGCCATCGCCGAGCGTCGCGGCCTCACGCGTTGGCAACACGCTGGCGAGCTACGTCGACGAAAGTCCGATGGACTTCAACTGCCAGAATGACGACATAGTCTACCTGACGGACGGACTGCCGACCCAGGACGCCAGCGCCGATACGCGCATCCAGAGCCTGCCTGATTTCGCGACCTAGGGCGGCGCCTGCGCATGGGCGACCCCATGCACGCCCGCCCGAGCACCTGCCGCGACTCAAGCGGCTGTACGAGGATGCCATCACGCCGAATCGCGAGTACGCGCTCGACGGCGACATCACAGTGTTCGAGTACGGCGTCGACGGCGACGGCGTCGTCGATCCGGGCGACAAGGTCTACCTGTTCTTCGGCTTCGCGCGCGGCGGCTCGACCTACTACGCGCTCGATGTCACCGACAAGGCCGCGCCGCGCTTCCTCTGGAAGCGCAACGAGACGCACCTGCCCGGTCTCGGCAAGGCGTGGTCGGCACCCACGGTCGCGCACGTCAACATCGCGGGAGCCACGCAGAACGCGCAGAAGTTCGTGCTGATCTGCGGCGGCGGTTGCGACGAGGCGCAGGAGAACTACGTCTACATGACGGACTCGGTCGGCAACCGGATCTTCATGCTCGACCTCGAGAGCGGCAACCTGCTCTGGTACGCCGGCAACAACGGTGGCGCGAACCCGCAGCTCGCCGAGATGAACAACTCAATCCCGAGCCGCGTCACGGTGCTCGACACCCACAGCGACAAGTTCGCCGACATCATGTACGTTGGCGACATGGGCGGGCGGCTCTGGCGCTTCGACATCTGGAATGGCGAGGACGTCGGCGATCTCGTCACGGGCGACGTGACGCCGACGGTGCCGGCAGGCGCGCCCGGCTGGACGCTGCTGCTCAACGACGGCGGCACCTGGCTTGGCGGGAAGGTGCTCGCCGAGACGATCACCGTGGCGGGCGTGATACTCTTCCCGACGTTCATCCCGCTCAGGGGAAATCCGGAGAATCCCTGCACGGCGCGCATGGTCAACCGGGCCTACGCGATCCGCGTCGAGGACGGCCGACCCGCCTTCGACGAGGACGATGACGAACTCATCGAGACGCGGGACCGGTACACGGAGCCCAAGCAGACGGGCATCGCCGCGGAGATCGCCGTGCTGGTCAACGCCAATACCGAATCGAGCGTTGGCGACACCGGCTCGGGGGACCCGGCCGAGGCGCCGCCGAGCACGACCCGCACCACGGGCGTCGAGGTGCTTGCGCGCTGCGTCGAGGTAAGCTCTAGCTTCCGTACCTACTGGCAACGTCAATGAACGCGGGGAGAGCCGTGAACAACCGGCAACGAGGCATCACCTTGATCGAGCTGATGACGGTCGTGGTCGTCATCGCGATCCTGGCCAGCATCGCGGTGCCGAGCTATCGCAACTATCTGATCCGCACCCAGCGGGCCGAGGCTAAGACGGCACTGCTGCAGCTGCAGGCCGCGCAGGAGAAGTTCTACCTGAATCGCAACGCCTACACGGACGACGTGGCAGGGGCCCCGCCGGACGGCCTCGGGCTGACCACCGTCAGCGAGACCGGCAAGTACGAGATCAGCGTCGATCTCGACGCCGACGGCCAGGGCTACACGGCCACGGCGGCGCCGGCCGCCGGGGGTGGGCAGGAGGACGATACGACCTGCGGTTCACTGACGCTCACCGATACCGGGGTACGCGGCATCGAAGGCGGCACGGGCAGCGTCGAGGAGTGCTGGCGCTGAGCCGAACACGGCGCGGCGGCGGCACGGCGCAGCGCCGGCCGCAGAACGATAGGCTTGACGCCTAGAACTGCTCGAGCAAAGCGCCGAAGCCGGCGATGCGGTCGTGGATGCCGTTGGCGCGCAGCGCGTGCCAGTAGGTCGCGGTGTTGATGGCAATCACGGGCTTGCCGAGCCAGGCCTCGGCCGCGGCGGCAAGCCGTACCATGGACAGGTTCGTACCGACCTGGACGATCGCATCGACGTCCGGGCCGTCGAGCTCGCGGATCACGCCGCGCAGCCGCTCCTCCGGAATCTGCGCGATGGCGGTCCAGGACGGCGCGCGCAGCGGCACGTCGCGCACCGTCTCGTAGCCCATGTCGGCGAAATAGCGCCGCACCTCGGCGTTGGCGACCGGGTAGTACGGCGAGAGGAAGGCGATCCGCCTGACGCCACCGTAGGCCTTGAGCGCCGCGGCGCACGCATGCGAGCCGATCGAGATCGCCACACCGGCTTCCCTTTCGATGTTGCGCTGGAACTCGTCGGCGCCGGCCGCCCCGCCGTAGAAGGTGATCGCAGACATGCCCATAACGAGATAGTCCGGCGAGCAGGTCATGACGCTGCGCACCGCATCGATGACGCCGCGCGCGATGGTCTGCGTGCCGGCCATGAAGGTCTCGTCGCTGATCGCCTGCGAGTTCGGCGTGTAGATCCGGCTGTAGTGGTTCGTGACGCCTGGCGGACGCATGTCGTCGTAGTCTGGCTGCACGATGGTGTTCGTCGAAGGACCGAGCACGCCGAACAGGCGTCGGTAACCGAGTACGTCCTTGCCCATGCCGCAAGCCTAGCACGCACGCGCATTCGAACCGGGAATCGCCGAATTTCGCGTTTGCAGCGCAGTCGGCGCTTGCGGAACAATGCGCCGATGAGGGCCTGCACGAGACGCGCGACGCTCGCCACCGCTGCACTCGGCGTGCTGCTCGCAGCCTGCGCTGGCGAGGCCGGCGGCGTCTCTGCACGAACCGGTGGCGGTGAGCCGGCCAGCGCCGGGCGGCTCAAACTCGCCACCTGGAACCTCGAATGGCTGATCGCTCCGCAGGAACTACGCCGGCTGCGCCGCGACTGCCTGCCCGAAGGGGTCTCGCCCGGCCGGCGCGAACGCTTCGTGCCGTGCGACGTGGCGACCGACCTCGAACGGTCCGCGAGCGACCTCGCGGCGCTCGCCCGCTACGCGCGTCGGCTCGACGCCGACGTGATCGCGCTGCAGGAGGTCGACGGACCGGCCGCAGCCCGGCTCGTCTTTTCGGGCTACGCGTTCTGCTTCACGAGCCGCCGGCACGTGCAGAACACCGGCTTTGCAGTCCGGCGCGGCATCCCGCACCGCTGTGGCGAGTACGCGCCGCTGTCGCTGGACGGGCGCGTGCGCCGCGGCGCCGAACTCGTCGTCTATCCGGGCGAACCGCGTGAACTGCACCTGCTCTCGGTCCATCTTAAATCGGGCTGCGGCCGACGCGGCCTCGACTCCGGGCGCAAGGACTGTACCGTGCTCGCGCAGCAGGTGCCGCGGCTCGAGCACTGGATCGACGAACGCGCCGCGCGCGGCCAGAGCTTTGCCGTGCTAGGCGATTTCAACCGTGACCTGCTCGACGACGGCGGACCAGCGCGCGGCCCCTCCGGGAGCCTGCGTAGCCTCTGGGCCGAGATCGACGACGGTGACCCGCCCGAGGCCGACCTCGTCAACCCCGCTCAAGGGCAGCGCTTCCGCAACTGCTCGCCGCAGCAGAACTACGCCGGATATATCGACCACATCGTCCTCTCGCGCAGCCTCGCGCAGCGGCTGGTTCCGGGCTCGTTCGAGCGGCTCGTGTACCTTCCCGACGAGGCGCTGCGGCTGCGGCTCGCCGATCACTGTCCCGTCGCGGTGACGGTCGAGCTGGGTGGCTGACGCGTCGATTAAGTTGACTCGCTGTTCTCGCGGGCAGCGCCAACGGCATAATGCCGTCGGAGGGGAGCGCATGGACAAGAACACGCCCAGCAAGGACACGATGACGGTCGAGCGACGGCTGCATACGCGTCACCGTGCCCGCACGAGTGTCTACGTCACTATCCCCGGCGGGCGCAAGAAGCTCTGCCGTGCTGTCAATCTCAGTGCCACCGGCGTATTCATTCAGACGACTGATCTCGGACTGCGCAAGGGCCAGCAGGTTGAACTCTCTTTCGCGATCAACCTGGGTAGCGTCACCAAGATCCATCGGCGCACGGCGATCGTCGCGCATGTCTCGCGCGGTGGCACCGGACTGATGATGGACGCCTACGGCGGTAGCCGCTGACGAATCGCGAAGGTCTGGTGCCGCCTGAGGGACTCGAACCCCCGACCCCCTGATTACAAATCAGGCGCACTACCAGCTGTGCTAAGGCGGCTTGGCGACGGATTCTAGCGGATCGCGGCTTCGGCCGGTCCCGGCCCGGGGCACGGCACGATCTGCAATGACCCCTCGCCGAGTCCCGCCTGCTGCAGCGCCTCGGGCTCGGCCGGGTTGCGCAGATCCAGATCGAGCCAATAGACCGTGCCGTTGCGACGACGCTCCTCGATGGTGGGCGTCAGGCCGATTCGACGCACCACCTCCGCGCGCCGCTCGGCGCGCTGCCGCTCGCTGAAGAGACCCGCAGAGACACCATAGAGGCCAGCGGGCGGCGACGCGGCACCCGCAGTCCCGGGTGTCGCGGTGGGCGCTGGCAGCGCGGCCGCGTCCGTCAGGCCGCCGCGCTCGAGACGACGCTGTACCTGACGCTGTTCTTCAGGTCCGGCCAGCCCGCCAACGAGCACGAGGTAGCCATCCGGCACGAGCCCGTCGGCCGGCCGCTGGCGCGGCGAGTAGCCGAGATCGACTAGCACGCGAGTCACGCGCGCCGCGGCCTCGAGATCGGTGAGCGGTCCGACCGACACGCAGCGGGTCGCTGCCGTGTCGGACGCGCTCTGCGCGACCGCCGCAACTTCTCCGGCCGGGGCGGATGGCTCCGCGGACCCGGACGGGTCGATCGACCCGTCGGCAGTCGGGGCCGGCGGCGCCGCCGGGGGTGGCGACTCGCCCGCCAGCAGGATGCGCGGGACGTCGAGCGCGGCGCTCGCGGCGGGTGTCGCGGTCGAGGTCGGGGCGAGCCACTGCTTCCAGGCGAAGAACGCGAGGTTGGCGAGCAACAGCAGCAGGAACAGCAGGCGCATGCGTGGCGATGTTATGCGTCCGCGGGCGCGGCGGCGAGCTCGGCGAGCCCGCGCAGCACGAGATCGGGCACGAGCTCGTGTGGGGTCTCGAGGTGGCGCGCGACAGCGGCGGCACCGCCGCCCGTCAGCAGCAACGCGACCTCGCCGCCGGCAGTGACGCGCGCCGCCTCGCGGACGAACCGGTCGATCGCGCCCGCCGTCGCGTACAGCGCCCCGCGCTGCAGCGCTGCGGCCGTGTCGCGCGCGAACGGCGACGCAGCGCCGTGCCGACCGACCGCACGGCGCCGGATGCCGCCCGTGCCGCGCAACAGCGAATCGACCATCAGCCGCATGCCCGGCAGGATCACGCCACCACGATGACGACCCTCGGCGCCAAGCAGATCGATCGTCGTCGCGGTGCCGACATCGGCGATGCACAGCGCCCGACCCGGCAGCCAGGGCCGCGCGCCGATCAGCGCCACCCAGCGATCCGCGCCCAGACGCCAGACGTCGCGGTAGCCGTTGCGGACGCCGGCCCTCGCGCGCTCGCTGCGCACGAAACGCGGCGGCGCACCCGTCGCGGCGCGGACCGCCGCAGCGAAGCGACGCCGGACGACCTCCGGAGCGACGCAGGCCGCAAGGACCGTAACGCTGCGGCGCCGGTTGGCAACGCCTGCCGTTCCGCGCGCGCGCGGGAACAGCGCCCGGCGGAAGTCCTCGCTGCGCCAGCCAGCATGCGTGGCCGCACGCATCGTCAAAGGGCCGCGTCCGGCGAGGCGGGCCCACTTGATGCGGCTGTTGCCGAGATCCACCAGCAGCGTCGTCATGCCGGCAGCCTCAGGGAGACGTCGCCGGCGAGCACACTGCGCAGCACTCCGCCGGCCTCGATTCTGAGCGCTCCATCGGCGTCGATCCCGCGCGCAATGCCGACAATCGACGCCCCGTCGGCGCCGCGCACCGCGACGGTCCGGCCGCGCAACGCATCGGCCTCGTCCCATTCGGCACGGAGCGGCGCGAACCCCTCGTGCGGCAGTTCGACGAGGCCAGCGGCACACTCGCGGGCGATCGCTGCGGCGAGCGCATGGCGATCGCTGACCGAAACACCCAGAGCGTGCAGGTCGGTGGGAGGAAGCGATCCGGGGTCGATCGCGGCGCGCAGCCGGGCCGGCAGGCGCAGGTTGAGGCCGATGCCGATCACGATATGCGCAGGCCCGCTGGCCTCGGCACGCAGCTCGGTCAGCACGCCACCGAGTTTCGCGAGGGCCGCCGCTGCGCCACAGCCCGCGCCGCCGACGATGTCGTTCGGCCATTTGAGCAGCACCGGCGCCGCGGTACAGCGCCGCAGCGCGCGCCGCACCGCGAGCCCGGCGACCAGCGGCAACGTGGCGACGTCGCGCGGCAGCTCGGCGAGGCCCGCGGCCAGCGACAGCAGCAGCGAGCCTCCGAGTGCGCCGAGCCAGTTTCGGCCGAGGCGCCCACGACCGGCGGACTGATGCTCGGCGAGCAGCAGGCGATAGTGACCCGCTGCCGGGGCGCCGCGCGCGAGCAACGCGGAGTTGGTCGACGGCAGGCTCCAGACGCAGTCCACTTCGACGGGTCCCGGCATCGCCTCTCGCTCGACGGCCGCACGCAGCGCCGCCACGTCGAGCGGGCGGCAGGGGAATTCGAGCCGGTAGCCGCGCCGCGGTACCGCTTCGACGGCCGCGCCCTGCGCGCGCAGCAGTTCCACAGCCTTCCAGACCGCGCTGCGCGTGACGCCCTCGCGGCTCGCGAGTTCGGCACCCGAATGGAAGGCGCCGTCGCCGAGCGCGGCGAACAGACGCCGCGGCAGCGCTGGCGCCGGATCGCCGCCGAGCCTGCTCATCGCCGCGGTCGCAGCAGCCAGAGCCGCCGCGCCCGCGGCTCGGTCCCGGCACGGAGCCGGGCGATGTTGCTGCGATGGGTGAAGACGATGAACGCTGCCATCGCGAGCGCGAACAGGAGCAGCGGTCCGCGCGGTACCGCGCCGACCGTCAGCAGCACCAGCGGCAGGGCACAGGCCGCGATCATGGTCGCGAGCCCGACGTAGCCGAGCACCATGACTACGGCGAGCCAGACCAGCAGCATCAGCGGCAGCGCCGCGGGCGCCAGCGCGGCGACGACACCGACCAGCGTGGCTGCGCCCTTGCCGCCGCGAAAGCCGTGGAAGACCGGATAGACGTGCCCGATCGTTGCGGCCGCGCCGCAGACGACCGGCAGCCAACTGGCGTGCGTCGCCGCGCCGAGACCTGGCAGCGCGACGGAGGGCAGGTACGCCGCGGCCAGCCAGCCCTTGCCGACATCGATGACGACGACGGGCAGCGCAAACCGGAGCCCCTGCGTGCGCAGTGCATTGGTGCCTCCGGCATTGCCACTGCCCTGTGTGCGGATGTCGACGCCGCGCAGGCGGCCGAGTACGAGGCTGCCGACCACGGAGCCGAGCAGATAGGCGAGCAGGATCCTGACGCTGGCGTCGAGCAGCATGACCGGCTTCGCTCAGAGCGGGCGCGGCGGCAGGAAGATCTCGGCCAGCATGCAGCGGACGCTGCCGCCGCCGACCCGCTCGATCGTCGGTACGGGCACCGCCAGCACGGTATCGACGCAGGCAGCGAGCCGCCGGTTCGCCGACTCACCGAGTGCGGCCCGCGCCGATGCCGACATCGCCAGCACGCGCATGTCACCGAGCGCCTCGTCCCAGCTCGCGAGCTCGAGCAGGTTGCCGGCGAACGCCGCCACGGCGCGCCGGTCGATCTCGATCAGCTCGCGACCGCTGCCGGCCAGCGAGTCGAGGACACGCGCGCGGTCGTGGGCAGCGATCGCTTCGGCTGCGACCACCGCGAACGCACTGCCGATGCCGAGCATGACGTTCGTGTGATAGTACGGGAGCCCGTCTGCGTCGGTCGCCGCGAAGATCACCGGCTCGTAGCCGAACTCGGCGCACCAGAGTTCGACGAGCCCGGGATCGGTACGCGGCGAACGACAGGCGTAGGCGGTTCGGTGCGCGCGATCGAGCACGAGGCTGCCCGTGCCCTCGAGGAAGCGGCCCTCCGCCTCGGCGCCCGTCAGGTCGACCCAGCGTTCGACGACGAAGCCGGTCCGCTCGACCACGAGTTCGACAAGCTCGCGGCGCCGCTCGAGCCGCCGATTGGGCGCCAGCATCGGATAGAGCACGACACTGCCATCGTCGTGGAAACTGACCCAGTTGTTCGGGAACACGGCATCGGGACGCACGGGCGGCACGGCATCGTGGGCCACGACGACGCCCACGCCCTCGCTCTCGAGCGCACGGACCAGAGCGTCGAACTCGGCGAGCGCCGCGGCCTGAACGGCCTCGGCCGACGCGGCGGCGGCGGTGGCGCCGCGCTGCAGCGCGTTGCTCGGCGCCGTCTCGGCATTGAAGCCGAATGCCGCCGGTCGCACGAGCAGCACGTGCTGGGCAGTCTGCGCTGGCGAAGTGTGGAGGCTCGGCATGCCGCGGTTGGCGCCGCGCGCGGCTGCGCGGCACGGTCCGCCATCGTATCGCGGTTGACCGCGGTTTGCGTGCAGAATGTGCGGATGCCCGAGTCCGTCCCGACGCTGGACTTCGCCGAGGTCGACACCGCCGGCTTTGCGCGCGCGATCGGCACGGCCTATGAACGCTATGGCTTCGTCGTGATCCGCGGACACGGCATCCCGGCGCGGCTCACGGCCGACTTCCTCGACTGCTACCGGGCTTTCTTCGCGCTGCCCGAGGCCGTCAAGCGCCGTTACCACGTGCCGGGAGCCGGCGGGGCGCGCGGCTACACGCCTTTCGGTATCGAGACCGCCAGGGGTGCCGCGCACCACGACCTCAAGGAGTTCTGGCACGTCGGACGCGAGCTGCCTGCCGGTCACCGTTGCTCGCGCTACATGCCGCCCAACCTCTGGGTCGAGGAACTGCCGGGTTTCCGCGAGCTCTCGCTTGCCATGTTCGCGGCCTTCGACGCGGTCGGCCGCAACCTGCTGCGTGCGATCGCCCGCTCACTGCAGCTCGCCGACGACTGGTTCGAACCGACCGTCGGCGAGGGTAACAGCGTGCTGCGCGTGATCCACTATCCGCCGATCCCGCCCGAACCGACGGGCAGCATTCGGGCCAGTGCCCACGAGGACATCAACGTCATCACCCTGCTCATGGGTGCCGAGGAGCCGGGTCTCGAGGTGCTGACGAAACAGGGCCAGTGGCTCGCGGTGGATCCGCCGCCCGGCTCGCTGGTCGTCAACGTCGGCGACATGCTGCAGCGCCTCACCAACGGGGTGCTGCGCTCGACCACGCACCGTGTCGTCAGTCCGCCGAGCGACCGCGCGCGGATCGCGCGCTTCTCGATGCCGTTCTTCCTGCACTTCAATCCCGACTTCCTGATCGAGACGCTGGAGAGCTGCGTGACGCCCGAGCGTCCAAACGCCTACCCGACACCGATCACCGCGGACGAGTACCTCCAGCACCGATTGCGCGAGATCAAGCTCAAATGAACTGGACTCTCTCCCTGCAGGCGCTAGCCGGCATCGCGGTGTTCACGGCACTGGCGCTGCCGTTCAGTGCCGACCGTCGCGCCATCCGCTGGAAGCTGGTCGGTGTCGCGATCGCGCTGCAGTTCGCGATCTGCGCGCTCCTCCTCAAGGCTCCGCTCATCAAGGAGGGACTGGCGTGGATCAACCGCGCCGTCGGTGCGCTCAGCGATGCGACGCTCAAGGGCACCTCGTTCGTCTACGGCTACCTCGGCGGCGCCCCCGCGCCCTTCGAGATCACCAATCCGGGCGCCGCCGTGACGTTCGCCTTTCAGGTGCTGCCGCTCGTCATCGTGATGTCGGCGCTGTCGGCGCTGTTCTGGTACTGGAAGATCCTGCCGCTCGTGATCCGTGGCATCGCCTTCGTGTTCGAGCGCACGCTCGGCACGCGCGGCCCGGCCGGGCTCGCCGCGACCGCCAACATCTTCCTCGGCCAGGTCGAGGCGCCGCTGCTGGTCCGCCCCTACCTCGCGCGGATGACGCAGTACGAGCTGCTGCTGGTCATGACCGCCGGCATGGCCACGATCGCCGGTTCGGTCATGGTCATCTACGCGGCGATGCTCGGCGAGCGGTTCGACGGCGTGCTCGGCCACCTGATCACCAAGTCGATCATGTCAGTGCCGGCCGCGATCCTGTTCGCGCACGTCATGCTGCCCACCGGCAACGATAGCAGGCAGGACCTGCAGCAACCGCCGCGGATCTACCAGAGCACCATGGACGCGATCACCCGCGGCACGGCCGACGGGCTCAACATCTACCTGTCGATAATCGCGATCCTGATCGTGCTGATCGCGTTCGTCGCGCTCGGCAACGGCATCGTCGGTAGCCTGCCGGACGTCGGCGGCGCGTCGCTGACACTCGAGCGCATCGCCGGCTGGCTGTTCGCGCCGGTGGCCTGGCTCATGGGCATCCCGTGGACCGAGTCGCTGACCACGGGTTCGCTGCTCGGCGTGAAGGCCGTGCTCAACGAATTCATCGCCTACCTGCAGCTGGCCGACGTGCCGGCCGAAGCGCTGTCGGATCGCAGCCGGCTGATCATCATCTACGGGCTCGCGGGCTTCGCGAACCTCGCGAGCATCGGCATCCAGATCAGCGGCATCGGCGCGATGTGTCCGGAGCGCCGCCAGGATCTGGTCGGTCTCGCGCTGCGCGCGTTCGTCGCCGCGACGCTCGCCTCATGCATGTGCGGCTGCGTCGTCGGCATCGTCGCGGGCTGATCGCCGAGGCGCCGAGCATGGCCAAGCTCTACTTCTACTACTCGACGATGAACGCCGGGAAATCGACGGCGCTGCTGCAGGCCGCCCACAACTACGGCGAACGTGGCATGCGCTCGCTGATCTACACCGCCGAGCTCGACGACCGTGCCGGCGGCCGCGTGCACTCGCGCATCGGCATCAGCCGCGAGGCGTTGCGTTTCGCCCCGGGCGACGACCTGCTCGGGCAGATCGCGGCCGAACATGCGAGCGCGCCATTGTCCTGCGTGCTCGTCGACGAGGCGCAGTTCCTGACGCCGGAGCAGGTGCGCGCGCTCGCGAGGGTCGTCGACGAGCTCGACGTGCCCGTGCTCTGCTACGGCCTCCGCACCGACTTCCGCGGCGAACTGTTCCCCGGCAGCGCGCAACTGCTCGCCTGGGCCGACAATCTCGTCGAGCTCAAGACCATCTGCCATTGCGGTGCCAAGGCCACGATGGTCGTGCGCGTCGACGGCAAGGGTCGCGTCGAACGTGAAGGCGCGCAGGTCGAGATCGGCGGCAACGAACGTTACGTGCCGCTCTGTCGTCGCCACTTCGTCGAGGCGATCGGGCGCGGCAGGCTCTGACTCGACGCCCGGCCACAGAGGCCGGTTCAGCTGTTGCGAGAAAAATACAAACAGTCGGGATCGGGAGATCGCCTAGAGGTTGTCACTTCCCCGTCATCGCCTTAAGGTTCACTTCTCGCGCAGAACGCCGGCCGGACCGCTCGCTGCAGCGGGCCGGGCAAACGGCGCCGACGGGTCCCCAACAGGAGAATCGCCCATGCTCTCGTATCGATCGGGCAACGGAGTGCCCGTTGCCGTGCGCCGTATCCTGCTCGCGGCCATGCTCGCCACGCCGCCTGCCGCCCTGCTGACCTGCTCGCAGCCGGCCGTCGCGCAGGAGACCACGGCACAGATCACTGGCGTCGTGCAGTCGACCGACAATACGCCGATCGCCGGAGCGCGGGTGACGATCACCCATGTCCCGACGGGCAGCGCCCAGACCGTGCAGACCAACGCGCAGGGCCGTTTCGCGCTGTCGGGCCTGCGTCCCGGCGGGCCCTACACGATCAGTGTGGCGGCCGAAGGCTTCGAGCCAGCCGCGGCCGACAACCAGTTCACGCGTCTCGCCGAACCGCTCGCCGTCGACGTGACCCTGCAATCGGCGCTGCAGGAAGTCGTCGTCGCCGGCACCCGCCGCCAGGATGTCGGCGTCTCGTCGCGATTCGACTCCGAGCAGATCGCCAATCTGCCGACCATCAATCGCGACATCAAGGACGTCGTGCGCGCCGACGCGCTCGCGAGCCTCGATCCGGCGAATGTCTTCGCGCTGTCGATCGCTGGTCAGAACAACCGCTTCAACAGCCTGACCGTGGACGGCGTGCGCCAGAACGACGACTTCGGCCTGAACAATTCAGGATATGCGACCAACCGCACGCCGGTCGCGCTCGATGCCATCGATCAGCTCTCGCTGCTGGTCTCGCCCTGGGACGTGCAGTACTCCGGGTTCACGGGCGGCAGCATCAACGTCGTGACGAAGTCGGGCACCAACCAGTTCAGCGGCTCGGCCTATTACTACTACGGCGACGACGGCCTCGCCGGCAGCCGCAGCGAGGACCGGCCGATCACGCTCGCGTTCGAGGAGAAGACCTACGGTGCGGCGCTCGGCGGCCCCATCGTCAAGGACCGGCTGTTCTTCTTCGCCTCGTACGAGCAGCTCACGCGCACGACCCCGGTGGACTTCGGTCCGGCCGGCGCCGGCTTCAGCAGCGTCGTCGCACCAGTCACCTCCGCGCTCTACGAACAGCTGCGCACCATCGCGCAGCAGGTGTACAACTTCGATCCGGGCGAGTATCGCTCGAGCGTCCCCGAGGAGGCCGAGCGCATCCTCGTCAATCTCGACTGGAACGTCAGCGACGCGCATCGCGTGCGGGTCTCGTTCCAGCGCACCGAGGATTTCGACACCACGGGCTTCACGACCTCGGCCACCTCGGCCGGCGTGCCGCGCCTGCAGGCACCCTCGTTCTGGTACGAGCGTGGCTTCAAGCTCGATCAGGCCGTCGCGCAGCTTTTCTCGACCTGGACCGACGCGCTGTCGACCGAACTGCGCATCGCGCGCAAGAAGGTCGCGAACCGGCAGGAGCCGCTCGGGGGCCTCGCGATCGGCGAGTTCCGCGTCCAGGGCTTCAACGGCGCGCCGGGACCCACGGGCGAGGTCTACTTCGGCCCCGACGGCCCGCGCCACAACAACGTGCTGAACAACGAGACCGACCAGATCCGGTTTCGCGCCCAGTACCTGGCCGGCGATCACACGCTGTCGGCTGGCATCGAGTGGGAGAGGCTCGACGTCTTCAACCTCTTCGTCAACGGCTCGCGCGGCGTGTTCACGTTCCCCTCGCTGGCCGCGCTGCAGGCCCGCACGCCGTCGCAGCTCTCGTACACGAACGCGATCACGAACAACGCGGCTGATGCGGCCGCGCAGTTCGCCTACTCGACGACCTCTCTGTACCTGCAGGATCGCTGGCAGGTGACGCCCGAGCTGCTGCTGAGTCTCGGGCTGCGCTATGAGCGCATCAGCTCGGGCGACCGGCCACGCGTGAATTCCGCGTTCCTCGGGCGCTACGGCTTCGCCAACAACGAAACCTACGACGGCCGCGACCTGCTGATGCCGCGCGTCGGCTTCGAGTGCGAGGTCGCGCCGCGCACGACAATCACGGGTGGCGTCGGCCTGTTCGGCGGCGGCCAGCCGAACGTGTGGCTCTCGAACAGCTATTCGAACGATGGCGTCACGGTCGCCAACGTGACGATCACGCCGACGGCGACGTCGATTCCGCAGGCCGTGCGCGACGCTGCGCTCAACAACGCGACCGGCCAGATTCCGCTCGCCGTGCAGCAGTACCTCGCGACCCTGCAGGGCACCGGCACCGTCAACGCGGTCGACCCCGAGTTCGACCTGCCCTCGAGCTGGCGGTACCAGTTCGGCGTCGAGCAGCGCGCCGACCTGCCGTGGCTCGGCGAGGACTGGAACTTCTCGGCCACGGTGACCTACACCGACGTGGTCGATGCGGTCCTCTGGAAAGACCTGCGTCTCGTCCAGATCGGCACCTTGCCCGACGGCCGGCCCCGTTACGGCTTCCGCGCGACCGATCCCGTGACCGCTCCCGGCCGCGGCCTCGGCACGCAGGACCTGCTGCTGACGAACACGAGCGACGGCAAGTCGATGGCGCTGACGCTCGAGGCCGAAAAGGCCTGGGAGACCCGCGCAGGCACATTCGACCTCTCGATCGCCTATGCCTACACCGACGCGACCGACGTCTCGCCGGCGACGAGCTCGATCGCGGCCTCGAACTGGAACAACGTTGCGGTCTCCGACGTCAATAATCCGCGCGAAGCGGTCTCCAACTACGAGATCAAGCACCGCTTCCCGCTGCGGCTCTCGTGGCGCAAGGCCTTCTTCGGCGACTACGAGACCGCCGCGAACCTTTTCGTCGAGCGTCGCTCGGGCCGGCCATACAGCTACGTATTCGCGAGCTCGAGCAACGCCTTCGCCGTGTTCGGCGACCGGCAGCAGCAGAGCGGTGGCGGCGGCGGTAACGGCGCCCGCCAGCTCTTCTACGTGCCGCGCGACCAGAACGACGTCGTGCTCGCCGGTAGCCTGACCTGGGCCGCGCTCGATGCCTTCATCGTCAACGAGGGGCTCGACCGCTTCCGCGGCCAGATCACGCCGCGCAATGGGTTCAACAGCCCATGGGTGACCACCGCCGACCTGCAGCTTCGCCAGGAGCTGCCCGGGTTCTGGAGCGGTCACAAGGCCGTCGTGACCTTCGACATCCTGAACGTCGCGAACCTGCTCAACAAGGACTGGGGCCGTTTCGAACAGGTTTCCTTCCCGTTCGCCGTGCCCGTCGTGCAGGTCACTGGCGTGGATCCGGCCACCAACCGCTACATCTACTCCGGCAGCGTCGGGTCGAAGAACCTGTCCTTGAGCCCCGTCGCCCAGTCGGTCTGGCGCATGCAGCTCGGCATCCGCTACCAGTTCTGAACGGCTGGCGCGCGGTGTCGAATATCGCGTGGCGCGCGAGAAGGCAAACGCGAAGGGGCGGCTCAGGCCGCCCCTTTCTTTTTCTTTTCTCCGGCCTCGCCGTGCTCACCGCACTGTGCTGTGGCGACGCCGCGGCCGAGTCGGCGCGGCCCGCCGCGCGGCTTGGTGTCGTCCGGGTCGCCACGTTCAACGCGAGCCTCACGCGTGACGTCGCCGGACAGCTCGAGCGTGACCTCGCCACGCAGGCGGACCCCCAGGCACGCGCGATTGCGCAGATCATCCAGCGGGTGCGTCCCGATGTCCTGCTGATCAACGAGTTCGATTTCGATCCGGAAGGCAAGGCAGCGCGGCTGTTCGCGGAGCACTATCTCGGGCGGGCACAGCGCGGTACACGCCCGCTCCGCTATCCCCACCGGTTCATCGCGCCGGTCAACACAGGTGTGCCCTCGGGCCATGATCTCGACGGCGACGGCCGTAGCGACGGACCCGGCGACGCGCTCGGCTTCGGCCGCTTCCCTGGCCAGTACGGGATGATCGTCTACTCGCGCTTACCGATAGACGTCGGCAACGCCAGGACCTTTCGGCGCACGCTCTGGCGCGAGATGCCGCAAGCCTTGCTGCCGCCCGGCTGGTACACGGCCGAGGCGCTCGGCCGTCTGCCGCTGTCCTCGAAGAGTCACTGGGACCTGCCGATCGACCTCGGCGTCGGACGGCGCATCCATCTGCTCGCGAGTCACCCGACACCGCCGGCATTCGACGGCGAGGAGGATCGCAACGGCCGCCGCAATCACGACGAGATCCGGTTCTGGGTCGACTATCTCGACCGAACCCGCAGCGCGTGGATCCGCGATGACGTCGGCCGCGTGGGAGGTCTCGCCGCGGATGGCGACTTCGTGATCGTCGGCGACCTCAACGCCGATCCCTGGGACGGCGGCAGCCACCCGCGCGCTATCGCGCAACTGCTCGAGCATCCGCGCGTGCGCGCCGAGCCGACGCCACGCAGCCGTGGCGCGGAACTCGCCGCACTGCGGCAGCGCGGTGCCAACCTCTCGCACCGCGGCCCTGCGGCCGAGGACACGGCCGATTTCGGCGACACGCCACCGGCGCCCGGCAATCTGCGCGTCGACTACGTGCTGCCGTCACGTACGTTCACGATCTGTGCGAGCGGGGTCTACTGGCCCGACGACGACGAGGAACTCGTGCGCGCGTCCGATCACAGGCTGGTCTGGGTGGACCTTTCCACCGAGCACTGCCCGCCGAGCCACCGCTGAGAGCCAACCGTCTCGCGAAGCCGTTACCCGCCCATCGACTGTAGATCGGTCGGCCGGAGCAGCGCTCCGACCTCTGCAGATCTCCGCGTCGTCTTACGTACCGCGATCATCGCCTCCAGCAGTCATCGACGGCAGAGGTACCGGTGACGCCGCGTCGACCGACCTCATCGATCGTGAAGCTGCCGCACTCGGTGTCCTCAGCCTGGCCGCCGAGAGGCGTTGCGGTGAGCACATAAGTCGTCGGCGTCGGAAAGTCGGCCGTGATGCGGTAGCGGCCTCCCTCGGCGACGAACGGCAGCGCGGGTGCACGCGCCGCTTCGCAGTCATCATCGTCGTAGCGATTGATCCGCGTGAAGCAGCGCTCGAGCGCGCTCGAGACCTGCAGCAGCGCCGTCTTCGCCTCGCTGCGTTGCGTGCGCAGGACATACGCGCGGTAAGCGGGAATCGCAATCGCCGCCAGGACCGCGACGATGACCATGACCGTCATCAATTCGATGAGCGTGACTCCTGAGTGTTGCTTATTCATCGGCTGTGACTTCCTAGCGCAACTGCCGCCACGACTGACGCCGCAGGTCGCCGGGGCCGGGATTCTCCCGAAGCACCTGCATGTCGCCGCTGGTGCCGGGCATGAACTTGAACTCCTGATCCACGCCGGCCAGGACCGCAGGCTTGGGCGTAATGCCCACGTCGGTCTGCAATCCGCTCGCGGGGACCCGCGATCCGTCGGGCAACTCGACGAAATCCTCGGAGTTGAACAGACCGTCACCATTGAGATCGAACGGGGTCAGGCTGAGCCGGCGACCGCTGGCGGCGTCGAGCTCCATCAACCAGCTCCTGCCACCGTACGCGCAGGCATCCGGGTTCGGAATCAGCGTCGTGAAGATGATGCGACCGTTCCGCAATACGGGATCGGTGACCTGCATCTCCCCCTCGAAGCCGCTCGTCGGCGATACCAGATCGATGTACCAGCCGCGCGTCGAGCCGATGTCGTTCTCGGTAGTCGCGCGGATGTTGTACGATTGCGGCCCGCTTGGGGTCGAGACAGTCACGGCAGTCTCGACCGTGATCTCCTGCTCGGTCAATTGCGAGCGTCCGCCCACGAGGCGGTCGGAGGCGAACCCTGTGTTCAAATCGCGGACGCCGTAGAAGCTTTGCACTTCGAGCGAGCCAAGCAGCTCGTCGCTGGGCTCGAGATACTTGCCCGTGCCAAACAGGACGACGACTCCTTCGTTGTTCGGACCGCGACTGACTTCCGGGCGCACCGTGATCGGTTGGCGCTGGCCCGACGGCCCGACAGCCGTGAACAACGGAAGCGGGCCGCTGGCGTTCTGGAAGGTCGGGCCCCAGTTGCTCGGCGACGGGTTGCGCAAGTCGAACTTCCAGAGATTCCCCAACAGGTCGCCGGCGTAGACGAAGTCGGCGATCTGGTCGCCGTTGACGTCCACGACGGCTGGCGTCGCGAGGCCGTTCGGCCGGCCGCCGCTGGCCGGATGCGAGACGCCCACACCGGTGTCGATCTTGCGGATCAACGTGCCATCCTCGATATCGACAATGAACAGCACGGCGTTACCGGTTGCGGAGACGTTCCCGTCTGGCTCCGTGTTGTTGTAGCCATTTCCGAATACGGCTGCCCATCGACCATTGGCGAGTCGCACGATCGCGGGACGGCTGAACGTGTAACCGAGGTCTGGATCATCCGCGTCGCTGAACTCCCACATGAAGAGTTGGTCGGCCGTCGCCTCGGTCACCAGCGCCGGATCCGTGATGTTGAGTGAATAGACCGACTGGCCACCCTTGTTGAGTCCCGCGACGAGAACGGTCTGCCACGCGCCATCGATAAAGACATCCCCCGTGGTCGGAGATCCGTCAACGAAGTAGCGATGGCTGTAGGTTGGACGCGTGAGCTCCGGCAAGCGAGCAAACACCGCCGACGGAATGAATGCGAACCTTTCGACCCCGGTCTCTGAATCGAACGCATGCAGCATGCCGTCGTTTGCCCCGACGTACACCGTGCCGGGCCGGTTCCGGTACGCGTTGCGGAACGCCGAGTACGGCGCGGACTCGAGATTGTCCCGATAGAGGTACGATGGCCTGCCGACGAATGCCGGCGACGAGTTGACGATGTCGCCGAGCACCGTGTCACGGTCGCGGAAGATTGCGCCTACGTTGCCAGTCTGCTGCTCGAACGTGCGGAACCCGCGCAGGTAGCCAACGCGATCCTCACCACGCTGCTCGGCCGGCGGATCCGTACTGTGCAGCTGCGCACGGCGCGTTACGTCGAGAGCTGCCCAGCGGAACGGCACGGCCGTCATGCCATCGGAATTGACCGTGATGATCCGTCTGTCATCGGGCAGCGGCAAAAGGTTTGCCGCGTTCCAGAACCTGCTGTTGTCGAGGGACCCGTCGGTATTCACTCCGTATGAGAGCAACTCACCGCTCCACGTACCGCTGCGGAATCGCGCCTGGAACACTCGCGTCTCGCTGTTGATCGAGCCACTGTTGACCGAGGCTGAGCTCGCCGAGCCGACGCGATTCATGATCTCGTTGAAGGCGCTGCTGAGCCTCGCGCCGAGGGTCAGCGCGTTGGTGACGAGAAAGTAGTTGTCCGGATCGTCATCGCCATTCTCGTCCCACTCCGATCGCAGATCCGGCAGGTTGTTGTTGTTGCTGTCGCGGAAGCCGCCCCACTTGGCCGCGTACCAGAGCGGATCCTTGAGCAAGGACGCCGCGGCAGACGGACCGGGCGTGAAGGTCCGGACGTCCAGCCACGGTAACGCCCCGCCAGCAGGAAGAGCCACCACCCGCGGAGTGCACAACGAGAACTCGCAGAATCCCGGGGTCGCGCCGGCAGGCGTGTCGAGGAAGTAGGGCACGTTGGACGTGTCGTCCTGGACGACGAGATAGATGCCGTCGGCCGTCGTGCCCGAGATCACGTAGCCGGCGTGATGCGTGATGCTGCCCTGCTGGTAGAGGCGCTCGACCGTCACCTGCACATTTCCGGCAACGACCTGGTAGCTGTAGCGAACGATCATGTCCATGTCATGGTCGTTCCCCGCTTCGACGTCCTCGAAATTCACGATGAATGTGCCGGATGTCCCGTCGGAGCTGATGTTCTCGACGTAGAAGTCGACGATCTGGTTGGTCGGCTGGAACTGTCCGCGCGCTGCGCTTATCCCGGCGGCCGCGACTGACTTGGCGAACGGGACCAACGTGACTCTGCCATCCCCGACCGGAATCTCTATCCTCGGTAATGGCGAGGCGAGCGCGACGACGAAAGTCTGCAAGCTCTGCCTGCCCTGCGCAGAATTCATGTCGGTCTTGAGTCCGTAATTCGCGACGCTGGCTGCGTAGTAGCTGCCTTGCTTCGTAGGCTCCTCGGGCGCCAAACCGCGGATCGACGCAAACGAGGCCGCCGCCTTTGGTGACGGCGCACCGTCGTAGTTCGTAGCGGACTGCCCGATGAAAAGACTGCGTGACCCACCGAACTCGTGATTCCAGATGCTGTCCGCCTCGCTGGCAACGTTCAGTCCGCCGAGGCTATCGCTCGCGCCTGGTCCGAAATATGAACCCGGCAGCTGGTCGCTGTCGTACGACGTATTGATGTCGCTGATGACTGTCATGAAAGGCTTTGCACAGGACGCGGCGCTACCGGAATAGGGGTTCGTCCAGCTCGCGACGCGTGGCAGACCCAGCACGGCATCGAGCGTCGTTCCACTGCTGCCGTAGTCGAACGCCGCCGTCGCACCTGGCCTGCCGGCGAAGTAGCGCAGCGTTTCGTACATCATTTCGGCGACCGGATTGCCCCACATGCCGCCGAACTCACCATCATTGAATGGCCGCGTCGTCACGAGGCCCGGCAGATAATAGACGCCGCCTTGCGACGTATAGCGATTGTATCCGGCCGAGCGGAGCCGATCGAACGTCGCGATGATGCCGCTCGGGTTCCGGTACGCGCCCGCAGCGGTCTTGTAAGTCCCGTCTCCGGCGATGTCGACCTCAGTGCTGAACGACCCGATCGCGCGACGCAGCATTCCGCCACTCTTGCTGCGTTGATAGCTGCTGGTCAGCAGCCCGAAGCGCATCGAATCATTCTCGCCATACTGCTGCAACAAGCCGACCGGCTTGTAATTGCCCTGTGGATAGAGCCTGCAGTTTGCCTCGAGCATCCCGGGCACGCAGACCTCGACGCGCACCAGATACTCGACGAAGCCTGCAACCCCTCCGGAAGGCAGCGTCGAGGTGGCGAGACTGGGGCGCCCTGTTCCGCATCCGCCGCCATTGGCACCGTTCTGGCTGTAGCACGCGGTCAGCACGGCCGCCTCGGTGCTCGCCCAGTGCCACGCCCTCGTCGGCGCTCCGGCGACCGGTGCCGTCTGCGGCGCAACATTCGGTGCAACGCGGAGAAGCGGAGGATTGGTGCCAGGCCCGTTCTCGTTCCACGTCGACTGGCTCCCTGGCATCGGCGTCAGATTGCCGAACAGGTGCGTACGGTTGGCGACCGGCAGATCGAGAGGCGTGTACAGGCGGATGTCATAGCCCTCGGTTGCGATGCCACGATACTCCTTTGCCCAGCCATGCGCGTCGTGCGGGATGTGCGCGCGCTCGATCACCGTTCGCGAGGCGGTGTCGACGCGCCTGAATCCGCCGTAGAGCACCTTGCGGAGCGCATCGATTCGCGAGGTCGTCACGTAGTTGAGCCAGTCGCCACTCCACTCACCAGAGCCCGTGCATTGCTTGTTTGCGGTCGACGCCACGGGCACGAACTCCGCACCGTTGTAGCTGTAGCACTTGAAAGAATCGAAGTATCCGAAGTAGTCGATCTGATCCGGCTTGTAGTGGATATCGAGTACGCCGTCGTCGTTGAGGTCCGAGCGGTCGTTGTACGCCTCGTAATAGAGCTTGTGATCCCGTCCGAGAACGAGCATGTTGAGGGGGGCGACTGCCGCGTCGAGGAACAGCGGCGTATCGGCGAGATTCAGCGGGGCCGCGCGCCCCGCCTGTGTCGCGAGCACACTGACCGCCGCAACGCCGGCAAGGGTCGCGATTCGCGAAACCAGTTCTCTGAGCCTGATCACTTTGATCTCTCCCGAATGTCAGAATCGGCGCGTGAACGACGAGCGAAGCACCATTTCGACTCGGCCACTGCCGCCGGTGGAACGGGCGGTGATTTCGTAAAAGTCCCTGCCTTCCGGCACGCCGTGGCCGACGGTCAGGCTGTCGGCAACGAAGCCAAGCGACTCGACGTAATAGCGCGGGTCGTCGGCGAGCTCGTCGATATCGGCTGACGCTGCCGTCCCGTACTCGATCGTCGAGTCCGGATCGTTCCAGAAACCTGCGTCGTCGATTGCCGCCGGGACAATCGTGCCTGGCTGCCAGACTTCACACGGTGCGGTGCTGCACGTCTCGGGCCGGCTTACGAAGGCGCGAATACGAGCTTCTCCGTCCCTGAGCGCAGCCTCTGCACCCTGGAATGCGAGATTGATGTCGCGCGTGTTGCCGGCCATGCGCTCCTCCATTCGTGTGGTCTGCATGGCGGCAATACCGATGACGGTCAGCACGAGCAGCAGCAGCAGCGAGACGACCAATGCACCGCCGCGCTGGCGGGAACTGCTTCTTCGATCTGTCGCAAGGATCATCGCCAATCAACCTCATCAGTCGGTACGGTTGCGCAGCGTCGCCGTCGTCGTCAGCTGCAATCTCTGGAATCGATCGTTGAATGGGCCATAGGCGACACCGAGCAGGTCGTATTCCCGGGTGTCGGGGTTCGCGGCGTCCTCCTCCGCGGAACGGATCAGCAAGGCGAGCGTGACGGCAACGACCCGCCGGAAGTCGGTCACCGCACCCGCCTCGAGGTAATCGTCGACGAGGCGATCGCCATTCTGGTCCTCGCCGTAGAGGACTTGCATCCCTTCGACGCCGCTGACGAGCTCGACAGGGTCCGCCGCTCCGGTGCGTCGCCACAGAGCAGGGGTGTCCGGCACCGCGACGCTCGGAGCAAGGTAATAGACAATCGTGTCGAGCGGCGTGACGCGGCTGTTGCCAGAGAACACGGTGCCCAGGTCATCGGTCGCATTGCCTGGACCCACGGCCGCCACACCGTCACGCGATAGCTCGCGGGTCGGGTTTCCGCTCACGGCGGCCGCTGGGGCGCTGCCAGTGAGGGCGAACACAGCGGCTCCAGCGCAATCCGATATCAGCAGCGCCTGCCCGGCCGTCGGGACTGGCTGGCCGTCATCGAATACGGTCACCGCATCGGTCGGATCGGTCATCGCCATCGCGACCCGGTAGCCCAGAGCACGTGCGCGAACGGTGCGCACAACGAGCACGTCGTTGCCGCGAAGCGCGTTCGGCGCCAGACCGGCGCCGAGCGCCGGTTGCCACGTACCTCCAGGCACTAGCGCGGGATCGTCGATTGCATCGAAACCCTGCACCGGCTGCGCGAAGTTCCAGAGCACGTCGTTGCTGTTGTTGAGCGTGTTCCTGAACGGCACGTCCTGGGCGCAACCGCGGTATCCGGCCGCTCGCACGTCACGAAGTATCAATTCGAACGCTGACCGTCCGGCCTCCTGCAGCCGGGCCACTCGTTCGTTTTCCGCGTAGGTCACCTTCGAGCTTGCGGTGACTGCAAGGACTCCGGCCAGCAACAACAGACTGAGCAGCATGGCGACCATGAGCTCGACCACGCTGAAGCCAGACTGGCGCAAGGCGGCGCGGCACACCTTCACAGTCGTGTCTCCATCGCGAACTGGAGCGTGCTGGCAGGCAGTACCGGCAGCACTGCGTCGCCCCGACTGTCGTCCCACTGCACGGTCACACGAAAGACATCACCCGCCACCCTTTCGATTCCGCCGTCGCCGCCCGGCAATGACGCCAGTCGCTGCCGCCACTCCGCGAGATCGCAGTTGGCGACCGAGTCGCAGTCCGGGGGCGCGTCGCCGATGGGCGAGACATAAGCGTTGAGATTCAGAGCAGCCGCCCGGTTAGCCCGCATGCGATCAACCATCTCGTAGGCCAGCAGCGTTGCCTGAGATCTCAGGGACGCTGAATGATTGGCCCTCAGGCTGTTGAGTTGCATCGCGGCGACGCCGAGGAGCCCGATCGAGAGCACTAGCAGCGTCACCAGCGCCTCGACGAGAGTGAAGCCTCGTTCGCCTCGGCGGCGTCCGGGAGATGTGGTGAAGGATTTGTTCATGAGCAGTTCAATCTCATCGACGTGATCGTTCCGGAAACTCCGACGACGATCCTGCGGCTGCGCTCGCCGGTGCATCCCGGCCAGTCGATATCCACTACCAATGGCGAGGCGGCCGACGTGAGTCCGTCGGGCAGGTACTGGACGAAGCTGTCGGGACCCGTCGCAACCCGCACGTCGCCCGTGGGCCCCCGCCAGAACTGGATTCCCTCGTCGGCGGCATCGATCGAGCCGGGAATGGCGTTATCGACGAAAGCGAGCCATCCGCGCTGCCAGTCCGCCGGATCGCTGCTGCAGTCGTTGCCGTCAGTTGATGCGCAAACCGACACCGGTCGACCGCGTTTGACCGCTTCGCTCCTCGCGACATTGAGCGCGGTCACGAGTGCGTTCTGCGTAGCCGCCGCCGCGCTGTTCCTCGTGAATTCGCGGAACGTAGGAGCGCCGATTGCAGCCAGAACGGCGAGCACTGCCAGCGCCGTCATTAGTTCCAGTAGCGTCAGGCCGCGCTGTGTTTCGTGCATGAGCGCCACAGTAAGGGTGCGCGCGTTCGGCCGCTTGGTTAAGCGATGAATGGCGCGGATTCGATGACCGACGGCCGTGCAGCGTGAACGAGGTCACAGTCGTGCGCGACATAAGACCGACGGTCTCTGCGAACCGCAATCGCATCGGCAGCCGCTGCACTGGTCAGGGCACACGCGATGGGCGGGGCCTGCCGCCGAGGCAAGGCTGACGCTCAGCAAATCGGAGGCGACACGCCGACGCGGCAGTGATCCGACAGCTGCCGGCCGGCGGCGTCCAAGCCGGCGATCCGGCGTTCCATCCGGCAGCATGCGCTCATGCGGCGATCATGCCAAGCGCGTCGGGCGTTTGCATCGGCCGCGCCGATTCGCGACAGTACTGTCCATGCTGGCCGCCACCATCCGCACCATTCCGGACTATCCCAAGCCCGGCATCCTGTTCCGCGACATCACGACGCTGCTCGGCGATCCCGTCGCGTACCATCGCGCAGTCGACGATCTGGCCGTGCCCTGGGAAGGCGCGCGGATCGACAAGGTCGCCGGCATCGAGGCACGCGGCTTCATCCTCGGCGCCGCGGTGGCCTACCGGCTTGGCGCCGGCTTCGTGCCGATCCGCAAGAAGGGCAAGCTGCCGCATGCCACCGTCAGCATCGCCTACTCGCTCGAATACGGGGTCGACGAGATGGAGATGCACCGGGACGCGGTGCGGCCCGGAGAACGCCTGCTGCTCGTCGATGATCTGATCGCCACCGGCGGCACGGCGGTCGCCGCGACACGCCTGCTGCGCTCGATGAATGCCGAAGTGGTGGCGGGACTGTTCGTGATCGACCTGCCCGACCTCGGCGGTGCCGGCGCGCTGCGAGCGCTCGGCCTCGACGTCCGCACGCTGGTGAGCTTCCCCGGCCGCTGAACTGGAGCCCGCTCGTCCGCCGGCGGCGCGGCGATGCGCTGCCGTGATCAGTGGATCTGCGCCTCCTCGCGCAGACTCTGGATCATCGAGGTCTTGAGCAGGAATTCGCGGGCGAGCACCGGATCCGCCGCCTGTCGCATGTACTGTTCCTGACGCCGGCGCTGGACCTCGGGATCCTTCGATTCCATCAGCTTCTTGTTGCGGATCGTGTGCTCCTGGACGAAGCGGACACAGATCTCGCGCCGCTGCCGGTCGTATCGATCGAGGAGCGCCGCGGGATCACCGCCCGCATCGATCTCGATGAGCTTGCCGGCCAGGTTCCACGCGTCGTGGATACCGCCGTTCATACCCATGCCGCCGAGCGGGTTGTTGATGTGGGCTGCGTCACCGGCGAGCAGCAGCCTGCCGCGCCGGTACGTCCGCGCCACGCGCTGGTGCACGCGGTAGACGGTCCGATGGATGATCTCGTAGTCGGCGTCGTGTGGCGCCATGTGGTGCAGCCGATCCTGGATCCACTGGTCCGAGAGCCAGAGCGCGTCGTTGTCGATGGCCGGATCGGTGGGAATCAGCACGCGCCACAAGGACGGCGTCCGCAGCAGCACGAGCCATTCCTGCGGATCGGAGATGTAGTTCACGAGCGCGAGCCGGTGGAACTTCGTCTCGAGCGGGAACGGGGTCGAGGCGACGAGGAAGCGCTCGGGGTAGGTGAAGCCGTCGAACGGGATCGCGGCCGCCTTACGCAGCGCACTGTCGGCGCCCTCGCAGGCGACCACGAACGAGCCTTCGAGGACCTTCTCGACGCCGTTCTCCCAGACCAGCACGTCGACGCCCGTCGTCGTCTGGTGCAGGCCCTTGACCGAGGCGTTGAAGCGGCAGTCGGCATGCGGGTACTTCGCCTGCAGCTCGTCCCAGACCAGCCGCGTGTACTTCCACTGCTCGACCTGCAGGCGATAGGGATGGCGCGTATCCTCGCGCAGCACGTCGAGGTCGAATTCGGCAATCTCGCCAGTGCGCCGGTCGCGGTACTGGTAGTAACGGCAGACGAGCCCCTGTTCCTCGAGCGGTCCGATCAGCCCGAGCTGCTCGATCATGTCGAGCGAAGGCGGATGGAAAGTGGAGGCGCGCAGCGTCTGCGGCAACGCGTCGAGCGCCTCCAGCAACATGACCGGGATGCCGGCCTGAGCGAGCCTGAGCGCCGCGGTGCAGCCCACCGGCCCGGCACCGGCGATGATCACGGGTTTGTCGATCGGCATGTCGAGCTCCAGCGTCGGAGCGCCGATTCTATCGGTATCTGCAGCCCCTCATAGGTATCCGAGCCGCGCTGCCGCCTGGTGCAATCGATCGCGGTGATCCGGATGCGCGATCGCGATCAGGGCGAGCGCCCGTTCCCGCAGGCTTCTTCCCCGCAGCTCGGCGACGCCCCACTCGGTCACGACCTTGTCGACCGTGTTCTTTCCGGTCGTCACCACTGTGCCCGGACCGAACGAGGGCACGATCTTCGAGACTCCCTGATCGGTGGTCGAGCGGCAGACGATGAATCCCTGTCCGCCCTCGGAGTGCATCGCGCCGCGCGCGAAATCGGCCTGGCCGCCGGAGGAGGACCAGTAGCGCCCCGCGATCGTCTCCGAGGCGCACTGACCCAGCAGATCGACCTCGACCGTGGCGTTGATCGAGACGAAGTTGGGCTCCGTGCCGATGCGTCGCGGGTCGTTGACGTAGCTGACTGGCCAGAACTCGACCGCTGGGTTGTCGGCGATGAAGTCGTACAGCCGGCGCGTGCCGATCGCGAAGGTGCCGATCGTCTTGGTGCGGTTGTTGCGCTTGCGCGCGCCCGTGACGACACCGGCCTCGATCAGATCGATGACGCCATCGGAGATCAGCTCCGTGTGGATGCCGAGTTCCCTGTGCTCACCAAGCGCTCCGAGAATCGCGTTCGGGATGGCACCGATTCCGGTCTGGATCGTCGCGCCGTCCGGGATCCGCTCGGCGACGCGCTCGGCGATGCGCCGGTCGAGCGCACCGGGTTCGGCTGGCGGAACCTCGACCAGTGGACCGTCCCGCCGCGTCCAGCCGACCACCTGCGAGAGGTGCAGCTGGTTGCGGCCGAACGTTCGCGGCATCTGCGCATTGGCCTCGACGAAGAAGCGTGCGCGGCCGATGAAGCTTGCGGCATAGTCCGCCCCCGTGCCGAGCGACATGTAGCCGTGACGGTCGAGCGGCGAGACTGTCGCGAGCACGAGCGGATCGCGGCACCGGCGGCGCAGCAACGTCGCGACCTCGCTGAAGTGATTGGGCACGAGGTCAAGTTGTCCCGCCGCGAAACACGGACGGGTGACGTGTGAGAGGAAGTACGAGACGTGCCGCAGCCGGTCACCGTAGGCGCCGTGCAGGTAGGGACGTTCACGCAGCACGTGCATCTGGTGTACGCGAACGCCCTCGAGGCGCTCGGCGGCCGCCTCGATCGCGTCGAGCGGCGCCTCGGGCTCACCGTTGGCGATCGGAACGATCAGGTCGGCACCGGCGCCCATATGCTCGAGAACCGCCTCCGGAACGGTCGGCGCAGGGAGCGTCGGCATG
>JBBILX010000010.1:55000-128252 GCA_037444685.1 Gammaproteobacteria bacterium
GCGCGCGAGCTTTCTGGCGAGTTCGGCCTCGATCAGCAGCTCGGCGCTGCCGCGCCGGAGTTCGGCGAGCTGCTGCTCCACGGGAATCGTCATCTTCCTACGCCTCGCATCACGTCCACACCGGCCGAGGGTTGACCCCGGACCGCGCCGTCGGGTACGGTCGCGCCCTTCTCGTTCAACAGTTTACGGCATGTCGCTGTCACCGGCTCCCGAATCGCAAAGGGCACATGCGAGCGGCGGCGCCGAGCCGCGCCGCTCGCGGTGGCGCACGCTGCATGTCTGGAACATGCCGCCGACCCGCTGGTTGCAATGCTTCGCCTGCGCCGTGCTCGTGCTCGCCTGGTTTCGCGGCAACGAGCAACTGTCCATCGAGCGGGCGCTGCGGAACGAGAGCGCAGTCGCCGAAGAGGCTGGCATCCGGGTCGATGCGACGGACTACCGGGCCGCGCTCGGACTGTCCAGCATCGAGGTCATCGTCGGGCGCAACGACACCCTCGAGCGCATCTTCCGCAGGCTCGAGATCTCGCTGCAGGACCTCGCCTCGCTGCGGGCGATCCCTGAACTGCGCGCGCATCTCGATCGGCTGCGCCCCGGTGACCTGATCACGTTCGTGATGCGCGGCGACGAACTGTTCGGCCTCGAACGACGGCTGTCGGTGAGCGACACCCTGAAGGTCGAGCGCGCCGAGTCCGGCTTCGCCACGGACGTCGTGGTCAATCCGCTCGAGCGCGAGATCCGCACGACGAGCGGCATCATCACGAATTCGCTGTTCCGCGCGGCCCAGCAGGCCGGGCTGTCGGACGCGACTGCGCTCGCCATCGCCGAGATCTTCGCCTGGGACATCGATTTCGTTCTCGAGGTCCAGCCAGGCGACACGTTCACGGTCACGCACGAGGCGCTCACCCAGGACGGCGAGCCGCTCGGCGACGGCGACGTGCTTGCGGTCGAGTTCGTCAACGCGGGGCGCCGCTTCCGCGCGGTCCGCTACGTCGACCCCGAAGGTCGCGCCGCCTACTACACCCCCGACGGGCAGAGCCTGCGCAAAGCCTTCCTGCGCGCGCCGGTCGAGTTCTCGCGCGTCAGCTCCCAGTTCAACCTGTATCGGCGCCATCCGGTGCTGAACCGCATCCGCGCCCATCGCGGCGTCGACTATGCGGCACCGATCGGCACCCCGGTGCGGGCGGCAGGCGATGGCCGCGTCCGCTTTGTCGGTGAGCAGGGCGGCTACGGCAAGGTCATCGAACTCGACCACGCCGGCGGCATACTGACCGTCTATGGGCACCTGTCACGCTTCGCGAAGGACCTGTCGCGCGGCGACCGCGTGCGGCAAGGCGAAGTGATCGGCTATGTCGGCATGACCGGTCTCGCCACCGGCCCGCATCTGCACTACGAGTACCGCGTCCGCGGCGTGCACATGAACCCGCAGACCGTGGCGCTGCCAACGGCGGAACCGGTGCCAGCGTCCCTGCTCGAGGACTTCCGCGAACGCACCGCGCCGCTCGTGGCCTCACTCGAAACCGGCGCATCGCCGGCACGCCTCGCACGCTGAACTCTCCCCGCCTCGGCGGTCGGATTATGTCGGGAACGATGGCCGCGGTGCCGCTGTGACGCAGGCCGCGCGCGGCGCCGATGTCACAGACTTTTCGGCGGCGTCATGTTCCCATAATCCCACCCCGGACGATCCGACCCGACGTGGACGCACCGCACCTCGCCGCACCGCAGCACTTCAGCAACCGTGAGCTGTCGCTGCTCGCATTCAACGAGCGGGTGCTCGCGCAGGCGCTCGACGAATCCGTACCGCTGCTCGAACGGCTGCGCTTCCTCTGCATCTCGTCGAGCAATCTCGACGAGTTCTTCGAGATCCGTGTCGCCGGCATCAAGGAGCTCATCGAACGCGGCGCGACGCAGCGCAGTCCGGACGGCCTGACGAACGAGGAGCAGCTCGCCGCCATCCATGCGTGCGCCACCGCGCTCGTCGAGCGGCAGTACCAGTACCTCAGCGAGGTGCTACTGCCGGCCCTGCGCGCCGCGGGAATCCGCGTCCTGCCGCGCGCAGAGTGGTCGAGTGAGATGCATGCGCGGCTCGAGCGGCACTTCGAGCTCGAGGTCGAACCGGTCCTCAGTCCGCTCGCACTCGATCCCTCGCGACCGTTCCCGAAGATCCAGAACAAGAGCCTGAACTTCATCGTCCGCGTCGAGGGCCAGGACGCATTCGGGCGCGAGGCCAATCTGGCGATCGTGCAGGCGCCGCGCTCGTTGCCGCGTGTGCTGCCGGTTAAGGACGATCGTGACGGTCAGAGCTTCGTGCTGCTGGCGGCACTCATCCAGGAATTCGTGCCCAAGCTGTTCGAGGGCATGCGTGTGGTCGGCTGCTATCCTTTCCGCGTCACCCGCAACAGCGACCTGTTCGTCGACGAGGAGGAGGTCGACGACCTGCGCCGGGCGCTCGAGGGCGAGCTCGCGCAGCGCCGTTATGGCGACGAGGTCAGGCTCGAGACCTCGCTCGACTGTCCTGACGAGATCGTCGATTTCCTGCTGCGGCAGTTCTCGCTGACGCGGCTCGACCTTTACCGCGTCCCGACCATGGTCAACCTGCACCGATTGTCGGCCATCTACGATCTCGCGCAGCGCGCCGATCTCAAGTACCCGCCGTTCACGCCGGGCGTGCCGCGACGTATCGTCACGCCCATCGACCTGTTCGCGGCGATCCGGCACAAGGATCTGCTGCTGCACCACCCTTTCCAGTCGTTCCAGCCGGTCGTGGACCTGCTGCGCCAGGCCGCCAGCGATCCGGCCGTCCTCGCCATCAAGCAGACGCTCTACCGAGCCGGCTCCAACTCGCCGATCGTCGAGTCGCTGGTGCAGGCTGCCCATGCCGGCAAGGACGTCACGGTCGTGATCGAACTGCGCGCACGCTTCGACGAGGAGGCGAACATCGAGCTCGCGAGCCGGCTGCAGGAAGCCGGCGCACACGTCATGTACGGCGTGGTGGGTTACAAGACGCATGCGAAGCTGGCCCTGATCGTGCGGCGCGAGGCCGACGGCATCCGTCGCTATTGCCACCTTGGCACCGGCAACTACCACCCGCGCACGGCGCGGGCGTACACCGATTACAGCCTGATGACCTGCGACCCCGACGTCGGTCAGGACGTGCACGAGATCTTCCTGCAGATCACGAGCCTGACGAGCACGCCGAGGCTCAAGCGCCTGCTACAGTCGCCATTTGGACTGCATGCGGCCATGATCGAGAAGCTCGACCGCGAAGCCGAGCATGCGCGGGCTGGCAGGCCGGCGCGCGTGATCCTCAAGATGAATGCACTGGTCGAGCCGCGCGCGATCGAGGCGCTCTATCGGGCCTCGCGCGCCGGCGTCGAGATCGACCTGATCGTGCGCGGCGTCTGCGCACTGCGCCCGGGCCTGCCGGGCGTCTCCGAGAACATCCGCGTCCGCTCGATCATCGGGCGATTCCTCGAACACTCGCGCGTGTTCTACTTCGAGAACGGCGGCCAGAGCGAGCTGTACTGCTCGAGCGCCGACTGGATGGAACGCAACTTCTTCCGCCGCGTCGAGGTCGCCTTCCCGATCCTGCGCGCCTCGCATCGCGCGCGCATCCTGCGCGACCTCGAGACCTATCTCTGGGACAACTCGCAGGCCTGGTTGCTCGACCGCGAGGGCACCTACCGACGCAGTGAACCGGGCAACGAGCCGCTGGTCGTCGCGCAGCAGGAGCTGCTCGACACCTACTCCGGAACCGACGAACCCGAGGAGTGAGGGCGGGCCGCCGCTGCGGCGCGGCACGCACAGGGCGAGCCGGCGCCGCCGTCAGGCCGCGGCGCGGCCGCGCTCGCTGAACACGCGCAGGCGGAAGTCGGCTTCGCGCAGCTGCTCGATCTCGCGCGACAGGTCAGCCACCGTCAGCGGGTGGTCGCGCAGCCAGCGCGACGGAAAGCGCACCTCGAGCGAGCGGCCGCGCGGCAGCAGCGTCAGCTCGGGCAGAGGCACGTCGCTGCGTCCGCGATGCAGCAGCACGGCGAGGCGCAGCAGCACGATCAGGTAGAGAACGCGCCGGTCCCAGGGCGGCAGGAGCTGATCGAAGCCCTCGGTGGACAGGCGCCGGCGGTGACAGCCGACGATCTTCGCGAGCAGCCGCTGCTCCTCGCGGGCGAAGCCCGGCATGTCCGCGTTCTCGAGCAGGTAGGCGCCGTGCTGGTGATAGCGCGAATGCGCGACGTCGAGACCGATCTCGTGGAGTCGCGCCGCCCAGGAGAGGGCGAGCTCCGCGAGTGGATCCTCGAGCTGCCACGCGGTCGCGACCTGCGCGAGGAAGTCCAGCGCCGTGCGCTCGACGCGTTGTGCCTGGTCAGCGTCGACGTGGTAGCGCTCCTGCATTGCGCGAACGGTGCGGGCGCGTGCATCCTCGTCCGAATATCGACCGATGATGTCGTAGAGCAACCCGTCGCGCATCGCACCCTCGGCGACATCCATCCGCTCGAGACCGAGCACCTCGAACAGTTCGGCGAGGATGGCCACGCCGCCCGGGAAGACGACGCTGCGTTCCTGGTTGATCGCGCGGATCGGTATGGCGCTGACGTGCCCACCGCGGATCAGCGCGTCAATGACCAGCTCGAGTCCCTCGGGAGTGATGCCCTGCGCAGCCGGCAGCAGCTCCCGGCAGGCCTCGCCGATCGCGCGCACCGTGCCCGAGCTGCCGACGGCCTGGTCCCAGCCCCGGCGACGAAAAGCGACCTGCACCGGTTCGAGCTCGAGACGCGCGGCGACGCGCGCACGCGCGATGCGTTTGGCGGAGATGCGACCGTCGCCGAAGAAACGCTGGCTCATGCTGACGCAACCGAGCTGGGTGCTCTCCAGCTCGAGCGGCGTCAGCCCCTCGCCGATGATGATCTCGGTGCTGCCGCCGCCGATGTCGACGACGAGTCGGCGTCCGGGAAAGACCGGCAGGGTGTGCGCCACGCCGGAGTAGATCAGGCGCGCCTCCTCCATGCCGGAGACGATCTCGATCGGATGGCCGAGCGCCGCGCGAGCCTTTTCGAGGAACTGCTGCTTGCGGTGGGCGCGGCGCAGCGCGTTGGTGCCGACCGCGCGCACGCTACCGGGCCGCATGTCGCGGAGCCGCTGGCCGAAGCGCTCGAGACAAGCGAGGGCGCGAGCGGCGACCTCCCGGTCGAGGCGTCCGTCGGCGTCGACGCCCGCACCGAGCCGGACGTTCTCGCGCAGACGATCGACTACGACGAGCTGCCCGTGCAGATGACGGGCGACGACCATGTGGAAGCTGTTGGAGCCGAGATCGACGGCAGCGATGAGCTCGGGGACGGACCCCGCAGCCTTACGGGGCACCGGCCACCTGCGTCAGGCCGAGAACGACGAGCCGCAACCGCAGGTCGTCGTCGCATTGGGGTTGCGAATGACGAACTGCGCGCCGTCGAGACCTTCGCGGTAGTCGATCTCCGCGCCCGACAGGTACTGGAAGCTCATGGGATCGACGAGCAGCTTGACGCCCAGGTTCTCGATGCAGGTATCGCCATCCTGGATTTCTTCGTCGAATTCGAAGCCGTACTGCAGACCCGAGCAGCCGCCGCCCTGCACGAAGACGCGCAGCTTGAGGTTGGGGTTGCCTTCGCCTTCGATCAGCGCGCCGACCTTGCGCGCGGCGGCGTCAGTGAACACCAGCGCGGGCGGCGGCAGGTCTGCAGCGGCGTCCTGCGGCAACGTTGCGGTATCGCTCATGCCCCGGAATTTTAGGTGCCGGAGCGCCGAGCGTCAAAGAGCGCATCGACCGCGGCGGGCGGCAGTTCGGCGGCATCGTGCGGCGCGGCCGGCCGCTGACTTGACGACGCGTCGACCGCCTCCGCGGCGCCGCGACCCGTGGACTGAGCCTTCGTGGCGGTCGGAATGAGCTTGCCCGAAACCTGGGCGCCGAGCGCCATTTCGATCGTGCCGTAATGGACATTGCCGTGAATGCGAGCCGTCGCGCCGATCACGACGCGCTCGCGCCCGTGCACGTCGCCGTTGACCACGCCATTGACGACGAGGTTCGGCACGTCGACGGCCCCCTCGACGATCCCCTGCTCGCTGATCCACAGCGTCGCGCCCTCGCCCGCCGCCGCCCTGACATTGCCGATTACGTGCCCCTCGAGGTGCAGTCCGCCGGTGAACTCGATATCGCCCTGCAACCGGGCCGAACGGGCGATCAGGGTGTCGATACGGCTGGACAAAGGTGTCTTCTTGCGTCCGAACATGGCGGGCTCCTCGGGTGTCAGATCAGGAGGCCTCCGTTTCCCAGACGAAGATCTGGGAGACGGGCGCGACCTCACGGCGGCTCGACAGCAGTTCTACAGTAATTCGCTCGGGCCGGAATCCGTCGGGGATCACGATTTCAGGATCGAGGTTCTGGAAATAGCGAAAGCTGAACGGCAGTTCGAAGGCCGGATCACCGAAAAGCGCGGCCATGTCGAGGACCGCCGGGGCGGCCGACCGGCGGCCTTCGACCGTCAGCAGCACCCGGCCGGCGATGTTGCGCTCGGGCCGCCCGCTCTGCACGAGCGTGAAGCGCACCACGAAGCGCCCGGGCGCGCTGCCCGGCGCGACGCGCAGTTGCTGCACCTTGGCCTCGGCGGCGTTGGCGCCCTGGACCACGATGCCCTGGTAGAACGCCAGCTGCTGCGACTGCCTGGCCACCTCGGCCTGCAGTTCTCCGATCGTGCGCGCGACCTCGGCCCGCTCCTGCGCCTGGCTGCTGCGCAGCGTCGCGAGCTCAGCCGCCTCGCGTCGCAGCTCGCGAATGGTCGCATCGCGTGCACGGATCTCGCGCCGCAGTTCGGCACGTTCACGCACGGCCGCGAGCTGATCGAACCCGGCTCGCGAGCGGCCGTATTCGAACAGCAGGTAGCCGCCGACCACGGCGACGGCAGCGAGCCCGGCGCCGATGATCCAGGCCCGCTGCGGCGCGTAAGTCCTGATGACGACTTTGGGTGGCGTCTCGGCCAATGCTCAGCTTCCACTGCGCTGCGCGGCGCGGGCCGGCGCACGGCGCCGTCGCGACCGGCGGCCCCGCTGGCCCGCCCGCGACGCTGCCGCCGTTCCCGCGACGACGCTCGACCACCAGTCGGGATACGGCGGCAAGTGCCCGCCGAACGCGATGCGCCCAAGCTCGTGCAGCGCCCGCCCATACACGCCGCGCTTGAACTCGATCACCTCGCGCATCGGCTCCCAGAATTCGGCCCAGCGCCAGCGGTCGAATTCCGGAAGCGACGTCTGATCAAACCGAAATGCCAGATCCGCGCGGACGGGCCGGAGCAGAAACCAGCGCTGCTTCTGGCCGATGCAGACGGGCGACCGGTCGCGTCGCACGAAGCGCGGCGGCAGGCGATAGCGGAGCCACCCCGAAGTGGCGCCGATGAGCCGCACGTCCTCCGGCGCCAGTCCGATCTCTTCACGCAGCTCCCGGTACAGGGCCTCCCGCGGCGACTCGCCGACCTGGATTCCTCCCTGCGGAAACTGCCAGCCGCGCCCACCGGACCGACGACCGAGGAAAACCCGCCCGTCCTCATGCATCAGCACGATGCCGACGTTGGCGCGATAGCCTTGCGCATCGATCAGGTCCGTCACGGGGGCAGTATCGCCACCCCCGCAGACAGGGACAAGCCGATGGTGCTCGCGCACGCGCCCATGACAGGCGCGCCGGCGGCGAATAGGCTGCGGGCATGTCGACTGTCTCCATCTGGCGTCGGTTTGCAGGTCTCGGCGTGCTCTGCGCGGCTGTTCTGCTGGTCGCGCTGCTGTCGGGGTCGGCCGAGATCTCGATCGCCGACTTGTGGCGGATGGCGCTCGGCGGCGGCGGCGAGATCGCACGAACGGTAGTCATCGAACTGCGCCTGCCGCGCATCGTCACGGCGTTCGCGGTCGGTGCGCTGCTCGCGCTCGCTGGCGTGCTGCTGCAGGCCTTGTTCCGCAATCCGCTCGCCGATCCCTACGTGCTCGGGGTCTCCGGCGGCGCGGCCGTCGCGGCCCTGCTCGCGCTCGCCGCGGGCGCCGGGCTGCTGCTGACGCAGGCCGCGGCGGCACTAGGCGCCGCCGCGGCCGTCGCGCTGGTCTGGTGGCTCGGGTCGGGCGGCGGACCGACCCGACTGCTGCTGACCGGGGTCGTCGTCGCCGCAGTCTGCAGCGCCATCGTCACGATGATCCTTGCGCTGGCCAGCGCCGAGACGCTGCGCGGCATGCTGTTCTGGCTCGCCGGCGACCTGAGCTGGTCGGCGCAATCGCGTCCGGTGCTCGCGCTCGCGCTGACGGGCGCGATGCTGGTCACACTGATGGCCCGCCCGCTCGACGCGCTGGCCGCGGGCGAATTGCGCTCGCAGAGCATCGGTCTCGATCAGCGCCGCGCCCGCCCCGCGGTCGTCGCCGCTTCGGCCGTGCTCGCGGGGGCGGCCGTCGCGAGCGCAGGGACCATCGGCTTCGTCGGGCTGCTCGCGCCGCACGCTGCACGGCTGCTGTTCCGCAGCGGCGCGCACCGCGTCGTGGCACCGGGCGCAGCGCTGCTCGGCGGCCTGCTGGTCGCGGTCGCCGACACGCTTGCGCGCACGCTGCTCGAGCCACGCCAACTGCCGGTTGGCGCGCTGATGGCGCTGATCGGCGCGCCGGCCTTCCTGTCGCTGCTCAGGCGCGCCGGTCAGTGAGGCTGCGCCGGTCCTCGAGGTACTCGCGGCCGCGCGTCATCAGCGCCGTGAAGGCCGCCCGGTCACGCTCGAGGACGGCGGAGCGCAGACGCTCCACGGCCTTGGCGAGAGCCTCGAGCGACTCGGCACCGTAATCGTTCAGGCTCTGGATCTCGAAGTACAGATCCGGGCTCTCCTGGGCAACGCGCGCCGCGACGTCGAGCTGGGCGTCGAAGGTCGTACTCGACAGCTGTGCGAGGCGGGGCGCAGCCTCGCCGCTGTCGGCGAGCGCAGTAAAGAACGCGATGTTGAGGGCGTGCGAGAGTCCGAGCACGTAGGCGATCAGCCGGTCGTGGTCGTCGAGGCTCATCACGACCTGCTCGACCATCGTCGGCGCGAACAGCTCGCGAGCGCGCTCGAGCGCCTCGGCATGACCGAGATCGACGAAAATCACGTGGCGGCCCGAGAGCAGCTCGGTGTCCGGACCGAACATCGGGTGCACGGACGCGACGCGGCAGCCCACGGACTTGAGCGTCATGAGCCCGCCGCGCAGCGGCGACTTCAGCGAGCCGATGTCGAAGATCACGCCGCGCGGGCGACGCAGCGCAAGCTCGCGCAGCGTCCGGTCGGTGCTGCCGAGCGGCGTCGCGACGACGATGAAGTCCTGCCCAAGATCGGCCGTGCGCAGGTGGCCCGCATCGGTCGCGCCCGGCGGCACGCCACCCGGATCGCTGACCTCGACGGCGAAACCCTGCGAGCCGAGGAAGTCGACGAACCAGCGGCCCATCTTGCCGGCTCCGCCGATGACCAGTGCACGCCGGCCGGTGCCGGCGCCATGGGCGACGACGCTCGCCTGCTCCTGGGTCGTCAGCGACGAACGGATCAGCATCCGCATCAGCGATTCGGCGACCTTTGGCGGGACGCCTGCGCGTTCGGCTGCGGCGCGCGCCGCGAGGATCACTTCGCGCTCGCGCTGGTAGTCGCGTGTCGCGCGCCCGGTCGCGCGCTTGACGCGTGCGATCTCGCGACTCTTCTCCTGTCGTTCCGCGATGAGCTCAATCAACTTCGCGTCGATCTCGTCGAGACGCTGCCGCAGTTCGTCGAGGCTGGCCATATGGGCGCGTCACCCTAGCGATCCATGGCAGCGTCCGCAAGCGGACGCTAACATCGCGCCATGCCACTGCCCCGCCAGACACTGCCGACACCGTTGCCGGCCGAACCGCTGGCCCTGGCCGCCGACTGGCTCGAACGTGCGACGCGGCTCGGCGCGCAGCCCAATCCCAACGCGATGACCCTCGCGACGGTCGGCAGCGACGGTCAGCCTTCGGCCCGCATCGTCCTGTGCAAGGAGATCCTGCCGCAGCCCGGGCTGCTGTCGTTCTACACCAACTACGAATCGCAGAAGGGCCGCGAACTCGCCGACAACCCGCGCGCTGCCGTCGTGTTCCACTGGGACCACCTGCATCTGCAGGTCCGCATCGAGGGGCGGGTCGTGCGCTCGCCGGCCGAGGACAGTGACGCCTACTTCGCCTCGAGGCCCTGGCAGCGCCGGATCGGCGCCTGGGCCAGTCAGCAGAGCCGCCCGGTTGCCGACCGGACTGCGCTCGAGGCGGCGGTGCGCGAAGTCGCCGCCCGCTTCGGCGCACCGGTCCCCGGTCCCGAGGACGACCCGGAGCAGGACCGGGTCGCGGCCACGCTGCGCATTCCGCGCCCGCCGTTCTGGGGCGGCTACCAGCTCTGGGCCTCGGCGGTCGAACTGTGGGTGGAAGGCGAATCACGAATCCACGACCGCGCGCGCTGGACCCGCGCACTCGGCCCGTCCACGCCTTTCTCGCCGGGCCCCTGGAGCGTCACCCGGCTGCAGCCTTGACCGGGCCGGCTATGGCGCCGCTGCTCGAGGCGCGCGGACTTCGCGTCGTCGCCGGATCCCGCACGCTGATCAGCGCGCTCGATCTGGCGGTCGCCGCGGGCAGCTTCGTCGCAGTACTCGGTCGCAACGGCACCGGCAAGACGCTGCTGCTGCACACGCTCGCCGGATTACGCGCGCCGGCGGCCGGCGACCTGCGACTCGGTGGCGTCGCCATCGCCGGACTCGGCCGCCGCGAGATCGCACGCCGCCTGGCGCTGCTGCCGCAGGACAGCGAGGCAGGCCAGGCCACAACGGTGGCCGAGATGGTCATGCTCGGCCGCTATGCGCACCTGCCGCTCTGGGGCGCGCATACCGACGGCGACCGCGCCGCCGTAGGCGCGGCGCTGCTCGCGGCGGACCTCGCGAGCCTGGCCGGTCGCGCTGCCCACACGCTGTCGGGCGGGGAACTGCGCCGCACCGCGATGGCCTGCGTGCTCGCGCAGCAGGCGCCGCTGATGCTGCTCGACGAACCGACCAACCATCTGGACCCGCACCATGCACTGCAGCTGCTCGGCGCCTTCGCGGCGCGCGTCGCCTCCGGCGCAGCCGTGGTCGCGACGCTGCACGATCCGACACTGGCGGCCCGGTTCGCCACCCACGCGCTGCTGCTGCATGGCGACGGCCGGACGCTGCACGGTCCCTGCGAGGAAGTCCTCGACGCGGCGTCCCTGACCGCCCTGTATGGCACGCCGGTCAGCGAGCTGCGCGACGGCTCCCGGCGCGTATTCGTGGCAAGCTGATCAACCGCGGAAATCGATGGCCTCGCGCACCGGCTCGTGCAGAGGACCATTGCTGGCGAGCACGGTCGTCGTCGTGAGCCCGACCGGCCCACCGGCGAGGTCCGTGAAGTGCCCGCCCGCCTCCTCGACGATGACGACGAGCGCGGCGATGTCGAGGATGTTGACGTCCGACTCGATCACGACGTCCAGCGCCCCGCGCGCGAGCAGGTGATAGTGCACGAAATCGCCGTAGCCGCGGATCCGGCTGACGCGCGGGATCAGCGCTCCGAGACGAGCCCACTGCGCCGAGCGCGCCAGGGTCTTGAGATTGCCCGTCGAGACGATCGCCTCCTCGAGCACCGCGACGCGCGAGGTCGCCACCCTGCGCCCGTCCAGATAGGCGCCGCTGCCGCGCTCGGCCCAGGCGAGTTCGCCATAGGCGGGCGCCGACGAGACGCCGAGCACGAGCCGCCCGGCGCGCAGGAGTGCGATCTGCGTCGAGAAGAATGCGCAATCGCGGATGAACGACTTGGTGCCGTCGATCGGATCGACGAGCCAGACGGATTCCGCACCGAGGTCATGCTGGCCGGTTTCCTCGCCGTAGAAGCCGTAGCCCGGGAAGCGGCTCTCGAGCACTTCGCGGATCGCCCGCTCGGCGCGCACGTCCGCCTCCGTGACGGGGGATCGATCGGCCTTGATCTCGACGGCGAGGTTGCGCTGATAGAGCGCATTGATGACGCGGGCGGCGGCCTGCGCCGCGTCGAGCGCTGCCTGCAACTCGGGGGACGGCATGGCGGCGCAGCGTGCAGTGGGCCAGCTTTCGTGTCAATGACCGACCCGGCTGGTACAGTGATGCGCCATGGGCAATCGACTCAGCAGGATCTACACGCGCACTGGCGACGACGGGACGACGGGGCTCGGTGACGGCAGCCGCGTGGCCAAGCACGACGCGCGCGTCGAAGCCTATGGCACGGTCGACGAGGCCAACAGCTGTATCGGCATGGTGCTGGCCGTCCCGGGTGTTCCGACGCCGGTCCGGGACTGCCTGACCGAAGTCCAGCACGACCTGTTCGACCTCGGTGGCGAGCTGTGCATTCCCGGGCACAGGATGATCTCGGTCGAGAGAATCGACGCGCTCGAGAAGGCGCTCGACTCCTTCAACGAGACTCTGCCGCCGCTCAAGGATTTCATCCTTCCCGGCGGCGGCCCGGCCGCCGCCGCCTGCCACCTCGCGCGCACGGTCGTGCGCCGCGCCGAACGGCGCGTGTGGTCGCTGTCGGAACGCGCCGAGGTCGCGGTCGAAGTGCCACGCTACCTCAACAGGCTCTCGGACCTGCTGTTCGTGCTCGCGCGCGTGCTCGCGCGTCATGAGAACGGGACGGAGATCCTCTGGCGCCACGACCGCCGACTAGGCGGCTGAACGATGCGGTCAGCCGGCAGCCGTACCGGTCGCGCGGGGGTCGCACGCTGGCCGCGTCGACCGATCGGCGCTATGTTCACCGGCCAACCGCCACATGAGTCGCAGCCGAACAGGAGCATTCATGAAAGAGAGCGCCGCCTATCCCGCCTACATCGGCATCTCGGACGTCCGGACCCGTTCGTATGAACAGATGCGCGTCGAGGCATTCTTCGAGGGCCAGCCGTCGCTGATGTTCGACGAGCCCGAGGGGTTCGACATCGGCGATCCACCCGAGCTGCGCGGCCGCTCGCGGGGCTGGACCCCGGTCCATGCCCAGCTCGCCGCGCTCGCCGGCTGCACGTCGATCACGATCGCCGTCGTCGCGCGTGATCAGAAGTTCCGACACAACGGGCTCGAGACGCGGCTGCGCTCCCTCATCGACATCCGCGGCTTCTTCTTTGACCTGCACCGCCAGCCGAAATACGAGCAGCTCAACTTCGATCTCGTGATCGACACGCGCGAGAGTGTGGCCCGCATCCGCGCGCTCGCTCAGGAAACACACCGGCGATGCCCGCAGCTCGGGCTGTTCCGCCTCGCCGGGATCCCGATGCGCGTAACCTGGTATCGGCAGGGCTCCACCCGCCCGCTGTTCGAGGAGCGCTTCTCGCTGCGACGCGGACGTACGCCGGAGGAGCGGCTGATCGCGCAGCAGGCACGCCTCGCCGCCCGCGCGACCAGGCGCAAACGCGGTCGCGGCTGACGCGCGGTCCCCCGCGCCGGCGCGCTCGCGCCGCGGTCAGGCCTTCAGCAGCACGCTCTCGTCGACCTCGCTGCGGATCTGCGTCGAGAGCACCAGCGCAATACCGACCATCACGGCGAGCGCCGCGAACGCCACCTGGTAGCTGCCATAGGCATCGAACAGCATGCCCGTCACCCAGCTGCCGAGACCGGCCCCGACCGACTCGAGCAGGCTCACCGTGCCGTTGATGCGGCCGATCTCCCGCAGGCCGAAGTTGTTGACAGCCAGCATGTTGTAGAGCGTGAACAGACCGCCCCAGCCAACGGCAATGGTGATCGCGGCGGGGAACAGCCACTCCGCGCGCATCGACGCCAGGCCGATCACGCCGACGAGCATGATCGCGAAGCAGCCGGTGAAGACCTTGTGACGATCGATCAGATCGGCGACGAAGCCGCTGGCGAGCTTCGAGAACATCGCGACCATGCTGAACACCAGCATCAGCTTGCCGGCCTCCTTGAGCGGCATGCCAAAGCCGACATTGGCGTGCAGCACGGCGTGCTGGACGAAGCTGAAGATCGAGAAGTAGGTCAGGAACCCGGAGGAAGCGATCATCCAGAAGGTCCTGGTCCGCACCGCCTCGCGGTAGGTCAGGCCGTGCTGCTTGAGATCGCCGATTGCCTCGTTCTGACCGAGTGCGGTCATGCCCGCGTGCCGCGGCGTTCCCTTGATGAACAGCCAGACGAACAGGAACAGCACTACCGGCATCGCGGCATTGATGAGGTACGACTGGCGCCAGCCGTAGGAGGCGATCAGATCGGGGTTGAAGTAGGGCAGGATGGCGCTGCCGAGACTGGTGCCCACGAGCGCGATACCGATCGCGAGTCCGCGATGACGCACGAACCAGCTCGAGACGAGGAAGATGATGACCATGGAGCCCGCCGTCGACAGGACGAGCGCGAATAGCAGGTGGATCATATAGACCTGCTTGAGTGCCTGACCCATCCAGCTCTGCCAATAGAGGAGGAGCGCGGCGAGCGCGATCAGCACCGCAACGCCGCCTGCAGCGGCCGCCGTCCAGCGCAACCACTGGCGTAGCGCCAGGCTGATGAAATAGCAGATGCCGCCGATGGTCACCACGGCGATCACCTCGAGTACGAGGACCGGGCCGGCGTTGGTGATGGTGCTGTAGCCGACGTACCCGAGCGTCAGCAGCGCGAACCCGGTCATCATCAGGTATTTCGGATTGACGCGGTCGATGAGTACGCCTGCGATTGGCGCGATGAGGCCGGCGACGACGAGGTTCAGTGTGTCGCGGAACTTGAAGTCGCCGCGGCTCCAGCCGAATTCCTTGAGAAGGTCGGGATCGAAGATTGTGATGCCGGTCGCGGTCATCCCGTTCGAGACGAACAGGGTCAGCATGCCGGTGAAGGCCACCAGCCAGGGGTAGAGTCCCGGCTCGCGCAGCGTGGTCGCGCGCGGCGCTGGAGCCGCATCCGTGGTCGTGCTCATGATGTCCCCCGCGAGACCACGAGACGCGCGACGTCCGCGCGGACCCGGGCCCAGTCGAATGATAGGCCCGGGTCGCTCTTGCGGCCCGGCGCGATGTCGCTGTGCCCCACGATGCGGTCAGCCGACAGGCCTGGATATGCCTCGAGCAGGGTGCCGATCAGGGCGGCGAGCGAGCGGTACTGCGCCGGCTCGTAGGCGCGATCGTCGGTACCCTCGAGCTCGATGCCGATCGAGAAATCGTTGCAAGCCTGTCGTCCCTGGTACTCGGACACACCGGCATGCCAGGCACGCTCATGGAAGGGCACGAACTGGTGGATGCCACCGTCGCGGCGGATCAGCGCGTGCGCCGAGACGCGCAGTGCGGCGATGGACGCGAAGCACGGATGCACGGCCGCCGGCAGGCCGCCGGTGAACAGGCGCTCGATCCACGGGCCGCCGAACTCGCCAGGCGGCAGGCTGATGCCGTGAACGACGATCAGCTCCGGCCGCTGTCCCGACGGCCGCGGATCGCGGTGTGGCGAGAGGACCTGGCGCACGCCGCGCAGCCGGCCCGTGGCGACGTCGACGAGCAGTGGTGACGAGGGCGTACGCAACATGAGGCCGTCCGGCCTGCATGATGCCAGAATACGCGGGCAATGACCGATTGTGCCCGCGAACTCGTGGCGCGCGACCTCGCGCTTCTGTGGCACCCGTGCTCGCAGATGAAGGACCACGAGCGCGAAATGCCCTTGATACCCATCGCGCGCGGCGAAGGGGCCTGGCTCGTCGGCCACGACGGACGCCGCTACCTCGACGCGATCAGCTCCTGGTGGGTCAATCTCCACGGCCATGCGCATCCGCGTATCAACGCCGCGCTGCGTGAGCAGCTCGATCGCCTCGAACACGTGATGTTTGCCGGGTTCACCCACGAGCCGGCCGTGCGTCTCGCCGAGGCCCTGACGCAGGCAGCACCGCCAGGACTGACACGCTGCTATTTCGCCGACAGCGGCTCCGCAGCGGTGGAAGTCGCGGTGAAGATGAGTTTCCACTACTGGCAGAACCGCGGCGAGCCGCGCCGCACGCGCTTCGTGACGCTGGCCAACAGCTACCACGGCGAGACGCTCGGCGCGCTCGCGGTCGGCAATGTCGAACTGTACAAGGCGATCTACCGGCCCCTGCTGATGGACGTGCTGACAGCGCCCACTCCCGATGCCTACCTCGCGCGCGACGGCGAGTCTGCCGAGGACTGTGCGCAGCGCGCCGCTGCCGGACTCGACGCGCTGCTCGCCGAACACCCGGGCGAGATCTGCGCAGTGCTGGTGGAGCCGCTCGTGCAGTGCGCAGGCGGGATGCGCATGCACGACCCGCTCTACCTGACGCTCGCGCGCGCGGTCTGCGACCGGCACCGCGTCCACCTGATCGCCGACGAGATCGCGGTGGGATTTGGCCGCACGGGGACTCTGTTCGCCTGCGAACAGGCCTCGATCCGGCCCGACTTCCTCTGCCTGTCGAAGGGCCTGACGGCCGGTTATCTGCCGATGTCCGCCGTGCTGACCACCGAGGACGTCTACGACGCATTCTACGACGAGTACGTCAAGCTCAACGCCTTCCTGCATTCGCACAGCTACGCCGGCAATCCGCTCGCCTGCACCGCGGCACTGGCGTCGCTGGAACTGTTCCGCGAAGAACGCGTGCTCGAGCGCGTCGGCCAGCTTGCACGGCGGCTCGGCGCGGCCGTCGATCGGCTGCGCCCGCACCCGCACGTGGCCGACGTGCGGCAGAGGGGAACCATCGTCGCGATCGAGTTCGTGCGCGACCGCGCGACGCGCGAGGTCTTTCCGTGGCGCGAACGTCGCCATTTGCGCATCTACCGCCATGCGCTCGAGCGCGGTGTGCTGCTGCGCCCGCTCGGCAGCGTGATCTACTTCATGCCGCCTTACATCGTCGACGACGCCGAGATCGAACTGATGGTGGACGTCGCCGCGACGGGTCTGGCGCGCGCCGTCGCCGACTGAGCCGCCCATGCGGGAGATCCGCGTCTTCATCGAAGGTCCTCTGCGCGACCGAGCCGAGGTCGAGCTGCCGGAGTCTGCGGCGCGGCACCTGCTGCGCGTCCTGCGGCTCGACGCCGGCGCCGCGGTGACGCTGTTCGACGGACGCGGTGGGACTTATCGGGCGACACTCACACACGCCGGACGCGGCGCGGTCCGCGCCCGCATCGACGGCTTCGACCCCATGGAGCGCGAGTCCCCGCTCGCGCTCACGCTGCTGCAGGCCGTCTCGCGCGCGGAGAAGATGGACTGGATCCTGCAGAAGGCCACCGAACTCGGTGTCGCCGCGATCCAGCCGGTACTGGCCGAACGCTCGGTCATTCGCCTCGAAGCCGAGCGTGCGGACCGACGCCTCGCTCACTGGCTCGCCGTGCTGCGCAGCGCCTGCGAGCAGTGCGGCCGCAACCGCGTGCCTGCACTCCTGCCTCCGGCGTCGCTCGAGGAAGCCTGCATCGCGGCCCGGGCGGCCGCGCCCGACGCGCCGGCGCTGATGCTCGATCCGGGCGCGGAGCGGACGTTGCGCACTGCGCTGGGCCCGCAGCCCGCCTCGGCGGCGCTCCTGATCGGCCCGGAAGGCGGCTTCAGCGAGCGCGAGATCGACGTTGCGCGACGCCTCGGATTCGCGCCCGCCCGATTCGGTCCACGCGTACTGCGCACTGAGACCGCGGCGATCGCGGCGCTCACGGCGCTGCAGGCATGGGCCGGCGACCTCGCCACGGATTGAGCAACACGGAGCAACCCATGCATCGCATCGTGCAGATCATCGCCATCGTGGCCCTGTTGCCGTGCCTGAGCGGGACCGCCATGGCCGCGCAGACGCCCGCGGAAGGACGGCTGGACCTGCGCGACCTGCTCGCGCGCCTCCCCGGACGCTACGACAACGAGCCGCAGCGGTTCTTTCTCGAGGGCATGAAGCGCCCCGCGGAGCGCCCCGATCGGGCGCACGTCGTGATCCGACGGCTCGACGGCGATTGGCCGGTGGTGCGGCTCGAGATCCTCGAACACGAGGGCGACGAGCACTCACCCGTCCGCGAGCGGCGCACCTGGACGCTGGTCGTGGGCGAGGACGGGCATGTGGAACTTCGCGGCGACGAGGCGCGCCCACCGTGCCGCGTGCCGTGGCAGCGCCGCGCCGGCGTGTTCGTCGCCGACGTGCCCGCACGATGCGGGAGCGAGGGGGCGGCTGCGCTGCTTCGGGCCGGCGCAAGGCTCTGGGTCTCGTCCGACGAGATCTGGCGGGAGGTGCCCGGCTCGGCGCGGCCGCTGCAGCTGCTGCGCGCCACCGAGTTCGACTGCTTCGTGGCAATCCGGCGACGCAACGGCGAGCCGCAGGCGCTGACCAGCCTGCGCCTGCACGACCGCGGCGGCACGCTCACCGTGCGCACCGACGAACAGCCCGAGCGCGAGCTGCGGCTGCTGCTGCGTCACGGACTGTGGCCATCGGTCTCGGGCAACAACTTCGTGCCGCTGATGAACCTGTACCTTTACGAGGAACCCGGTCAACGACTGCTCGGCAACGGCTGGGCCACCCCGGAGTCGGGGCGCGTCGGCTTCGCCGTTGGCGAAGAGGACGCTGGCGGTCAGGCGGCCAGCGCGCGCTGCACGCGCATCACGAGGTGACGCTGGTCTCCTCGGCGATCATCGCCTCGAGGCGCTCGAGATCGGGCACGAGCGGCGCTTCGCTGAGCATGCGCAGCTGGCAGAGCACAGGCCAGCGCTCCGGGATCCCCCGCGAGTTGTCAGGCCGCACGACATCACTCGTGATGCGCACGACCTGAGGGAATCCCTGGGCGACGATGCCGAACACGCCGCCGTCGAGCTTCTCGCCGAGGCCGTGCACGATGACGATACGCGAGCGTCCAGTGACGGGCGGGGTCGGCTGCCCGCAGACGCCCTCGAATGACACGAGCGGCACCTGCGAACCTCCCCAGGGCGCGGTCCCGAGATACCAGGTCGGCGCTCCCGGCATCTCCGCCGGGGCGATGTAGCCGACGACTTCCGCGACGCAGGAGCGCGGCAGGATCAGCCTGCCGTCGGCGAGCGGCACCAGCACGCAGTAGATCTCGAGCAAGCGCTCAGCCACGCGCCAGTCTCCCGCGTCGCTCGCTGACGAGCGGCTCGATGGCCTCGAGCAGCTGCGCTTCCTGGTAGGGTTTGCCGAGGTAGTCGGTCACGCCGAGCTCGATCGCCCGGGCGCGGTGCTTCTCGCCGACACGCGACGTGATCATGATGATCGGGATGTCCCGCAGCCGGGGGTCGTTGCGGACGTGCGCCGCCACCTCGTAGCCGTCCATGCGCGGCATTTCGATGTCGAGGAGGATCACGTCCGGGAGGTGTTCGGCGAGCACCGACACGGCGTCGAGTCCATCCCGCGCCGTCAGCACGCGCATGCCGTTGCGCTCGAGGAGCCGCTGCGTGACACGCCGCACCGTGATCGAGTCGTCGACGACCAGCGCGACGGGCCGTGCGTCGACCTTCTCGCGGGGCGGCACGGGCAGAGTTCGCGCCCGCCAGTCGGCGCGCACCAGCGCGCCGATGTCGAGGATGATGACGATCCGCCCGTCGCCGAGGATGGTGGCGCCCGAGATCCCGCGAATCCCGGAGATCTGCGGGCCCACGCTCTTGACCACGATCTCGCGGCTGCCGATGAGCTCGTCGGTCACGAGGCCGGTCGAGTGTTCGCCGGCGCGCACGAGCACGACCGGCACGGTGACATCCTGCGCCGGCAACGGCGTGGGCGCGAGGCCGACGAACAGGGCGAGCTGCTGCAGGCGGTAGTGCTGCCCACCGTACTCGAACGTCGCTCCCTCGCGGGCGAGGTGCTGCGCGACCTCGTCGCGCGACAGCCGCACCACGCCCTCGACCGTCGGCAGGGGCAGCGCGTACAGCTCGTCCTCGACACGCACCACGAGCGCTTGGCTGATCGCGAGCGTCAGCGGCAGACGAATCGTGAAGCGGGTCCCCTGCCCGGCCTTCGACTCCATGTGCAGCGCGCCGCCGAGCTTCTTGATCTCGGTCGCGACCACGTCCATGCCGACACCGCGCCCAGCCTGCTGCGTGATGGCCGAGGCGGTCGAGAAGCCCGGCTCGAGCACGAGCTGCATCACATCGTCGTCCGAGAGGCTCTGTTCGGCGCGGATCAGCCCGAGCGCAATACCCTTGGCGCGGATCGCCGGGATGTTCATGCCGGCACCGTCGTCGACGATCTCGACGATGACTTCGGCGCCCTCGCGGCGCAGCGCCATGCGGATGTGGCCGGTTTCGCTCTTGCCGCGGGCGGCGCGTTCGGCGGGCAATTCGATGCCGTGGACCACCGCATTGCGCAGGATGTGTTCGAACGGCGGCAGCATGCGCTCGAGCACCTGTCGATCGAGTTCGCCCGACGCGCCCTCGATGACGAGCTCGGCCTGCTTCCCGCAATCGGTCGCCGCCTGACGGACGATGCGCTGCAGACGCTGGGCGTGACGCTCGAACGGCACCATGCGCGTGCGCATCAGGCCGTTCTGCAGCTCGGTCACGGCGCGCGCCTGCTGCTGCAGCAGCGTGGTCGTATCCTGGGTCAGCGTCTCGAGCATCTGCTGGATGCTCGCGACGTCACTGGCGGTTTCGGCCAGCGCGCGCGAGAACTGCTGGATGGAGGAATAGCGATCCAGCTCCAGCGGATCGAAGTCGCCACGGTGCGGCGCCTCGCTGTCGTAGCGGTGCAGTATCTGCTTCTCGGTCTCGATCTCGAGCTTGCGCAGCTGCTCCTTGAGGCGCGTGACCGTGCGTGAGAGCTCGCCGAGATTGTGATCGATCGACGAGATCTGCTGCTCGAGCCGCGCCCGGCCGATACTGACTTCACCAGCCTGGTTCAGCAGCTGATCGAGCAGCTCGGCGTCGACGCGCGCCATCTCCGGCCGATCCGATTGCGGCACCGGCTCGCGGCCCGGCGGTACGAGCAGCGCAGGAGGTGGCCGGGGCGCGGGCCCCGGCTCGGCCGGCTCGAACGGGGCAGGCGCCGGTGCGGTCGGCTTCACAGCCGCGGTGGGCTCGGCGGCTGCAGTCATCGGCGCGGTGGCGACCTCGGGCGCCGCGACCGGCGGCACCGCGTCCGGCGTCGAGAGCGCAGCGATCTGCACCGTGGCATCTTCGGCCGAGGATACGCGCGGCTCGGTTGCGGCAACGTCAGCGGTCGGGACAGAGGGCTCCTCGGCGCCGAACGTCGGCGCCGGCTGTCGCAATGTCGGTTCGGGCGCCTCGCCGGCGCCGAGCGCGCGCAGCCGCGCGATCAGCTCGTGCGCGGGAGTCGGGCTGACGCCGCGGGCGACCTGATCGCGCATGCGTGCCAGTTCGTCGAGGCTCGACTGCAGCGCACGCTGCACGGGCTCACCGGAGGCCGCGAGGCCAAGTTCGATCTGGCCGATCAGCGTCTCGAGTTCGTGGGCGAGATTGCCCATCGTCGCAATACCGGCCATGCGCGCACCGCCCTTGAGCGTGTGCAGCGGCCGCTTGAGCGCCACGAGGCGCGCCGCATCGGCGGGAGCGACGAGCCAGTCCTGCAACGCGAGCTGCGCGCCGTCGATGAGCTCGGTCGCTTCGTCGAGGAAGATGCCGGCGATCTCCGGATCGAACGACGTCTCGGGCGCGGGCTCGGCCGCCGCCACCGCCTCCGAGGCCGGCTCAACCGCCGCGGACGCCGGCGGAGCGGTCGCGGCCGCGATGCGGCGGTCCAGCGCCGCCTCGGCCGCCGCGATGCGCTCGCGCAGCGTCTCGTGCTGAACGAAGAACTGCGTCGACTCGTCGAAGTGCCGCGCGACGAGTTCCATCGCGACCATGCAGTCGCCGAGCACGCCGAGCTCGTCGTCGAGCAGACCGATGCCGCTGCTCCAGGCCTTGCGGATCCAGCGATCGAGCGGCTCGGCGAGACGGATGCCATGCCTCGCCTCGGCCATCTTCGAGCTGCCGCTCAAGGTATGGCAGGCCCGGTAGACCGCCTCGTCGACCTCGTGGGGCGCTGGCTGCCCGCGCCGCGCAGCGACGAAGCGCCGCACCGTCGCGACGTGCGCGTCCGTTTCGCGCAGATAGATGTCGAGCAGCGTGTTGTCGTCCGCGCCGGACTCGGTGCGCTCCGCCGCCGTCTCGGCGAGCGGCGCGGCAGATGCCGCCGCCGGCGCGATCGCTGGCGGCGCCGCCGATGGCATCGCGGCGGGCTCGGCCGGAACCCGCGTCGGCCCCGATACCGGCAGCTCGCTGCCGGGTGCACCGGGTAGATCGCGCTCGCCATCGCCTCGTGTGTCGCTCACTCCCGCCCCGGACGGAGTGGTGGTGACCGGTGTCTCGACGGCATCGCCAGCGGGCGCTTCGGCCTCGACTGGCCGCCCCGCCGCCAGCACATGGGCGCGCGCGGCGAGGGCCGTGGGGTCGCCGGCCGGTGGCGCACCGCCGGCGAGCTGCTCGACCAGCCGCGGCACCAACGAGACCGCCTCGCGCAAGGTCGCGGTGACCTCGGGGCCGCGGGACACGGTGCCGTCGATGATACGGTTGAGCAGGTTCTCGACAGACCAGGCGAACTCGGCGAGCGAGTGCGCGCCGACCATGCGCCCGCTGCCCTTGAGGGTGTGGAACGAGCGGCGCACGACGGCGAGCGCCGCTGCATCGCCGGGATTGGCATGCCATTCGGGGAAGTACCGACCGATCTTTGCGACCTCCTCGCGCGCCTCCTCGACGAAGACCGCCAGCAGCTCCGGATCGACCTCGAGGCGCGGCGACGCAGCGGCGGTGCCCGCGCCGGCCGCCGCCAGCGCTGGCGGCGGGGCAGGCACGAGCACGGGCGGCTCGGCGCGCGGCAGGCTGCCTGTGGCGTCGGCCAGCGCCCGCAGTCGACGCGACGTCTCGCCGCCGCGTGGCTCGGCCGCGGCTTCCGGGCGCGGGCCGATGGCCGCTGTCTGCGAGAGGCGTTCGGTGGCCCCGGGGTCGGCAGAAGGCGTCTCGATCAGCGCGGTGCGCGCAAACTGCGACTCGGCGAGCGGTGGCACGGTCGGTGCCTCCGCCGCAGGCGCGCTGCGCAGCGCGTCGATGCAGGCCTGGGCATTGTCGAGCATGTAAGCTGGCTCGGCACGCCCTGCCTGCAGGGTCTCCATGTAGTACTCGACGCTGACGATGGCATCGGCGAGGCGATCGAGGTACGACGGCGGCAACGCCGGCCCGCCCGGCTGCATGACACGCCGCAGGCATTCACCGATCTGTTCGACGAGTGCGACGGCACGCTGCCGCCCGAGCAGCAGCAGGCCTGCCTTGATACCACGCAGCAACTCCGGCCACGCGTCGAGTCCGGCCGCGTCGAGCGTGCCGCCGACGTTCTGTGCGACCGCCTCCTTGATGCGCGCGAGGTTGACGGCGCACTCGCGCAGCACGGCCGCCTGCACATGGAGGAACTCGTCCGAGGCCGTCTCCTCGGCGTCGGTTGCGATCGCGGGCGTCGGCACGATCAAGCGCAGCAGGCTGCTGTCGAGCCGGTCCTCGACGCTGATCAGCGTGGTCGCGATGTCGATCAGCACGCCCTCGGTGGCGGGCGACCGTTCAGCGACGATGTCCTCGAGGCGCTGCAGCTCGCGCTGGATGCTGTCGCGCAGTTCGCCGAGACCGAGGACGCCGAGCGTATCGCCGATCTTTCGCAGCAGCTCGACCTGCGGTCCGAGCTCGGCGGCCTGGCCGCTGCCGCGCCGCACGAAGATGTCGAGGGTGTCCTTGACCTTGCCGAGGTCCTCGCGGATGGCCGCGGCGACCGTCTGCATCAGCTTGATCGAGGGCGCCGAGAGCGTGTCACGCTCTTCCTCGACCGCCTGATCGACCGGCAGCAGCTCGTCGAGCCGGAACGACGCGCGCACTGCGGAGACCCGCGGCCCGTGGCTGGCGGCGCGCGCGACGTAATAGAGCAGATTGTTCAGAAGCTCGACCGGCGGCGTCTGACAGTAGCGCGGCTCGCCCTGTTCATAAAGCCGCTTGAGCTCGCGATCGGCAAGCCCGAGCAGGCGTTTAACCGAGACGCTGCTCTCGAGGCCGTTCTCGGCGAGCGCCTCGATGACCGCGCCGACCACCCACCAGAGCTGGAACACCGGCTGTTGGGTCGCGGCCTGCTCCATCTGCGCGGCGACGGCGGCCAGCGTCTCGAGGTTCTCGGCCTCGCGCTCGCTGCGGATCCAGCCCACGAGTCCGAGCTGGAACTGCGGGCGCAGCCGCCGTGCGGTGACGGCGACCGGGGCCGCGCGGGTCTGCGGGGCCACTCCGGCCGGCGGCGGCTCCGGCTGCCGGTCGCTCTTGAGGTTGAGCAGCAGCAGCGTGCCCTCGGACAGCAGGGCGCTGCCGCGGACGGCGCGCAGGTCGTTCAGAAGCGGCAGCAGGACGAGCGCGAGGTCGCGCCCGCCGGCGAGCACGCGATCGAGGTAGCTCGGCAGCTGCACCATGGCGCGCAGCAGCGCATCGAGGCTCTCCGCATGCGACTTGCGTTCACCCGCGGTCGCGATGATGTAGCGCGCAACCTGCTCCATCTCTTCGGCGAGCAGTGCGGCACCATAGATCTCGAGCACGCGCAGGACGCCCTGCACGCGATGCAGCTCGTTGGCGCAGCGCTCGAGCAGCGCCGGGTTGTCAGGCTGTTCGATGAAAGCCTCGAGCGGCGCGCGGGCCTCGGCCAGCGTCGCGCCGAGTTCGCGACCGACGAGGTCGAGCGTCTGGGGTGCGACCTGGTTGAGCGGTTCGACCGCGCTCATGCGACGCGTCCGCTCGCGCTGGCGAGGCGCGCCGGCACCGCCTCCTCGACCGGACCGGGAGGCTCGATTCGCGGCTCCGACTCGCCGGATAGCGGCAGGCGGAAACCCGCGACCGAGGCACGCAGACCGGCCGACAGCTCCGCGAGCTTGGCGATCGACTGCGAGGTCGCGCTCGTCGAATCGGCCGTCTGCGTGCTGATCTCGCGCAGCACCTGCATGTTCCGCGTGATGTTCTGCGCGGCGATCGACTGCTGACGCGCGCTGGCCGAGATGTTCTGCACCAGGCTCGCGATCTGGTTCGAGACCTGCTCGATCTCGTCGAGCGCCGCGCCCGCGTTTTCCGCCAGCAGCGCGCCGCCGACCACGTCGGTCGTGCTGCGCTCCATCGACACCACTGCCTCGTTGGTGTCCGCCTGGATGGTGCGGACGAGCACCTCGATCTGCTTGGTGGCATTGGCGGCGCGCTCGGCCAGGCGCTGCACCTCGTCGGCGACCACGGCGAAGCCGCGACCCGCCTCACCGGCCATCGATGCCTGGATCGAGGCATTGAGCGCGAGGATGTTGGTCTGCTCGGCGATGTCGTTGATCAGCTCGACGATGTTGCCGATCTCCTGCGAGGACTCGCCGAGGCGCTTGATGCGCTTGCTGGTCTCCTGGATCGTCTCGCGGATGGTGTTCATGCCGTCGATCGTGCGCCGCACGGCGTCGCCGCCCTTGTGCGCGACATCGACGGAGTGCCGCGCGACGTCGGCGGCGCGCTCGGCATTGCCGGAGACCTCCTCGGTGAAGGTCGCCATTTCGGCGATCGACTCGGTGGCCGCGCCGATCTGCTTGGACTGCGCGCTGCTCGCCTTGGCCAGATGCTGCGCCAGCGCCGTGGTCTGCCGTGCGGCGCCGTCGAGCTGGATCGCGGATCTGTTGATCGTGGCGACCAGGCCGCGCAGCGCATCGACCGCGTAATTGATCGAATCGGCAATGGCGCCGGTGATGTCCTCGGTGACGGTGGCCTGCACGGTCAGGTCGCCGTCCGCCAGGCTGGACAGTTCGTCGAGCAGGCGCAGGATGGCCTCCTGGTTGCGGTCCGCCTCCTTGCGCTGCACGGCGGCAGCGAAGCGCTGCTGCTCGGCGTCGCGCCGTAATTGACCGCTGCGACGCAGCAGCAGCGCGAGCGGCACGAGCGCGAGCAGCGCCGGGATCGCCGGCCACCACGCCGCGGACCCGCCGACCGGCGCGACGGCGAGATCGCGCGCCAGCGAGGTCGCGTCGACCACGAGCGCCCGCGCATTGTCGGCCAGCGCCGGCAGCGAGGGTGCCGCGCCGACGGCCTCGCGAACCAGCGCATCGATTCGGGTCTGCGTCCTCTGCGCCGCGGCGAGGGCTGCGGCCGCCTGCGCACCCTGCAGGCGCGGCAGAGTCGCCGCGGATTCTGCGCCCGCAAAGGACTGCAGCACCTGGCCGAGGTAGGCCGAGGCTTCGCCGAGCCGGCGCGCAGCCGCCTGCGCTTCGGCACCGCCATCGAACAGCCGCGGCAGGCTCGCTTCGATCTCGCGTACGCGCCACTCGGCGCGCTCGACGCCGCGCGCGACCGGCTCGAGGCCCGCCTGAGCCGGTGACGCGGCGACGGCGCGGCGCAACTCCTCGACGAAGCGCGCCGCGAGCGGGCCGATTTCACGCCGCGCCGCGCCCGCCGCGCGCAGCGGCGGGTCGGCGGCGCCGATCGCGGCCCCGCCAGCCACGACGCGCGCGAGTCGCGGGTCGCCGCCGAGCGCGCCGAGCGCGCGGTCGCGCACGAGCTTCTCAAGCCGGCTCGACGCAGTCCCCACCGCGCCAATGGACTCGGTGTCGCCCTCAATCGCACGCGGCGCGTGCAACGCCACGTCCTGCAACGCGGCAACGGCCAGCTGCGCCGCTCGGCCCGGCTGGGCAGGGCCGCTCGAGGTCCACCAGAAACCGCCGGCCGCGAGCGCGACCAGCACGGCAGCGGCGAGCGCCAGCGTGCCGATATCGCGCGCCGCGCGCGTCGGCATACCTTCGGCAGCTGTCGCGCGGTTCGACGGACCGCTCATGCGGCGGCATCCTGGAAGGCCTGACTCTCGACCAGCGTGCGCAGCGAGAGCACGGGCCATTGTTCGGGTCCCGTCGCAGCCGGTTCCCCGGCCCGCCGCTCCTCGCGGCGGAAGGCGCCGGCGAGGTAGCGCTCGCAGCGCACGATGGTCGGCGGCGCGACGCCCGAGAAGGCCGCCTCGGGAAAGCGGCGAAAACCAAGCACCTCGTCGACCATGAGACCGGCCGGCAGCTCACGATGGTTGACGACGACGACGCGGGTGTTGCGCGTCGTGGGTGTGATCCCGCTGCCGAGAAACTGGCGCAGGTCGACGATCGGCAGGAGCTGACCCCGCACGTTCGCGAGACCGCGCAACCAGGGTTTTGCGCCCGGGACGCGCGTCAGCGCCGCGGGCAAGCCGAGAACCTCGCGGGTCTCCTCCCGCGCCACGAGGAAGTATTCGCCCGCGAGCCGCAGCGCGATGCCGACCCATTCGCGGGCAGCCGGGCTGCCCTCGGCGAGGTGGGCGGTCAGCGCCCGGCCGCGTCGTTCGAGCTCGGCGAGCAGCTCGAAAGGTCGATCACGGAGTGACTTGAGCGACACCGTCTGGGTCATGGCGGGCCGTGCACGTGCCTCGGCCAGCCCTTCAGGCCGCCAGTGTGGACTGGGCCTTCGCCACGAGGTCCTGGGGCGAGACGGGCTTGACCATGTAGTCGATGGCCCCTTGCCGCAGGCCCCAGATCTTGTCGCTCTCCTGCCCCTTCGAGGTCACCATGACGATCGGAATGCCACTCGTCGCAGGGTCGTTGGTCAGTGTGCGCGTGGCCTGGTAGCCGTTCATGCCTGGCATGACGATGTCCATGAAGATGAGATCCGGGTGCATCTCGCGCGCCAGACGCACGCCTTCGGCGCCGTCGCCGGCGACGGCCGTGCGGTAGCCCACCTTCTCGAGGGCCTTCTGCATCACGTGCACCTCGGTCGGCGAATCGTCGACGATCAGAATGAGCGCCATGATCAGATCCCGATGTGCGACTCGATCGCGGTGAGCAGTTCGTCCTTGGTGAACGGCTTGGTCAGATAGTGCTCCGAGCCGACGATGCGTCCGCGGGCACGATCGAACAACCCGTCCTTCGACGAAAGCATGATCACCGGGATCGACTTGTAGACCTTGTTGTGCTTGATCAGCGAGCAGGTCTGATAGCCGTCCAGCCGTGGCATCATGATGTCGACGAAAACGATGTCGGGCTGGTGATCGGCGATCTTGGCCAGCGCGTCGAAGCCATCGACGGCCGTGAAGACTTCGCAGCCTTCCTTGGTGAGCAAGGTCTCGGCAGTGCGGCGAATCGTCTTGCTGTCGTCGATGACGAGGACCTTTAGGCCCTGCAGCCTTGGATTGGCAGCACTCTCCACTCTGCACTCCTTGATCGATATCGTGTGCGGGCCCGGCAAGCGAAGACGGGCTGCCGATATCGCACACAATATCCATGTCGGTCGGTGCGCGTTTTAACATATACGCCACCCCCCTGCCATGCCACGCAGTTCACGTTTCCGGAAGAACGTATGACCTCGAACCCCCGCCTCGCCGTCGTGATGGACCCCATCGCCGACATCAAGTACGCGAAGGACACGACGCTGGCGATGCTGCTCGCCGCCCAGGCACGCGGCTGGCGACTGCTCTACCTCGAGCAGGGCGACCTGTCGATGCGCGACGGTGTCGCCCTCGGGCGGGTGCGACCGCTGAACGTCTTCAAGGATCCGGCCCGCTGGTTCGAGCTCGGCGTGCCGCAGCTCGAGCGGCTGGGCGACATCGACGTGATCCTGATGCGCAAGGACCCGCCGTTCGACATCGAGTACATCTACACGACCTACGTGCTCGAACGCGCGGAACTGCAGGGCGCGCTGGTCGTCAACCGGCCCCAGGGACTGCGCGACATCAACGAGAAGGTGTTCACGGCCTGGTTCCCGCAGTGCTGCGCGCCGACCCTGATCACGCGCGACATGGCCGACATGAGGTCCTTCCTGGCCGAGCACGGCAAGATCGTCTGCAAACCGCTCTACGGCATGGGCGGCCGCTCGATCTTCGCCGTCGAGCACGGCGACAAGAACGCCAACGTGATCTTCGAGACGCTGACCGAGTACGGCTCTAAGTTCGCGATCGTCCAGCGCTACATCCCGGACATCGTTCGCAGCGGTGATTCGCGCGTGCTGGTCGTCGATGGCGAGCCCGTCCCCTACGCGCTCGCCAGGATCCCGAGCGGCGAGGACAACCGCGGCAATCTGGCGGCGGGCGCCACCGGGGTCGGTCGGCCACTCAACGACCGCGACCGCTGGCTCGTCTCGCAGATCGGTCCGGCGCTCGCCGAGCGCGGCATGCTGTTCGTCGGTCTCGACGTGATCGGCGACTACGTGACCGAGATCAACGTCACGAGCCCCACCGGCGTTCGCGAGCTCGACAAGCAGTACGACCTCGACATCGCGGCGCGGCTCATGGACGCGATCGCGCGGCGGCTTGGCTGAGCGGGCCACGATGACGGAATCGGCGGACACGCCGGTGACGATCGGCATCGCGCGGCAGAGCCCGACGGCCCAGCAGGACCGCCTCGCCACTACACTGTTCCTCGCTGCCGTGCTGCACGGCATGCTGATCGCCGGCATCACCTTTGGCGTCGATGGGGGCTCCGGTGTCGCGCCGCGCCTCGAAGTGGCCCGGCTGCCCGATCTCGCACCGGACGAACCGCGCGACGATCCGGCGGCCTACCTCGCGCGGACCAGCCAGCGCGGCAGCGGCACGACGCGCGAACGCGTGCCGGCCGAACCGCCCCCGGCCGCCGTCGCAGGCGCGGCAGGGCGTGTCGAGGCAGGCGACGGGTCCGTCGCCACGGCCGACGGCAGCGCCGAGGCGCTGCTCGCAAGCTCCGTCGCGCGCCTCGACGTGCGGCTGGTCGCGGGCTCGCCGGGCTCGGCAGGCTCGGCGGACGCCGCGGGCGAAATCGCCTTGCCGAGCGTGCTGGGTCCGGCCCGCTCCGCGGCGCCGGAGCTCACGGCGCCGACGGCAGCCCCGGCCGACGGCTTCGTAGCGGACACCCGGTCGGCCATCTTCGCTCCCTACCTCGATGAATGGCGGCGCAAGGTCGAGCGGCTCGGCACGCTGAACTATCCGGGAATCGCCCAGCGACTCGATACGCGTGTGAGCCCCGTGCTGGCCGTCGAGCTCGGCGCCGATGGCAGCCTGTTGCGGGTGTCCATCGAGCGCAGCAGCGGCCAGGCCGACGTCGACCAGGCAGCGCTCGAGCTGCTGCGACTGGCGAGCCCCTTCGACCCTTTCCCTCGGGAGATGGCGCAGCAGTATCCGCGGCTGCGCTTCGCCTACGAATGGCGGTTCGACCGGGGCGCAGCCGGCAGTGGCGATGCCGACGGTGCCGCTGCATACTCGCGCCCATGAGCGACGGGACCAGCCTGACCAACCAGCTCCTCGTCGCGATGCCCTCGCTCGGGGACCCGAACTTCACGCAGGCCGTGGCGCTGATCTGCGAGCATAGCCCGGACAAGGGCGCGCTCGGCATCGTCGTCAACAAGCCCCTGCCGATGACGCTGTCGGACGTGCTGTCGCAGATGAACATCGAGCCCGCCGACGCGGAGATCGGCGCGCGCGCGGTGCTGCGTGGCGGCCCGGTGCACCGGGATCGCGGCTTCGTCGTGCACCGTCCCGGAGGACACTGGGATTCCTCTCACGTCGTCTCCGAGCAGATACAGGTCACGACCTCGCGCGACGTCCTCGAGGCGATGGCTCGGGGTGAAGGACCGCGCGACGCATTCATCGCGCTCGGCTACGCCGGCTGGGGTGCCGGCCAGCTCGAGCGCGAGCTGCTCGAGAACGCCTGGGTCTCACTACCGATCGACGAGCAGATCGTGTTCCACACGCCGTTCGAGGAGCGCTGGCACGCGGTCTGGCGTCGCCTCGGCATCGACGTGTCGCGCCTCAGCCATCTCTCGGGACATGCCTGAGGGATCGACGAATCCTCCCGCGCCGACGGCCCCTCCGCAGATCGTCCTTGGCTTCGACTTCGGCCGCCGACGCGTCGGCGTGGCGAGCGGCAACACGCTCACGGGCCGCGCGCAGCCACGCGCCGCGATCGAGCGCCACGGCGACTCGATCGAGACCTTGCTGGACGCCATTGCCGTAGAGGTGCGCAGCCTCGCTCCGGCACGGCTGATCGTCGGCAGGCCGTATAATGTGGACGGCAGCGAGCATCCGCTCGAAGCGGACATCGGCTCCTTCATCGCCGCGCTGCGTGCGCGATTCGGCCTGCCGGTTCATCGCGTCGACGAGCGCTACTCGTCGCTCGAGGCCGAGGCGGGCCTGCGCGCCGCTCGCGCTTCGGGCCGCGGCCGACGTGTCGCTCATGCCGAGATAGACAGCGCGGCCGCTGCGGTGATCGTCGAACGCTGGCTCGCCGGCGAAGGTGACCGATGAACAACACGACCCACGAACGGACCGAGCAGCTGCGTGCCGACGGCAGCCTGCGTCACCTGCTGACGCTCGAGGGTCTGCCGGCGCGCCTGATCGAACAGCTGCTCGAGCGCGCCCAGCACTTCGTGCGCGAGATCGGTGCGCGCCCGGCCCGCAGCGACGCGCTGCGCGGGGTCACCGTCGCCGCGCTGTTCTCGGAACCGTCGACGCGCACGCGACTGTCCTTCGAGCTCGCCGCCCGCCGACTCGGCGCCGATGTCGCGAGCGTCGAAGTGCAACTGTCGTCCCGGCTCAAGGGCGAGAGCATCCTGGATACCGTGAGGACGCTCGAGGCCTTGCACGTCGACGTCCTCGTGCTGCGCGACGCCGAGGACCAGGTGCCCGACCTCGTCGCGCGCCACGTCGAGCCCCACGTGAGCGTCCTCTCGGGCGGCGCCGGCAGCTACTCGCATCCGAGCCAGGGCCTGCTCGATGCCTTGACCATCCGCCAGTACAAGGGCGCCTTCGAGCCGCTGTCCGTGGCGATCGTCGGCGACATCCGGCACTCGCGTGTCGCGCGATCTGCCTGGCACGCGCTGCGGACGCTGGGCGTCCGCGATCTGCGCGTCGCGGCGCCGCCGGCGCTGATGGCGCCCGAAGACCTGTTCGTGGGCTGCCGCCGCTTCGGCAGCATCGAGGAGGCCTTGCAGGACTGCGATGTGATCATGATGCTCCGCATCCAGACCGAGCGGATGACGCAGGCCGCGATCCCCGACGGCGAGCGTTACTTTGCCGAGTGGGGCCTGACGCCGGCGCGGCTCGCACTCGCGAAGCCCGACGCGATCGTGATGCATCCCCAGCCCATGAACCGCGGCGTCGAAATCGCCTCCGAGGTGGCCGACGGCCCGCAGTCGGTCATCCGCGCGCAGGTGCGCAACGGTGTCGCTGTCCGCATGGCGCTGCTCGAGGCGGTGGCTGGAGCACGCCGATGAGCGCCCCGCACCGCGGCACCATCTGCCTCGAGGACGGCCGCGTGCTCGATCACCAGGCCTGGGACGGTCAGCAGTTCGTGATGCGCATCGAGGCGCCGCGCTGCGCCGCGCGGGCCGAACCCGGCAGCTTCGTGCACCTTCAGGTCGATCACGCGATACCGATGCGTCGGCCGCTGTCGATCATGCGCGCCGACCGGCGCGCCGGCTGGATCGAGGTGCTCTACAAGATCGTCGGCCCCGGTCTGGCCGCCCTGGCGCGCCGCGGGCGCGGCGAGACGCTGTCGGTGCTCGGGCCGATCGGCCGCGGCTTCCGTACGCACCCGGAACGCCGCCGGCCGCTTCTGATCGGCGGCGGCGTCGGCATACCGCCGATGGTCTTCCTCGCCGAGGCGATCCGCGAGGCCGTTGTCGCGGCCGATGATCGGATGAACCCGGATGGCGGCTGGCAGCCGCTCGTCCTGATGGGCTCGGAGATCCCGTTTCCATTCCGCGCCAAGCCTTCGACGATTCTCGTCGAGGGCCTGCCGGCAGGGACCATCGCCTGCATGCCGCTGCTCGACGAATGGGGCATTCCGAGCCGGCTCGCGAGCCGCAGCAGTTTTCCGGGCTGCTTCGACGGCTTCGTCACCGAGCTCGCCGACGCCTGGCTCGCCACGCTCGAACCGGCCAGACTCGCCGAAGTCGAAGTCTTCGCCTGCGGCCCGACGCCGATGCTGGTCGCGACGGCGGCGCTCGCGCGTCGGTATGGACTGCCTTGCCAGGTCTCGCTCGAGGAATTCATGGCCTGCGCCGTCGGCGGTTGCGCCGGCTGCGCAGTACGCGTCGAGACGTCCGAAGGTCCGGCGATGAAGCGCGTCTGCGTCGATGGGCCGGTCTTCGACGCCGCGGCGGTGTTCCCGGCCGATTAGCCGCGGCGCAGGCGGGCCGGTCTCAGCCGAAGTTGATCTTCGCCTCGAGATTGGTGCGCGAGTCGGCGCTGTTCAGCGCCTCCTCGATCGAGATGCGCTGATCGGCATAGAGCTTGTGCAGCGCCGCGTCGAAACTCTGCACGCCGCGCTCGCTGCTCGCCCGGATCGACTCCTTGATCGCGACGATGTCGCCCTTGCGCACGAGTTCGGCGATGTGCGGCGTGTTCAGCATGACTTCGACCGCGGCGACGCGCCGGCCGTCCAGCCCCATGACGAGCCGCTGCGCGAGGATCGCACGCAGGTACTGCGACAGGTCGAGGAAGATCTGGTTGTGCTGATCCCGCGGGAACATGTTGATGATGCGGTCCAGCGTCTCCGCGGCGTTATTGGCGTGCAGCGTCGCGAGCACGAGGTGACCGGTTCCGGCGAGGTTGATCGCCGACTGCATGGTCTCGCGGTCGCGGATCTCGCCGATCAGGATCACGTCGGGCGCCGCGCGCATCGCCGAGCGCAGCGCCCGCTCATAGGAGCGCGTGTCGGCGCCGATCTCGCGCTGGTTGACGATCGAGCGCTTGTTCGCGTGCAGGAACTCGATCGGATCCTCGATCGTGATGATGTGATCGGACGAGGTTTCGTTGCGATGATCGATCATGGCCGCGAGCGTCGTCGACTTGCCCGAGCCGGTCGCCCCGACCACAAGAACTAGGCCCCGCTTGAGCATCGCGAGGTCGCGCACCATGTCGGGCAGCCCGAGCTGCTCGAGCTTCGGCATGTTGGCGGTGATGTAGCGCAGCACCATCGCGGGGTAGCCGCGCTGATAGAACACATTGACACGGAAGCGGCCGAGGCCCGGCTCCGAGACCGCGAAATCGATCTCGTACTCGCGATGGAAGGTTTCGAGCTGCTCGGGTGTCATGAGCCCGTACGCCGCCTGGCGCACGGTCTCGGGCGACAGGACCTGCTTGTTGATCGGAAAGATCTGTCCTTCAATCTTGATCTTGATTGGAGAGTTGGCCGTGAAGAACAGGTCGGACGCCTTGCGCTCGACCATGAGCTTGAACAGAGGCTTGGTGTTCAGGGGCTGGCCGGCGCCGCGCGCACCGCTCTCCAGCACGGACTGAATGCTCTCGCCGCTCGCCGCCACGCCGTCGTCTCCGCTCTTCCTGGTCAAATGACCCCGCCCCGTTCTTCTTCGAGGATGGCGAGCGCGCCGCCGTCGTCGATGTTCTTGTTCTCGCGCTTGCTCTCGAGCTTGACGCGCAGGCGCAGCTCGTTCTTGGAGTCGGCATTGCGCAAGGCATCCTCGTAAGAGATGAAGCCCGTCTCGTACAGCTCGAACAGCGCCTGATCGAAGGTGCGCATGCCGAGCCGGTTCGAACGTGCCATGACCTCCTTGAGCTTGGCGACTTCGCCCTTGAAGATCAGGTCCTGCACGAGCGGCGAATTGAGCATGATCTCGATCGCCGCGATGCGCCCGCTGCCGCTCTCGCGCGGGATCAGGCGCTGCGAGATCAGGGCGCGGATGTTCAGCGAGAGATCCATGAGGAGCTGCTCGCGCCGACCGTCGGGGAAGAAGTTGATGATGCGGTCGAGCGCCTGGTTCGAACTGTTGGCGTGCAGCGTCGCAAGCACGAGATGGCCGGTCTCGGCGAACTGGATGCCATACTCCATGGTCTCGCGATCGCGTATCTCGCCGATCAGGATGACATCGGGCGCCTGGCGCAGGGTGTTCTTGAGGGCGGCGTGCCACGAGTCGGTGTCGACGCCGACCTCGCGATGCGTGACGACGCAGCCCTTGTGCGGGTGAACGTACTCGACCGGATCCTCGATCGTGACGATGTGACCGCGCGTCTTCTCGTTCCGGTAACCCACCATCGCCGCGAGCGTCGTCGACTTGCCGGACCCGGTTCCACCGACGATGATCACGAGGCCGCGCTTGGTCAGCGCGACGTCCTTGAGGATCGGCGGCAGGTCGAGCTCCTCGACCGTCGGGATCTTCGCGTTGATCAGGCGCAGCACGCAGCCGGTGAAGCCCTGCTGGATAAAGGCGTTGACGCGAAAGCGGCCGATGCCCGGCGGCGCGATCGCGAAATTGCATTCCTTCGTGGCGTCGAACTCCTTCGACTGCCGGTCGTTCATGATCGCGCGCGTGAGTACGGCGGCCTGCTCGGGCGTCAGTGCGCGCTCGCTCTGCGGGCGCACCTCGCCATCGATCTTGATGGCTGGTGGGAAGCCGGCAGTGATGAACAGGTCGGACCCCTTCCTGTCCACGACCCTGCGCAGCAGGTCCTGCATCAGCTTGATGGCTTGTTCGCGATCCATGGCCATTCTCCGGGAGACTGCTCAGGCAACGCTGATGCGGCGTCGCGGCCGCGCGTGCCCTAGAGCGCGTCCTTGTTCTGCGCCTTGTAGCGCGCCTCTTCCTTGCTGATCAGACCCTTGGCGAGGAGATCCTGCAGGCACTGATCGAGCGTCTGCATGCCGTCCTTCTGGCCGGTCTGGATGGAGGAGTACATCTGCGCGATCTTGCCCTCGCGGATCAGGTTACGGATGGCTGGCGTGCCAATCATGATCTCGTGGGCCGCGATGCGGCCGCCGCCGATCCTCTTGAGCAGCGTCTGTGAGATCACGGCGCGCAGCGACTCAGAGAGCATCGACCGGACCATTTCCTTCTCGGCGGCCGGGAAGACATCGACGACACGATCGATGGTCTTGGCCGCCGAACTCGTATGCAGGGTGCCGAACACGAGGTGCCCGGTCTCGGCCGCGGTCAGCGCGAGGCGGATGGTCTCGAGGTCGCGCATCTCGCCTACCAGGATGATATCGGGGTCCTCGCGCAGCGCAGAACGAAGCGCTTCGCTGAAGCCGAGCGTGTCGCGGTGCACTTCGCGCTGGTTGATCAGGCAACGCTTGCTCTCGTGCACGAACTCGATCGGGTCTTCGATCGTGATGATGTGATCCGGCCGGTTGTCGTTGGCGTGATTGATCATCGCCGCGAGCGTGGTCGACTTGCCGGAGCCCGTGGGACCCGTGACGAGCACGAGGCCGCGCGGCAGCATGCACAGGTCGCGGAAGATCTTCGGCGCCTGCAGGTCGTCGAGGCTGAGCACGACGGACGGGATGTTGCGGAACACGGCGCCCGCTCCGCGGTTCTGGTTGAACGCGTTGACGCGGAAGCGGGCGAGCTTGGGGATCTCGAAGGAAAAGTCGGTCTCGAAGAACTCTTCGTAGGCCTTGCGCTGCTTGTCGTTCATGATGTCGTAAACCATGCTGTGCACGTCCTTGTGGGACAGCGCGGGCATGTTGACGCGCTTCATGTCGCCGTCGACGCGGATCATCGGCGGCATGCCCGCCGAGAGGTGAAGGTCGGATGCCTTGTTCTTGACGGCGAACGCGAGCAGCTGGGCGATATCGACGGCCATGGGCACTCCTGACAAGCAGCCGGAGTATAGCCAAGGGATAATGCGGCACCTATGTTAACCCTTACGCAGAATCTCGCGGAAAACCTGCAGGCGGTGCGGACGCGCCTCGCCAGGGCCGCGGCGGACTGCGGCAGAAATGCGGAGTCCATCACGCTTCTCGCCGTTGGCAAGTCGCAGCCGGCGAGCGCGATCGCCGCCGTCGCCGATCTCGGGCAGCGGCATTTCGGCGAGAACTATCTGCAGGAGGCGCTGCCGAAGCGGGTCGCACTCGCTCCGCGACGCCTCGTCTGGCACTTCATCGGGCAGCTGCAGTCGAACAAGACGCGCGCCGTCGCCGAGCACTTCGACTGGGTCCACACGGTCGATCGCCTGCGCGTCGCCGAGCGCCTCTCGGCCCAGCGCCCGTATCACGCCCCGCCGCTGCGCGTCTGCATCCAGGTCCGCATCGGCGCCGAGCACTCCAAGGGCGGCGTCGCGCCGCAGGAGGCGGCCGAACTCGTCGCGGCGGTGCGTGCCTTGCCGCGTCTGGAGCTGCGCGGCCTGATGTGCCTGCCGCCGCCGGAGTCCGATCCGCAGCGGCAGCGATCGTGGCTGCGCCAGCTGCGCGAGCTCCGCGACGCCATCGATGCCGGACGAGGCATCCTCCCCGACCTGTCGATGGGGATGAGCGACGATCTGGAGGCGGCGGTCGCCGAGGGTTCGACGATCTTGCGGATCGGCACCGCCATCTTCGGCCCACGTACAATGCCGGGATGATCGACATGCGCATCGCCTTCATCGGCGGCGGCAACATGGGACGGGCCCTGGTCGCGGCACTGCTGCGCGGCGGCGTACCTCCCGACCGTCTCGCCGTGTCCGATCCCGACGCGGCGGCGCGCGCCGCTGTCGAGCGCGCCCTCGGTGTGCGCACGTTCAGCGACAATGCCTCGGCGGTCGACGGTGCAAAAGTCGTCGTGCTGGCCGTCAAGCCGCAGGAGATGGCGAGCGTGGTCGGCGGCCTGCATGCGGCTCTGCAACGCGAGCGCCCGATGCTGCTGTCGGTAGCTGCCGGCATCCGCTGCGCCGATCTGCTCGCCTGGTCCGGCGGAGGGCTGGACGTGATCCGGGCGATGCCGAACCGCCCGGCTCTGGTCGGTGCTGGCGCCACCGCGCTCTATGCACCCGCCACGGTGCCGGGCGCCCGCCGCGAACTCGCGAGCCGGATCATCGAACCTAGCGGAATCGTGGTCTGGCTCGAGCGGGAAGCCCAGTTGGACGCGGTCACGGCGCTGTCCGGCAGCGGTCCTGCTTACTTCTTCCTGCTCGCCGAAGCCATGGCCGAGGCGGCCGAGGCGCTCGGACTCGAGCCCTCGACGGCGCGCCGGCTCGCGGTGGCGACTCTGCACGGCGCCGGGGCGATGGCCGGCGAGGCCATCGCCGCCGAGACGCCGGCCGCCCGCGAGTCCTCGACCGACTGGTCGATGCCGCGCATGCGTGCGGAAGTCACGTCGAAAGGCGGGACCACGGAAGCGGCACTCCGCTCGCTCGAGACCGCGGGTTTCCGCGCCGCGGTGGCCGCCGCGATGCGCGCAGCCGCCGAACGGAGTGCGGCGCTGTCGGTGCAGTCGACACCGGGTGCGGATCGCCGGTAACGGAGCCCACGATGCGTGAAGTGCTGCATTTCCTCGTCGATACCTTTTTCTCGCTGCTGTTTCTGGTTTTCCTGCTGCGCCTGCTGCTGCAGTGGTCGCGGGCGGATTTCCGCAATCCGCTGACCCAGGCCATCGTGCGCCTGTCGAACTGGCTCATCATGCCGCTGCGGCGCGCCCTGCCGCCGATCGGCCGCGTCGACACCGCCTCGGTCGTCGCGGTCGTGCTGGTCGCGCTGACGCAGACGGCAGCCCTGTACCTCGTGCGCGGTCTGGGAGTGCCCGCCGTCTTCGAGTGGCTCGAGCTGGCCGCTCTCGAGATCGCCCGGACGGTGCTGTGGCTGTACTTCTGGGCGATCTTCGTCTACGCGCTGCTGAGCCTGATCGCGCCGGGCACCTACTCGCCGGTCGTGTCGATCCTGCAGTCGATCTGCGAGCCGGTATTGCGACCGATCCGGCGCACGATTCCGAGCGTGGCCGGTCTCGATCTCGCACCGCTCTGGGCGGGCATTGGGATTCAGGTGCTGCTGATACTGCTGCGCTGAGCCGCGCAACGGCAGCGTTTGAGACCGGCGCATGGAGCGTCGGTCCTGCGCCTTTTGGGGCCAATGACTTCCGCGTCGAAGCGCGTTCGGATTCGAGTGCGTTGGCCGAGATGCAGCGCGACCGCATGCCGCGCATGCCTTGAAAACAAGGCTTTTGCGTCACTCAGCAGGCCCCACAAAGTGCTTGCGCCCGCAGTTGCTTGTGTTATGTTGCGCGCCGATTCGCTCACATTCACGCGGTTTTTCCGCAGAAAATCACTCCGAGGAGTAACTAGACATGGCGAAAAAAGCTGGCGCACCGACCAAGTCGGACATCCTTAATCACATTGCCAAGGAGACCGACCTGTCGCGCAAGCAGGTGGCCGCGGTTTTCGATTCGCTGAACGGCATCATCCGCAAGAGCCTGCGTGGCAATGGCCTGTTCACGATGCCGGGCCTGATGAAGCTCAAGGTCGTCAAGAAGCCAGCGACCAAGGCTCGCGAAGGCATCAACCCGTTCACCGGTGAGAAGATGACGTTCAAGGCGAAGCCGGCCTCGAAGAAAGTTCGCGTGCTGCCGCTCAAGGCGCTCAAGGCCATGGTCAACTGAACGGCGCTCCGACACCGATTCGACCGGACGCGGCAGAGCACGCCCTGTCGCGTCCTTCTCGAAGGCCCGCCTCCGCGCGGGCCTTCTCGTTGCGGGCGGCGCCCGGCGCCGCAGGCCAGCTCGTCAGCGGGATTCGGCGAGCTTGACCGAGCTGTGTTCGTTCCAGAGTACCCACGCCGCGTCGGTCGCTGCGACCGTCGACGTCGCTCTCTGACCGCCGCCCTGCCCGTCCAGCGCTACGCGAAACCAGGCCCGGCCGCCGTCGCGAGACTATGCCGCGCCCACCCGACGCGTGTCTGTCCGGGCGTCGGCATCGGCCTTCGTCGGCCAGTCGCCCCAGGTCGCGAGGACGATCTGCCCGACGCAGGCGACGGCTGCGTATTTACCGGTCTCGTCGAGCGGCTGCAGACCTGCCTGCGCACCGTCCGTATCGACCTCGTTCCAGAGCAAGCCGTCGTCGCTGACGGCGAGGTGCGCATCGTTGATCGCGCTGTGATGGGCGACCCAGCGCCGGTCGCCGCTGCGGCAGAAGCTCGGATCGAACGCGTGGGTGAGGATCCGGCGCTCGTCCTCGAGCGCTCCGGCATGCGACACGCGCGCCATCCACAACGAAACGTTCGGTCCGGTCGAGCCCTGCCTGTGGTCGCGCCAGACGATTTCCGCGCCGCCGTTCTCCGTACAGTGCAGCGAGGCCCCTGAACTGCGGATTGCCCCGTGCTCGACCGGCGGCAGCCACTGGGTGCCGTCGTGGATCGCGATGACGAGCGGACCGTCGCTCTCCGAGGGTTGGGCCGACCACGCCGCCACGTTCAGCAACCGTCCCTGCTGCCGGTACACGCAAGCCGTCGGCAGGGGTGGCCCGGCCGGGCGGACGCCGAACATCACGGGCTGGCTCCACGTGCGGCCCCCGTCGCCGCTCGTGCGGGCCTGCATGGGGTCGCTGCGCCGGTCAACATAGACGACCAGCAGATCATCGCCGTCACCGGCGAGCGTGGCATCGGATGTTGCGGTGGCAAGCCCGGTCTTCTGCGGACCCGTGCCGCCCCAACGTGTCGCGTACAGCGTGCCGCTTTCGGCATGCACCGTGACCGGCACGGCCGCCGCGGTGATGGCGATGCGGCGGCCATTCCCGAACGGCTCCTTGACGTCGCCGGTGGCGATCAGCTCGACGGTCGTGATGCTCGGCGCACCGCCCGCGTTGCCCGGAGGTGCCTACGCTGCCGGCGGAGGATTCGTCGGTTGAGCGCTCACCGGCGCATCGTCCGACCCGCCGCCACAGCCTGCCGCGACGAGCGCGAGTGCGGCTGCGATGCAGCCCGCTCGCGGCCTGACGGTCGATCGCGTGGCTCGCACCGGCGAGACGTCAGGACCGGGAGTCCGGCGCGGCTCCGTTGGCGCCGTCGAGGCCGCCGCGACGCTGCTCCATGCGTTCCCTGAACAGCTTGCGCCGCTCCTCGCGCTGGCTGCGCCGCTGCTCCTGAATCTGCTGCAGCCTGGTGCGCTGCTCGGGTGTGAGCACGGCCCAGATCTGCGCTCGCAGCGCTGCGGCGTCGCTGACCGCGCTCGCGGCCAGCTCGCCGGCGCTGCGGCTGACCCGCTCGACGACGGCCCGATACTCCGGGTCACCGGGCTGCGTACGGCGCATCAACTCGGCGTTGGCGCGCATCTGCTCGCGACGCTGCTGCATCCCCGGACGAGCCGACTCGAACAGGCCGCGGATGCGCTGCCGCTGCGAATCGCTGAGCTCGAGCTCGCCGGCCGTACGTTCGAACAGTCGCGGATGCATGCCCCAGCCGCCCATGCCGAGTTCACCGGCACCGGCCGTCATCGCATGCGGCTTGGGCGGCGCATCGGCGCGCGGTCCCGCCCAGGCCGCCTGTGGGGCGGCGAGCAGGAGCGCCGCAGTGCCCGCGGCGGCAACGAGGCCCCAACGGTTCGTAAGGATCGAGATTCCGGCGCTTCGGTTCATGGGTATGGCTCCTCTGGCGTGGTAGGCGAATGATGCCGTCTTCGACCGCAAGCGCGGCTCAAGTTTCCGTCGTGTTCGTGCAAAGATTCGTCAAGAGGCGCCCCGCAGGTGCGCGCGTCGTCGCCAGGACCGACAATCCGGTGGTGGCCCAGCAACCCTCCCAGCCCGAGGCGCGGCATCGCCTGCTGATGCTCGACGACGATCGCGAGCTCGCGGCCATGGTGCGGGAGTTCCTCGAGCTCGAGGGCTTCGAGCTCGCTCTCGTACATGCTCCGGCAGAGGTCGAGAAGGCCCTCGCAGAGCGCTCCGCGGAGCTGCTGATCCTCGATGTGATGCTGCCGCAGCGCAGCGGCTTCGAGGTTCTGCGGCGGCTGCGTGCAGACCATCCGCGACTGCCTGTGCTGATGCTCACGGCGCGCGGCGATGCGGTCGACCGCGTCCTCGGTCTCGAACTCGGCGCCGACGACTACCTGACGAAGCCCTTCGACCCACGCGAACTCGCGGCGCGGATCCGCGCGATCCTGCGCCGCGCCCGACCGGCGACCGGTCCGTCCAGCGACGTGGAGGCTGAGCCGCTGACCGTCGGACCGCTCCGCATCGATCCGCGACGTCGCCGCATCGGCTCCGGCGACCGCTGCTGCGACCTGACCGGTGCCGAGCTGCGCATCCTGCTGCAGCTTGCCCGCCACCGCGGTCAGCTCGTGACGCGGGCCGCACTGACGGAAGAGGCGCTCGGTCGGCGCCTGACGCCCTACGATCGCAGCATCGACACGCACGTCAGCAATCTGCGCCGCAAGCTCGTCGCCTGCGGCGTCGCGACGGTCGAGATCCGCGCGCTGCGCGGCGCCGGATACGAACTCGTGCTGCTGCCGGAGACCACGCCGTGAACCGGCTGTCGCTGCGGATCTTCGCCGGAGTCTTCGCCGCGCTGCTGCTCACCGCGGCTGGCGCCGTGCTGATCACGGGCTGGATCTTCACGGAGAGGCGCGAATCGGCACCCGGAGCCATCGTCGAACTGACCCGGTCCGCACGCGAGGCGGCCGACCTGCGGGGCCGGGAAGGGCTCGCCGAGTGGTTACGCGGACGCAATGCGCGGCTGTTCGGGCGACCGGTTTTCGTCGTCGACGACGCCGGTCGCGAGTTGCTCGGACGTCGGTTGCCAGGGCCGCCCCGTATGTGGCACTCGCCACGCTGGCCGATCGTCTACGTCGAGGATGGCACGACCTGGCGGCTCCTGTTCCCACCGCGGCGTGCGGGCTGGCTCGGCGTCTTCTCGCTGCCGGAGGCGCGCCTGCCGCTGATCACGTTCGCACTGCTGATCGCGGCTCTGGTCAGCGCGCTGCTCGCGCGTTCGATCACGCGTCCGATCGCCGACCTGCAGCGTGCGACGCTCGCGCTGGCGGGCGGCGATCTGTCGGCACAGGTGGCGGCCGCCACGCGCCGGCGTGGCGACGAGATCGGTCGGCTCGGTGCGGCATTCGACTCGATGGCCCGGGAGCTGCGTGCGCTGGTCGAGCACCGCGAGCGGCTGCTGCGCGAAGTGTCGCATGAACTGCGCTCGCCGCTCGCGAGGATGCGGCTCGCGATCGGCCTCGCGCAGCGGCCCGACGCGGACGTCCAGGCGCAGCTCGAGCGGCTCGAGACGGAGATCGCTCGGCTCGACCGGCTGATCGGCGCCATCCTCGACGTGGCGAGGCTCGAGTCGGCACCGAGTCCGCTGCAGATGGAACCGGTCGACCTCGCCGCGCTGCTCCAGCAGGTAGTCGCCGACGCGCGCTTCGAAGCCGAAGCAGCCGGCAGACGAGTCGTTATGCGCGGCCCGGAGCGGCTGCCGGTCGAAGCCGACCCTCACTGGCTTGGCGCAGCGATCGAGAACGTGCTGCGCAATGCGGTGCGCCATGCGCCGCCGGACAGTGACGTGGAGGTCGAGCTGCGACCGGCAGCGCTGCCACTTCGGGCCGAGATCGTGATCCGCGATTACGGCAGCGGCGTGCCCGAGGAAGCGCTCGAGAAGGTCTTCGAGCCGTTCTACCGGGTCGACGCGCCGAGGCCCGCTGGCGACGCCGGCGTCGGCCTCGGACTCGCTATCGCCGCCCGCGCGGTGCGCGCGCACGGCGGACGGATCGTCGCGCGCAACGCCTCGCCGGGACTCGCTGTCACGCTTTCGCTCTGAATCAGGTGCCGTACACGATGACCGATGCGCCAGTCAGGCGCGGCCTGCGGTCGCGAATCGGCCACTGAAGTCACGCACGACATTGCGCAGCTCGTGCAGCCGTCCGTGGAAGAAGTGTTCGGCGCCCGGGAGTATCTCGAGCCGCGGCCCGGGACGCAGGGCGCGAGCCCAGGACTGCACGGCCGCCGCGTCGACGAGATCGTCCTGGTCGCCCTGGACGATCAACCACGGGCAGTCCGGTGCGCGCAGCGGAGTGAAATCCCACCTGCCGACCGGCGGCGCGACGATCACGAGCAGGTCTGGCCGGGCGACTGCGGCCGCTCGCAAGGCGACATAGGCGCCGAACGAGAAGCCCGCGAGCCAGAGCGCGGCGCCGCTCCAGCGTCGATTGCCGAACGCGATCACGGCGAGCGCGTCATCGGTCTCGCCGCGACCCTCGTCGTAACGGCCCTGCGACGCGCCGACTCCGCGGAAGTTGAAGCGCAGCGTCGGCACGCCGAGTTCCTGCCAGGAACGCGCCACCGTGTGCACGACCTTGTTGGTCATGGCGCCGCCGAATAGCGGGTGCGGATGGCAGACGACGCCGAAGACGTCCGGCGTCGCCGGTGACGGCGTTTCGATCAAGGCCTCGATCTCGCCGGCCGGGCCTGCGATCGCCTGCCGCTCGGCGAAAGGCGGGCGGGACGCGGGCGTGTCGGTCACGGGGCCTTGTAGACGACGCCGTCCTTGAGCACGAGGCTGACGCGTTCCATGACGGTGATGTCGGCGAGCGGATCGCCGGGCACGCCGACGAGATCGGCGATCTTGCCGACTTCGATGCTGCCGAGGCGGTCGCCGATCTCGAGGAATCGCGCCGGCAGCGAGGTCGCGGCACGGATCGCCGCCATAGGCGGCATGCCGGCCTCGACCATGTAGCGGAACTCGCGCGCATTGTCGCCATGGGCCGAGACACCGGTGTCGGTGCCGAACAGGATGGGCACGCCCGCCTTCCACGCCCGCGCGAACGCTCCCTGGATCTGCGGGCCGATCGCCGCGGCCTTCGGGCGCACGAGCGCCGGGAAAAAGCCGTCCTCCTTCGACCGCTCATAGACCCAGCGACCCGCGGAGATGGTTGGCACGTACCAGGTGCCTTTCTGCTTCATCAGCGCGATGGTCTCGTCGTCCATGAAGGTGCCGTGCTCGATCGTGTCGACACCCGCGCGCACGGCGCGCTTCATGCCCTCGGCACCGTGCGCATGCGCCGCGACCTTGAAGCCGTAATCGCGCGCGGTCGTGACGATGGCGCGGATCTCCTCCTCAGTGAACTGCGGATTCAGCCCGCTCTTGGCCACCGACAGCACGCCGCCCGTTGCGGTGATCTTGATGAGATCCGAGCCGTCCTTGTAGCGCTGCCGGACGGATTGCGCTGCCTGCTCGGGGCCGTTGATGACGCCGTCGGTCGGCCCCGCATCGCCGCCGAGGTGCTGGGCCCAGCCGTTCGTCGGGTCGGCGTGGCCACCCGTCGTCGCGATGGATTTGCCAGCGGCGAAGATCCGCGGACCGGGCAGCTTGCCGGCATTGATCGCATTGCGCAGCGCGATCGAGGCCCGGAAGGAATCGCCGAGGTCGCGCACGGTCGTGAACCCGGCGAGCAAGGTGCGCTCGGCGTAGACGGCGCCATCGAGCGCCACGTCGGCGGCGTCCTTCTTGAACCGGTCGAGTTCGGACGTGCGCGAGTACTCGCTGGTCAGGTGCACGTGCATGTCCATGAGGCCTGGCAGAAGCGTACCGGTGCGTAGATCGATCACGCGATCGGTCGGTCCGCCGGCGCGGTAGCCGGGCTCGATCGCGACGATGCGGCCCCCGTCGACGACGATCGTGCGTTCGCCGAGGACCCTGTCGGAAACCCCATCGATCACGCGGCCGGCGTGGATCAACGTCGCCGCCGGTGCCGCACCGCCAAAGATCGAGACCGCGAGACCGGCCCACAGCACTGGTGCGCGCATCAGCGGACTCCGACGAGCTCGACGTCGAACACCAGCGTCGCACCGCCCGGGATCACGCCACCGGCGCCGCGCGCGCCGTAACCGAGTTCCGGCGGAATCACGAGACGACGCTTGCCGCCGACCCGCATGCCGGCGACGCCGAGATCCCAGCCGCGGATCACTTCGCCCCCGCCGACGCGGAACTCGAAGGTCGCCCCGTGATCGCGCGAACTGTCGAACTTGCGTCCCTTGTTGTCGGGCGCCCCTTCCTCGTAGAGCCAGCCGGTGTAGTGGACGGCGGCACGCTGGCCAGCGACGACTGCCGGACCCGAGCCGAGTTCGAGATCGACGGACTGCAACTGCGCGGTCATCGCGGGAGCCCTCTCTGTGGCGGTGCCGGAACGGACTGCGGCGTCGCGCGCGCGCGGATCGCCGCCACAGGCCACGAGCAGCAGCACCGAGCAGACGAGCAGCGGTGCCGCCACGGCGTGCAGGGGACTCATGGTCATGCGCGCATTATGGCATGCGCGCCCGCCCAGAGGTCAGGCCGCGGGCTGCGGCTCGCCGGACGCGATCAGGTCGCCGAGCAGGCGGTTGAGCCGGCGCACGAACTCGCCGGGATTGGCGATCTGGCCGGACTCCGCGAGGCGCGCCTGCTCGAACACGATCAGTGCGAGGTCCTCGGCCCTGGCCGGATCGGTCGTCGTCTCGAAGCGTCGCACGAGCGGATGCGCGACGTTGAGCTCGAGGACCGGCTTGGACTCGGGCGGTGACTGGCCGGCGGCCGCGTAGACGCGCCGCATCTGCGCACCGAGGTCGTGCTCGCCGATGACGAGGCAGGCCGGCGAGTCGGCCAGCCGCGTGCTGACCCGCACCTCGGTGACGCGGTCGCCGAGCGTGTCCTTGAAGCGCTTCAGCAGTGCCTTGCTTTCCTTGAGCGCCGCCTCGGCCCGCCGCTTGTCGGCCTCGTCGGCGAGACCGCCGAGCTCGAGATCCCCGCGCGATGCGTCCTTGAAACGCTTGCCCTCGAACTCGGTCAGGTAGCCCATGACCCACTCGTCGATGCGATCGGACAGCAGCAGGACTTCGACGCCCTTGGCGCGCAGTGTCTCGATGTAGGGGCTGCCCCGCGCGGCGGCCGGGGTCTCCGCGATCACGTAGTAGATGCGCTCCTGCCCGCTCTTCATCCGCGCGACATAGTCGGCGAGCGACACCTTCTGTTCGTCCGATTCGTCGTGGGTGCTCGCGAAGCGCAGCAGCGGCAGCAGCTTCTCGCGATTGCCGGGGTCCTCGGCGAGGCCCTCCTTGAGGACGACACCGAACTCCTTCCAGAATCCGGCGTACTTGTCGGGCTCCTCCTTGCCGAGCTTGGCGATCATGTCGAGCGCGCGTCTGGTCAGCGCCGACTTCATCGCATCGACATCGGGGTCGCGCTGCAGCAGCTCGCGCGAGACGTTGAGCGGAAGATCGCTCGAGTCGACGACGCCCTTGACGAAGCGCAGGTAGAGCGGCAGGAACTGCTCGGCGTCGTCCATGATGAAGACGCGGCGGACATAGAGCTTGAGACCACGCGCCGCGTCACGCTGATGCAGGTCGAACGGCGCGCGCGACGGCAGGTACAGCAGGCTCGTGTATTCGCGCTTACCTTCGACCCGGTTGTGGCTCCAGGCGAGTGGCTCGGCGAAGTCGTGTGAGATGTGCCGGTAGAATTCCTTGTATTCCTCGTCCTTGATTTCCGTACGCGGACGCGTCCACAGCGCCGTGCCCTGATTGACGGCCTCCCAGTCGAGGCTGGCCGCCCCTTCCTTCGGCATGCGTACCGGGAAGGCGATGTGATCGGAGTAGCGCCGCACGAGCGAGCGCAGCCGCCAGGCGTCGGCGAACTCCTTCGCGTCGTCCTTCAGATGTAGCACGATCGTCGTGCCGCGCTCGGCACGCTCGATCGTCTCGACCGTGAACTCGCCGTCGGCCCGCGACGCCCAGCGGACCCCGTTGCCAGCGGGCTCACCGGCCCTGCGCGTGAACACCTCGACCTGGTCGGCGACGATGAACGCAGAGTAGAAACCGACGCCGAACTGCCCGATCAGCTGCGAGTCCTTCTGCTGGTCGCCCGTGAGCTTGGCAAAGAACTCGGCCGTGCCCGACTTGGCGATCGTGCCAAGGTGCGCGATCGCCTCCTCGCGGGTCATGCCGATGCCGTTGTCGCGAATCGTGATCGTCCCGGCCTTGGCGTCGGCCTGGATCCAGATCCCGAGTTCGGCGTCACCGGCCATCAGCTCCGGCCTCGCGAGAGCCAGGAAGCGCAGCTTGTCGTTCGCGTCCGAGGCGTTCGAGATCAGTTCCCGCAGGAAGATCTCGCGATGACTGTAAAGAGAGTGGATCATGAGCTTCAGGAGCTCACGGACTTCGGCCTGGAAACCGTGCTTCTCGACGGTGGTCGCGGTGCTCGTCATGCTGCCATCCTCGGTGGTCACGCCCGGCGCGGACGCAGGGCGCCCGGAGAGTGGGGGCGGCTTGCGATCAATTCAAGGGTCGGTCGGTCGGCTGGACGCCGGCCGGGGCGCAGTGGCGCCTGTGCAGTACTCCGTTGGGGCTCAGCGACGCCCGGTCAGGCCATGCCAGGCATTGCCGAGCAGGTGACGGACGATGGCCAAGGTGTCATCGATTTCGTCCCAGAGGAGCAGCATGCGTTCCATGCGGCCGATGCTACGGCGGTCCGTCGGTGGGCGCCGTGCATGCGTCACAGCGCCGCGGGCCAACTGGGACGAGCGGGCCGTGTGCACGGCGGCGGCGCGCTTGCGCGGGTCTCCCTGGCTGCGTAGGCTGAGCGGCGCGCTCATGCTGCGAATCGTCGTACTCAACCCCAAGGGCGGATCGGGAAAGACGACTCTCGCGATCAACATCGCGAGCTGGTATGCGGCCCGCGACCTGCGCCCCGTACTGATGGACCGCGACCCGCAGGGTTCCGCGACGCGCTGGCTCCGCAAGCGCGGCCCGGGTATGCACCGCATCGACGGCATCGCCGCCTTCGAGGACGACCACCGCACGACGCGCAGCTTCCGGCTGCGGATTCCGCCGGGCGTGCAGCGCGTGATCGTCGATACGCCGGCGGCGATACCCCGGCAATTGCTCCCCGATTACACGCGCGATGCCGACCGCATCGTCGTCCCGGTGCTGCCGTCCGACATCGACGTGCACGCCTGCACGCGGATCATCTCGGACCTGCTGCTGGTCGCCAAGGTGCGTCGCGAGGAGAACCGGATCGGCGTCATCGCCAACCGCGTGCGCCGCAATACGCTGGTCTACCAGTCCTTGCAGCGCTTTCTCGCGACGCTGAACGTGCCCGTCATCACGACCTTGCGCGATTCGCAGAACTACGTGCGCAGCGCCGAACTCGGCGCCGGCATCCACGAGATGCGAACTTATCTCGTTGCCGACGACGTCGTGCAATGGCAGCCGCTGATGGACTGGATAGAGTCCGCCGCCGAGCCGGCACGCGAGGCACGGGCAGCCGGGATGGCAGTCGCGAGCACGCTCTCCGGAACGGACTCGTCGCGGAGCTGAACCCCGAGTCGGCACTCGCTCAGCGCGGCTTGCGCGGGTCGCGCAGCACCGCGCCGCCGGCCTCGTGACCGTCGCCATCGTTGTCCCAGCTCTCACGGACGCGATCGGCCCAGTTCTTGTAGCTCGACCAGGTGTAGAGATTGCGCGTGATCGCCGCATGCCGCCCGCGGCTGCGCTGCATGCGTTCAAGCCAGGTCGCGTAGGGAGTGCCCGCAGGCGCCGAGGATGGCTTAGCGGCAGCCGGCTCGCGCGTCGTACCCGCGGCGGCGATCAGGTCGTTGCGGAATCGGCCGGTCGTGCTCATGGGCTCGCTCTCCTGTCGACCCGAAGATAGGGGAGCCGCGCCGGTGGGACTGGTACTGGCTCACAGACGGGCGTTCACGCGGGAGCCCGTCATTCCGTTCTGCGAGAGCGCGCTCGCGCCGCGGTCCGTTATGTCACGCGACGATGCGATAGCAGGGTCGGTAGGCGCTGCCCGGCAGCTTCATGCGTTGCTGCGCCACGAACCCGGCGAGCAGCTCATCGAGCATACGCATGATGTCGCGGTCGCCGACGAGCTCGAACGGACCATGGCGCTCGATCATCTGGATGCCGTGTTCCTTGACGTTGCCGGTCACGATCCCCGAGAACGCACGGCGCAGATCGGCGGCGAGTTCGTGGACGGGCTGATCGCGCTTGAGCCGCAGGGCCCGCATCGACTCGTGAGTCACCTCGAACGGCTTCTGGAAATCGTGGTCGACCCTGAGCAGCCAGTTGAAGCCGTAGGAGTCCGACTTCGCGCGACGGAAGTCGCGCACGTCCTCGAGCCCGCGCACCATCGCGCGCGCCACCTCGGCGGGGTCGCCGATGATGATGCGCAGCCGGCGAGCCGCCTCCTCGCCGAGGGTGCCGGCGAGGAAGGTGCGGATCTGCTCGAAATAGGCGGCGCTGCGGCGTGGGCCGGTCAGCACGACCGGGAATGGCTGGCGCGCGTTGGCCGGGTCCAGCAGGATGCCGAGCAGGTAGAAGATCTCCTCCGCGGTGCCGACGCCGCCCGGAAACACGACGATGCCATGGGCGAGCCGGACGAAGGCCTCGAGCCGCTTCTCGATGTCCGGCATGATCACGAGCTGGTTGACGATGGGATTGGGCGGCTCGGCGGCGATGATGCCGGGCTCGGTCAGGCCGATGTAGCGCCCCGACGTGATGCGCTGCTTGGCGTGTCCGATCGTCGCGCCCTTCATCGGTCCCTTCATGGCACCCGGGCCGCAGCCCGTGCAGACGTCGAGGCCGCGCAGCCCCAGTTCGTAGCCGACCTTCTTCGTGTACTCGTACTCCTCGCGGTCGATCGAGTGGCCCCCCCAGCAGACGACGAGATTCGGCCGCTGCTTGTGGTCGAGCACGCGGGCATTGCGCAGGATGTGGAAGACCGCGTTGGTGATCGACCGTGAGTCTGACAGATCGAAGCGGCCACTCTCGACGATCTCGTTGGCGATGTAGACGACGTCGCGCAGCACCGCGAACAGCAGCTCCTTGATGCCGCGGATCATCTCGCCATCGACGAAGGCCGAGGCCGGCGCGTTCCGGATCTCGAGTTTCACGCCCCAGGCGTGCCGCAGAATCCGCACGTCGAAGCTGCGGTAGCGGTCGAGGATCTCCCTGGCATCGTCGCTGGCGCTGCCCGAGCTCAGCACCGCCAGAGCGCACTGCCGAAACAGCGGGTAGAGACCACCCTGCCCGCTCGACAGCAGCTTCTCGATTTCCTCCTGCGAGAGGATTTCGAGCGCGCCGCGGGGTCCGACCCGGGCGTCGACGAATTCAGGGACGACGATGCTCGTTTCCATCGGCTCGCTTGCCGCGCGCGGGATCAGGGCTCGATCTCGATCGGCGTGTTGTCCGAGACCAGCATCCAGATTTCGAGCATGTCAGCGTTCGACACGGCGATGCAGCCGTCGGTCCAGTCCTGGCTCGCGTAGTACTCGGCGCTCTTGCGCGGCTCGTTTGGCAGGCCGTGGATCATGATCGAACCGCCCGGCGACCAGCCGTTGCGGCGTGCCGCGGCCGCATCGCGCGCGTTGGGATAGGAGACCTGGATAGAGAGGAAGAAGTCGCTGCGCGGGTTGCGCCGCTCGAGCCGGTAGCGGCCCTCGGGCGTGCGGAAGTCGCCCGAGCGCTGCTTGTGACCGACGGGATTGAGACCCAGTGCGACGCGATAAGATCGCAACACCTGCCCTTGCCGCATCAGATAGAGACGCCGCTCGTGCTTGCGTACAAGAACGAAGTCCGCCTGCGGCAGTGGCTCGGGACTCAGTGCGGTAGAACCCGACGGGTCGCCAGCGGCAGGGGCCGACCGAATGCCGCCCGACGAGGGAGCGTCGAGGAACGAGCTCGCCGCACGCAACGCCGGCGGCTGCGTCGCCGGTGCATCGGCGCCGGCCAGCGCCGATGCGAGGCAGGCACAGACTGTCGCCAACCGGCGAAAGCCGCGAACGTAAAGCATGGCCGATTATAGACAGGGGCGCGCCGTTCGAGGCCGCGCGTCGCTTCACAGTCCCTGATCCCGTCGCGGTGGACTCTATACTAGGCGCATGGAGAATCGTCGCCGCAGGCTGGCCGCGGGCGCTGCGCCCGGACTCGTGATGCTCTTCGCAGCAGGCTGCGCGACCGTCCCCGACAACGCCGTCGAGGAGGTGCTCGATGAGTCGACGGGCACTTCTCTGACGCGGCTCGCCCGCCCGATCGAGCTGCTCACGGTGGCGCCGCGCGGTCCGAACGCCGATCCGTTTGCCTACGTCGCACCGTTCGAAACCAATCGCATGGGGCAGCGCCAAGCCTATCTGTGGCTCGCGTTTCCTGATGAACGCGGCGAGTCGCCCGAGCCGTCGCTGTCGATCGCCGACCGAGCGATCACGCTCGGCGCACAGCGGACCGAACGCGACGCGGGGCTCGCCGCTTGGCCTTACGAGCGGCCGGCTCCCTGGTCACGGGTCTTCGTGTACGACGTCGAGGTCGGCACGCTGCGGGCGCTCGGGATCGCTGGCGAGTGGCGCTTGCTGCTGCGCGGGCCGAACGGCACGGCGACCTTCGCCGGCACGCCGCGGCCACCGACGCTGCTGACCGACTTCATCGCCCGCCTCGGCGCCGCAGACGACTGAACGCAGGGTTCAGACGACGCGCGTCGCCGGCAAAGGCCCCTGCGCGCCGTGCACCATGCGCTGCCCGCCTGGACTGCCGAGCAGTGCGCCCGGATAGCCGACCTCGATGCGCCCCGCGGCATCGAGCGCCTCGCTCGCGTCCGCGTCGAGCTCGAAGTCGCAAGCGCCGAGCAGCTCGCGCAGCTGCGTCACGCTGCGTGCGCCGACGATGGGAATGACGCCAGCGCGCCGCTCGAGCAGCCAACGGATCGCGACCTGTGCGGCGGTCCGGCCGAGCCGCCGCGCCTGCTGCACCGTCTGCTCGGCGATCGTGAAGTTGCGCTCGTTGAGGAAGGCGTTACCCCACGGTGTCGTCGTCAATCGGCCCGGCTGCGTCGCGCGCTCCGCAGGGTCGCGACTGTACTTGCCGGTCAGCACGCCCCCGGCGAGCGGGCTCCAGGCCGTGACGGCGAGCCCCAGTGCCTCGGCGCAGGGCAGCAGCTCGCGCTCGACGTTGCGTTCGATCAAACTGTAGTGGAGCTGGAGGGCGACGAAGCGCGTCCAGCCGCGCAGCTCGGCCAGCGTCTGCGCCCGCGCCACCACCCACGCCGGGACGTTGGAGAAGCCCGCGTAGAGAATCTTCCCGGCGCGCACGGCGTCATCGAGCGCGCGCATCAGTTCGTCGAGCGGGGTGCTCTGGTCCCAGGCGTGCACCCAGTAGAGATCGAGGTAGTCGGTGCGCAGCCGCCGCAGGCTCGCCTCGAGCGCCCGCTGCAGGTTCTTGCGCGAGTTGCCGCCGGCATTCGGATCGGCCGGATCGGTCGTCATCGAGAACTTGCTCGCCAGCACGAGGCGACTGCGCTCCGGGCCGATGAACTCGGCGAGGAAGCGCTCGCTGCTGCCCTGGGTGTAGATGTTGGCGGTGTCGATGAAGTTGCCGCCGGCCTCGAGGAACGCATCGAACATCTGCCGCGACTCGGTGAGTGGCGCGCCGAAGCCGTGTTCCTCGCCGAACGTCATCGTGCCAAGGCAGATCTCGGAGACCTTGAGTCCGGACCTGCCGAGTAACCGGTAGCGCATCACGAGCCTCCGTATCAGCCGAGCCAGCGCGCCAGAGCCGAACAGAGCGCCTCGAGAGCGCGCGCGGGTTCGGCAGCCCCCGAATCGTAATCGAGGCGCTCGCCGGGCAGATCGAGCGGGCCGGCGTCGGGCCGCGCCTCGACCACCACGCGACCCCGGGCATCGTCGTGGACCCGGTGCCGGTCGGTGGCGCCCTCGCGAGCCGCGAGTCGCGCCCGTCGCAGCGTCTCGTCGCAATGGCAGAGGATCTGCGCGAAGCGCGAGGGCACGGCACCGGCGGCGAGTGTCCGCAGAGCCGGCTCGTGCTCGCCGGGCCTGAAATTCCCCTCGAGCAGCAGGCGTCGGCCAGGCTCGGCGAGGCGCCGCGCGAGCGCGTCGAACGCCGTCTCCTTGATCTGTCCTTCTCGAGGGCGATGAATCCGAACTGCTCGACGAGCCGTGGCACGAGGGCGCTCTTGCCAGTGCCCGGCAGACCCGTGACGATGACGATGGTCGAACGAGGAGCGTATTGCATGCTGTTGTCCGTGCGCGAGATATACCGCGGCCGCGTCGTGCGCGTGAACGTCGAAGACGTGGAGCTGCCGACCGGCCACCGGCTGCCGCTCGAGATTGTCCATCATCCGGGCGGCGCGGCCGTCGTCGCGCTCGATGCGGAGCGACGCGTCTGCCTGCTGCGCCAGTTTCGGCACGCCGCCGGGGGCTGGGTCTGGGAGCTGCCGGCCGGCAAGCTCGAACCGCCCGAGCTACCGGCGGAGACGGCGCGGCGCGAGCTCGCCGAGGAAGGCGGCGTGCGTGCCCGACGATGGCATGAGCTCGGCCACTACCTGAGCTCGCCGGGCGTCTTCACCGAGCGCATTCACCTCTATCTGGCCCGCGATCTCGAGCGCGTCACCACGGCGCATGAGGCCGGCGAGGTCTTCGAGGTGCACTGGATCGCTTTCGATCGGGCCCTCGAATGGATCGACTCGGGTGAGATCGAGGATGGCAAGACCGGCTTTGGCCTGCTCAAGGCGGCGCGTTATGTCGCGCGCGACAATCCGTGACGGACGTCTCACTGAGCGTCCTCCCACGACCCCTATGCTGAGGCGAGGCGGGAATCGGCCCAGCCGCCGAGTATGGACAACGACAAGAACAAGCGCACAGCGAGGCCCTGGGAGCAGGCGGGACCGGTCAGCGTCGCGTTTCCGCGCCGCCGGCTCGCGCGCATCGTGCACGACGAGCGCGGTCGCGCCTCGATGGAATGGGAGCGACTGGACCCGAATGAGCGCGACGCCGCGCCGCGCCTCGCGCTGAGTCTCGTCGAAGATCCTGCACCGACGGCCCGCTCGCTGCGACTGAGTTCGGCGAATCATGGGGTCGACCCGTACGACCGCGGCGTCGAATCGGTCGCCGGTCGCGAAGGCCGTGTGCGCCGCCCCGCCGACCTGCGCCAGCTCGACGCCTGGATCCGCCAGCGTCGCGCTGTCGAGGCGAATCGGCGCGACGACGAGGATTGAGCGGCGCGCTACGCTCGGCGCTCAACCGGCCGCCGCGGCTTCGAGCTTGCGCGTCTCGGGCAACCGGTAGAAGCGCATGAGCTCCGCACGCAGCGCCCCAGGCAGCCCGTCACGATCGGCGCAGTCGCGTCGCAGTCGGCGCTCGAGCGCCCGGCAGTACCTCGCGGCGTGAGCGCTCGCCTTGCGGTAGAGCGCCGCGCGCTCGCCGGCGAGCGCCGGATCGACGCGTGCGCGCGTGAACAGCAGATCGTGCAGCTCGGCGGGGAAGCGTCGCGGCGCCTGCCGACGCAGCAGCGCATAGGTCGCGACGTATTTGTCGATCTCGGCCTGCAGTTCGAGCGCCAGCAGCGACACGTCGCGGCCCTGGCTCGCATGCCAGGCCACGCAGACGAAATGGCTGACCCCCTCGAGCGCGGTCAGGTAATCGGAGACGTTTCCGACGTGCAGCGCGTCGGTCGGATCGGCGTCACCGAGCCGCTCGAGCATCGCCGGGTCGAGGTAGAGCGCCACACCGAACTCCGGCGAATCACCGCCGGATTCGACGAACAGCTGCTCGTCGGCACCATTTGAGCGCGCCCCGGCGGGCAACAGGGCCCTGTCCGTGATCACGTAGTCGCTGACGTCCTCGCCGAGACGGAGGTCGTAAATGCCGGCGAGCAGCGACTGCAGTCGGCTCAGCAGCATCGGCGCGCTCAGTGCGGCCGCTGACCCACGGGAGACGGGGTGACGCCGAGCTCGCCGAGCAGGCGCCGGGCGCGCGCGCTACCGGTGCGCAGCCAGATCTCGTAGAGACGCAGCACGTCCTCCGGGCCGCGGCGATAGCCGGCTTCGCTGACCTCGCCGAGCGCATCGACCAGCGGCTGAAACTTCGCGGCCAGCTCGGCGAACACGCCCGCGAGGACGCGGCGCGGGCCGCGACCGAAGGCGTCGGCGAGCGTCGCGTAGGCGCGGCCGCCCATCGCGATGTGGTAGTCGACGTCGACGAGCCGACGCGCGAAGCTCCGTGCGAAACACCCTGCGAAGAACAGCGACAGGTCGCCCATGCGCTGCAGCACTCGGCATCGCTCCTCGGGTGTAGCCGCCTCGAGTGCGTCGGCGAGCTGCAGCGCGAGCGGCCGCGGCGTACGCCCGGCGGTGCTCGCCCCACTGACCTCTTCCGTGCGCGCGAACAGCGTCAGCAGATTGACCACGTACTGCTCCGTCTGCGCTTCGACCGCCAAGTGCTGATGATCGAGTGCCTCGTGCAGCGCGCCGCGGAAGTACTCGCGCAGGCTTGCCACCGCCACCACGCGCTGCCCCTGGTTGTCTCCGTGCATCTCCCACGATCCTCCTCAGTGTCGAGTCCACGCCCGGCGCATCCATCTTGCCGTGACGCAGTCAGCAGAATCTTGCGCAAGGCGGCGCCTCGTTCACGCGCACGCCCCGCGTGCGTCCATTTCTTTTGGCAGCGGAATGACTACACTGCTAACAACACGGCACGAGGGGCATGAGATGCGGGAGTTCAGCGGCCGGACGGTCGTCGTGACGGGCGCGAGCCGCGGACTCGGTCGCGCCTGCGCGGAGGCGTTCGCCGAGGCGGGCGCCGAAGTGGTTCTCGTGAGCCGCGGCGCCGAGGAGCTCGAGCGCGCCGCCGAGGCGATCCGCGCGCGCGGCGGCCACGCGCGGACCGTGGTCTGCGACGTCACGCAGCCCGACGATGTCGCGGCGCTATTCGCGGGGCTCGAGAGCTGCGACGTGCTCGTCAACAACGCGGGCGGCAACGAGCCGCAGCCCTTCGTCGAGGTCTCCCTCGAAACACTCGATCGGTTACTGGCGCTGAACGTGCGCGCGATGTTCGTGACCGCGCAGTCGGCGGCGCGCCGGATGATCGCTCAGCGCCGCGGAGTCATTCTCAACATGTCCTCGCAGATGGGCCACGTCGGCGCGCCGAGTCGCACGGTCTACTGCATGACCAAGCATGCGATCGAGGGGCTCACCAAGGCGATGGCCGTCGAGCTCGCGCCACACGGCATCCGCGTCAACAGCCTCGCACCGACCTATATCGAAACGCCGCTGACGCAGCCATTCTTCGCCGACGAGACTTTTCGCAGCGAGACTCTCAAGCGCATCCCGCTCGGCCGCATCGGCCAGGTCGGCGAGGTCGCCGCGGCGGCCGTCTTCCTCGCCTCGCCGGCCGCGAGCCTGATCACGGGCACGAGCCTCGTCATCGACGGGGGCTACACGGCGCAGTAGCGACGCTGCAGGGTCGTCAGTTCGTGCGCCGCGGCTTGTCGAGGCCTCGTTGGACGGCGGGGCGCCCGAGCAGCGCGCGGCGCCAGCGCACCACGTTCGGCCAGTCGTCGAGTTCGCCCGAGGCCGCCGCGAGACCGGGGATCCGCAGGGCAGAGTTGGTCCATGGAAAGGTCGCGATGTCGGCAATCGAGTAGCGTTCACCGGCGAGCCACGGATGCGCGGCGAGCTGCCGCTCCATGACGCCCAGCAGACGCCGTGACTCCTTGACGTAGCGATCGATGCCGTAGGGCACCCGCTCGGTCGCATACAGCGTGAAGTGGCCGGCCTGACCCATCATTGGGCCGACGCCGGCGACCTGGAACATCAGCCACTGCAGCGTCGCATAGCGCTCTGCGCCGGCGCGCGGCAGCAGGTCGCTGCCGGTCCTCTCGGCGAGATAGATCAGGATTGCGCCGGACTCCCAGACGGTGATCAGCCGGCCGCCGGGGCCGTCTGGATCGACGATCACCGGAATCTTGCCGTTCGGGTTGATCGCGAGGAACTCCGGAGTGAACTGCTCGTTGCGCGTGAGATCGACGAGATGCAGACGATAAGGCAGCGAGAGCTCCTCGAGCAGGATCGAGACCTTGTGTCCGTTCGGCGTCGCATGCGTGTAGAGTTCGATCATGGGTCCCATGATAACCGCGATGCGCGCCCTCACCGTCGGCGTATCCGATCTGCAGTCGTCGTTGCGGCTCTTCCACGACGTCATGGGGCTCGCGATCGAGTGGCGCGCGGCGCTACCGACCGAGCGCGCCGCCGCCTGGGGCCTGCCCGACGGCACGAGGGGCGAATGGGCCGAGCTCTCCTGCCGCGGCTATCCGATCGGCCGCTTGCGGCTGCTGCAGCTCGCGCCGACGCCGCACGAGGTCGTGCGTCTCGATACCCAGATCGGCGGACCGGATTCGCCGCTCGACATCGGGCCGAAGGCGATCGACTTCTACGTGCGCAGCCCAGCCGAGATCTGGTGGCGCGAGCTCGTTGCGGCCGGCTGCATTGCGCGCTCGCCGCCCGTGCGTCACGTCATCGGTGACGTCGAGAGCGAGGAATCCGTGCTCTTCGGACCCGACGGTGTGCCGCTGCTGATCATGGTCGGTCACCGGCACCCGCCATCGCAGATGCGAGCGGGCGCGCCGCACGGCAACTACAGCGAGGTCGCGACGGTCTCGGTCGTCGCGGGCGATCTCGAGGCGACACGGCGCTTCTACGGTGGCGCGCTCGGCCTGCACGCCGCGCAGGACGACGAGACGCCCGCCGAGTTCCGCGAGCAGGTCAACCGGCTGGTCGGCATCCCGAGCGGCTCGCGCGTGCGCTTCCTGCTCTACCAGCATCCGGCCGAACCGAGCGGCAAGATCCTGCTCGTGCACTTCGGCGGCGCCTCGCAGCGACGGCTCACCGGTCGCATGCACCCGAGCCGTCTCGGCGTCGCGCTCTACACGCATGGGGCCGCCGATATTCATGCGCTGCAGCGTCGTCTCGCGGACGCCGACGCGGTGATCGTGCGCCCACCAGTCGACGTCGGCGGCCGCCGCATCCTGCTCGCGCGCGGCCCGAACGAGGAGCTGTTCGAGTTCGAGGAGGACTGAAATGGCCGTCGGCTTCCGAGGAGCGCCGGCAGAACATCAGTATACGGCTCCAAAGGGGCTAGTCCGGCATGCCGCTGATCACGCACCGAAGCCGCCGGCACGCCCGGCTCGCGGATCTCTCCCGCCATTTCGTCGACGTTTTGCCAGCCAGCAGTGGATGCACCTGGGCGTGAACGACGCCCGCGGCGGGTACCGGAGAGCCCGGCGTCCCTCTGAGTCCGACGACTTCGTGTCGCGCGATTACTGAATCGTGCAGACCGATGGACCGTGTATCGAAGCGGCACTGACGAACGCTTCCGACGCGACGTCCTGGACGATTCGCGTGAGGTAAGTCTTGGCCTCGCGGATGTTGAAGGTTCGAGGCATGTCGAATGGCAGAGGAGCCGGATTACACCCCGCTCACGTTGGTGGTCGCCTCCCTACCCGTCTAGACCATCTTGAAGCAGGTACAGTGCATGGCTCGCCCAATTGCTACCGCGCGCGTACACAGCCACCGTGCGGCCGGGCGCCACGACATGACCGATCGTGTCGCTCGTCAGGTTCCCGCCCGCTCGACGAGCTCGACGAGTTCGCCGAGGCAGCGCACCTCGTGGCCCGGCGGCTCGTGCTCGTCGGGCCAGGCGCGGCCGGCGCGGTTGATCCAGATGGTCTGCATGCCGGCGGCGCGCGCGCCGGCGACGTCGATGCGCGGATCGTCGCCGACGTAGGCGATCGACGCCGGTGGCAGAGCGAGTGCCTCCGCGACCGCGGTGAACGAGCGCGGATCGGGTTTTGCGGCGCCGACCGCGATCGCGTTGAGGGTCACGGCGAAATGCGAATCGATGCCGATGCGCCGAAGATCTGCGTTGCCGTTCGAGAATGTCGCGAGCGCATACCGTCGGCGCAGCGCCCCGAGCGAAGGCAGCACGTCCGGAAACAGCTCGACGGCATTGCGCTGCTCCATGAAGACCGCAAAGGCCTCGTCACCGACCGACGCGGGCAGGCCGGCTGCGATGGCGAGGCGCCGCATCGACTCGGTCCGGAGCCAGGTCAGGTCGTGGGCGCGCGCGGGCTGCTCGCGCGCGAGCTCGAGCCGCGCCGCAAGGCGCTTCTCGACCGGATGCTCGCGGCCGAACTCCGGGTAGCGGCGCTCGAGAAAGTCGCTGACGGCCTGTTCGGCGCGCGCGAGCACGCTGCGCACGTCCCAGAGGGTGTCGTCGAGATCGAAGCAGATTGCCCGCAGCTCGAGCATGCCGCCATCCTGGCCCGAAGGGTCCTGTGCCGCAGGGCACGGGTCGCACCGCTCGCACGCTACAATCGCGGCCCACCGAGTTCAATCGGAGTTCGCGATGGCCCCCCACGTCTGCCGCACGGCCCTGGCCGCGCTCGCCCTTCTCTTCTCGACTGCGGGTCTCGCCGCCGTCCGGCCATTCACACCCGATGACCTGGTCCGGCTCAAGCGGATCTCGGAGCCGCAGGTATCCCCCGATGGCCGCTTCGTCGTCTTCACGTTGCGCGAGACCGACATGGAAGCGAACCGGGGCCGCACGGACCTCTGGCTGCTCGACCTGCGCCCACCGGCGAAGCGGCCGCTGCTGTCGCGCCGGCTGACGCAGCACTCGGCGAACGATTCGAGTCCGCGCTGGGCGCCCGACGGGCGCAGCCTCTACTTTCTCTCGACGCGCTCAGGATCCTCGCAGGTCTGGCGCATCGATCTCGGAGGTGGCGAGGCCCAGCAGGTCACCGACTATCCGCTCGACGTGACCTCGCTGAAGGTCTCGCCGCGCGGCGACCGGCTTGCGTTCAGTATCGACGTGTTTCCGGACTGCATCGATCTGCAATGCAGCGCCAAGCGGATTGCAGCCGCCGGCAAGGCGAAGCAGACCGGGAGGCAGTACGAGCAGCTGCTGGTGCGGCACTGGGACACCTGGCGCGATGGCACGCTCTCGACGCTGTTCACCGCGACGCTGACCGCGGACGGCAAGGCCGGAGCGCCGGTTGCCGTCTCGGGAAGTCTGCGCGCGAACGTGCCCTCGAAGCCGTTCGGCGGCGCCGAAGAGTATGCGTTCAGCCCCGACGGTGCGCGGCTCGTGTTCAGCGCGCGCCTCGCCGATCGCAGCGAAGCGTGGTCGACGAACTTCGATCTCTACGAGGCAGCTGCGGACGGCAGTGCCCCGCCGCGCAACCTGACGGCGGACAATCCGGCTTGGGACACGCAGCCCGTGTTCCTCGCGAACGGCGACCTCGCGTGGCTCGCGATGCAGCGACCCGGCTTCGAGGCCGATCGCTTCAGGATCGTCATCCGCGAAGCGGCCTCCGGCCGCGTGCGCGTCCTGACCGAGGACTGGGATCGCTCGGTCACGCAGCTCGGTGCCTCGCACGATGGGCGGCGACTGCTCGCGACGGCCGACGATATCGGCCAGGTCGCGTTGTTCGCGATCGATCCGCGCACCGGCCGGCCCACCTCGCTGCTCGCCGATGGCCAGGTCACCGAGTTCTCGCCAGCGCCGGACGGCGTCGTCGTCGCGCGCGCGTCGCTCGCCGCGCCGGCGGAACTGTTTCTCGTCGGCGCCGGGCGCGCCGCGCCGCGGCGACTGACCGACGTCAACGCCGACATCCTCGGTCAGCGCGACATGGCGCCGTTCGAACAGTTCAGTTTCGCCGGCTGGAATGGCGAGCGAGTCTACGGCTATGTCATGAAGCCGGCCGGCTTCGAAGCGGGCCGTAAGTATCCGATCGCCTTCCTCGTGCACGGCGGTCCGCAGGTCAGCTTCCAGAACCAGTGGAGTTTCCGCTGGAACGCCCAGGTCTTCGCGGGCCGCGGCTACGGTGTCGTCTTCATCGATTTCCACGGGTCGCCAGGCTATGGGCAGACGTTCACCGACTCGATCAGCCAGGACTGGGGCGGTAAACCGCTCGTCGACCTGCAGAAGGGGCTCGAAGCAGCGATTGCGCGCTACGACTGGCTTGACGGCGAGCGCGCCTGCTCGCTTGGCGCCTCGTACGGCGGCTTCATGCAGAACTGGATCGCCGGCCAGTGGCCGGACCGGTTCCACTGCATCGTCAACCACGCCGGCATCTTCGATACGCGCTCGATGTACTACACGACGGAGGAGCTGTGGTTCACCGAGTGGGAGAACGGCGGCCCGTATTTCCTCGCGCCGCAGATCCACGAGAAGTTCAACCCCTCGGCCCACGTGACGAAGTGGAAGACGCCGATGCTCGTCACGCACGGCGTGCTCGATTACCGCGTGCCCTACACGCAGGGCCTCGCAACGTTCACGGCGCTGCAACGTCTCGGCGTCCGCAGCCGACTGCTGGTCTTCCCCGACGAGAACCACTGGATCCTGAAGCCCGCCAACAGTCTGCAGTGGCATGCTGCGGTGCTCGACTGGCTCGACGAGCACCTCAAGGGCGGCGCGGGCGGCGATCAGGGCAGATCGTTGCCGTAGCGTTCGAAACGCGTCTGCATGACGAGCGCTGCCGCATCGAGCTCGAACGGGAATGCCGCCCCCGTGCGCGCACCGAGCCGCGTCCGGCCCGGGAGCCAGTCGACCTCGATGGCAGCGCCCGGCTGCACGTCGCCGGGCATCAGGCCCTTGAAGAGGTCGGTGGCAAGATGCGCCTCGCGCCAGCGCGCAGGGTCCGCGAACCGCCAGACACGCAGCACGGCCCGGCCGCGTCTTGCCGGCGCCACCGCGAGCAAACGCTGGTCGAGCACGCGCGTCGGGTCTGCCCGTTCGCTCTCGCGCAGATAGAACGCGTGGGGTGCAGTCAGCGGCGCGTAGACTGGCAGGACCTCGAGCCGGCTCGTGGGGCCGAGATAGATTCCCGGCAACCACTCGAGCAACGCCGCTACGGCCGGGCGCCGCCGGCCGGGGGCGCCGACGGAGCCGATCGACAGCGGCAGCAGCAGCGTGGCGGCGCCCGCGCACAGCAGGCGGCGCCGTTTCAGGACGCTGCGCGCCGCGCCGCGCTCATCCATAGTAAATCCGCCACTCGGCCTGATAGCTCATGCCGAGCGTGATCAGCCGCTGCAGCAGCTCGTCGTAGCCGACTCCGGCGGCGAGCGCCGACTGCGCGAAATCCTCGCTCGCGGCGATGTTCGGATTGGCGTTGGCCTCGAGCACGTAGACCTCGCCCGAATCATTGACGCGAAAGTCCATGCGCGCGTAACCCGACAACCCCAGCGTCCGGTAGATCCGCCGCGACAGCTTGTCCAGCGTGGCGAGCGTCGCCGCGGACAGCTCCTCGGCCGCCTGCGTCGTGATGCCGTACTTCTGCTGGTAGCGGCGGTCCCACTTGACCTTGCGCGTCGCGATCGCTGGCAGCGACTCCGGCATCGAACCGAAGCGCATTTCCCAGACCGGCAGCCGCGTCAGCCGCTCGTTGCCGAGCACGCCGACGTAGAGCTCGCGGCCGGCGATGTACTCCTCGACCAGTGCGTCCGAGCCGAGCTGCTCGTGCACGAACTGCACCCGCTCGTGCAGCTGCGCCTCGTCCTGGACCACCGAAGCCTGAGCGATGCCGAGCGAGGCGTCTTCGGTCGTCGACTTCACGAACAGCGGGTAGCGCAGCTTGCGCGGCACGCGGAGCTTGACGCCGCGCCGCATCACGGCGAACTGCGGCGTCGGGATGCGATGGTAGGACAGCAGCTGCTTGCAGAGCGACTTGTCGCGTGACAGCAGCAGGCCGCGCGGGTTGCAGCCGGTGTAAGGCTGCCGCATCAGCTCGAGATAAGCGACGACGTGCTGATCGTAGGTGACGATGCCGCCGAACTCCTCGAGCAGGTTGAAGACCGCGTCCGGCCGCCACTCCGTGATGCTCGCACGCAGTTCGCTGAGGCTGTCCAGCACGCCGAGCGCGCGCACCTCGTGCCCCATCGCTCGCAGCGTAGTGATGACGTCGTACTCGGTGCGAAACTCGTCGATTTCCTGCGGTGTGAAACCTTCGAGGGAGTCGGGCGGCACCAGGCTCGCGTGCACGACGACGAGCACTCGGAGTTTCTTCATAGTGAAATCGACGGGCTCCCGCTGCTCTCGTACAGCGCAATCATGCGCCGAAGCAGCCATCTCGCGTTGCGCTGCGCGTCGCGGCGGCTGCCACGCAGATACAGCCGCAGTCCTTCGGCGCGCTCAATCGCGCGTCGCAGGACCTGGTACACCGTGTACCGGTCCACGCCAGCCTCGCGCACGACGGCGGCGACGAGCGACGGCTTGACTTCGCGCAGGAAGGTCGCCGCGCGCGGCGTGTTGCGGCGCGCGGGTCGCGGCGTGAACACCTTGCGCAGCAGCTCGTCGGTCGCGCCGCGCCGTCCGCGCACGCGCTGCGCGTGACGCCGGCGGTAATGCTCGGCGAGCGTGCGCGTGTTCTGTTCGAGCGGTTCGATGCGCGCGCGCACCCGGACCTTCGGACGGCAGTGGCGGACCTCGCGCATCAATTCGTCGACCGCCTCGAGCTTGCTGAGCGCCGGCCAGTCGGCGTAGCTGCGCCGCCAGGCGGAGCGCGGCTGCAGCCAGACGGCGAAGGTCTCGGCGAAGTCCTCGGTGGGATGGGCCTGCGCATACCAGTCGCCGAGATGGTGGACGTAGCGGCGGCTGCCGGGCCGCGGCCGGTATTTGTCGGGATAAGGCAGCGACGCCGGGCCGAACACCTCGCGCCAGCGCTTGCGGCGGCGTAACCGGTACGCGGTGTCGATCGCATGACCGGCTTCGTGACGCAGGATCCGCATCAGCCAGTTCGCGTTGCCGCCCTCGACGGTCTGCGCCATGCGACGCTCGAGCTGCTCGAGCCGTGGATGCGCCAGGAAAAACGGGATCGCGATGCCCGGCACGCCGTCTGGCGAGAACCATTCCTCGGCGAGCCACGCGTGCGGCCGGAAAGGGATGCCGCGTTGCCCGAGCTCGCGGTAGAGCCGGCGCAGTGCGCGCACGATTGGCGGTCGGCGCAGCGTCAGGCCGAGGTCGCAGAAGCGCATCTCAAGGAGCTGCGCATCGCTGAGGCGCGCGAGCCGCCGGGAACCGCGGCGGAATGCCGCTCTGCTGCTCGCCTCGGACACGGCCATGGGCTCCGCACTCGCTCGGGTTGCCAAGCTTAAGGCAGCTCGGTCAACCCGACCATGGCCTGGGCGAGCAGCCGGTCGGCCAGCTCCTCGAGCAGCGGCCGGCGCGCCAGACCGAGCCGCCAGGGCGGCGGTATGGCACTGACACCGAGCATTGCGCCGGCGAGCTGGCCATAGATCGAGCAGATCACATCGGCGTGACCGCCGAGATTGACCGCAGCGAGCGCGCCGTCGCGAAAACCCTCGGTGCGGGCCAGCACCCAGAGCGCCGCTTCGAGCAGGTCGAGCGCGTCGCCGAGCGGCTGCAACCGATCGAGCGACAGGTGCAGGAACTCGCCACGCGCCAGTCGCTCGAGTCGTGGCGACGGCCGCGCCGGCGCCCAGAGCTCGCGTGGTGGCGCGAGCACGTCGGCGCGCGGTCGGCCGGCCAGCGCGGCGTGCATGGCCGCGGCGAGGAATCGGCACGCCGCAAGGAGATCCGGCGCCTGAGCCGTCGTGCGCGCCTGCTCTGCGGCCTGATGGATGGCGTCGCCTCGCGAGGCGAAGAAGAACATCACGGTCGGCGCGACGCGGGTCAAGGGCTCCGGCGGCAGTTGGCGCGGATCGTGCGAACCCGCAAAGGGCTGACGTCGCCATTGCGCCGCGGCGAGTGAGCGCGCTACGGCCGCCGAGATACCCACGCACTGTCCGGTCGCGGACAGATGCCCCTGCTGCTGCCAGCGCGCGTAGCGCTGCACCTGGTCGGCGGCATCGAACCCGGCGCGCTCGAGCAGACTCTCCGCGAGACAGAGCGCCATCGCCGTGTCGTCGCTCCAGGCGCCGCGCGGCAGATCGAACGGCCCGCCGCCGAGCAGGTCGCCGACCGGGGCGAAGCTGCCCGGCTTGCGGAACTGGGTCGCGGCGGCCAGCGCATCGCCAGTCGCGAGACCGAGCAGCGCGCCCTGGAAGCGTTCGCGGAGTCGACGCGTCGGTTCGAGCGCGACGGGATCGAGGGGTAGCGATTCGCCGCCGGGCGCGGCCGCGCCGCCGGCAGTCGCCGCAGGCGCCCCTCGCCGCGTACTGCGTGCCCAGGCCAGCACCCAGTCGGCCTGCTCCTCGGTCTCGGGCACCGACGGCCAGGTGGCCGAGCGCTGCGAGCCGAGCCAGAGCCGGTTGAGCTCGCGTAGTGCCGACTCGCCGTCGCGACCGCCGCACACGAGGTGGCAGGCGACCAACATGCCCGTGCGTCCGATGCCGGCGCGACAGTGAACATAGACGCGCCGGCCGCTCGCCAGCCAGGCGTGCAGATCGGCGAGGATCTGCTCCATCTGCCCGTCGCTGTCCGGCAGTCCGTGGTCGCGCAACGGATGGCGCCGGTACAGCACGCCGGGGGGCAGCAGGTCCTCGTAGGGCCTGCGCTCGCCGGGTGCGGTCAGGTCGAGGAAGGCGTCGATGCCCGCATCGAGCAGCGCCTCGAGCCGCAACCTCGTCTCGTCGTCGCTCGCCGTCGCCGGGTACTCGCCGGCGAGCAGGCGGCGTGGCTCGACCCAGTACGCGTTGCCGAGCGGCAGACGCGCGAGGATCCGAGCCGGCTCGTCGGCGGCCGCCGCAGTCATGCTTCGCCGTTTCTGGAGCGCGTCAGCGCGGCGAAATCGAACAGCGCCGGATCGGCGAGCGTGGCGGGTTCGACATGGCGCAGGGCCGAGAAGATGGATTCGGTGCGCCCGGGATGGGCGCGCTCCCAGTCCGCGAGCATCTGCTTGATCGCCTGGCGCTGCGCGTTCTCCTGCGAGCCGCAGAGTGTGCAGGGGATCAGCGGAAAGCGGCGCCCGCGTGCGTAGCGAGCGATGTCGCGTTCGGCGACGTAGGCGAGCGGGCGGATGACGATGTGCCGGCCGTCGTCGCTGCACAGCTTGGGCGCCATGGCCTTGAGCCGCCCGCCGTGGAAGAGGTTCAGGAACAGTGTCTCGACGATGTCGTCGCGGTGATGACCGAGTGCGATCTTGGTGCAGCCGTGTTCCGCCGCGTAGCGATACAACGCGCCGCGGCGCAGCCTCGAACACAGGCCGCACATCGTGCGGCCCTTCGGGATCACGCGCTTGACGACGCTGTAGGTGTCCTGTTCGATCACGTGGAAGGGAACGCCGAGGGAGCGCAGGTACTCGGGCAGGACGTGCGCGGGGAAGCCTGGCTGCTTCTGGTCGAGATTGACGGCCACGATGTCGAAATCGACCGGGGCGCTGCGCTGCAATGACAACAGCATGTCGAGCAGCGTGTAGGAATCCTTGCCGCCCGACAGACAGACCATGACCTTGTCGCCGGGCTCGATCATCCGATAGTCGGCGATGGCCTTGCCGACGAGCCCGCGCAGATGCGCCTCGAGCTTGCGAAACGTGTTCGAGGCCGTCTGCTGCGCGCGCGGCCCGCCCGTGGCCGCGGACGTGACTGCTTCGCTGCTCATGGCTCAGGCAGCCGCGCTGCTCGCCGGCGCGCCCTCGAGATACTTCTGCTCGAGGTAACGCAGCGATGCCTGCGCCGACAGCGGGCGACCGGTGGCCTGCCGGATCAGCTCGTGCGGTGCGAGCAGCGAGCCGCGTGAGTGCACGGCCTCGCGCAGCCAGCCGGTCAGCGGCGCGAAATCGCCGGCGGCGATATGGTCGTCGAGCTGCGGCAGGTCACGACGCAGGCTCTCGGCGAGCTGCGCGGCAATCGCGCCGCCGAGCATGTAAGAGGGGAAGTAGCCGAAGGAGCCGACGGCCCAGTGGATGTCCTGCAGCACGCCCTCGACGTCGTTGGCGGGCCGGATCCCGAGCCGCGCCTCCATACCGGCATTCCAGGCCTCGGGCAGGTTGGGCACGGCGAGCGAACCGTCGAGCAGCTGCTTCTCGAGTTCATAGCGCAACAGGATGTGCTGGGGATAGGTCAGCTCGTCGGCGTCGACGCGGATCACGCTGCGGCGGACCCGCGTAAGGTGCCGATAGAGGTTCTCCTCCTCCCACTCCGGTCCGCTGACGCCGAAGTGCTTGACCAGCAGCGGCCGCAGGTAGCGCATGAACGGACGGCTGCGGCAGACGATCATCTCGATCAGCAGCGCCTGGCTCAGGTGCAGCGCGATACCGCAGTCCTGGCCGACGGGTTGCGTATTCCAGGCCGGCGGCAGGTTCATGTCGTAGAGCGCATGCCCAGTCTCGTGCAGTGCCCCGAGCAGTCCGATGAACGGGTCGGCAGGGTCGAGTCGCGTCGTGACGCGGATGTCGCCGGGCACCCCCTCGGTGAAGGCGTGCGCACTCTCGTCGAGGCGGCCGCGATCGAACGGGAAGCCGAAGGCCTTCATGACCTCGACGATCAGCGCACGCTGGCGTCCCGGGGTGAACTTGCCGGCGAGCGGCAGGACCGGTCGCGACTGCTGCGCCTCGATGGTCGCGTGGATCAGGCCCGGCAGGCGCCGCGCATACCCTTTGAACAGCGCATCGAAATCGGCACAGGTGAAGCCTGGACTGAACTCCGAGGCGAGCGCGTCGTAAGGGGCGAGGTTCAGCGCCTGCCCGAGCAGGGTGGCCTTGTCGCGCACGAGGGCGACCACTTCCTCGAGGTGCGGGGCGAACAGGTCGAAGCGGTTCTGCTGCCGCGCGCCGAGCCACTGCCCCTCGGCGCGCGCGACGGTGCGCGCGATGCGCGTGATCAGCGCGATCGGCATCGCGATGGCCTGGTCGCGCTCGCGCTGCATGCGGCGCAGGTTCGCGAGCTGCCACTCGTCGAGCACCGAGGCGTTGGCCTGGGCGCGCTCGAGCAGCCGCGTGACCTTCGGCGACGTCAGCAGGGCGTGGCACTCGGTCTCGAGCGCTGCGAGCTGCTCGCCGCGGATCTCGGCGCTGCCCCGCGGCATCATCACGGCGGCGTCCCAGCGCAACAGCGACAGCGCACCGCGGAAGGCGTGCAGACGCTTCCACTCCTGCTCGAGCTGCTGGTACGGGGGAATGGCCATGGATCACCGGTCGGATGCGCGGCCGGCCATTGTACCCGCGAGCCTGCCCGGGGATCGCGGCGGTAACTTATTATTATTTATTTCTCAATAACTTGTAATCGGCAGCGGCCGTTGACATCAGGCCCCCGCGGCGAACAGCGCGACGCAGACGCCGAGACCCACCAGCCAGACGGCGGAGCGCAGCGCGGCGAGGTCGGCCACGTAGGCGGCGATGTAGGCGAGTCGCGCAGCAACGAATACCCCCGCCAGCAGGTCGACCCGGCCCTGCGGCGCCGCGACGACATGGGCCGTCAGCACGGCCGCCGTGAAGATCGCGAGCGCCTCCCAGGAGTTCTGTTGGGCCGCATGGGCCCGCGCGCGCCAGCCCTGCTGGCGCGCGAGCCATTCGCGGGGACGGCGGTTGTCGAACTCCTCGAAACCCCACTTGGCGATCCCTGCGCACATGATCGGCAGCAGCGCGACGACGAGCAGGCACCAGAGCGCGATGGTCATGTCGGACTCCTGCCGATGGCCGGTGTGCCGGCGCCCTCGGCCACGGCTGCGCGGCGCGACAGCTTCTCGATGAGCCGGCTGACGTGTTCTGGCGATCGGGTGTTACGCGCGATCAGCGTGTACAGGGCCGGGACCACGAACAGGGTCAGCCCAAGCGACAGCACGATGCCGAAGAAAACCGCCGAGCCGATCGCCTGCCGGCTCTCGGCGCCTGCGCCGCTCGCCAGCATCAGCGGTACGGCGCCGAAAGCCGCGCAAAGACTGGTCATCAGGATAGGCCGGAGGCGGATCGCCGAGGCTTCGACGACGGCCTCGACGAACTCGCGACCACGGTCGCGGAGCTGATTCGCGAACTCGACGATCAGGATACCGTTCTTGCAGGCGATGCCGATCAGCATGATCGCGCCGATCTGGCTGAAGACATTGATCGAGGCACCGAACAGCCACAGTCCGACGAGCGCACCGGTGATGGCGAGCGGCACCGTCGCCAGGATGACGAGCGGGTGAATGAAGCTCTCGAACTGGGCCGCCAGCACGAGATACACGATCAGCAGCGCGAACGCGAACGTGACCCAGAGCTTGCCGCCGGAGAGCTTGAACTCGCGCGACTCGCCGTCGTAGTTGATCTGCACGCCCTGTGGAACCTCGGCGCGGATCACGTTCTCGGTGTAGGCCAGCGCCTCGCCGAGTGTGTAGCCGGGGGCCAGGCTCGCCGACAGCGTGATCGCGCGCAGCCGGTCGAAGCGCTTGAGCTGCGCCGGGCCGGCGCTCTCCTCGGCAGTCACGAGGGCCGACAGCGGCACCATCTCTCCGCTGGTCTCGGAGCGTACGTAGAGGTTGCCGAGATCGGCGACCGTCGCGCGATCAGCCTCGCGGGCCTGCAGGACGACGTTGTACTCCTCGCCCCCCTGCAGGAATGTCGTGACGACCCGCGAGCCGAGCATGGTCTCGAGCGTGCGTCCGACGTTCTGCAGGCTCACGCCGAGATCTGCCGCGCGGTTGCGATCGATCCGCAGAGAGACCTGCGGCTTGCGCTCCTGATAGTCCGACTCGAGCGCGATGATGCGCGGGTTCTCGGCCTGGATGCGCGCCATGACCCGGTCGCGCCACTGAGCGAGCTCGGCGTACTCGGCACCGCCGAGCACGATCTGCAGCGGTTTGCCCTGGCCGCGCACACCGAGGCTCGGAGGCGTGATCACGACAATGCGCACGCCGGTGATGTCGGCGGTCCGTATGCGCATGCGCTGCGCGATCTGCTGCGCGCTGTCCTTGCGCTGGTTCCACAGCGTCAGCGGCATGTACACGGTGCCGGCGTTGACGTCGCCTTGCGACCCGAAAGACCCGGAGCGCACGATGACACGGGCCGCATTGCCGGCGGCGACCTCGTCGGCGGCAATGGCCTCGACCTGACTGATGTAACGATCGAGGTTGGCGAGGCTCGCCCCTTCCGGCGCATTGACGAGTACCGGGATCATCGCCCGGTCCTCGATCGGCGCGAACTCCTGCGGCAGCTTGAGCCAGCCGACCGGCCAACCGACCACGAACAGCACCGTGAACAGGGCCGTGGTGCCGCCGGCGCCGAGCGCCAGCGCGAGCGGCCGTCGACCCGACAGCGCGCTGCGCAGTCGCGCCTCGTAGGCGACACCGAGGCGGCGGAAGAAGCCGTCGAGGGCGGTTGCCATGCGACCGCGGTGGATGCCGCCCTCGAACAGCTTCGAGGCCATCATGGGCGTGAGCGTCAGCGCGACCAGCGCGGAGAAGCCGACCGCCGCGGCGACCGTGACGCCGAATTCGCCGAACAGGCGACCGAGCGTTCCGCCCATGTACGACACGGGCACGAAGACCGCCATCAGCACCAGCGTGGTCGCCACGACCGCGAAGCCGATCTCGCGGCTGCCCTCGATCGCCGCGAGCAGCGATGCCTGCCCGGCCTCGATGCGCCGCGCGATGTTCTCTAGCACGACGATGGCATCGTCGACGACGAGGCCGATCGCGAGCACGGCGCCGAGCAGTGTCAGCGTGTTAACCGAGTAGTCGAGCAGCGCCATCACCGTTGCCGCGGCGAGGATCGATACCGGGATCGTGACGGCCGGGATCAGTGTCGCGCGCCAGGTGCCGAGGAACATGAAGATCACGATCAGCACGATGACGAGCGTCTCGAGCAGCACAGCGACGACATTGCGCATGGACTCGGTCACGAAGACCGTGAAGTCGAGATTGACGCCGAGCGAGATGTCCGCTGGAACGCCTGGCTGGAGCTGGGCCAGCGTCTCGCGTACCCGCTTCGAGACCTCGAGCACGTTGGCCGTTGAGGTCGGCACGATGCCGAGGCTGACGCCAGGCAGGCCGTTCGAGCGTGCGAGCGTGCGCTCGTCCTCGGCTGCGAGCCGCACGTCGGCGACTTCGCCGAGTCGCACGAGGTACCCGTCCGGTCCGCGCCCGATCACGAGGTTGCGGAAGTCCTCTTCCGTGTTGAGCGCGGTCAGCGCGCGCAGCGTGAACTCGCGCTGCTGCGACTCGATCCGGCCCGCAGGCAGCTCGACGTTCTCGCGCCGCAGCGCGCTCTCGATATCGGCGACAGTGAGCTGGCGCGCGGCGAGCGCCTCGCGGTCGAGCCAGATGCGCATCGCGTAGCGGCGCCCGCCGCCGATGCGGACGATGGCCACTCCCGGCACCGCTGCGAACCGGTCGACCAGATAGCGCTCCGTGTAGTCCGTCAGTTCGAGCTGACTGCGCGTGTCGCTCGCGACGTTGACGTACATGATCGCTTCCATGCCGTCGTCAACCTTGGTCACCTGAGGCGTGTCCGCCTCCTGAGGCAACAGGCCAGCGACGCGCGAGACACGCTCGCGAACGTCGTTGGCGGCGCTGTCGACGTCGCGCTCGAGCGAGAACTCGAGATTGATGCGCGAGAACTCGTCGCGGCTCGAGGAGGTCATCTTCTCGATACCCTCGATGCCGGCGAGCTCGCCCTCGAGCACCTGCGTGATCCGCGATTCGATCACCGCGGCATTTGCGCCACGGTAGAACGTGCTGACGCCGACCACCGGCCTCGAGATGTCCGGATATTCACGGATCGGCAACCGCAGGGCCGCCATCAGGCCGAGGATCAGCAGCAGCAGCGAGACGACCGTCGCGAAGACGGGACGGCGGATCGAGACGTCGGATAGGAGCATGGTGGCGGCCCTCCCGGTCCGCTCAGCCGCTGCGGCCGCCGGTCGCGGCCGCCAGATCGCGAACCGGCCCGCCGTCGCGGACCTTGACGGTGCCCTCGACGACGATCCGCTCGCCAAGCTCGAGTCCGGAGGCGATCTCGACACGGCCGGGACGGCGCGCGCCGATGCGCACCTCGCGCTTGCTGGCGATCCCGTCCACGACGACGAACACGAACTGCCGGTCCTGCTCGGGCACGAGCGCCTCCTCGGGGATCACGATCGCCTCGCGCCGGTCGCGCGTCAGCAGGACGTTGACGAACATGCCCGGACGCAACGCGCCGTCCGCATTCGGCACGGCGGCACGAACGGTCACCGCGCGGGTCGTCGCATCGATACGTGAATCGACACTGAGCACCCGACCGGCGAAGCGCCGCTCGGGGTAGGCGGGACTGACGGCCTCGATCGGCAATCCCTCGCGCAGGCTCGCGAGGTCGTTCTCGGGCACCGCGAAGTCCACCTTCACGACGCTGGTGTCGTCGAGCGTCGTGATCACCGTGCCAGGATTGACGAGGCTGCCGACGCTGACCCGTCGCAGTCCGACGCGGCCGGCAAACGGCGCGCGGATGAAGCTGTCCTCGAGCCGCGCACGCGCGGCGGCCAGTCGCGCCTCGTTAGCCCGCTGGGTCGCCTCGAGCTGCTCGAACTGCGACTGCGAGAGCGCCTGAGTGGCGAGCAGTTCGCGGCTGCGCGCAAGCTGACTCGTGCTCTCGGTCAGCGCTGCGCTGGCGACCGCCAGGTCGGCACGTGCCTGCGCGCTGTCGAGCTCGACGAGCACCTGGCCACGCTGCACGGTCTGGCCGTCGCGAAAGCGCACGGCGGTGACGATGTTCGAAATCTTCGACGTGACCTCGACCGCCTCGTTGGCGCGCACGGTGCCGAGCGCACGCAGTTCGCGCGAGACTTCCTCCGCGGCAGCCGGCGCCGAGACGATCGCCACCGGCCCGCCGCCGAAGCCACCGGGGCCGGCCGGTCCGCCGCCGGGCGCTTGTCCCGGCGAGGCCGCGGGGCCGGGACAAGCG
>JBBILX010000011.1:0-126134 GCA_037444685.1 Gammaproteobacteria bacterium
GTTGCCGTCGCGGCTGCTGGTGTTCATGCCGCAGGGCAGCGGCATCGGCGTCTCTTCGCGCATCGAGGACGAGACCGAACGTGCGCGGCTGCGCAGCGCGCTTGGCGCGATCCTCAGCGCCGGGCACGTCGGCGGCTACATCGTCCGCACGGCAGCGGTTGGCGCGACGCCGTCCCAGCTCGAGTCGGACGTCGCCTATCTCGAACGACTCTGGGCGCACGTACGCGAGCGCGCCGCGCGCGGTGCGCAGGGTCGGCTCGTGCATGCGGACCTGCCGCTGTCGGTGCGCATGCTGCGCGACGAGCTGACGGCACAGGTCGAGCGCGTTCTGGTCGACGATCCGGATGAATACCGGCGCATGCTCGAGTTCTCGCGGCGCTTCATGCCCGAGGCGGAGCCGCGTCTCGAACTTTATGCCGGCGCTCGACCACTGTTCGATCTGCACGGCGTCGAGGACGAGCTGCGGCGCGCGCTCGATCGCAAGGTGGGCCTCAAGTCCGGAGGGCACCTGATCATTGACCAGACCGAGTCGATGACTACGATAGACGTCAATACCGGCGGCTTCGTTGGCTATCGCAACCTCGAGGACACGATCTTCCGCACCAACCTCGAGGCCGCGGTCACGATCGCGCGCCAGCTTCGGCTGCGCAACATCGGGGGCATCATCATCATCGACTTCATCGACATGGAGGATGCTGCGCACCGCGAACAGGTGCTCGAGGCGCTGCGGCGCGCGCTCGGTGCAGACCGGGCCCAGACCCAGGTCGCGAGCCTGTCGGCGTTCGGGCTGGTCGAGATGACGCGCAAGCGGACGCGCGAGAGCCTCGAACACCTGCTCTGCCAACCCTGCCCGAGTTGCGAGGGACGTGGCTTCGTGCGCACGGCTGAGACCGTCTGCCACGAGATCTTTCGCGAAATCGTGCGTCAGGGCCGCCAGTTCGCGAGCCGTGAGCTGCTGATCCTCGCCCATCAGGACGTCATCGATCGGCTGCTCGGCGAGGACGCCGGAGTGCTCGCGGAACTGGAACCGCTCGTCGGCCGTCCAATCAGGTTGCAGAGCGAAGCGCTCTACGAGGTCGACCAGTTCGACGTCGTGCTGACCTGACCGGGCGCTGCGCAGGCGGAATCATGGCAACGACTCGGGCGCGTACCGCGTGGGTGGCTGCCGGCTGGCTGCTGGTGTCGGTGGCCGCGCTGCTCGGCGCCTACACGATGGCGCTCGCGCGCCTGCCGCAGCAGCGTGCAGCGATCGAGTCGCTGGTCCGCGCGCAGACCGGTTACGACCTGCGTTTCGGGCGCCTCGCCGTCCGTCTCGGGTTCTACGGCCCGGAAGCCCAGTTCACGGACGTCGAGATGTGGCGCCCGGGCGGCGAACGCCGGCTGCTGCAGGCGGCGGAGCTGGTGGTGCGATTCGAGACCTGGCGGCTGCTGCGTAGCGGTTCGCTGCGCCCTGGTCGCATCGTGCTGATCGGGGCGCATATCGATGCCGAGGCACTGCGTCTGGCGTGGCAGGCGGCAACGGCTGCGAAGCCTGCAGCGACGACCGCGTCGGACCTCATGCAGTCGCCGGAGGAGCGGCTGCTGCAGCACCTCGCGGAGTTCGCGCGGGCGCTGCCGCAAGGGCGCATCGAGCTCGAGTCGGCCACGCTGCGCGGCTTCGCGCGAGAGCCGAGTGGCGGTCTGGCCGGGCGCCCGGTGCGCATTCCGCGGCTGTCGATCCAGCGCATGCCTGACGGGGCGCGCCTGCAAGGCAACGCGCTGCCCGGCGAGCGGCTCGGCCGCAGCCTGTTCGTCGCCGTGGAACTGCGCGGGCTCGACGCGGCCGGCGGCGCCCTCGAGGGCAGCCTCACGCTGCAGGGCCGCGGCCTGCGTCTCGCCGGCTGGCGTGCGGCTTTGGGGTGGCGTCCCGACGGCGCAGCCGGCGTCGCCGACCTGCGCGCGCTGCTGCGTCTCGACGCCGGGCGTCTGCAGGCTGGAACGGTCGAGCTCAGTGCGAGCGAGCTGCGCCTGCCGCGAGCGGACGGCGCGGGTCAGGCTCATTTCGAGAACCTGCGCGCGAACCTGGACTTCGAACGCCTGGCGGGGGGCTGGGGCATCCGGGGTTCCGGCTTGCGGGTGACGCTGCCTGGCGTGCCGGCGACCTCCCTCGACTTCGAGCTCGACGCCGATGCGGCGTGGTCGCAGGCGCACCTGCATGCCGACGGCGTGCCAATCGGCTGGCTGCGACCGCTGTTCGCGCTGCCGCCCGAACTGAACCTCGACGGCACTTTGCGTGAGCTGCGCCTGAGCAGCGTCGCGACGCCGGACGGACGCGCGCTGCGGTTCGAGGCACGGGTCGAGGATGGCGCCTGGCGCGATGCCACCGGGCAGGCAAGGCTCGCACCGCTGGTCTTCAATGTCGTCGGCGGCGACACCGGCGCGACTCTGACCTTCGCCGATGAACCGCTACAGCTGCGTCTCGGTGCCGTTCCGTCGGAGCAGTCGCTCGAGATCGCCCTGCAGGGTTCGGCTATGGTGCGACGCGAGGGCACCGGCTGGCGACTCGACAGCCGATCGCTGGTGCTGCTCGATCGCGCGACGCCGGCGCCGCGGGCCCGGCTCGAGTTCAAGGGCACTCTCGCCAGTGAGGCGCCGGATGCAGCGGCGCTCGCCGTCGAGATCGTGCTGCTCGAGCCGGTCTCGAGCGAGGAACTGCCGCTGCTGCGCGAACTGTCGCAGCGCATGCTGGCCGCGGCGCCGATCGAATCGTTTACCTTGGCAGCGGGCCGTCTCGACATCGATGCGTCCCGCACACGGGAGCATGGCTGGCGCATCGAGCGCAGCGCGGGGGATCTCGCTGTCAGCTCCGCGAGCTTCCGTCCCGCTGCCGACTGGCCCGCGCTGTCGGAGGCGGGCGGCAGGCTGGCCTGGGACGAACGCGAGCTGCGCTTCGACTTCGAGCGCGGCTCGATCGGCGACCTGCGGCTCGTGCGCGGGCAACTGCGGCGCGGCAGCGCGCCGGCTTGGTCGCTCGTTGCCGAGGGACCGGCGGCGGCGGCGCTCGATGCGCTGGCTGCCTCACCACTGGCGACGCGCCTGCCTGCGGAATTGCGCGCCGCGGCGGTCGAGGGCGCGGCTCGTTTCGAACTGCGGGTCGAGCGCCGCGGCGCGAGCGGCCGCACTGGCGGCCAGCCCCCCGAGCCGCTGCGCTGGAGCCTGCTGGCCCGCTTCGATTCGTTGCGCTGGCGCATGCTGGCCGACTCCCCACCGGTCGAGGCGCTGACTGGCATGGTGCGTGTCGTCGATGGCCGGCTGCAGGCATCGCGTCTCGAGGGTCGCTGGCTCGACCAGCCGCTGCGCATCGCCGTCGACGCGGGTGGTGCCGGACGTCGCTGGCTGCTGACCGGACGCCTGCCCGATGGCGCGACGCGCGAGCTGCTCGCCGAGTCCGGCGCGCTCGGCGCGGGCGCCGCGCCGCGCTGGCGCCTCGAGGCCCGGCCGGAGCGAAGCGACCCCTCGCGCTGGCGGATCGACTTCGCGCTCGACGGCGCGCCGGTGCGTGGCCGGTTCGAACTCGCCGCGGCCGCCGAGGGCTTCGAGCTGCGCCGCGGCGCGCTGCGGCTCGGCAGCGGCAGCCTGCGACTGCCGGAAAGCCCGGTCGTCGAAGTGCAGGCCGACCTGCCGCAACTCGAACTCGCGCGACTGGCGCGGCTCTGGTCCGAGCTGCCGCTGCACGGGGCGGCGCCACCGCTGCGCGGCTCGCTGCGCATCGAGCGTCTCGAGCTGCTCGGCGAGCCATTGGGGCCGGCGAACGTCGAGCTCGGCGCAGCGGGCGGTGTGCCGACCGTCTCGCTGAGTGGTCCGCGACTTACCGGCATGCTCCGCGTCGGCGACGCCGGCTCGGGCGCAGCCGGCGTGCCGCGACTCGAGCTCGAGCGACTCGTGCTGACGAGCCTGCCGGGACGCGCCGCCCTCGCCTCGAGCGCCACTGCGTCGCCGTGGGCGCTCGAGATGCGGGTCGAGGAGCTTCGGCTCGGTACGCGCCGGCTCGGTCTCTGGCGCGGCAGACTCGAGTCGCGACGCGATCGCTTCGCGGTCGAGCCGATGTCGCTCGACGCCGGCCGAATCGGCCTGCGTGGTCGACTCGACTGTCTGCGCGAGGCACTGCGCTGCACGCTCGAGGCGCGCGTCGACGGGGGCGAGGCGCGCACGGCGCTCGCGCTCTGGGGCCTGCCGGGCGGCTTCGATGCTGCGCGCGTCGAGGGCGCATTGCAGCTCGCGTGGCCGGTCGCGGCGCCCGATGAAGTGTGGGTCGGGCTCGATGGGCAACTGCGCCTGAGCGCCTTTGGCGGCGCCCTCGACGGCCCGGCGCGGCTCGGCCTTCTGGCCGGGCCGGCCGCGAGCTGGTCCTGGGAGCAGCTCGATGTCGAGGCGCGGATCGGCCGCGGCCGCGTCGATCTGACGCGGATCGCCTTCGAAGGTCCGCAGCGGCTGCTCATGACCGGTACGGTGGAACTGCCGTCGGCGCAGACCTGGCTCGACGGCGAGTGGTGGCCGGACCGCGAGTTGCCACGCGTCATCGAGGACTGGCCCGCGGCGCCGGCGCTCGCGGCGATCTGGCGCGCGATGCGCGGCTCGCGGGTGTTGCCGCGCGCGGTGCGCGTCACGGGACCCGCTGACGCGCTCGCCATGGAACTGCTGCCCTTGCAATCCCCGCCGTCGCCCTGAAGACTTGAGCCATGCGCGTGGCTGCGATCCAGATGACGTCCTCGGATCAGGTCGCCGACAACCTCGGCGCGGCCCGGCGTCTGGTCTCCGAAGCGGCCGAGGCGGGCGCCACGGTCGTGGTGCTGCCCGAGAACTTCGCCATCATGGGCCGGCGCGAGGCCGACAAGCTCGCCGTGGCTGAAGCCGACGGCGATGGCCCGATCCAGTCGGCGCTGGCGGCCATGGCCGCTGCTCGCGGCGTCTGGATCGTCGCCGGCACGGTGCCGCTGCGCGTGCCGGGAGAGACGCGTGTGGCGGCCGCCTCGCTCGTGTTCGACGCGACCGGCCGGCGGGTCGCGCGCTACGACAAGATCCATCTGTTCGACGTCGACATCCCCGGGCGCGACGAGGCCTATCGCGAGTCGGCGAACAACGTTCCCGGCAGTGAGGTGGTCGTCGTCGACACGCCGGCCGGCCGGCTCGGGCTGTCGGTCTGCTACGACGTCCGTTTTCCCGAGCTCTATCGCCGCATGAGTGCCGCAGGTGCCACCTGGTTCGCGGTCCCCGCTGCGTTCACGGTTCCAACCGGTGAGGCGCACTGGGAGACGCTGCTGCGCGCGCGCGCGATCGAGAATCTCTGCGCCGTGGTCGCAGCCGCGCAGGTCGGGCACCATGCCAACGGTCGCGACACTTGGGGTCACAGCCTGGTCGTCGATCATTGGGGGCGCGTGCTCGCGATGCGCGCCGACGGTCCGGGCGTCGTGCTCGGGGATCTCGATCCCGTGGCGCAGCTGGAAACGCGGCGCCGCTTTCCGGCGCTCGACCACCGCCGGCTCGACCGTTGACTGCAAGGACGCCATCATGAATGCAGTGACCGATTCACTGGACCTCGCGCGCGCGCTGCTACTCGCACCATCCGGCCTCGACGAGGGCCGCGTCGACCGCGCGCTCGGCATGCTGCTGTCGGCCTCGATCGACGACGGCGACATCTACTTCCAGCTGTCGCGCGACGAGTCGTGGTCGCTCGAGGACGGCGTGGTCAAGGAGGGCAGCGCGAGCATCGAGCAGGGCGTCGGCGTGCGCGCCCTGAGCGGCGAGAAGACCGGCTTCGCCTACTCGGACGAGATCGTGCTGCCTGCGCTCGAGGAAGCGGCGCGCGCGGCGCGAGCGATTGCGGCCGGCGGTGGCGCGGGCCGCGTGCCGGCGCTCGCCCCACGCACCGGCCATCGGCTCTACCTGCCGCAGGATCCGGTCGGGTCGCTGTCGGACGACGACAAGGTCGCCTGGCTCATGCGCGTCGACCGCGAGACGCGCAAGCTCGATCCGCGGATCGTGCAGGTCATGGCCTCGCTCGTGTCGTCGTACGACGTGATCCTCGTGGCGAACGCCTCCGGCACGCTCGCGGCCGACGTGCGGCCGCTCGTGCGCTTCAACGTCTCGGTCATCGTCGAACAGAACGGTCGGCGCGAGGTCGGTTACGTCGGTGCCGGCGGGCGCTACTCGCTCGCCGAGCTGGTTGCGTCGGAGCGCCCGCTCGCGCTCGGTCGCGAGGCGCTGCGCCAGGCGCTCGTCAACCTCGAGGCCGTGCCTGCGCCCGCTGGCCCGATGACCGTCGTGCTCGGTGCCGGATGGCCCGGCATCCTGCTCCACGAGGCAATAGGCCACGGTCTCGAGGGCGACTTCAACCGCAAGGGCACCTCGGCGTTCTCGGGGCGCATCGGCGAGCGCGTCGCCGCCGAGGCCTGCACCGTCGTCGACGACGGCACCCTCGCCGCGCGTCGTGGTTCGCTGAACATCGACGACGAGGGCACGCCGACCCGCTGTACGACGCTGATCGAGAACGGCGTGCTCAAGGGATACCTGCAGGACCGTCTCAACGCGCGCCTGATGGGTGCCTGCTCGACGGGCAACGGCCGCCGCGAGTCGTTCGCGCACATGACGATGCCACGCATGACCAACACCTACATGCGCCCGGGGCGGCACGCGCCCGGCGAAATCATCGAGTCCGTCGAGCGCGGCATCTATGCCGTCAACTTCGGCGGCGGACAGGTGGACATCACCTCGGGCAAATTCGTCTTCTCGGCGAGCGAGGCCTATCTGATCGAGAACGGCAGGCTCGGCGCACCGATCAAGGGTGCGACGCTGATCGGCAACGGCCCCGACGTGCTGACCCGCGTCACCATGGTGGGCGACGATCTGAAGCTCGACGACGGCGTCGGCACCTGCGGCAAGGAAGGGCAGAGCGTGCCGGTCGGAGTCGGGCAGCCGACACTGCGCATCGATGGACTGACCGTCGGCGGTACGGCCTGAGGCGGCGCCGAGGCAGCCGCGTACGCCGCGGCTCAGCTCGCCGACTTGTCGAGCGGCTCGTCGATGACAACCGTGGCCTGCATGCCCGGAATGGTGTCACCACGCTCAATCGCGCTCGAGCGGCGCGCGTCGACGTAGCGCAGCGTGTGCTTGCCAATCGTGATCTCGTCGCCGTCGTTGAGACTGTGGCGACGGACGCGCCGGCGCTGGAAATAGATCCCGTTGGTGCTGTTGAGGTCCTCGATCACGCAGGCGCTCGGCGTCGTGACGACCTGGCAGTGATGGCGACTGACGAAACGGCTGTCGATCTGCAGATCGTTGTCGCTGGTCCGGCCGAGCACATGCCGACCCTCGCGCAATGCCAGCTCGGCGACCTGTTCCCCACCCGTCAGCAGCAGCAGCCTGCCGAGCACGGGTCCGTCGGCGGCAGGCCGCGGCGCGCGGATCTCGGGTTCGGGCACGGCGACCAGGCGTGGCGCCAGCGGACGCGGCGCTGAAGCAGGGTCGCGCCACTGCAGCTCCTCGAGCGCCGCGTCCACGTCCGCTAGCAGGACCCGATCGCGGTCGGCGCCGTAGGCAGACATCATCGCGGTGTCGCACAGCGTATTGACGAGACGCGGCGTCCCGCTCGTGTAGCGATAGATCTTTTCGAAGGTCTCCGGGGCGAAGATCTCGCGACCCTCGGCACCGGCGACGTCGAGCCGATGACGTATGTACGACTCGACCTCCGCGCGCGACAGTGCCGAGAGGTGGAAACGCAGGCGGACGCGCTGGGCGAGCTGCACGAGCTCCGGTGAGTCGAGTTTCTCGCTGAGTTCGGGCTGCCCGGCGAGGATGATGCGCAGGACCTTCTCCTTGGTGGTCTCCACGCCCGACAGCAGCCGGATCTCCTCGAGCACGCGCAGCGACAGGTTCTGCGCCTCGTCGACGATCAGCAGCACCTTGCGCTGCGCGGCGTACTGTTCGATCAGGAACTGGTTCAGCGTCGCGAGCAATTCGGCCTTCTTCATCCGAAACGGCTGGAACCCGAACTGCACGAGCACGGCCTGCAGGAACTCGGGCGCCGAGACCTGGGTCTGATTGATCTGCGCGACCAAGACGTCCGGTCCGAGCTCGCGCAGGAAGGTCTCGATCAGTGTCGTCTTGCCCGAGCCGATCTCGCCGGTGATCACGACGAAGCCGTCCGTGAACCAGATCGTCGACTCCATGTAAGCCTTGGCGCGCGCATGGTTCCGCGACAGGTAAAGGAACTGCGGGTCCGGACTGAGGCGGAACGGCAGCTCACGGAGCTTGAAGAGGTCGAGGTACATGTCTGAGAACGGCAATGTTGCGCCTGAGCCTCCCTGCCGTCGGGGCGGCAGCGCACGGTTCCCGAGGACAGCCCGATATTACGTCAAGCTCCGCCGGATCGTGCAAGCCGCAAGCCGGGCGCGCAGAGCCGCAGCAGCCTGCGGGCCAGGCGGTCGCGTTCCGCCCGGGTCTGCGCGACGACCGTGACATGGCCGAGCTTGCGGCCCGGGCGCGGCGACTTGCCGTAGTCGTGCAGGCGCGCACCGGGCACGGCCAGCACCGCCTCGCGCGCCGGCATCTCGCCGATCAGGTTGATCATCGCGCATTGCCCGAGCGCAGTCGTGTCACCGAGTGGCCAGCCCAGGATGGCGCGCAGGTGATTCTCGAACTGACTCGTGCGCGCGCCCTCGATGGTCCAGTGACCCGAGTTGTGGACGCGCGGAGCCGTCTCGTTGGCGATCAGGCGCCCGCCGCGCACGAAGAACTCGATGTTCAGCACCCCGACGTAGGCGAAGTGATCGAGCACACGACGCAGGTACCGGCCGGCGCGACGCGCGAGTGCCGGTGTGCCGAAAGGCGCGCGGGTCAGTCGCAGCACGCCACCCGCGTGCACGTTGCCGTTGAGCGGGTAGATCGCCACTTCGCCGCGGCTCGAGCGTGCGCCGAGCACCGAAACCTCGCAGTCGAACGTCACGTACTCCTCGTAGATGAGTCCGCAACCGCCGAGTTCGACCCGCGCCCGCTCCGCGCCGGCGACATCACGGACGACGGCCTGTCCCTTGCCGTCGTAACCGAGCCGACGCGTCTTGAGCACACCGGGCAGTCCGATCCGCTGCAGCGCGCGCTCGAGTTGCCGCGCATCGTCGACCGCGGCATAGCGCGTGGTCGGGATCTGCAGCCGGTCGAACAGGCGCTTCTCCTCGAGCCTGTCCTGCGACATCGCGAGCGCGGCGAGCGGCGGCTGGATCCGCGCCTGCCGGCCGAGCGCGGCGAGGCCCGCCAGCGAGACGTTCTCCCAGTCGAAGGTGATCACTTCGCTGCGCCGCGCCAGCTCGCGCAGCAGGCGCCGATCGGTGAACTCGCCGGTGAGCATCGGGGCGATCCGGCCGGCCGGCGCGTCCGCCGCGGAGTCGAGGAACAGGAAGTCGAGGCCGAGTGGATAGCCCGCCAGGGCCAGCATGCGGCCGAGCTGTCCGGCACCGACGATGCCTACGGTCATGCCTCGTTCAGCGCGGCGCGGGCAGGCGCGGGTCGCCGTCGGCCATCACCTGCGCAGTCTGGGCTTCGCGGAAGGCGCGCAGCGGCTCGACGAACTGCGGGTGATGGGTGGCCAGCATGGAGGTCGCGAACAGCGCCGCGTTGCGCGCGCCGGCTGGCCCGATCGCGAAGGTCGCGACCGGGACGCCGGCGGGCATCTGCACGATCGACAGCAGTGAATCGAGGCCGCTCAGCGATTTCGAGCGCACCGGCACACCGAGCACGGGCAGCGTGGTCTTGGCAGCGGTCATGCCCGGCAGGTGCGCCGCGCCGCCTGCGCCGGCGATGATGACCTCGAGACCCCGTCCGGCCGCAGTGGAGGCGTATTCGAACATGAGATCCGGCGTGCGATGCGCGGAGACGACGCGCACTTCATGTGGCACGCCGAGATGTTCGAGGACTTCGGCCGCACCCTGCATCGTCTCCCAGTCGGAGCGCGACCCCATGATGATGCCGACCAACGGTGTCATCGCGAAAGTCTAGCACGGGCCCCACCCGTGGCCGGGATCCCGGCCACGGGGCCAGCGCCGCGGGGCGAACACGCCTCAGGGCCCCTCGAGTGCGACGCGCAGCAGCCGAAACAGCTCGCGCCCAGCCTGCGTGCGTACCGCGTCCGGTTTCGTGGGGTCGCGCGCGGTCGCGAGCAGCGGGCGCAATGGTCCAGCATCGATCTGGGGTCGCCAGCCGAGCAGGGCATCGAGCGCCGGTTCTCCCTCGCGGATGAGCCGGTCCCGCCAGGTCTCGACCCGCCGGAAGCGCTCTGCCCCGAGCGCGGCGCGCCTGCCACGCTCGCCGAGCGCGGCGACGATCGGAGCGGGATCGACGTCGCGCATCAGCTTGCCGATCAGTTGCCGCTGCCGCGCGAGTGCGCCGTGCGAACGAATGCTGCGCGCGGCGCGGATTGCCGCGGCGAGCGGCTCCGGCAGCGCGAGGCGTTCGAGCTCCGCGTCGGGAAGACCGACGAGCCGTTCGCCTAGCCGCTGCGCATCGTGCGCGGCGCGCTTGCGAGCGCTCTTGCTCGGTCGGTTCTCGTCGTCCGGGAGCCCGTCGGTCATTGGTATCATTGTGCCTCATGGGTCAGGACGTCGACACAGCGCGTATCCCGGAGCTCAAGGACATCGTCGCGCGCGTCCTGGACGAGGCGCGCGCGGCCGGCGCCTCGCAGGCCGAGGCCGACGCGAGTCTCCAGAAGGGCCTCAATGCCACCGTGCGGCTCGGTGAAGTCGAGACGATCGAGTATCAACGCGATAGAGGTCTCGGCGTCACGGTGTACTTCGGCAGGCGAAAGGGTTCCGCGAGCACGGGCGATCTCGGTGTCGAGGCGATCCGCGAGACCGTGCGCAAGGCCTGCGCGATCGCCCGCTACACGGGCGAGGACGACTGCTCCGGGCTCGCCGATCCCGAGGACCTCGCCCGCGATCCGCCCGCGCTGGCGCTCGATTTCCCGTGGGATCTGCAGCCGGAGGAGGCAATCGAAATCGCGCGGCGCTGCGAGGCCGCCGGGCGCGATGTCGACGCGCGCATCACCAATTCGGAGGGTGCCACGGTCGGCAGCCATCGCGGCGTGCGCGTCTACGGCAACTCGCATGGGTTTCTCGCAGGCTACGCGAGCACGAGCCACTCGGTCTCGTGCGTGCTGCTCGCGCAGCACGGCGAAGACATGCAGCGCGACTATTGGTACTCGAGCGCCCGCGATCCGCGCGAACTCGACGACCCCGAGTCGATCGGTCGGCGCGCCGGCGAGCGCGCGGTCGCACGGCTCGGCGCACGACGTCTGCCGACCGGCAGGGCTAGCGTGCTGTTCGCACCGGAGATGGCGCGCGGCGTCTTCGGTCACTTCATCGGCGCGATCCGCGGCGGCAGCCAGTACCGGCGCACCAGCTTCCTGCTCGGGGCCGCCGGCACGCAGGTGTTTCCGTCTTTCGTCGACATGCATGAGCGGCCGCATCTGCCCAAGGCGCTCGCGAGTGCGCCATTCGATTCCGAGGGCGTCGCGACACGCGACCGCGAGCTCGTGGCGGGCGGCACGCTCGAAGGCTACCTGCTCAGCAGTTACTCGGCGCGCAAGCTCGGACTGCGGACCACCGGCAACGCGGGCGGAGTGCACAACTTGATCGTCGATCCCGGTCCGGACCGTCTCGACTTTCGAGGCATGCTGCGCCGGCTCGGCACCGGGCTGCTGGTCACGGAGCTGATGGGGCAGGGCGTCAACGGCGTCACGGGTGATTACTCGCGCGGCGCCACCGGATTCTGGGTCGAAGGCGGCGAGATCGCCTATCCGGTGCACGAGATCACGATCGCCGGCAACCTCCGTGACATGTACCGGGGCATCGTCTCGCTCGGCGCCGACCTCGACACCCGCGGTGCGATACGCTGCGGTTCGCTGCTGGTCGGGGAAATGACGATCGCCGGACAGTAGGCGCAGGTTCGTCGGCGATCAGCGGGCCGCGCCCGCCGTGGCCGTAGCGGCGGTCGATGCGACTGCGGCGTCCGTTTCCGTGAGCCCCTCGTCGATGAGGTCGCGCACGCTGCGCCCCGCGCAGGCGCTCCGCCAGGCCGAGTCGATCCGTCCGAGCAGGCGTTCGACCGGCTGCGTGTCGCCGCTGCGCGGTTCCGAATGGCCACTGCGCTGGCGGCGCGCCACGTCGAGCACTTCGACGAGCGGGACCTCAGCGAGGTCGCGGCCGGGAATCAGGCTGTCGTCGTCCGTCCGCGCGAGGAGGCCGACCACCTCGAGTGCGCGGACCAGCTCGGCGACGGCGATCCCGGGCACGCGCAGTTCGCGTGCGAGCGCATCGACGTGCCAGCGTGGCGCCGCACGTACGTGCGCACGACCGACGAGATACATCACCCGCAAGGCTGCCGCTTCGAGCTCCTCGGCCGACAGGCGCGGTTCGGCCAGACCGAGCCGCAGGTAGCCCGGGTTCTGCCAGTAGAAAGCGAGCCGTGCGCCAACCAGCAGGATCAGCCACCCGAAGTAGGTCCACAGCAGCGCGGCGATGATCACCGCGAATCCCGCATAGACGATGGTCAGCCGTGCCGTGTAGATCACGATGGCCGTGAACAGCTTGCCGCTCGCCGCCCAGAGCACGCCGGCGACCAGTCCGCCGACCAGCGCCGAGGTGAGCCGGACCTGCGTGTTTGGGACGAACTTGTAGAGCGCCGAGAACATCGCCGTGACGAAGAGGTATGGCGAGAGCTGCTGCAGCAGCGCGCCGAGTCGCTGCAGGATGGGCAGGTTGGCCGCCTGCTGCGCGGCCTGGCTCTCGAGCGCCGAGTGCGCGAGGCCGAGGAAGGCGACCAGCAGAAGCGGTCCGACGATCAGCAACGCCAGATACTCGGCGAAGCGCCGCGTCAGGCCACGCGCCCGTTCGACCTTCCAGAGGAAATTGAAGCCGTCCTCGACCTTGCGGATGGTCTCGACGAGCGTCCAGACCAGCAGTGCGAACCCGACCGAGCCAACCACCCCGCCGGAGACGCTGTCGGCGAACTCCATGACGCGCGCGGTGATCTCGGTCGCGTCGCGGCCGAGCGGGCGAAAGAACTCGTAGACGATGGGCTCGAGATCGCGGTGGGCATCGAAGAGCTTGAGGACCGCGAAGCTGAAGGCGAGCAGCGGGACCAGCGACAGCAACGTCGTGAACACGAGCCCCATCGCCCACAGGTTGATCTCGCCGCGCGCGAGGTCGCGCAGGATCGCGTAGGGGTAGCGCAGGAGCCGCAGCAGCGACGAGAGCGGCTGGCCGCGCTCGGCATGCCGGCCCCAGAGCCAGCGGTCGCACAGGTTCCACAGCGGCTGCAGCACGGCGCCAAGCATATCCGCTAGGCTTGACGGATGCGCGCGCGCGGCGGCTTTCCGGAACGAATCGTCTGCCTGACCGAGGAGACGACCGAGACGCTGTACCTCCTCGAGGAGGACTGGCGCATCGTTGGCATCTCGGGTTTCACCGTCCGGCCACCGCGCGCCCGGCGCGAGAAGCCGCGCGTGTCGGCTTTCACGTCGGCCAAGCTCGACCGCATCATCGAGCTCGCGCCCGACCTCGTGCTCGGTTTCTCGGATCTGCAGGCCGACATCGCAGCGGCGCTGATTCGCGCCGGCATCGAGGTGCACGTCTTCAATCATCGCAGCGTCGCCGAGATACTGCGCACGATCCGCGTGCTCGGCGGCATGATCGGCTGCGAGGCGAAGACGGCCGCGCTGGTCGAGCGTCTGGAGGCACGAATCGAGCGGGTGCGTGCGGCGGCCGCGGCCTTGCCGTGCAGGCCAAAGGTCTACTTCGAGGAGTGGGACGAGCCGCAGATCTCGGCGATCCGCTGGGTTTCGGAGCTGATCGGCATCGCCGGCGGCGAGGACTGCTTCCCGGAACTCGCCGGCGCGCCACTCGGCCGCGACCGCATCATCGCCGATCCGCTCGAGGTGCCACGGCGCGCGCCGGACATCATCATGGGCTCATGGTGCGGCAAGAAGTTCCGTCCCGAGCGGGTCGCCGCGCGCCCCGGCTGGGCCGAGGTTCCGGCCGTGCGCGACGGTGAGCTCCACGAAATCAAGTCGGCGCTGATCCTGCAGCCGGGTCCTGCGGCGCTGACCGAGGGACTCGAGGCGCTCCACGAGCACATCGCAGACTGGGCGTGGCGCCGCGATCGGCGCTCGCGACGAGGCTGAGCAGGCCGGGTCTCAGCGCGACGCGGCCTCGGTCGCCGGTCCGGTCAGGCGTCGCAGCGCGGTCAGGTAGTTTTCACTGGTCCTGGCGATGATCTCGGGCGGCAAGCGCGGTCCGGGTGGCCGCTTGTCCCAGTCGAGCGTTTCGAGATAGTCGCGTACGAACTGTTTGTCGAATGACGGCGGACTGATGCCGGCCTGGTAACGGTCCGCCGGCCAGAATCGCGAGGAATCGGGTGTCAGGACCTCGTCGATCAGTGTGAGCCTTCCGGCCTCGTCGACCCCGAACTCGAACTTGGTGTCGGCGATGATGATGCCGCGCTCGCGCGCGTGCTCCGCGGCGTAGCGGTAGAGCGCCAACGCAGTGCCGCGCACCTGCGCGGCGAGTTCGCGGCCGAGCAGCGCCTCGATCGCGGCATAGTCGACGTTCTCGTCGTGCTGGCCCGCTGGGGCCTTGCTCGCAGGCGTGAAGATCGGCTCCGGCAATTCCTCGGCCAGCCGCAGACCTCGCGGCAGGGCGATTCCGCAGACCGCCCCGGTACGCTGATAGTCCTTCCAGCCCGAGCCGATCAGGTAGCCGCGAACAACGGCTTCGAGCGGGAGCGCGCGCAGCTTGCGCACGAGGACGGAGCGGACATCGAGCAGCGCGCGCTCGTCCGGGTCGAGCGGCAGTTCGTCGATTCCGCGGTGCGTGAGGTGATTCGGCACGATCGAGGTGGTGCGCTCGAACCAGAAGTTCGAGATCTCCGTGAGCACGCGTCCCTTGTGTGGAATCGGGTCGGGCAGCACGACGTCGAACGCGGACAGGCGATCGGTGGTCACGATCAGCATCGTGCCGGCATCGACGTCGTAGATGTCGCGGACCTTGCCGGTGTGGATGCGCCGCAGATGGCGCAGCGCGGTGGAGTGGACGGTCGTCGGCGTGGTCGGCACAGGCGAGGCTCGGCAGCGTGACGGCTTGTTACTATGACAGCATGAAATGGTCGGGAAAAGTGTTCGGCGGCGTGGTCGGCGCACTGTTCGGCGGTCCCGTCGGTGCCGCGATCGGCGCGCTCGCGGGCCACGTCTACGACGAGCGCGACGCCGCGGCGGCGCGCGCCGCGCGGCTGCGCGCGAGCGGCACTGCGGCCTCGACACAGCAGGTCGCCGACTGCTTCTTCCGCGCGACGTTCGAGGTCATGGGACACGTCGCGAAGGCCGATGGCCGCGTCTCGGAGCGCGAGATCGAGGCCGCGCGCGACGTGATGCGCGACTTCCGGCTGACGAGCGCGCAGGTGGATGCGGCGATCGCGTGCTTCGCGCGAGGCAAGCAGGCTGGTTACGACCTGGCCGCCACGATCCGCGAGCTGAACTCGGCCTGCGCCGATCGGCCGGACCTGCTGCGGATCTTCCTCGAGATCCAGCTCCGCGCGGCGCTCGCCGGCGCGGACCTGCAGGGTCCGTCGCGAGCGCTGCTCGCGCGCATTGCCTCGGCGATCGGAGTCGGCGGCCTCGAGTTCGCGCACCTCGAGGCCGTGCTCCGCCTTCGCCAGCGCTCCGCGCGCACGGCCGATTCCGACCGCGCGGCGGATGCCGCCCGTCTCGAGGAAGCCTACGAAGTGCTCGAGGTCCGCGCGGACGCCGCCGACGACGAAATCGTCAGGGCCTATCGGCGTCAGCTGTCGCGGCACCACCCTGATAAGCTCAAGGCGAACGGGTTACCCGAGTCCATGCTCGAGCACGCCAAGCAGCGCACGCAGCAGATCATCGAGGCCTACGAACGGGTCCGCGCGAGGAGAGGGATGAGATGAAGTCTGTCCGGCAGAGCGACTGGATCGCACCGTCGATTCTCTCGGCCGACTTCGCTCGGCTTGGCGCCGAGGTCGATGCCGTGCTCGCGGCCGGTGCCGACGCGGTGCACTTCGATGTCATGGACAATCATTACGTGCCCAACCTCACGGCAGGTCCGCTCGTCTGCGAGGCGCTGCGTCGGCACGGCGTCAAGGCGCCGATCGACGTGCACTTGATGGTCAAGCCCGTCGACCGGATCGTGCCCGACTTCGCCAGGGCCGGCGCCACGATCATCAGCTTCCATCCCGAAGCCAGCGAGCACGTCGATCGGACCATCGAGCTGATCCGCGAGCAGGGTTGCCAACCGGGACTGGTGTTCAATCCGGCGACGCCGCTGCACTACCTCGATTACACGCTCGACAAGCTCGATCTCGTGCTGCTGATGTCGGTGAATCCGGGCTTCGGCGGACAGAGATTCATCCCCGGCGCGCTCGACAAGCTCCGCGAGGTGCGCCGACGTATCGATGCGTCCGGGCGGCCAGTGCGACTCGAGATCGACGGCGGTGTCAAGGTCGACAACATCGGTGCGATCGCGGCCGCTGGCGCCGATACCTTCGTCGCCGGCTCGGCTATTTTCGGCTCCAGCGATTACGCCGCGACGATCCGGCAGATGCGCGCGGCGATCGCCGCGGGCCGTGCCTGAAGGGCGTCAATAGAAAGGACGCCCGCGCGAGGCGGGCGGCGGGAGACCGAGGCCGCGCGGGTGTCATTCCTCGTCGTCGTCCCAGTCGTCGTCATCGTCGACCGGCGCCGCACGCGCCGCCGTAGCCGGTCTGGCCGGCGCAGCGCCCGCTGCGCCGGGCTTGACCGGGACGATCACGGGACGTGTCTTGATCTTCGGTCGCGCGTTGAACACGACGATGGTCTTGCCCGTGGCGCGCAGCAGTCCCTGGTCCTCGAGCACCTTCAGCACGCGGCCGGCCATCTCGCGCGAGCAGCCGACGAGGCGGGACAGTTCCTGGCGCGATACCTTGATCTGCATGCCCTCGGGATGCGTCATCGCGTCGGGTTCGCCGCACAGATCCATGATCGCGTGCGCGACGCGGCCCGTGACGTCCACGAACGCGAGGTCGCCGAGCTTGCGGTTCGTGCGGTCGAGGCGGGTCGCGAGCTGGGTCGCAAGTTCGAATATCAGGCCCGGACTCTCGGCCGCGATCTGCCGGAAGCGGGGATAGGTCATCTCGGCCAGTTCGCACTGGCCGCGCGTGCGGACCCAGGCAGTGCGCGTCGGCTGTTCGTAGAACAGGCCCATCTCGCCGAAGAACTGGCCCTTGTTGAGGTAGGCCAGCACCATCTCGTTGCCTTCCTCGTCCTCGATCATGACTTCGACCGAGCCCGAGATGATGTAGTAGAGGACGTCCGGCAGATCCCCTGCGTGGATGATCACCGTTTTCGAGGGGACCGTGCGGATCCGGCAGTAGCTCAGGAAGCGATTGATCGCCGGAATGTCGCTCAGCGGCTTGACCGATTCATCGACCACAAAACCCCCTGATGCACGGTCACGTGCGTGATCCTGGCGCATGTTTTATACATAAGCCGCACGTCGCGCAAGCAACGCGGCTTTCAGATCCAATAACTTGTGAATGTCATCACGCGCGCGGTCCGGCGCATCGCGCCGCGGACGGGGCCCGGCAGCTCCATGCCGCCGGCTGCGATCGCCGCCTCGCCATGCGCGATCTCGTCGGCCTTCATCTGCTCGACGATGGCGCGGCTGCGCGCGTCGTCCGTCGGCAGGCGATCGAGATGCGAGTCGAGGTGACCCTCGACCTGCCGCTCCGTTTCGGCCACGAAGCCGAGGCTGACACGATCGCCGAGCGCGGCGGCCGCGGCGCCGATCGCGAAGGAGCCGGCGTACCAAAGCGGCGTCAGCAGGCTGGGGCGCGAGCCAAGTTCGCGCAGACGCTGCTCACACCAGGCGAGGTGGTCGGCCTCCTCTCGACCGGCCCGCATCAGCATCGCGCGGGTCTCGGCGCTGCGGGCGAACGCGGCCTGGCCATGGTAGAGGGCCTGCGCGGCGACCTCGCCGGCGTGATTGACGCGCATGAGGCCCGCGGCATGGCGCCGGTTACCCTCGGTTTCGGGGACGGCCGATCCCTGACCCGGCGTCGGTCTTGCGGGGGTGTGATCGGCGAACACCGCCCGCAGGGCGTGATCGGTGGCGGCCAGCAACGGCTCGAGCAGGCGATCGAGGCTCATGCCGGGCAGTATACGGGGACCCGGGCAGGACGCGCGAAGCAGACAAATCAGGGGCTTGGGTCGCTTAAGGCGAATCGCGGGGCCCCGGTCGTCCGATCGCTACGGAGGTGACGGCGCGACTTTGCAAACGTGGGGGCGCTTGAGTACACTGCGCGGCCTTTTCGGTGACCCGACCGAGGCCGTCCCGATTGCGGGCGAGCGGCATGCCGGGGCGGGTGGAGACTCAAATGAGCACGGTATTTGCCAAGCCCCAGACCGTTCGCGGCGACTGGTACGTGGTCGATGCGGCCGGCCAGACGCTCGGGCGCCTCGCGTCCAACATTGCGCTGCGCCTCAAGGGCAAGCACAAGGCCCTTTACAGCCCGCATGTGAACATGGGTGACCACATCGTCGTCGTCAACGCCGACAAGGTGCGCGTGACGGGCCGCAAGCTCAGCGACAAGGTCTACCATCACCACACCGGTTACATCGGCGGCATCAAGTCGATCGCCCTCGACAAACTGCTCGCGACGCATCCGGAACGCGTCATCCAAATTGCCGTCAAGGGAATGCTGCCGAAGACGGTCCTCGGCCGCCAGATGTACCGCAAGCTGCACGTGTTCGCGGGCGACAAGCATCCGCATCAGGCCCAGCAACCGAAGCCCCTGAAGTTCTAGGCTACCGTTTCCTTACGAGAGACAGGACAGACACCAGATGCCCGCCATCCAGTACGGCACCGGCCGCCGCAAGACCGCCACGGCGCGCGTGTACCTGAAGCCCGGCACCGGCAAGATCACCGTCAACAAGCGCCCGCTCGACGAGTTCTTCGGGCGTGAGACGGGCCGCATGATGGTTCGCCAGCCGCTCGAGGCCGTTCAGCTCGAAAACCGCTTCGACATCACGGTGTCGGTGGCCGGCGGCGGCATCACCGGTCAGGCGGGCGCCATCCGGCACGGCATCACCCGCGCGCTCATCGAGTATGATGAGACGCTGCGCCGGCCGTTGCGTGCCGCCGGGTTCGTGACGCGCGACGCGCGCGAGGTCGAGCGCAAGAAGGTCGGGCGTCGCAAGGCCCGCCGCGGTCCGCAGTACTCGAAGCGCTGAGGCGGGTACGGCTTCGCGACGTGGGCGCTGCTTCTCGATCCAGCGTTTTCCGATGGGGGATCGTCTAGCGGTAGGACAACGGACTCTGACTCCGTTTACCTAGGTTCGAATCCTAGTCCCCCAGCCAACGCCAGGAGGGCCGGTCGAAGGACCGGCCCTTCTTCTTTCGGGCGGCCCGGTGGCAAGGCGGCGGGCTACGGCGTTCGATCTTCAGATTCGGCGCACCCCCGCGGAGCCACCCACGAGCACCAAGTCGGCGCTCCGTCGCGCGAACAGCCCGACGGTCACGACTCCGGCGATCTGGTTCAGCTCCGACTCGAGCGCGGGCGGATCGAGGATCGTCAGGTGGTGCACGTCGAGGATCTGATTGCCGTTGTCCGTCACGAACCGCTCGCGCCAGACGGGCTGACCGCCCCGCCGGACGAGCTCGCGGGCGACGTACGAGCGCGCCATCGGGATCACTTCGATGGGCAGAGGGAAGGTGCCGAGCACGTCGACGACCTTGGATTCGTCAACGATGCAGACGAAGGTTTTCGCCGCTGCCGCGACGATTTTCTCGCGCGTCAATGCGCCACCGCCCCCCTTGATGAGGTGACGATGCCGGGTGGTCTCGTCCGCGCCATCGACGTAGAGCTCGAGAGTGCCGGCATTGTTGAGGTCCAGCACTTCTATGCCGAGCGCGCGCAGGCGGCTCGTCGAGGCCTCGGAGCTGGAGACTGCGCCGCGTAAACGGTGCTTCCACGGCGCCAGCGCGTCGATGAAGAAGTTGACCGTCGAGCCGGTGCCGACGCCGACGATCATGTCGTCCCGCAGCCATTCGAGAGCGGCTTCCGCGGCGGCCTTCTTCGCGGCGTCTGTGTTCACTTGGACCGACCTCGGCGCTGCCGGAGACCCCTGATGCGACGATGCCCGCATCGGCGGGCATCGTGATCGTCGCGTTTCTTGGAGAAGCGGCGAGCGGGCTTTGACACCACGCTCGCCGCGAGGCGTCAGAAAGTGCTACTTCTTCTTCGCAGCTTTCTTCTTAGCCTTCGCCTTCTTCTTGGCTTTAGCCATGTTGCATCTCCAGTTACGGGTTAGTCCGAGGGCGAGTATATACACGCGAATGTAAAAAACAAGCAACGCCTCTTGACGAGAGACGACTTGCGTCACACGACACTCACGCGAGCGAGAGGATGAACTTCCAGTGAGCGGGTTCGACGGGCGTGATCGAGAGCCGATTGCCGGGGCGCAGGATCAGCATTCCCGCGAGCTCGCGGCGTTCGTGGGCACGCAGCTCGGCGAGCGAAATCACCCGGGAAAAAGGCTTCGTGAGCTTCACGTCGACCATATACCAGCGCGGCGCGTCGCGCTTGCTGGCCGGGTCGTAATGCGCGTGCCTGCGATCGAACTGCGTCGGATCGGGATAACCTTCGCGGACGACCTCGACGATGCCAACGATACCGGGCTGCTCGCAGCTCGAGTGGTAGAGAAAGGCGCGGTCCCCCTTCTTCATCTCGTCGCGAAGCATGTTGCGCGCCTGGAAGTTGCGCACACCATCCCAGCAGGTCGTCTGTCCTGGTGAGCGCTCGAGGTCCGCCAGACCGAAGGTCGAGGGTTCCGTCTTCATGAGCCAGTACTTCACTGCGGTTCCTCCGGGAAGGTCAGCAGGCCTGTTTCGGTGAGTACCGCATCGAGGCGCACGTCCCAGGGCGCCGGCGCGATCGCCGGCAACTCCTGCATCGCATACGCCAGTCCGATCAGGCGCGGGCCGCGCCAGCGGCGGCGCCTGAGCCGGAAAGACAGGGCGCGGTCGTAGAAGCCACCGCCCATGCCGAGACGATGCCCGCGGCGATCGAAGGCGACCAGCGGCACGAGCACCAGGTCCAGCGTCTGCGCCGATGCCGACGCGCGCGTGGCCGGTTCCAGCAGTCCAAAGCGATTGCGGCGCAGCGGTGGCGAAAGCGGCGCGAAAGTCATTCCCGCCGGATGAACCCGCGAGAGGCGTGGCACGAGGATGCGCGCGCCGCGCCGCTGCGCGAGTCGCAGCAGCGGGCTCGGGTCGAACTCCGCCGGCGCCGGTAGGTAGGCGCCCAGACGGACGCCGGGACGAAGAAGACGGGTGCGGGCGAACTGGCGAGCCGCCGCGAGCGCTGCCGCGCGCCGTGACGCGGCGGGCTGCCTGTCACGGGCCAGCCGTAGGGCCTGCCGCTGCGCGTGACGCTCGCTGTCGCGTCGGTCGGGCGGCGCGCTCATCGCTACGCGAGGGCTGACGAAGGGCCGATACGGGGCGGGCCCCAACAGACCCGCCCACCGGTGAAGGCGACGCCACCCGCCTGTGCCGGGTTGGACCGTTGCTCTCGACACGGAGCAACAAGTGGGGCGAGCTGCGGCAGGTAAGGCTTTCCGCTCGCGGCGGACATGCACAATGCTGCCAGCAAGCCCATATGCCCCTTGGGTGTTTCAATTAGGGTCGAGAGGTAACCCGATCCGCATTCGAACACCGCAGGCGACGTCGCCGACACTCTACCGCAGCAACGGCGCGGTTTCGAGGGCGGTAACCGGCGGAAGCCAGCCGGAGTTCACGCTTCTGCGGTCGAATCAGAGTTCGAGCTGCTGGTTGCGCGCCAGCGCAGCGTCGGCCCGCTCACGCAGCGCGCGCAAGCGGGCGCTGAATTCGGTCTCGACGCGCCGGTCCCGGGCACGAAGCCGCAGCATGTCGTGGGTGACGTTGAGCGCTGCGATCACCGCGATCCGGTCGAGTCCGACGACCTTGCCGGAGTCGCGGATCTCGCGCATCTTGCCGCTGAGGACCTCGACCGACTCAAGCAGTGCCGCCTTCTCCTCCGGCGGGCAGGCGATCGCGTACTCCTTGTCGAGGATGCGCACCGTCACGCGCGAGACGGTCCGGTCGGCGTCGCTCACGCGCCATGCTCCAGCATCTTCAGGCGGCCGATCATGGCCTCGACGCGCGCGCGCACTTGTTCGTTCTTCTGCAGAAGGCTCGCGCGCTCGGTGGACAGGCTCTCCTGGCGCTGGCGCAGGGCGCGATTCTCCTCGCGCAGCTGCGTAACGAGCGCGACCAGCTCTTGCACCGTGTTCTCGAGACGCCGCAGTTCGGTTTCGAATGGGCTATGGGTGGCGTCGCTCATCGCACGAGATCATAGAGGGGCGGCGAGGCGAGGGCAATGCTCCCGGCATGTCTGATGCATAATCTCGGGCGTATGGGCCTCGAATTCGACGACCTGCAAAGACTGCTGACGCAGTCGCGCGCGCTGACGGAGGCCGCCGAGGCGCATGGGACCCTGGTTGGCGCGTTATGCGCCGCGTCGGACTTCTCGCTGGACGACTGGCTCGCAGAGCTGTACGCCGAGGGACAGACGGACGAGAGCACCGCGCAGGCGCTGCGCGCCGTGTTCGAGATCACTCGCGGGGAGCTGATCTCCGACCAGATGCAGTTCCGTGCGCTGTTGCCGGGCGACGAGACGCCGATCGCCGCGCGTGCGGAAGCGCTCGGCCACTGGTGTCAGGGCTTCCTCTACGGCCTGTCGATGCGCCCGCTGCCGGCGCCCGAGCAACTGAGCCAGGACGCCGGCGAGGTCGTGCGTGACCTGACGGCCATGACCCAGGTGACGGCCGACGCTGCGGCGAGCGAGGAATCCAACGAGGCGGCCTATGCCGAACTCGTGGAATTCGTGCGCGTCGCCGCGCAGCTCCTGTTCGACGAATTCGAACGCTGGCGTGGCGCCGACCCGGCCGGTCCTGTGTCGGCCGTCCCGCTCCACTGAGCCGTAGGCGAACGTTGTCGCATGCCGCGTCCGAAGCCGCCGACCCGCGAGGAATATGCCCGGCGCCGCCGGCAGCTGATGCGGATCATGGGGCGCGACTCGATCGCGATCCTGCCGGCCGCGTTACCAAAGACGCGCAACAACGACGTTCACTATGGGTACCGGCAGGACAGCGACTTCCACTACTTGACGGGCTTCGATGAACCTGAATCCGTGGCCGTGCTGGTCCCCGGCCGCAGCGCCGGCGAGTACCTGCTGTTCGTCCGCGACCGCGACCCGGCCCGCGAGATCTGGGACGGACGCCGCGCGGGTCCCGACGGGGCGAAACGCGAGTTCGGGGCCGACGATGCCTTCCCCGTGGCGGATCTCGACGACATCCTGCCCGGCTTGATGGAGAACCGCGCCAAGGTGTTCTACACCATGGGCGTGCACCGCGAGTTCGACCAGCGCGTGCTCGGCTGGGTCAACGGACTGCGCGCTCAGGCCCGGCATGGCCGCCACCCTCCGCACGAAATCGTTGCGCTCGAGCACTACCTGCACGACATGCGCGTGTACAAGAGCCGTTCGGAGCTCGCGCTGATGCAGGAGGCGGCCGACATCGCCGCGCGGGCGCACTTGCGCGCCATGCGCTTCTGCCGTCCGGGGCACTACGAATATGAGCTGATGGCCGAACTGCTGCACGAGTTTCACCGCGCCGACGCCGAGACCTCCTACCAGCCCATCGTCGGTGGCGGCGCGAACGCGTGCATCCTGCACTACGTCGAGAATCGCGACCGACTCCGCGACGGGGACCTCGTGCTCGTCGATGCCGGCTGCGAGTACCGGAAGTACGCCTCAGACATCACGCGCACGTTCCCGGTCAACGGCCGCTTCTCACCGCCGCAGCGGGCGTTGTACGAGATCGTGCTGGAGGCCAATCTCGCGGCCATCGCCAAGGTCAGGCCGGGCAATCACTGGAACGAGCCGCACGAGGCGGCCGTGCAGGTGCTCACGGCCGGGCTCGTTCGGCTCGGCCTGCTCAAGGGCAGGGTCTCGGCGCTGGTCAAGTCGCAGGCCTACCGGACGTTCTACATGCATCGCACCGGCCACTGGCTCGGCATGGACGTCCACGATGTCGGCGACTACAAGGTAGGCGAGGTCTGGCGCGAGCTCGAGCCCGGCATGGTGCTGACGATCGAGCCCGGGCTCTACATCGCACCCGGCACCCGCGGCGTGCCCAAAGCTTTCCAGGGCATCGGCATCCGCATCGAGGACGACGTCGTCGTGACGCGCGACGGAAGGCTTGTGCTGTCGCGCGGCGTTCCGAAGGCGCCCGACGCGATCGAGGCGCTGATGGCGGCCGCATGAGCGGAACTTGGGCGACCACGGGACCGTCCGGTCGGAGCGAGGAGACGGCGCGCGCCGCCGATTCGGTCGAGGTCGACGTCGCGATCGTCGGCGGCGGTATGGTCGGTGCGAGTCTCGCGCTCGCACTCGGCGCGACGCCGCTCAGCGTCGCGCTCGTCGAGGGCATCGACCCCCGCTCGGCGGGTTCGCAACCGAGCTTCGACGATCGGACCACGGCGCTCGGCAATGGCACGCGACGGATACTCGAGGGACTCGGCGTCTGGGCGACGATTCGGGGCGAAGCGGGACCGATCCGTGCGATCCACGTGTCCGATGCGGGCCGTTTCGGCTTCGCGCGTCTCGAGGCCGCGCAGCAGGGCGTCGAGGCGTTCGGCTACGTCGTCGTCAATCGCGTGCTCGGCATCGCGCTCTGGCGCGCGCTTGGCGACTCGTCGCGCCTGCTCGCCTGCATGCCGGCGCGGGCCGCAGGCGGCGGCATAGACGGCGATGCCCGTGTGGTCACGGTGCATTCGGCGGATCCCGCGCTGCCGCAGCGGCTGCGCGCGCGGCTCGTGGTCGCCGCCGACGGCGCCGAATCGTCGCTGCGGGCGGCGCTCGGCATCGAGACGCGGCTCGAGGACTACGGCCAGACGGCCGTCATCGCCAATCTCGCGGCCGACCGGCCGCATGGCGACGTCGCCTACGAGCGTTTCACGGAGAGCGGACCGATCGCGCTGTTGCCGCTTGCCAGCGGCGACTGGGGCGCGGTGTGGACACTTCCGCCGCCGCGCGCCGCCGAGGCGCTCGGCTGGAGCGATGACCGCTTCCTCGCCGCGCTGCAGGCCGCGTTCGGCTGGCGCGCCGGTCGCTTCACCCGCGTCGGCCGGCGGGCCGCGTATCCGCTGCGCCTGACGCGCGCGGTGCAGACGACCGCCGCGCGAGCGATCCTGATCGGCAACGCGGCTCAGAGCCTGCATCCGGTGGCCGGTCAGGGGTTCAACCTCGGCTTGCGGGATGCGGCCACACTGGCCGAGCTGCTGGCCGACGGGGTCGCCGCGGCCGCGACGCCGCAGGACTTCGACGCCGGCGCCCCGGCACTGCTCGCCGAATTCGCGCGGCGGCGTGCCGAGGATCGCGACGGAGTCACGCGATTCACCGATGGCCTCGTGCGGTTGTTCGGCGACGGCCGCCCCGGAGTCGGTCTGGCGCGCGACGTGGGGCTGCTGCTGTTCGACCTGAGCCCGACCGCCAAGGCAGCGCTGTCGCGCGTGAGCTGGGGATTTGCGGGCCGTGTGCCACGGCTCGCGCGTGGACGGCGTCTCGCGCCATGACCGGGCGCCACGCGGCCGCGGACTTCGACGTCGTCGTCGTGGGCGGCGGCCCGGTCGGCGCGGCGTTCGCCGCTTTGTTGCCGGCCGTCGCGGGCATCGAGGCGCGCCGGGTCGCGCTGCTCGAACGCGATCCGCCAGCGCCCGTGCGGCCGGCGATGCCGGCGGCCGAGACGGGGCTGCGCGTGTCGGCGATCTCACGCGCCAGTCAGCGAATCCTCGGCGTTGCCGGTGCCTGGCCCGCGGTGCTCGCCTCGACGCCCTGCCCCTACGAGCGCATGCACGTCTGGCCGTCCGACTCCGAGCCAAACAGCTCTGCGGCGCTGCGTTTCGAGGCTGCGGCACTGCACGAACCCGACCTCGGCCACATCGTCGAGAACCGTGCGCTGCAGGACGCGGCACTCGGGGCGTTTCGCGCCGCGGGTGGGTGCTGCATCCCGGCGCAGGTGACGGCGCTCGTATTCGAGCCGCGGGCCATCCGAATCCACTGCGACGACGGCAGCTGGCGCGCTCGTCTCGTGGTCGGGGCGGACGGTGCGCGCTCGGCCATCCGCGCGCTGGCGGGCTTCGAGACGCGTGTCGAGGACTATGCGCAGCTCGGCGTCGTCGCCCGCGTGCGTCCCGAGAGGCCGCACGAATTCACCGCCTGGCAGCGCTTCCTCGGTCACGGCACCCTGGCGCTGCTCCCGCTGGTCAGCGGTGAGTGCTCGATCGTCTGGTCGTTGCCACGTGCCGAGGCGGAGCGTGTGCTCGCGATGGCGGCGCAGCGGTTCGAGCAGGAGCTCACCGACGCGAGCCAGGCCGTGCTCGGCCGTCTCGCCCTGACGAGTGTCCGGCTCGCGCTGCCACTGCGCCGGCTGCTCGCGCCGCGCTATGCGATCGAGCGTTGCGTGCTGATCGGCGATGCGGCGCACGTCGTGCACCCGCTGGCCGGCCAGGGCGTCAATCTCGGTCTGCTCGACGCCGCCGCGCTCGCCGAGACGCTTGGTGCCGCGCGCCAGCAGGGCGAGGACCTCGGTGCGCTGCGGGTCCTGCGTCGCTACGAGCGCTGGCGCAAGGGTGAGAACGAGGCCATGAGCGCAGCCTTCGACGCCTTCAACGCGTTCCTGTCGACCGGGCAGGGGGCGATTGCGCGTCTGGCCCGGCGGGGTCTCGGCTGGGTCGACCGCAGCGAGGTCGTCAAGCGCTTCTTCCTCGAACGCGCGCTCGGCACGGCGGGCGACCTGCCCGCCGCGGCGCGGGGGCGCGTCTGAGCCGGTGGGCCGCCGCTTTCAGTCGCCGATGATGCGATCGATCTTCGCCGCGCAGATGAAGTCGTTCTCCGACAGGCCGCCGATCGCGTGCGTCGTGTAGCGCACACGGCAGTAGTTGTAGCCGACCTCGAGATCCGGGTGATGGTCCTCGACGTTGGCGACGTACGCGATCGCGTTGACGAAGCTCATCGTCCGGTAAAAGTCCTTGAAGGAGAAGTCGCGCGACAGTCGCTTCGAGTCGGACGACAGCGTCCAGCCCGGCGCGAGCTGCGCCTGATACCTCTCGCACTCGGCCCTCGGCAGCGGCGCGACGCCGCCCTCGCAGGGTACGCACTTGCGGTCGACCAGTTCGCTCACGATGCCTCCTCGGGCGCGTTTGCCCGGCGCGCATAGCGGCGCGCCACGTATTTCTCGACGAGTTCTTGGAACTCCTCGGCGATCCTTTCGCCCTTGAGCGTCACGGTCTTCTGGCCGTCCTCGTAGACAGGCGCGACTGGACGTTCGCCGGTGCCGGGCAGGCTGATGCCGATGTTCGCGTGTTTGCTCTCTCCTGGGCCATTGACGACGCAACCCATGACCGCGACGGTCATGTCCTCCACGCCCGCATAGAGCCGGCGCCACTCGGGCATCCGGTGGCGAATGTGGCTCTGGATCGTCTGCGCGAGCTCCTGGAAGTAGGTGCTCGTCGTGCGGCCACAACCCGGGCAGGCGATCACCATCGGCGTGAACGAACGCAGGCCCATGGTCTGCAGGATCTCCTGCGCGACGATGACCTCCTGCGTGCGATCGCCGCCCGGCTCGGGGGTCAGCGAAACGCGGATCGTGTCGCCGATGCCTGCCTGCAGCAGCACGCCGATCCCGGCGGTCGAGGCGACGATGCCCTTGCTGCCCATCCCTGCCTCCGTGAGGCCGACGTGCAGCGGGTAGTCGCAGCGGCGCGCGAGCTCGGTGTAGATCGCGATCAGATCCTGAACGCCGCTGACCTTGGCGGAGAGCACGATCGCATCGTGCGGCTGGCCGAGCTGCTCGGCGCGTGCCGCGCTCTGCAGGGCGGACTCGACCACGGCCGCGCGCATGACCTCGTTGGCGCTGCGCGGCGTGGCCGAGGCGCTGTTCTCGTCCATCATCCTCGTCAGCAGCTCCGGGTCGAGGCTGCCCCAGTTGACACCTATCCGGATCGGTCTGGCGTGCCGGCAGGCGACCTCGATCATCTCCGCAAACTGCGGATCGCGCCTGCTGCCACGACCGACGTTGCCGGGGTTGATGCGGAGCTTGGCCAGCGCCTCGGCGCAGGCCGGATGGGCCTTGAGTAGCCGGTGGCCGTTGAAATGGAAATCGCCGATCAGCGGCACGCTGACGCCGAGCTGGTCGAGCCGGTCGCGGATGCGCGGTACGGCCGCCGCCGCCTCCTCGGTGTTGACCGTGATGCGCACGAGCTCGGAACCGGCACGCGCCAGCGCCTTGACCTGCTGCGCCGTCGCCTCGACATCGGCGGTGTCGGTGTTGGTCATCGACTGCACGACGATCGGCGCGCCGCCGCCGACGCGCACGCCGCCGATCACGGCGGCGACGCTGCGACGGCGCGGGACCGGATGCGTCGCGCTCATGGCCGCACCTGTAGTGCACGGGCTTCGATCCAGGTGCGCATCTGGCGCTCGAGCACGTCGAGCGGCACGGCCCCGGTCGACAACAGCTCGTCGTGAAACGCGCGGATGTCGAAGCGCTCGCCCAGCCTGCCGTGGGCTTCCGCGCGCAGCTGCTGAATGCGAATCTGGCCGATCTTATATGCGAGCGCCTGGCCGGGCCAGGCGATGTACCGGTCGATCTCGTTCACGATGTCCGCCTCGGTCTTCGGCGCATTGTCCTTGAAGAACGCGATGGCCTGCTCGCGGCTCCAGCCCTTGGCATGCAGACCGGTATCGACGACGAGACGCACTGCACGCCACATGTCGTAGGTCAGCTGCCCGAACTTCGAGTAGGGGTCCTGATAAAGGCCCAACTCCTCGCCGAGGCTCTCGGCATAGAGTGCCCAGCCCTCCACGTAGGCGGTGAAGCCCGCGCTGCGCCGGAACTTCGGCAGCGAGGCCTGCTCGTAGGCCAGCGCAATCTGCAGGTGGTGTCCGGGCACGGCCTCGTGCACGGACAGCACTTCCATCTCCCATTTCGGCCGCACCTCGGGCCTGTAGAGATTGACGTAGTAGTAGCCGGGCCGCGTACCGTCGAGCGCAGGCGGCTGGTAGTAGGCCGTCGTCGTGTTCGGCGCGCTCGTCCTTGGGATCGCGCGCACGCCATAGGGAGTACGCGGCAGCTTGCCGAACAATCGAGTCAGCGCGGGGTCGATCCGCTTGGCGACCGCAAGGTAGCCGTCGAGCAGCTCCTGTTCGGTCGCGTAGAAGAACTTCGGGTCCGAGCGCAGGTAGTGGAGGAAGGCGGCGAAATCTCCCTCGAAGCCGACCCTAGTGATGATGGCCTGCATCTCGGCACGGATTCGCGCGACCTCGGCGAGCCCGATGGCGTGGATCTGCTCAGCCGTCAGCGTCGAGAGGGTGGTGTGGTGAGCGATGCGCTCGTCGTAGAACGCGGCGCCATCCGGGGTAGCGAACAGGCCCACGGTCTTGCGCGTGCGCGGCAGGTAGTCTTCGGCGAAGGCGCGCTGCAGGCGGCGATAAGCCGGGACGACGACATCGGCGATGGCCGCGAGGGCGGCGGCCCGCAAACGCTCACGCTCGGTCGGCGGGATCGTCTCTGGCATGCGGGCGAACGGCGCGAAGAACGGACTGTCCTGCGGCTTCGTGACGACCTGCGCGGCGATCTGCGCGGGGATGCGCTCCATGATCACGCGCGGCTGCGTGCGACCTTCGCGCGCGGCCTGCCGCAGCAGCGCGATGTGCTGATCGACGTGGACGCCGAGGGCACGCAGGCGCGCGAGCCAGTCCTCGTAGTCGCGCACTCTGGCGAACGGCAGCTGCTCGGCCATCTCGTGCAGCGTCTGGATGCCGCCCTGATGATCGATCCGGTAGAGCCAGGGCTTGAAGCGCTGAACCGCGACCCGCTGTGCGTACTCGCGCTCGAACAGTTCGTGATTGAGCTGCTCGGCCGGCGGTAGTGCGGCGCGGTCGATGCGGCGCAGCGCAGCGAGCGTCTCGGCGTCGGCGCGCTGCCGGGCCTCGATCGCTGCCGTCGACAGGTCGGGCCAGCGGTCGTTGTAGCGGGCGTCGCCCTGATACGTCGCGAGCAGCGGGTCGTCGCGCAACTCGCGCTCCCACGCGGCATCGAACAGCGAGTGCATTGCATCGACCGCCGGCGTGGTGGCCTTCGCCGAGCCGTCGACAGCCGCGATCGCGGTGCCCTGCAAGGCTAACGCCAGGGCCAGCCACGCCGGCAGGCTGCGCCTGCGTCGGTCGGAGCCGCTGAGGGCGGTGTGCGCGCGCATGCTCATGGCCCGATTCTACGGCGATGCGGCGATGCCGGGCGCACGCGTCGATTGCCATGCAACGAGCTGCCAGCGACCGTTGCGGCGCACATAGAGATCCGTGTAAACGAGCCGCAGGTTCGCCGCGGTGCCCTCGATCTCGGCATCGAGCCCGATCCGGCCGTGCACGAGCACGGCTCCGCCGACGGGTCGCGGACGCATCTCGAGCACGGAGATCCTGCGATAGCGTAGCGCGCCGGTCTGCAGCGCCGCGAGGAACTCAGCGCGCGTCTCGCAGCGGCCGTTCGGGTGGCAGTAGACAAGGTCTTCGGCGAGCATCCGGGCGAGGGACGCGAGGTCGTTGCGCTCGAGCGCGGCGAAACGCTCGCGCTCGAGCCTTGCGACTTCTGCGATGGCGGCCTGCGCATCGGTTGCGCGGGTCGTGGCACATCCCGCGAGGACCGTGAGCAGTGCGAGACAGGCCAACCGCGGGCAGAACGGCGCGTCGCGGGTGCTGGTGGGCATGCCCGCTACGGTAGCGGAGGTTCGCCCGTCCGGGTACCCGGTCCGAGCGACCCGGGATGGCGCGGTTGCCGCTCCGCTGATATGCTCGCAGCGCTCGCAGTTCAGACTGTCGGAGAGAGCCCGGACGCCATGACGACGGGCCGCCGAAGGCGCAAGTTCCGCCCGGAATCGCTCAGGCAACCGTACGGCAGCTCGCAGGCGGGCTCTGGAGAGCGGCGCGACCCAGCGGGGTCGCGTCCACCGAAGGGGAGCGGCGCCCGGCGCCTCATCTCTCAGGTTCAAGGACAGAGGGGCGGCGCGGACCGGCAGGTCCGTGCCGTCTTTTTTGCCGTGCCTGGGAGCCCGATCGACGATGCTTCGCAAGACCCCACTGCACGCCGTGCACGTCGAACTCGGCGCCCGCATGGTCGATTTCGGCGGCTGGGAGATGCCGCTCCACTACGGATCGCAGATCGAGGAGCATCACGCGGTTCGGCGTTGCGCCGGTGTTTTCGACGTCTCGCACATGTGCGTGATCGACTTGCGCGGTGCCGGTCTGCGAGAGTTCCTCGGCCGCCTGCTCGCCAACGACGTCGGCAAGCTCCGTGAGCCGGGCAAGGCGCTATACAGCTGCATGCTCAACGAACGCGGCGGCGTCCTCGACGACCTGATCGTCTATTTCCTTGGCGAAGCATGGTTTCGCCTGGTCGTCAATGCGGGCACGCGCGACAAGGACCTTGCGTGGATCCGGCGCGAGGCCGGCCGGACGGGGGCGCGCCTCGAGATCGCCGAGCGCACCGACCTCGCCATGCTCGCCGTGCAGGGACCCGAGGCGCGCGAGCGTCTCGCAGCGACGCTGCTCGAGCCCGCCTCGCGCGCAGACTGTCTCGCGCAAGCCGCGTTCTTCGGGCACGAAGCGCGGCTTACGGGCGGCGAGCCCTGTTTCGTCGCACGCACTGGCTACACGGGCGAGGACGGGTTCGAGATCATGCTGCCGGCTGCGGCGGCCGGGTCGGCCTGGCGCGCGCTCAATGCTGCCGGGGTCGTTTCCTGCGGACTCGGCGCGCGCGATACGTTGCGCCTCGAGGCCGGCATGAACCTTTATGGCAACGACATGGACGAGCAGCACCACCCGCTCGAGAGCGGTCTCGGCTGGACCGTGGCCTTCGATCCGCCGGACCGCGATTTCATCGGTCGCGCCGCGCTCGAGGCCGTGCGTGCGCGCGGCGACGCGGCGCGCTTCGTCGGGCTCGTGCTCGAGGACCGCGGCGTGCTGCGCAGCCACATGCGCGTCATCGTCCCCGGGATCGGCGAGGGCGAGACGACGAGCGGGAGCTACTCGCCGACGTTGGAGCGGTCGATTGCCTTCGCGCGCGTGCCGCGCGGCGTCGGCGAGCGCGTCGAGGTCGAGATCCGCGGCAAGCGGGCGCCGGCGCGCGTCGTCAGGCCGCCGTTCGTGCGCCATGGCCGCCCCTTGATCGAACTGAACTGAGACATTTCACCCCTGCTGACTTGGAGTCGCCCATGAGTCAGGTTCCCGCCGATCGCCGCTACACGAGATCCCACGAATGGGCCCGCCCGCTCGCGGACGGCACGCTCGAGATCGGCATCACGGACCACGCGCAGCATGCACTTGGCGACCTCGTGTACGTCGAGACGCCGGAGACCGGGCGCGCGCTCGCCGCGGGTGAGGCCTGCGCCGTCGTCGAATCGGTCAAGGCCGCCTCGGACGTCTATGCGCCCGTGGCGGGCACGGTGGTCGCCGCGAACACCGAGCTCGCCGGCAGCCCGGAACTCGTCAACCAGGACTGTTACGGTGCGGGCTGGCTCCTGCGCATCCAGCCGATTTCGACGACCGACTATGCGGCCATGCTGTCGGCCGACGACTACGCGGCACTGCTCGCCGCCGAGGGAGCCTGAGATGCCGTTCATTCCCCACACGCCCGAGGACGTCGCCGAGATGCTCGCGACGATCGGCGCAAAGTCGATCGACGAGCTGTTCGAGGAGATCCCTGCGTCGTTGCGAGTGCGCGGCTTGCCTGGCATCCCGGAAGCGCTGTCCGAGATGGAGATCGGACGACTCATGAGCGATCGCGCGAGGCAGGACGGGCGCCCGCTGTGCTTCCTCGGCGCTGGTGCCTACGAACACCACATCCCCTCGGCCGTGTGGGCTCTGACCACGCGCGGCGAGTTCTACAGCGCGTACACCCCCTACCAGGCCGAAGCGAGCCAGGGCACGCTGCAGCTGATCTACGAATACCAGACGATGATCGCAAGCCTTACCGGCATGCAGGTCTCGAATGCCTCGCTCTACGACGGCGGCTCGGCCGTCGCCGAGGCGGCTCTGATGGCCGCACGCGCGCATCGCAGGTCGAAGTCGATGCGCGTGCTGGTGCCGCGCAGTGTGCATCCTTTCTACCGCAAGGCGGCGGTCGCCACGGCTGGCAACCAGGGCATGCGCTTCGAGGAGCTCGGCTACGAACGCGAGACCGGCAAGGTCGACCGCGCCGCGCTCGCCGCGTTCGCAGGCGAGGACGTCACGGCGCTCGTGATCCAGCAGCCGAACTTCTTCGGCACGCTCGAGGACGTCGACGACCTGACCGACTGGGCGCACGCGCACGGTGCGCTCGTGATCGCGGTGGTCAATCCGACGTCGCTGGCGTTGCTGAAGCCGCCCGGAGAGTGGGGAACGCAGGGCGCCGACATCGTCGTCGGCGACGGACAGCCGCTCGGCGTCCCGCTGTCGTCCGGCGGACCGTATTTCGGTTTCATGACGACGCGCATGGAGTATGTCCGCTCCATGCCCGGCCGCATCGTCGGCCGAACCGTCGACGCGGGCGGCAAGGAAGGCTTCACGCTGACGCTGCAAGCGCGCGAGCAGCACATCCGTCGCGGCAAGGCGACCTCGAACATCTGCACCAACCAGGGCCTGCTGATGACGGCGGCGACGATCTACCTCTCGCTGATGGGTCCCACCGGACTCGCCCGAGTGGCCTCGGTATCTCATCAGCGCACGCAGGAACTGGTATCCGCGCTGACGCGTATCAAGGGCGTGCGTGCCGCATTCAGTGCGCCGCGCTTCCACGAGGCGGTCGTCCAATTCGACCGGCCGGTCGCCCCGGTGCTGCGCGAACTCGAGCAGCAGGGTGTGCTCGGTGGACTCGACCTCGCCGACCACTACCCCGAACTCGGGCCCGCGCTGCTCGTCTGCGCGACCGAGACCAAGACGAGCGCTGACATCGAACGCTACGCGGCGCTGCTCGGCGAGACGCTGCGGCGCGCGCAGGCCGCCTGAGGAGCATCGAGATGATCCACGGCAGGGAACAGGTGATCTTCGAGTACTCGCGGCCCGGGCGTGGCGCCTTCGGCCAGTGGCCGGGCGGAGAGGGCGACGTCGGCGACATTCCCGAGGCCTTGCGCCGGCGCTCCAGGCCACTGCTGCCCGAGGTCAGCGAGCTCGAGGCAGTGCGGCATTTCACGCGACTGTCGCAGCTGAACTTCTCGATCGACACGCACTTCTATCCGCTCGGGTCGTGCACGATGAAGTACAACCCGAAGGCCTGCAATCAGTACGCGATGCTGCCCGAGTTCCTGGGCCGCCATCCGCTTGCGCCCGAGTCACAGGGGCAGGGCTTTCTCGCCTGCATGTTCGAGCTGCAGGAGATGCTCAAGGAGGTGACCGGCATGCGTGGCATCTCGCTGACGCCGATGGCAGGCGCGCAGGGTGAGTTCGCCGGCGTGGCGATGATCCGCGCCTACCACCGTGCGCGTGGCGATCTCGCGCGCAACGAGATCATCGTGCCCGAGGCCGCGCACGGTACCAATCCGGCCACCGCGACGATGTGCGGTTGCGTCGTCCGTGAGATCCCTGTCGACGCCGAGGGCGATGTCGACCTCGAGGCGCTCGAGGCCGTCGTCGGCCCGAACACCGCCGGCATCATGCTGACCAATCCGTCGACGCTGGGCGTGTTCGAACGCAAGATCGAGGCTGTCGCACGCATCGTCCACGGAGCCGGCGGGCTGCTCTACTACGACGGCGCCAATCTCAACGCGATTCTCGGCAAGGTGCGCCCGGGCGACATGGGCTTCGATGTGATTCACATGAACCTGCACAAGACCTTCTCGACCCCTCACGGCGGCGGCGGACCCGGCGCAGGAGCGGTCGGCGTAGGCGAGCGGCTGCTGCCGTTCCTGCCGATCCCCATCGTCGGTCGGGATGCGGGCCGTGAAGCCGCCGTGTATCGCTGGCTCACCGAGCGTGATCTGCCGCAGTCGATCGGTCGTCTGTCAGCCTTCATGGGCAACGCCGGCGTGCTGCTGCGTGCCTACGTCTACATGCGCATGCTCGGGCGCGATGGCATGAGCCGCGTGGGCGAGTACGCGACGCTCAATGCGAACTACGTGCTCGCGCGGCTCCGTGAGCTCGGCTACGAGATCGCCTACCCTTCCCGTCGCGCAAGCCATGAGTTCATCGTCACGCTCAGACGCGAGGCGCGCGAGCTCGATATCTCGGCGATGGACGTCGCGAAGCGTCTGCTCGACTACGGTTTCCACGCGCCGACAACCTACTTCCCGCTGCTGGTGCCCGAGTGCCTGCTGATCGAGCCGACCGAGACCGAGAGCAAGCAGACGCTCGACCGGTTCGTCGCCGCGATGGCCGCCATCCTCGAGGAGGCGCGGCAACAGCCGGATATGGTCAAGTCGGCGCCGCACACGATGCCGGTGCGCAGGCTCGACGACGTGCGCGCCGCGAAGCAGCTCGATCTGACCTGGAAGGGCACCGCCTGATCCCGGCGGTGGCGTGTGCGTCCGGGTTACACTGCAGGGCGTGACATCCCCGATCGACCGACTCAAGCCTAGCGGTGCGACGCGCTTGCTGCGCGCCTTCGGCAACAGCTGGAGGGGCTTTCGCGGCGCCTTTCGCGAAGAGGCAGCGTTCCGTCAGGAGCTCGCGCTGGCGCTGGTCGTGATCCCGCTAGGCCTGTGGTTCGGCGAGACCGGCATCGAACGCGCGCTGCTGATCGCGCCGATGCTTCTCGTGCTGATCGTCGAACTGCTAAACAGTGCGATCGAGGCGACCGTCGACCGGATCGGCATGGAGCGTCATCAGCTCTCGGGCCTGGCCAAGGACATCGGCTCCGCCGCGGTGATGCTTTCTTTCGTCCTGCTCGGCGCGGTGTGGCTGCTGGTCCTGCTCGACCGCCCGTGATGTGCAACCTTAGTCCTGTGCCGCGGAGTGCTCCATGACCGCCCTGATCTGTGGTTCCGTCGCCTACGACACCGTGATGGTCTTCGAGGGTCGATTCAAGGACCACATCCTCGCCGACCGGATCCACATGCTGAACGTGTCGTTCCTCGTGCCCGGCCTGCGCAAGAACTTCGGCGGTTGTGCCGGCAACATCGGCTATAACCTCAAGCTGCTCGGCGGCGATGGCCGCATCATGGCTGCGGTCGGCATGGACTTCGCGCCGTATCGGGCCTGGATGGCCGACTGCGGACTGTCGACCGAATTCATCCGCCAGCTCGACGACGAATACACCCCGCAGGCCTACATCACGACCGATGCCGACAACAATCAGATCACCGCGTTCCACCCGGGGGCGATGAACCGCGCGCAGATCAACGTCGTGCCGACCGATGCCGGTATCAAGCTCGGTATCGTCGCGCCCGAGAATCGCGAGGGCATGATCCAGCATGCCGAGCAGTTCGCGGCGGCGGGGATCCCGTTCATCTTCGACCCGGGCCAGGGCTTGCCGCTGTTCGACGGCGCAGAGCTCGTCCGATTCATCGATCTGGCGAGCTGGGTCGCGGTCAACGACTACGAGGGCGGTCTGCTTTGCGAGCGCACGGGGATGTCGCTCGAGCAGATCGCTGCGCGCGTCAGGGCACTGATCGTCACGCGCGGCGGGCAGGGCTCGCACATCTACACGGACGGGCGGCGGATAGACATCCCGGTGGCCCGCCCGGAGCGGATTGCCGACCCGACAGGATGTGGTGACGCCTACCGCGCGGGGCTGCTGTTCGGTCTGCAGCGCGGACTCGACTGGCCGACCACGGGGCGCGTCGCCTCGCTGATGGGTGCGATCAAGATCGAACAGCATGGCACGCAGAATCATCGCATCGGGTTCGCGGACTTCGTTGCCCGCTATCGCGACACTTTCGGCATCTCGTTGTAGGCGGGAAATGATGGGCGGACGGACTCGCGCGAACCCGACACCCTGCCGGCGACTCGCGCTGGCTGGAATGAGCCTCGCCGCACTGGGCCTGCTCGCGCTGCCGGCGCCCGCGCAGCAGCCGCCCGGTGCAGCGTCGCGGACGGACGCCACCGCCCGCGCGGCACCGGACTGGGCGAGTACGCTCGAGCGCATCGCGGGCAGTGTCGTCGCGATCAAGATCGACCAGACACGCGCGTTCGACACCGAGTGGAATACCTCGACGCAGGCGACCGGTTTCGTCGTCGATGCCGAGCGCGGCCTGATCCTCACGAACCGGCATGTCGTCACGCCGGGGCCGGTGACCGCCGAGGCCATCTTCCTCAACCGCGAGGAGGTACAGCTTTATCCCGTCTACCGCGACCCGGTGCACGACTTCGGCTTCTATCGATACGATCCGTCGAGGCTGCGCTTCATCCGCCCGGCGGCGCTGCCGCTATATCCGGAGGGCGCGCAGATCGGGCGCGAGATCCGCGTGATCGGCAATAATGCCGGCGAGCAGCTCTCCATCCTGCAGGGCACGCTCGCCAAGCTCGACCGGCTGGCGCCGAACTACGGTGTCGGCAAGTACAACGACTTCAACACCTTCTACCTGCAGGCGGCCTCCGGCACGTCCGGCGGCTCGTCGGGCTCGCCGGTCGTCGACATACTCGGGCGTGTGGTCGGCCTGAACGCCGGCGGGGCGACCAGCGCGGCCTCGAGCTTCTACCTGCCGCTCGGTCGCGTGAAGCGCGCGCTCGAGCTGATCCAGGCGGGCAAGCCGGTGACGCGGGGCACGCTGCAGACCGTGTTCACCTACGCGCCTTTCGACGAGCTGCGGAGGCTGGGGCTCGACGGCGATACGGAGGCGGTGGTGCGCAGGCAGTTCCCCGACTACACGGGGATGCTCGTGGTGGCGGACGTCCAGCCGGGCTCGGAGGCGGCCGCCGTGCTCAGGCCCGGCGACGTCCTGCTGCGAATCGATGGCCGCTACGTCACGCAGTTCGAGCCGCTGGCGGCCGTGCTGGACGACGGCGTGGGGCGCAGCATCGAACTCGAGCTCATGCGCGGCGGCGTTCCGGTTCGTGCCCGCCTGACCGTCGGTGATCTGCACGCGATCACGCCGGATGCCTACCTCGAGTTCGGCGACGGCACCCTGCACACGCTCTCCTGGCAGCAGGCCCGACATTTGAACGTGCCGGTGCGTGGCGTCTACGTCGCCAATCCGGGCTATGCGCTGGGCGCCGCCGGCGTGCCACGCGGCGCCGTGATCCGCACCGTCGATGGGGCGGAAGTCAATGATCTCGACGCGTTCATCGCACGGGTCGCTGCGCTTGGCGACGGCACGCGGATCGCGGTGCGCTACACGACGCTCGACGATCCGAACGGTTCGCAGCTGCGCTCGGTCCGGATCGACCGGCGCTGGTTCGCGGCCCGCCGTTGCCAGCGCAACGACTCGAGCGGCGTCTGGGACTGCCAGACGCTGCCCGAGGCGGCGCCGGCACCGCAGCCGGCACCCGCCAGCACGACCTTCAGCCGACCGGCGGATCGCCGTGCCGCGCGTCTCGCGCCGTCTCTGGTGGGGGTCGGCTTCGACATTCCGTACTCGGTGGCCGGTGTCACTGAACGCAACTACTACGGCACCGGACTGCTCGTCGACGCGGCGCGCGGGCTCGTCGTCGTCGACCGCAACACCGTACCCGTGCCGATCGGCGACGTGCGCCTGACTTTCGCCGGCACCGTGGAGGTACCGGGGCGCGTCGAGTACCTCCATCCGCTGCACAATCTCGCGCTCGTGCGTTTCGATCCGGCCCTGATCGGCGACACGCCCGTGCGCGCCGCCCGACTCGCGCCGCAGCCTTTGCGCCCGGGTCAGGACGTCTGGGTGGTCGGCCTCGGTCGGGACGGCGAGATCAGGGTCCGTGCGACGCAGATCGGCGATGTGGCACCGCTCGCCCTGCCGTTGTCGCGAACCATGCAGTTCCGCGACGCCAATCTCGAGGTCGCGACGCTGACGACGGCCGCCGGCGTCGACGATGGCGTTCTCGTCGACCGCGACGGCGGGGTCATCGCCATGTGGTCGAGTTTCGCCTTCGAGAGCGGGCGCGAGATGCAGCAGACGAGCCGCGGCGTCGCGATCGATCTCGTCGTGGACATGCTGGAGCGGGCCAGGAGTGGTCGACCGCTGCACTCGCTGGAAGCCGAGTTCGCGCGGACGCCGCTCGCCATCGCGCGGCGTCTCGGTCTGCCGGACGAGTGGCTCAGGCGGATCGCGGCTGCGCGGCCCGACGACCGTCAGCTGCTCAGCGTGACGCGGCTCGTCGGCGGCTCGCCGGCCCAGCGCCTGCTGCGTCAGGGTGACCTCGTGCTCGCGATCGACGGCGCGGTCGTCACGGGATTTCGTGACGTCGAGCGGGCGGTCGCGGACCGGCCGAGTGTGTCGGTTACGGTCTGGCGCGAGAGCGCCGAGCTGACCGTCGAGGTGCCGACGGTGCCCCTGACGGGGCGCGACCTCGACCGCGTGGTGCTCTGGGCGGGCGCCACGCTGCATGCGCCGCACCGTGCGATGCTCGCGCAACGTGGCATGCCGCCCGAGGGTGTCTATGTGGGCTATTTCGCCTATGGCTCACCCGCGACCCGCCACGGCCTGTCGCCGGGCCGGCGCATCGTCGAGGTCGATGGTGTCGCCACGCCCGATCTCGACGCCTTCCTGCGCGTGGTGACGGGTCGCCCGGATCGCTCGTCGGTGCGCCTGCGCACCGTGAACTGGAACAACGCACAGGACGTCATCACGCTGAAGCTGGATCGACACTACTGGCCCGCCTCGGAGCTGCGGCGCGGCGCCGATGGCTGGGAACGCCGCGATCTGGAATAGCGTGGGCGCACACCGCAACCGTGAGCCGCCCCGACCCGCAACAGGACCTGTTCGACGGCCTGCGCCCCGACGAAGGCGTCGAACACGCGCCACAGCCGGCGCTCGGCGCGCTCGCGGCGCGACTGCCGCGTGCGCTGCGCATGGGCACCTCGAGCTGGTCGTTTCCCGGCTGGCGCGGACTGGTCTACGCACGTCACTATCGTGAGGCCGAGCTCGCGCGACATGGGCTGCGCGCCTATGCGCGTCATCCGCTGTTGCGGACAGTCGGGGTCGACCGGGGATTCTATGCGCCGCTGCAGCGCGAGGAATGGGCCAGTTTCGCCGCTGCGGTGCCCGGCGATTTCCGCTTCGTCGTCAAGGCGCATGCGGCCTTGACCGTGCCACCCGGGATGCGCCGGCCCGCGTTCCTCGAGCGCGCGCCTGCGGCATTCCTCGACGCCGCTTATGCGCAGCGGCAGGTTCTGGCGCCCGCTGTCGAGGGACTCGGCGAGCGTCTCGGAGTGATCGTGCTGCAGTTCTCGCCGCTGCCCTCCGCGCTGCTGCGCGAGCGCGGCCGGTTGCTCGCGCGCCTGCACGGCTTCCTGCGCGCGATGCCGGCCGGGGTGACCTGGGCCATCGAGTGGCGCGACGCGGCCATGCTGGGACCCGACTACGAGGCGCTGCTCGCGGACACGGGCGCCGTGCATGGCTACAGCGACCATCCGCGCCTGCCGAGGCTGATGGCGCAGCTCGCCGCCCCGACGCGTAGCCCGCTGCTGATCCGTTGGCTGCTCGAGCGCGGCCGGACGTACGAGGAGGCCCGCGGTCGCTACGCGCCTTTCGATCGCCTCGTCGACCCCGACCCCGCTACGCGTCGTGAGATCCTGGACTGTGTCGCGGCCGCGCTGTCGCGAGGCGAGGAGGCGCTGGTCATCGTCAACAACAAGGCGGAGGGCTGTGCGCCGCTCAGCATCGCAGCGCTCGCGCAGGACCTCGTCGAAACCGCGCCACCGATGCAGTTGCTAGAATGACTGGATGACTCGCTTGCGTCGCGCCACGCAGCAGGAGCTCGAGGCAGCCGTCACCGCGTTGCGGAACGGCGAACTCGTGGCTTTCCCGACCGAGACCGTCTACGGCCTCGGCGCGAACGCGCGCGACCCTTCGGCGCTGCGCCGCATCTTCGAGGCCAAGCGCCGTCCCGCCAGCCACCCGCTGATCCTGCATCTCGATTCGATCCGCTTCCTGCCGCGCTGGGCCCGCGAAATACCCCCGCAGGTCGACGTGCTGGCCGACCGATTCTGGCCGGGGCCGCTGACGCTCGTGCTCAAGCGCAATCCCGAGGTGTCCGAGGTGCTGACCGGCGGACAGGACACCATTGCGGTCCGCATTCCGTCGCACCCGATGGCACTGCAGCTGCTGACAGCCTTCGGCGGCGGCATCGCTGCGCCGTCGGCCAACCGCTACGGGCGTCTCTCGCCGACGCGCGCCGAACACGTCCGCGAGGAACTCGGCGACGTCGTCAGCGTGATCCTCGACGGCGGCGAGTCGACGATCGGCCTCGAATCGACGATCGTGTCGCTGGTCGACGCGCCGCCGCGACTGTTGCGGCCCGGAGCCGTCCGTATCGATCAGCTCCGCGAGCTGCTACCGGACATCGAGGTCGGACCTGCGCCCGGTACCCCGCGCACGCCCGGCTCCACCTTGCAGCACTATGCACCCCAGACCCGCGTCGTGATCGTCTCCACGCCCGAGCTCGAGCCGCGTATCGAAGAGCTGCTGGCGGCGCAGCATCGGGTGGCCGTGCTCGCCCAGCGGCCGCCGCGGCTCGCGCGCGCGAATGTCACGTGGATCAATGCGGGCCGCCGGGCCGATGTCTACCAGCACGACCTCTACGCGAACCTGCGTTCGCTCGACAAGGCCGGAGCAGCCGCCATCCTCGTCGAGGAAGTGCCCGACGGTCTGCCCTGGGCCGCCGTCCGCGACCGCCTCGCGCGCGCAAGCGCGCCGACGACCGTGATGGAAGAACTGCCTTGAGCGACCGGCGCACGCCGCGCTGGATCGATCCGTTCGAGGAGCACCACATCCGGCGGCTGGTCGCCGAATTCGGCTCCCCGCTGCTGATCGTCGACTGCGAGCGCGTGCGGCGCCAGTACCGCGCGCTGCGTCGCGCGCTGCCGGGAGTCGACCTGCACTACGCGCTCAAGCCGCTGCCACACCCGGCCGTCGTCGAGACCATCGTCGGGCTCGGTGGCTTCCTCGATCTGGCGACGACTGGCGAAGTCGAACTGGTCACCCGGCTCGGCGTCGATCCGGCCCGCTGCATCCACACGCACCCGATCAAGCGCGACGTCGACATCACGGCGGCGCTCGCGCGTGGCGTGCGGACCTTCGTCGCCGATAACCCCGACGAATTGCGGAAGTTCGAACGCTACCGCGACCAGACCGAAACGCTGCTGAGGGTCTCGTTCCGCAGTCCTGGCGCCGTCTGTGACTTGTCGCGCAAATTCGGCTGCGATCCCGAGGACCTGCTCGCGCTGGCCCGCTTCGCGAAGCGTATTGGCGTGCGCGTGCGCGGCCTGTCGTTCCACGTCGGCTCGCAGGCCGCGGACCCCGGCAAGCACGTCGAGGCGATCGAGTCGTGCGGTCAGCTGATGGCGGCCGCGCGCCGCGAGCGGCTCGGCCTCTTCGACACGCTCGACATCGGCGGCGGCTTCCCCATCGATTACGGCCAGCGTGCCCCGGCGATCCAGCGCTTCTGCGCCCCGATCCGGGCCGCGCTCGCCGCGCTGCCGAGGCGCATCCGCATCATCGCTGAGCCCGGCCGCTTCATTGTCGGGCCGGCCGCGATCGGCGTTGCGTCCGTGATGGGCCGCGCGCGCCGCGAAGGCCATTGGTGGTACTACCTTGACGACGGTCTGTATGGCAGCTACAGCGGCCAGATGTTCGACCACGCGCGCTATCCGGTCGAGGCGCTCAAGAGTGGCGACGAGCGGCTGCCCTCGGTGCTCGCGGGTCCTACCTGCGACAGCATCGACGTGATCGCCGAGAACCTGATGCTGCCGGAACTGCAGGCGGGCGACCTGATCGTCGGGCGGGCGATGGGGGCGTACACCTGGGCGAGCGCATCGGAGTTCAATTTCTTCCCGAGGGCCCAGGTCGTGTCGGTCAACACCCGTCCCGGGGACACCGGAAGCGTGATCCCGGTCGGATTCTGAGGGAACTTCTGCGCAGTCAGTCGGATCGGAGTTGTCACGCCGCCCTTTGGTCTGAGACGATCCCAGCGATGACCGTCGCGAATCCCCCGGGCGTCCCGCTGACGCGACGTCGCCTCCTGACCGTCTCCGCCGCAGCTCTCGCCGTGGCCTTCGTGCCGCACCGCGCGCGCGCTGGCGCGCTGCATGAGCGCTGGCTCGAACTGCGCAATACGCATACTGGTGAGCAGCGTGCCGTGGCCTACCGGGTCGCGACCGGCTACGCGGCGGCGGCCGTCGACAGGCTCAACTGGCTGCTGCGCGACCATCGCGCCAACGAGACGCATCCGATCGACGTGTCGCTGTTCGATCGGCTCGCCGACCTCGCAGAGGCCGCCGGCGTCGAGCCGCGCTACGAGATCATCTCGGGGTATCGGTCGCCGACCACCAACGCACTCCTCGCCAGCGCCAGCAGTGGTGTCTCGCGCCGCAGCCTGCACATGGATGGCCGGGCCATCGACGTCCGGTTGCGTGGGGTTCCCTGCGCGACGCTCCGCGATCTGGCGCTGGCCGCTGCCCGCGGTGGCGTGGGCTACTACCGCCGTTCGGACTTCGTCCACCTCGACACCGGCCGCGTTCGCAGCTGGGCCGGCTGAACGGGCCTAGCGTGCCGCTCAGACTGGCGGCGGCAGCGGCGCGCGTGCAAGGAGCTGCCGCAGCAGCCGCTCGTCATGGCCGTAGATGTCCTCGAAGAACAGCACGTCGCCCGACTCCGTCGCGAGTGCGGTCGCGTAGATCACCATCACCCGTATCGGCTTCGAAAGGTTGATTCGCTGGGGACCGCCGGCCTGCTGTGCGGCGACGATGGCCGCGCGCGTCCACTTCGGATCGTCTCGCAGCACGAACTCCGCGAGAGCGACCGGGTCGGCGACGCGGATGCAGCCATGGCTGAACGTACGCCGTGCCTGCGCGAACAGCGACTGCGCCGGCGTGCCGTGCAGATAGACGTTGTGCCGGTTCGGGAACATGAACTTGGTGAGTCCAAGGGCATTGTCCGGGCCCGGCTTCTGGCGCAACCGCGGTGTGCCGCGCGCGAGCGCCTCGACGGCTTCGGCGGTCGGCGCAACGACGCGCGCATCGTCCCCGGGTCCCGCGACGATCTCGTAGCCGTTGCGCGCGACCCAACCGGGGTCGGCGCGCAAACGACCGAGGAACTCCGCGCGTACGATCGACGGCGGCACGTCCCAGTACGGACGCATCACGACGTAGCGCATGTCGGCCGCGAACACCGGCGTGCGGTGGGTGGGAGCCGTACGTCCGACGATCACGTCCATCTGCAGCATCGCGTCCTCGCGGTCCTCGGTCGTGTAGAACGCGAACAGCCTGAACTGCGGGATGTTGACGATGATGGGCGGCGAGTCGAGCCGCGGTGGCAGCCAGCGGGCGCGCTCGGGCGACAGCTCGATTTGCCGTACCCGATCCGCGAGCGGGCGAGTCAAGGCTGCGTAGGTGCGCGCGCCGATCGCGCCGTCGACCTCGAGACCATGTCGTCTCTGGAAACGCCGCAGCGCCGTGACCGTCTGCGGATCGAGCTCCAGCGGTTCGGCGCCGGGCGGCGCAGGACCAGGCGGCAGATCACCGAGCGCAGTGAGCAGCCGGCGCAACCCTGGCAAGCCCTCCCAGGATTCGTCCGGCTTGATGCTGCGCCGGCCCAGAGGCGGCAGCGCGGTGAGCTGCGGCTCAAGCGCCAGCTCGCGGTAGCGTTGCAGGGCCTGCTTCAGGAGGTGGTAGTGGCGCAGTGCCGGTTCATAGTCGTCGAGCACCGCGCCGGTGTCCGAAGTCGAGGCGAGCGCGCCGAGCGCTGCCTGCAGGTCGAGTGCGGCATGCGGCACGGCGAGGTCATGCCCGGCCGCGCGCGGCGACACGCGGCCGGCGTGCAGATCGGCGATGAAGCGTGCCGCGGCAGCGTCGAATGCAGCATCGAGCCGCGCCAACGCCGACGGGTCCGCGTCGGGACGCAGCCGCGCGATCGCAACCGCGAGTTCGTTGGCGCGGTAATCGCTCGAGACGAGCCCGCGGCTCTCGGCAGCGCGCATCTCCGCGAGCAGATTCGCTGCGGCCCGTGTCGGCTGGGTTCCCTCGAACCAGCGCGGCGACGCCGCAAGAGGCAGCGGAGCGTGGCCGAGCAACGCGAGCAGCAGCGCGATGTGCGCACGTTTCATCGGGTACATTCTAACCGTCCGCGTCGCGCGCCCGGCGCGGGAGTTAAGCTGGGCCGATGCAGGTTCGAATCGTCCATCATCTCGAAGGAGCGCTCCGTGCGCGCGGTGTCGCGGTCATCATCGACGTCTTCCGTGCCTGCTCCGTGATCGCGCACGCGCTCGCTGCCGGTGCATCCCGGGTCGTGCCGTTGGCAGCCGTCGAGAGTGCGTGGGATCTCAAGCGGACCCACCCCGACTGGTGGCTGATCGGCGAGCGGTATGGCCGGCCGCTGCCGGGCTTCGACGCCGGCAATTCGCCGACCGAGGTGCTGGCACTGCCGCTCGAGGGACGCACGCTGATCCACACGACGCATGCCGGCACTCAGGGTCTCGCCGCGGCGAAGGCCGAGACGGTCTTCACCGGCGCCTTCGTGAATCTGTCGGCGACCGTCGCGGCGGTGCGCGCGCTGCGGCCTGAGGAAGTGTGGCTGGTCGCCATGGGACAGCGGGCGCGCGAACGCTGCGTCGAGGACGACCTCTGTACGCAGTGGTTCGCCGCGAGGCTCGCCGATCGCCCTGTCACTGACGCCGCCGAGCTGCGCGGGCGACTGCGCGCGGCGCCCGCAGCGGCGAAGTTCTTCGATCCGGCCGCGAGCTGGGCACCCGAATCGGACTTCGACCATTGCAGCACGCTCGACAGTCTGCCTTTCGCGGTTCGCCGGCACCGCGATCCGACCCTCGGCGGCACCTGGGTGCTGACACGCTAGAATCGTGCTGTCTCCGTCCCAGCGAGCCCCGCATGCCCGTCGTCGCCACCACCGTCGGTCTGCTCATCCCCTCGAACGCGTTCATGACGTTCGCCTGGTACGCGCACCTCAAGGATCTCAACGACCGACCGTGGTGGATCGCGGCGCTGGCGAGTTGGGGCATCGCGCTGTTCGAATACCTGCTGCAGGTGCCCGCCAACCGGATCGGCCACACGGCGTTGTCGCTGGGCCAGCTCAAGATCCTCCAGGAAGTCATCACGCTATCGGTCTTCGTACCGTTCGCGGTGTTCTACATGCGCCAGCCCCTCAAGCTCGACTATCTCTGGGCGGCGCTGTGCATGGTGGGGGCGGCTTACTTCATCTTCCGGAGCCCATCGTGAGCACGGCGATCCATCGACGCGTGGAGGCGCTGCGCGCAGGCGAGGACCCGACCGCGATCGCCCGGCTGCCCTCCGGCTGGGCGGTTTTCGGTGAGCAGCAGTTCCTGCGCGGCTACTGCCTTCTGCTGCCCGATCCCGTGGTTCCGCATCTCAACGCCCTGCCACACGCCGCGCGCGCCGCATTCCTCGGCGACATGGCGCGTCTTGGCGATGCCGTTCTCGAGGCCACGGGTGCGGTGCGCATCAACTACGCGCTGTTCGGCAACGTCGAGCCGGCGCTGCACGCCCACGTGATCCCGCGTCACGCCGACGAGGCCGAGCCCCTGCGCTCGGCCCAACCCTGGGCCTACGACTGGGCTGCCGCGCCGCGCTTCGATCCACGGCGCGACGCCGTCTTGCGTGCGCGCCTCGTCGCGGCGCTCGGCGCGGGGCACTGAGTTGGACGAACTGATCAATCTAGACGACTTCGAGCGTGCGGCCTTGCCGCGCCTTGCGGCCGGGCCGCGCGGCTATTACGCCGGCGGGGCCGAGGACGAACAGACGCTCGTGGCGAACCGGCGCGCGTGGTCGCAGTGGCTGGTCCACTACCGAGTGCTGCGCGACGTCGCCGAGCGCTCGCTGCGCACGCGTCTGCTGGGAGAGACGCTGGAGTGGCCGGTGCTGCTCGCGCCAACGGCCTATCACCGCATGGCGCACGACGACGGCGAACTCGCGACGGCACGCGCTGCGGCCGCCACCGGCACGACCATGGTTCTCTCGACGCTTTCCAACTGCCCGATGGAGGAGGTCAGCCGGGCGGCCACGGCCGGTCTGTGGTTTCAGCTCTATGTCTACCGGGATCGGGGCATCACGCTCGATCTCGTCCGGCGTGCCGAGGCGGCCGGTTGCCGCGCCATCGCGTTGACCGTCGATGCGCCGATCGCGGGGCGGCGCGAGCGCGACATCCGCAACGCATTCAGTTATCCGAGCGATCTACCGATGAGCAACCTCGCGGCAGCCGGAAGCGAGTACTCGCAGCCGCGAACGGGCGACGGCGGCTTCATGGGCTACCTGAACCGGATGTTCGATCCCTCGCTGAGCTGGCGGGACCTCGAGTGGCTTGCGGCGCGGTCGCGACTGCCGGTGCTCGTCAAGGGCGTCGTCCGGCCCGATGACGCGCGCGAGGCGCTGCGCTGCGGTGCGCGTGGCGTGATTGTCTCGAACCATGGTGGCCGGCAGCTCGACGGATCGCCCGCGACCGCCGATGTGCTCCCGGCGGTCGCCACGGCGGTGGGCGGCGAAGGCGACGGATCCGCAGCGGTGCTCGTCGATGGTGGCATCCGTCGGGGCGTCGACGTGCTGCGGGCGCTCGCGCTCGGCGCGCAGGCCGTGCTGATCGGCCGGCCCGTGCTCTGGGGCCTGACGGTAGGCGGAGAGCACGGTGTGCGTCGGGTGCTCGAGCTGCTTCGTCACGAGCTTTCGGTGGCGATGGCGCTTGCCGGCTGCGCGAGCGTCGCGGAGATCAGCGCGGACCTGCTGTCGCGAGCGAATCCGGCTCCACCCCGAGGTTGAGCCGCAGGTCGCGCACGAGTGCCTGCAGCGACTCGAGCGGAGCCGAGCAGCTCTGACCGCGGCAGACGTAAGCGACCGTGCGCCCGGTGTATGCCGGCTTGGCTGCCAGCGCCGCCGGCAGCGCGGTGGCGTCGGGCGGGATCGCGAGGATCAGCCGGCGGGGGTCCCAGAGCCGGTCGAGTTCCTGCCGCCAGCGGGCGAGCGGTGCCGCCTCGCCACGCAGCACGATGATCGTCGGCGGCTCGAGGTACTCGTCGAGCGCCGTCGCCAGACTGATGTGGCCGAGCGGATAGCGCTCGAGAGGGCGCCAGCCCGCGCGCAGCGTCCGCTCGGCTGACGCGAGATAGCGGGTCTCGCCAAGCACCCATCCCCAGCGCAGCAGCGCCCGAGCGGCGATGCCGTTGCCGGACGGTGTCGCCTCGTCGGCGAAGCTCTTGCTGCGATGAATCAGCCCCTCGTGGTCGTCGGCGGTGAAGAAGAACCCCCCGCCTGCGCGGTCCTCGAACCGTTCGAGCATCGCTTCGAGCAGCGTCCGTGCGAACTCGGTCTCGTCGCTGCGCCAGCGCAGCTGTGCGAGTTCGAGAATCGCATCGGCCAGCAGCGCATGGTCGTCGAGATAGGCGGGCAGCTGCGCGCGCCCGCCGCGGCAGGTCGCGAGCAGGCGGCCATCTCTCCACAGGTCGCGGCGGATCCGCTGCAGCGCTGCGGTGGCTGCCGCCTCCAGCGCGTCCCGCCGCAGCGCGCGCGCGGCGAGCGCCAGAGCGCGGATCGCGATCGCGTTCCAGCCGGTCAGCAGCTTGTCGTCGCAGGCGGGCGCCGACCGACGCGCGCGCGCTGCGCGCAGGGTTGCGCGCGCCGTGTCGATCAGGGCTGCGGCCGCCTCGGGCTCGAGCGACAGCCCCGCGGCGATCTGCTGAACGGGGCGGCAAGCATGCAGGTGCCAGGCGTGACCCTCGAAGTTTGCTTCGCGATCGAGGCCGAAGCGGGCGGCGAACGCCGCGTACTGTCGCCGATCCGTCAGCAGGGCGCGGACCTCGTCCCGCTGCCAGAGGTAGTAGCGACCTTCCTCGCCCTCCGAATCGGCATCGAGGCTCGAGTGAAACCCACCCTCGGGGTCCTGCATCCCGTACAGCAGCCAGTCGGCGGTCTCCGCAGCGACGCGGGCGAACAGCGGTTCGCCGGTGGCAACGGCAGCCTGTGCATAACAGCCGAGCAGTGCGCCGTTGTCGCACAGCATTTTCTCGAAGTGTGGAATCATCCAGTAGCGGTCGACCGAATAGCGGAAGAACCCGCCGCCGAGCTGGTCGAACAGCCCGCCTTCGCCCATGCGCTGGAGCGTCAGCGTCGCCATCCAGAGCGCGTGCAGATCCGGCTCGGATTCGCCGGCCGTGCGGCGCCAGGCGCGCAGCAGCCACTCGAGCGTGGCCGCGTGCGGAAACTTCGGCGCCGCGCCGAAGCCGCCCCACTCTCGGTCGAAGCGACGCTCGCACTCGGCGCCAGCCGCCTCGAGCGGCGCCGCGGTGAGCGGCATGCCGGCATCTGCGGCCGGCGGTATCAGCTCCGCGAGGGCCCGCGCGAGCGCAGCGTTCTGCGCGCGAATCTCGGTCTGCCGCTCGCGATAGTAATCGGCCACGCGCAGCAGCACGTCGCGGAACGCCGGCAGGCCGCCGCGCGCTTCGTCCGGGAAATACGTGCCCCCGAAGAACGGCTGCTGGTCATCGTGCGTAAGGAACATCGTCAGCGGCCAGCCGCCGCTGCGCTGAGTGAGCATCTGATGTGCGATCTGGTAGATCCGGTCGATGTCGGGCCGCTCTTCACGGTCGACCTTGATGTTGACGAATCGTTTGTTCATCACCGCGGCAGTGGCCGGATCCTCGAACGATTCGTGCGCCATCACGTGGCACCAGTGGCAGGCCGAATAGCCGATCGAGAGCAGGATCGGCCTGCCGCTCGTCCTCGCCAACTCGAGCGCCTCGCGTCCCCAGGGATACCAGTCGACCGGATTGTCGGCGTGCTGCAGCAGGTAAGGGCTGGTGGCATCCGCGAGTCGGTTCGGCATTGGGGAGGCATCGGTGCGTTAGAATGCACAGGACTATATCCGATTGAGCTTCGCGCGCTGCCCGGCGACCGTGTCATCTACTTCCTCAGAATTTCCGTCGCTGCGGCTGCGGCGCGGCGAGGACCGTCGGCTGCGTGCTGGTCACCTCTGGATCTTCAGCAATGAGGTGGACACCGCCGCGACGCCGCTCACGGCGCTGCGGCCGGGGCAGCTCGTGCGCGTGCTCACCGATCGCGGCGCGGCGCTCGGCACCGCATACGTCAATCCGGCAACGCTGATCTGCGCCCGGCTGCTGACGCGGCGCCCGGACACGCCCGTCGATGCGGCGCTGCTCGAGCGGCGGCTGCGCATCGCGCTCGCGCTGCGCGAGCGACTGTATCCCTCGCCGCATTACCGCTGGTGTTTCGGGGAGTCGGACGGCCTGCCGGGCCTGGTGCTCGACCGCTTCGGCGACATCGTCGTCGGCCAGATCGCCACGGCCGGCATGGAGGCACTGCGCGAGGCCGTCGAGCAGGCCGTCACGGCCGTGCTGGCTCCGGTGGCGCTGATCTGGAAGAACGACACGGGCGCGCGTGACCTCGAGCGGCTGCCGCGCGAGGTCCGCGCGGCCTGGGGCGAAGTTCCGGCCGAGCTCGAAGTGCAGGAACGGCCCGCGTCCGATCTGCTGCTGCGGTACCGCGCACCGCTCGTCGATGGTCAGAAGACCGGCTGGTTCTACGATCAGGCGGGCAATCGGTCCCGGCTGCTCCGCTACCTCGCGCGCGGCGCTCGCGTACTCGACGTCTGCAGCTACGTGGGCGCGTGGGGCCTCACAGCGGCCGTCGGCGGGGCCGGCGCGGTGACCTGTGTCGACGGTTCGCAGCGCGCCATCGATTTTGCACGGCGCAATGCCAACGCCAATGGCCTGGCCATCGAGACCCTGCGCGGCGATGCCTTCGAAACGCTCGAAGCGCTCGCAAACGCGCAACGCCGTTTCGACGTCGTGGTGCTCGATCCGCCCGCATTCATCAAGCGCCGTCGCGATGCCGCGGCGGGGCAGGCCGCCTACCGGCGGCTCAATCAGCTCGCGCTGCGCCTGCTCAACAACGAAGGGCTGCTGGTCTCCTGCAGCTGTTCCTTTCACCTCGAAGCGGACGCGCTGCTCGCTTCGATACAGGCCGCCGCGCGCCACGTCGGCCGCTTCGTGCAGCTGCTCGAAACCGGCGGACAGGCGCCGGATCATCCTGTCCACCCGGCAATCAGCGAAACCCGCTATCTCAAGGCCTTCTTCTGCCGCGTGACGCCAGAGTGAGGATCGCCAGCCGCTGCGCCTCGCGGCCATGCGGAGCCTCGCGATAGGTCTTAGAATGCGCGCAATGCTGACCTACCCGGGCTTCGATCCCATCGCTTTCTCGCTCGGACCGATCCAGGTCCACTGGTACGGGATCATGTACCTGGTCGGGTTCGCCGCGGCGTGGTGGCTGGCCCGACGACGGGCCGCTGCTGCAGGCTCCACCTGGAGGGCGGAAGACGTCGACGATTTCATCTTCTTCGCGATGCTCGGCGTGATCCTCGGTGGCCGGATCGGTTACGTGCTTTTCTACGGCAGCACGTTCTGGCGCGAGGACCTGCTGTACATCTTCCGCATCTGGGAGGGCGGCATGTCCTTTCATGGCGGGCTCGCCGGAGTGCTGGTCGCCAGCGCGATCTTCGCGCGTCGGCGCCGCCGTTTCGTCTCCGACGTGTTCGATTTCGCGGCGCCGTTGCCCGGTATCGGCCTGTTCGCCGGGCGGATCGGCAACTTCATCAACGGCGAGCTGTGGGGCAAGGCGACCGACGTTCCCTGGGGCTTCGAGGTCAACGGCGTGGTCAGGCATGCGACGCAGCTCTACGAGGCCGCGCTCGAGGGTCTCGTGCTGTTCGTGGTGCTCTGGTGGTTCACCTCGACGCCGCGACCGCGGCTCGCCGCCTCGGGCCTGTTCCTCGTGCTGTACGGATCCGCTCGCACGCTGGTCGAGTTCTGGCGAGTCCCGGACGCCCAGCTCGGCTATCTCGTCGGGGACTGGCTGACGATGGGACAGGTGCTGTCCTTGCCGCTGCTCGTCGCCGGCATCGCCTTGCTGTACGTTGCGTATGCGCGTCGCGAACCTTCGGGGAATTTCGCTGCCGCATGAAGGCCTACCTCGAGCTCATGCGTCACGTCCGCGAGCATGGCGTGCGCAAGACCGATCGCACTGGCACGGGCACGCTCTCGGTGTTCGGCTGGCAGATGCGATTCGACCTCGCTGCCGGTTTTCCGCTCGTGACGACCAAGAGGATCCACACCAAGTCAGTCGTCCACGAGCTGCTCTGGTTCCTGCGCGGCGAGACAAACGTCCGTTACCTGCGCGAGCACGGCGTCACGATCTGGGACGAATGGGCCGACGCCGACGGGGAGCTCGGACCCGTCTACGGCCGGCAGTGGCGCTCGTGGCCCAGGCCCGACGGAACGCGAGTCGACCAGATCGCCGAGGTGGTCCGGCAACTGCGCACGAATCCGGACTCGCGGCGCATCGTCGTCAGCGCCTGGAACGTCGGCGAACTCGACCAGATGGCGCTGCTGCCCTGCCATACGTTGTTCCAGTTCTACGTGGCCGAGGGGCGGCTGTCCTGCCAGCTCTATCAGCGCAGCGCAGACGTCTTCCTCGGTGTGCCGTTCAACATTGCCTCGTACGCGCTGCTGACCCACATGCTCGCGCAGCAGTGCGACCTCGCTCCCGGTGAGTTCATCTGGACAGGTGGCGACTGTCACCTCTACCTCAATCACCTCGAGCAGGCCGACCTGCAGCTGTCGCGCACGCCGCTGCCGCTGCCCGAACTCGTGCTGCGGCGCCGCCCGCCGTCGATCTTCGATTACGTCTATGAAGACTTCGAGTTCCGCAACTACCAGCACCACCCCGCGATCAAGGCACCGGTCGCGGTCTGAGCCGAGAGCAGCAGGAGAAACATGACGAAGAGCAGCAGGCGGGGCGAACCCATGATCCGCGTCAGGAATTCGCGTATCCATGGCAAGGGCGTGTTCGCGACGCGGCGCATCCGCAAGGGCACGCGCATCATCGAGTACGTTGGCGAGCGACTCACGCACGAGGAAGCCGATCGACGCTACGAGGATCACGACGTCAACGACAATCACACCTTTCTCTTCATCGTCGACAGGAACACCGTGATCGACGCCGGTGTCGGCGGGAATGCCTCACGCTTCATCAATCACAGCTGCGACGGCAATTGCGAGTCGGTGATCGAGAAGGGACGCGTGTTCATCGAGGCGGTGCGCACGATCCAGCCGGGCGAGGAACTCGGCTACGACTACGAAATCGGCCGCGAGCCGGACGACCCACCGAACGTCGACGAGATCTTCGCCTGCCGCTGCGGTTCGCCGAAGTGCCGCGGCACGATGCTCTGGCCGCCCAAGCGGCCGCCCAAGCGATCGCGCCGCAAGACGGCGAAGCGCCGCGTACGGCAGGGCAGTCGCGCGAGCAGGCGATGAGCGGCCCCGGCCGGTCGGTCGCCGCCGGTCGGGCGTTCAGGATGCGTTCAGATGCGCGCGCCTAGCCTGACTCCAGCCTCCCGTGCATGGGCGCGCGGGAATGGAGGACCTGATGCTTCGTTCCATCGCTGTCGTCGCGGTGCTCGCTCTGGCCGCCTTCGAGGCCGAGGCGGGTGAGCGCGCGCGCATCTATCTCGACCTCGACCGCGGCGGTCTGTACGGTTTCGGTATCGACTACCGCGACCAGGGATATCACGATCGCCGTGACCGCCACGGCTACTATCGCGACCGCTATCGCTATGGGCCGCCCTACGGCCGCGCCCTTGGCTACTGGGATCGCCCGTGGCTGCGCTATCAGGGTGCCTACCGCGAGGGCTGGCGCGACGGGCGCCGCTACGAGCGCCACTGGGACCGCTGGCACGATCGTCGACGCCACCGCGACTGCGACGACTGAGCGGTTCAGCGCACCCGCACGCGGAATCGCACCGTGAACGACGGATCGCCGGCTGCGCCGCTGCCGGCCATCGATCCCGTCGGCGCGATCCGGATGCCGCGCACGGCAGCGTCGAAGCCCGCGGAGTCGGGTGAGGGCGTGTACGTGAACGGTGCGAGACCGGACGGCTGGCTCGAGTAGCCGACGCCGGTCGCCGCCGAGAACGTGAGGCCGCTCGACGGGCTGCCCTGCACGAACTCGACGACCGGTGCCGCGGCCGGCGAGACCTGAAGGTCGGTATCGGCAGGCAGGACGTCCGTGATGACGAGCGAGTCGGCATCGACGACGCCGGAGCCGGTGTTGGTGATCGTCACGGAATAGCGGACGATGGCTCCGGGAATGCGGCGCGGATTGACCGTGCCGTTGACCGGATCGCTGAGCACCTCGGAAGCTTTCTGCACGCGCAGCTGCGGCGGCGGGACCGCGACCTGCAGTGGCCCGACACCCGTGTCGGTGACCAGGCCCTCGGTACCCTCCGTCGCCGTCACCCGCAGCGACCAGCCGCCGACGGGCGCGTCTGCGGGCAAGGTGTATGGATACTCGAAGACGCGGGTTGCGGCGCCATCGTCATCGACGAGCGTCATCGCGGCGGAAGCCACGCGGGTCGTGCCCGCGGCATCGACGATCGAGACGGTAGCCCCGGTGATGTCGAAGCTGCCGAACGGATCGGTCACGGTCGCACGTATCCAAAGGTTCTGTCCGGGTGCGTAGCTCGAGGCGACGCTGCCGCCTGGGAAAGGTGCCGAGAAGGCGCGCACGTCGGCGACGCTGATGACAGTCGTCGCGTCGAGTTCGATGCGCGAGTGGCGCGTCCAGGTCGTGCCGGCGCCGAAAGGGTGCACGCGCGTCGTGCCGCCGGCGGGCGCGGTCTGGGCCACCGTCAGCGTGAAGACCGAACCGGCCGGAAAGGTCCGCGCGAGCGGGTTCGGAATCACGAAGTTCACGAGCGTCGGTGTCGTCGTCGAGGTCGTCACCGTGACGGTCTGTGTCACGCTGCTGCTGAATCCGGCGCCTGCATTGGCCAGCGTCACGGCGAGTGTGCGGCTGCCGCCCCCGCTGCGCGAGAGATACAGTCTGACCGGGATGTTCCCCGCCGTGACCGACAGCGGTTGCTGCAGTGGCGGTGTCAACGTCCAGGTGCGGCTGCCGCCGCCAGGGACGGCCTCGAATGTTTCCGCGGCCGGGGCGGGCTGGCGCGAGAGGCCGAGCGTGCCGGTCGACGCGCGGCGCACGAACAGCGGCTTGAGGCCCCCTCCTGGTATCCGCGATGGCGAGACCACGAGCGTGGGCGCCGCCGGCGACGCTCCGGGCCCATTCGGCTGGCTGACGGTGGCGAGGTTGTCGATCGTCGCGCCGACCGAGGTCGTCGTCGCCACCGTGACCTCGAAGACGATCGAGACCGTGCCGTTCGCCGGTACTGTGATGCCGCGCAGGTCCAGCAGACCCGCACCGTTGGCGCCGCCGCCGGGCGTGCTCGCATTGGTCGCCCCGGCAGGAAAGCTCACGAGCGTGAAGCCCGTGGTATTGCCCGGCAGGTCGTCGAGCACGTCGACGCCGGTCGCGGCGGCGCCGCCGATCTCGATCAGCGCGATGGTGTAGCGCAGCACGTCGCCGGGATCGACCTCGCCACCGTTGACGTCGACGACGGTCTTCGTCGAGGTCGACAGATCCGGCCGTAGCACTGGCGTCGTCACGGCACTGCTGTTGTTGCCGAGGTCGAAATCGAAGCTCGCGCTCGCCACCGCTGCCGTGTTCGTCACCGACGGAAACGCCGCGGCGCCGACCGCGACGGTCAATGTCAGCGGAGGCGCGGTCGCGCCGGGGTCGAGCACCGGCGGGCGCGTGCAGGTGACCGTCTGACCGCTCGCGCTGCAGGACCAGCCCGTGCCCGCAGCCGACACGAACGTGAGGCCGGCCGGCAGCACGTCGATGACCGTGACGGGATTGTCCTCGCGCTCATTGCCGCTTGCGGTTCCATTGGTAACCGAGATCGTGTAGCTCGCGTTGCTGCCGACGATGAACGGCGTGGCGGGCGTCTTCGAGACCTGGAGGTCGACACGCGGGTCGCTCGTCGCGCTGACGATCTGCGCCGCGAGCAGCACGAGGTCACCGCCCGATGAATAGACGGTCGTTGCCGACTGCTGCCCGGGAGTGAGCAGCGCCGAGACGTCGTAGGTGTCGACGTCGGCGCCGTACGATGTCAGCACACCTTGCGAATTGACGGTGCCGTCGAACTGTTGAGTGACTGGAACCGAGCCCGTCGGCACGAGCCCGTCGTCGAGCAGCGTGCCGTTGAAGCGCAGGCTCTCGCTGAAACCATTCAGCGGTCCCGAGTTGCCCGGGTCACCCTCCCAGGTGATCACCGCGATGCGACCATCGATGCCAGTCGTCGGGATCCGGAAACCGTCCGGGTTCAGGGTCAGTGAATTGCCGCGAAAGAACTGCAGGCCATCGAACACGTTGATCGCGCGCAGTCGCTCGCCCGGGCCCGAGTAGATGACGACGAGGCCCCAGCCTGCGGCGACCGCGGCGACCGCACAGTGCGGTGCACCGGTGTTGACCGTCAGGTCGCCGAACGTGTAGACCCCGTTGCCCGTGACCCGGCTCGTGACGTCGGCGACGGCGCCGAAGAACGGCAGCAACGTGCCGGCGTTGTTGTAGACAGCCGTGAACGTACGCGCGGCCGCAACCGCACCGCCGTTCAGCGTGACCGATGTGTCGACGACCGGACTGCCGCCGCTCGTCGTCGCCGAGCCGCCCCAATAGAGATAGGCGGCGACGATACTCGTGCCCGCCGGTATCCCCGACAGCGTCTGACTGCTCGTCGCGCCGACGGCGCAGGCATTGCCCGTGTTAGGCTGGGCGCGCAGCGAGCCGCCCGTGGCGACGAAGTTGATGTTGCCGGTGAAGCGCTGCGATCGGCTGATCGGCGTCTGCGACTGGGCGACCGCCGGTATCGCCGCGAGGGTCGCAACCAGCAGCGGAAGCAGCACGACGAGCGCTCGAAGCAGGGATTCGAATGGGCGGGTCACGGGGAGCGAAGTCTCTTCGGCGCAGCGGCAAGGTCGTGCCGCTTGCATGACATTGTTCGCAGTCGAGCGGGCGCGGCGCAGGCAATGACTCACAGACCTGACATATCGGGCCGTCACGGGACGCTGGAAGTGAGATTACCATCACAGGAGGGCGCCGCAGCCGCCTCGGCCCGGCCGGGAGCGAACCGCGTGGATCCGAGCGTGACACTGATCGTCGCGGTGACGTCGACTGGCGTCATCGGCCGAGACAACCGTTTGCCGTGGCACCTGCCGGACGACCTGCGGCGCTTCAGGGCGCTGACCATGGGCAAGCCAATTGTGATGGGGCGTCGCACCTTCGAGTCGATCGGACGGCCATTGCCGGGCCGCCGCAACATCGTGCTGTCGCGGCGCGCGACGCAGCTGCCCGACGGCGTGATCCTGGCCCGCGACTGGCCAGCGGCGCTCGCCGCCGCGGGAGATGCGCCCGAGATTATGGTCATTGGCGGCGCCGAGATCTATGCGCTCGCGCTGCCGTGGGCCCGGCGCGTTCATCTGACTGTCGTGGAGGCCGAGATCGACGGCGACGCGCACTTGCCGCTGCTCGACGAGCGCGAGTGGCGCGAAATCGAGCGCAGCGTGCACGCTGCCGACGAGCGGCACGCCTATGCGATGACCTATCGCACGCTCGAGCGCGTCGCGCCCGGCGCGTCAGCGTGAGTCGCCGCTACCGGCCGGCGCGCGCACCGAGCCGCGCGCCGATCAGTGCGTCGGCGCGCGCCAGCAAGGCCTCGTCCAACGGGCCACCGGTGTCGAGTTCGGCAAGGATCTGCTCCTGCATGGCGCCGCGTTCCAGCGCCTCGGCGTAGGGAATCTCGGCGTGGAACATGACCATCGAGTAGCGCGGAATGAAGCGTCCCGGATGGCGACGTTCGAGCGCCAGCGCGAGCTGCTTGCGGCGCTGCAAGTGCGGATCGCGAACGGTATCGCGCATCTCGACATAGTTCTCGAGCGCCATCTGTGCAATGGCGGCCGCCTGCGGCGCGCGCCGGTGCGCAAAGGCGGCGAATGCGGTCTCCCAGTCGGTGGCAGCGTCGAGCAGATCGACGAGCTCGACACAGTCCTCGAATGCACAGTTCATGCCCTGCCCATGGAACGGCACGATCGCGTGGGCCGCATCCCCGAGCAGCAGCACCTGTCCGCGGTGGTGCCAGCGATCGCAGCGCACCGTGCCGAGCATGCCCTGCGGGTTGGCCGCGAACTGCTGCGTCAGGGCCGGCAGGTGAGGCAGTGCGCTCGGGAACTCCCGCTCGAAGAACGCGCTCACGGCCGCCGCGTCATGCAGCCGCGCGAAGCTCTGCTCACCGTCGCGGGCAAGGAACAGCGTCGCGGTGAAGCTGCCATCCGTGTTCGGCAGCGCGATCAGCATGAACCCGCCACGCGGCCAGATGTGCAGTGCATGGCGATCGAGCGCCTGAGCCGCTGACGCTGGCATCGCCAGTTCCTTGTAGTCGTGATCGAGCCGCTCCTCGCTGGCGCGGACGATGCCGTTTGCGACCAGACTCTGCCGCACCGCCGAGCCGGCGCCGTCAGCCGCGATCGTCGGCGTCAGCGCCGTCGAATACGCCTCTCCCGAGGCCAGGTCGCGCCAGTGCAGCGTGTCGTAGGCGGGGCCGACGCCGAGACACTGCTGCCCGAAGCGCAGTTCGACGGCGGGCATGGCCGCCGCGATTTCCACCAGCGTGCGGTTGAGCGCGGCGCGCGAGACGGAGTGAATCACCTCGCCGGGTTGGCCGTAAGGCTGCAGCGTCGGCGTTCCCTGCCGGTCGTGGATCGCACGGCCGCGCACCTCGACGAGCAGCGGGGCTACGCGCGCGCTCAACCCCGCGGCCTCGAGTGCCCGCAGGCCGCGCGCCGCCAGCACGAGGTTGATCGAGCGACCGCGTTCGACCTCGTGCAGGCGGGGGTCGGGGCGTCGATCGAACAGACGCACGCGGTATCCGCGTTGTGCGAGCAGGATCGCAAGCAGTGTGCCGGCGAGGCCGGCGCCGACGACGGTGACAATGGAAGCCCGCGCCGTCATTGCCGCTCCGCGACGGCAGCGGTGAGCGCGGTCACGCAGCGCCAGAGGTCCTCGTAGCCGTTATAGAACGGCACCGGCGCGAGCCGCAGCACGTCGGGTTCGCGCAGATCGCCGACGACACCCGCGAGGCGCAGCGCTGCGTGGACGCGGCGCGCCTCGCCGGGCCGCGAAAACCGCAACGAGAGCTGGCAACCGCGCCGCACCGGATCGTCCGGCGTCAACAGCGCAACCGATCCGGTGCAGCGCGCGCCGATCAGACCGGCGAGCGTCGCCGTGAGGCGCATGGAGCGTGCGCGCAGCGACGCGAGGCCGGCGCGCCGGAACAGCCCGAGGGAAGCCAGCAGCGGGGCGGTTGACAATACGGGCGGATTGCTGACCGCCCAGCCCGCGGCACCGCGCGCGGGCGCGAAGCGCGGCCCCATCAGGAAGCGAGTCGACGGCTCGTGGCCCCACCAGCCAGCCAGACGCAGCGCGCCCGGCTCGAGTCCGTGACGCTCATGAACGAACGCGCCGCCGATCGCGCCAGGTCCGGCGTTGAGATACTTGTAGCTGCACCAGACCGCAAAGTCGGCGTCGTCGGCCGGCAGGTTCAGGGGCAGGTTGCCGATCGCGTGGGCATGGTCGAAGCCCGCGAGCGCGCCGACGCGATGCGCCGCGCGGGCGATCCGCGCGCAGTCGAAGGCCTGGCCGGTCCGGTACTGGACTCCCGGCCAGAGCACCAGCGCGAGCCTCTCGCCCTCGCGCTCGATCGCCGCGTCGATCGCGTCTGGCTCGAGCGTCGCCGCGCCGCCCTCCGGCGCGACTTCGACGAGGTCCTCGGCGGGATCGAGCCCGTGCCAGGCGATCTGCGCGGCGACCGCATGCCGGTCGGAGGCGAAGGCGCCGGCCTCGATGAGGATGCGACGCCGTTTGCCGCGCGGGCGGTAGAAGCTCGCCAGCATCAAATGCAGGTTGACCGTCAGCGAGTTCATGGCCACGACCTCGTGCGGTCTTGCGCCCGTCAGCGCGCAGAGACCCTCCACGGCGAAGTCGGCGTAGTCGATCCACGGGCGGCGCGCGTCGTGATGCGCCTCGACGCCGAGGCGTGCCCAGTCGTCCAGCTCCGCGATCACCGCCGCGCGCGCCGCGCGCGGCATCAGGCCGAGCGAGTGACCGCACAGATAGGCGAGCGGCCGGCTGGTCTGATCAAGCGGCCGCTCGAAGCTCTCGGCGCCGAGCGGCAGCGGATCCGCAGCGTCGAGCGCGCGTGCCGCCTCGAGTGACTCCGGCAGGTTCATGCGGGCTCGGCCGCGTACAGCAGCGGCGCGCTCGGTACCGCATCGCCGTCGATCTCCGGCAGCGTCAGCTGCAGCAGCGCGACGCCATCGGCGACTGCGTCGGGCACGAAGGCGAGTTCGGTCACGGTGCATCCGCGGCGCGCGGCGTCCGTGGCTCCGCCGGCACCTCGGGCAGGCAGACCGAAGAAGGCGCGGTGAACGGCGAGCTCGCCCGCGTCGTGACTGCGATCGAGCGAAGGAAGGTCGACGACGAGATGCCGGGTGCCCCGCGCGATCAGCCATTCGGCCGCCTCAAGCGTCAGGAACGGGGCGCAGCGGTCGGAGTAGTCGCGCGTCAGCTTCGCCGTGTCGTTCGGCAGGGTGCGGATCACGATCGCCAGCGGCGGCTCGTCTCTCGGCAGGGGTCGTGCGGCCCGCAGTCGCTCCTCGACGGCTCGCAGGGCCGCGCGCAGCGCGGCGCTGGTGACGACCGCGTCGTACGGCGCTGGCGGCGGGCGCGTCGTCTCGGTGCTGTCCGCCGCGCGGACGAGCGGCGTCGACAGCACGAGCGCCGGCAGCGGACCGCGCGGCGCAAGTTCGCGCACGTGGATGCGCTCGGCCGTGAGGTGCCCGACGCACTCGGTATGGGTGCCGTGGCAATGCGGCGTCAGGGTCAGCGTGGTGCAGTTGCAGCTTGCGCCGTCGCGCACGTCGCCAGTGAAGTCGCCGATGCGCAATGGGGCGCTGGTCGGCGGCGGCGCGCCGAAATGACGCAGGCCCGGCGCATCGAAGCGCAGCGGAATCGCAAGGCTGCGCGGGCGCGCCAGCGAGGCGCGCCAATCGCGCCCGAGTGCGCGCCAGCGCACTGTCAGGCTCACCGCGGGCGCTCCAACCTCGCACCGCAGTGGCGGCAGAGCAGGTTGTCGGGATTGCCGTAGAAGCGTTCGAACAGCGGCGGAAACTGCGTCTCGATGTCGGTCAGCGCGAGTTCCTCCTCGTAGAGCAGCGCCGCGCAGCTCTCGCAATACCACTGAAAGGCGTCCAGCTCGCCGTCGCGCCGCTGCCGCTCGACCACCAGGCCGACGGTGTCGGGATAGCGCTGCGGCGAATGCGGTACCCGCGGCGGCAGCAGCAGCACCTCACCCTCGCGGATCGGCACATCGACGATCCGCCCCTGCTGCACGGTGCGCAACAGCATGTCGCCTTCGAGCTGATAGAAGAACTCCTCGCCCGGGTCGACGTGGAAGTCCTTGCGCGAGTTCGGGCCGCCGACCACCATGATGATGAACTCGCTGTCACGAAACAGGCACTTGTTGCCGACGGGCGGCTTGAGCAGCGATCGATGCTCGTCGATCCAGCCCCGCAAATTGAACGCAGTCAGCGGTTTCATGGCCCCGATTCTCGTACACTCACAACGGTTATGGTACGCACAACGGTCCAGGGAGTGTCGGCATGAGACGACACGGTTCCAGCGCCCGGTGGCGACCTCGCATCGCCCTGCTGACGCTGTCCGCCTTGCTGATGGCGGGCTGCTCTAGCCTCGGCCTGCCCAGGCCGAGCTGGCCGTTCGCGGCGCGGCCAGCGCCGGCGCCAGAGGTCGTCGACGAGCTACTGTTCGAGTCCGTGGGCGACGCGCCCGTGAACGCCTTCCCGCAGTACTTCCGGCGCAATACGCTGATCGTCGACATGACTGCGGCCGGCGCCGCGGGCGCCGTCACGTTACGGCCGCGCTCCCGGTTCGGCTGGCCGGTCCGCGTCGCCTTCCGCGTGCGGCCGGGTGCGTTCGCCGCGCTCGAGGTGTTCGGGGCCCAACGACTCGTGCTGCCGGTCGTCGCCGACGGGCGCCGCACCACGCTCGATCTCGAGCTGCCGCCGGGTTTCGTGCCGGCCCGCGACGATCGCGCGATCGAAGTGCGCTGGGGCGCGGTCGGCGGGGTTCAGTCCGTGCCGATCGGCTGATAGCCCGCGCAGGGTTCGCTGTAGCGACAGCGCTCGTCGAGCGACCACGCGGTCAGGCTGCCGCCCCAGACGCAGCCCGTGTCGAGCGCCACGATATCGCCCGCGTCGAGGAAGCCGAGCGTCGACCAATGGCCGAACAGGATCGGCGTGCCGGCGCTGGCACGGCCCGGGACGCGAAACCAGGGCATGAACTCGCCGTCGTCCTGCGACGGTGCCTGCTTGCGCGACAGGTCCATCAGGCCGCGCACCGTGCAGTAGCGCAGCCGGGTCAGCGCGTTGATGACGCAGCGCCAGCGCTCCGGCCCGCGCAGTGCGTCGTGCCAGCGCGCGGGCTGGTTGCCGTACATCGAGTCGAGCAGCTGGCGCGGTCGTGAGCGCAGCACAGCGCCCACTTCGCCGGCCAGCCTCAGCGCGTCGCTGGCGCTCCACTGCGGCAGCAGCCCGGCGTGGACCAGCAGTTCCGGCCGGTCGGGGTCGCGGTGCGCGAGCGGTCGGGTCAGCAGCCATTCGATCAACTCTTCGCGATCCGGTGCCTCGAGTACGTCGGCGAGCGTGTCGCTGCGCTTGGGTCGCGCGGCGGTGCCGAGCGCCAGCGCCAGCAGGTGCAGATCGTGATTGCCGAGCACGACCACCGCGTTGTCGCCGAGCGCGCGGACGAGGCGCAGCACGCCGGCCGAGTCGGGACCGCGGTTGACGAGATCGCCGACGAACCAGATCTGGTCGCGGTCGCTGCGGAAGCGCAGTCGCGCGAGCAGGGCGCGCAGCTCCGCAGCGCAGCCCTGCACGTCGCCAATCGCGTAGTGGCCCATCGCTGGCGTGCTACTGCAGCACGCCGGGCTTGGCGAGGCGGAACGGCGCGATCGGCGCGTCGAAGCGCTCGCCATCGTCAGCGAGCATCTGGTAGCTGCCGTGCATGACGCCGACAGGGGTTTCGATCACCGCTCCGCTCGAGTAGCGGAAACCCTGGCCCGGCTGCAGATAGGGTTGCTCGCCGACCACACCGTCGCCGCGCACCTCCTGGACGCGACCGTCGGCGTCGGTGATGATCCAGTGGCGCGTCATCAGCCGCGCGGCGACCTCGCCTTCGTTACGGATGGTGATCGTGTAGGCGAACACGTAGCGGCGCTCGCGTGGCTCCGACTGGTCGGCGAGGTAGGCCGTCTCGACGTCGATGCCGATCCGATGGCGCATGTCGACGGCCCTGCGTGCGCTCCGGCCTCAGCTCCTGCCGCCGGGGATACGAACCGCCAGCACGTCGCAGGGCGCTTCATGCAGCACCGTGTCCTCGGTCAGGTTTACGAGGACCGAAACGCCGTGTCGCTCGCGGCTGCCGATGACGATCAGATCGGCACCGCGTTCCCGGGCGACGCGGATGATCTCCACCTTGATGCTGCCGGGTTCGACGAAGACAGAGTCGGCCGCGATGCCGACCTCGGCCGCGAAGGCGAACAGACGCTGCCGAGCCCGCTCGATCAGCTCCTCCTCGATCTGCACCGCCGGCATCAGCGTCTCGCCCATCGGCTCGACGGGCACGAACTCGAAAACGTGCAGCAGTTCGACCTTGCCGCCACAGGCCTGCGCGACCTCGAGCGCGCGACGCGCGATCAGCCCGGCATCCTCGCCGAGATCGACGACGCACAGGATCTTGCGATACAGGCCCATGCGCGAAACGCTAGCCGCTCGGCATCTGCCGCGCAAGCGCTCCGAACTGCGCCGGGCTCAACGTCTCGGGTCGTGCGCCGGGATCGATGCCGGCCGCCTCGATGTCGGCCGCGTCGAGCAGGCCACGGCAGGCGTTGCGCAGCGTCTTGCGGCGCTGCGAAAACGCCGCGCTGACGACTCGACCGTAGCGCGCATCGACCGCGAAGGCGGGACTGCGCCGCACGCTGAGCCGCACGACGGCCGACCAGACCCGTGGCGGCGGCTGGAACGCCCCGGGTCCGACCTCGAACAGCGTTTCGGCCTCGACCCAGGGCGCCAGCATCACACCGAGTCGTCCGTAGTGCTCGCTGCCCGGCTCGGCGACGATGCGCGCAACGACCTCCCGCTGCAGCATCACGTGCATGTCGTCGATGGCGGCCGGGCTCTCGAGCAGGTGGAACAGCAGCGGCGTGGACACGTTGTAAGGGAGGTTGCCGACGATGCGCAGGCGCTGCCCCCGCTCGGCGGACAGCGCGGCGAAGTCGAAGCGGAGCGCATCGGCACGGTGCAGCACGAAGCCGGCCGCACCGGCGAACGAACGCGCGAGTTCGGCCGCGAGATCGCGATCGATCTCCACTGCGTCGAGCCGGCCTGCGGCCGCGAGCAGTCCGCGGGTCAGAGCGCCGTGTCCGGGACCGATCTCGACGAGCGCGTCGCCCGGTCGGGCGGCGACGGCCGCGAGGATCCGTTCGCGCGTCGCCGGATCGTGCAGGAAATGCTGCCCGAAACGCCTGCGAGCGAACACCATCCGACGCGCTGCTCAGCCGCTCGCAGCGCAGTCTGCCGAGCGCGCTGCGAACTCGATGGCGAGGCGCAGCGCCGCACGCAGGCTGCCGGGGTCGGCGCGGCCGCTGCCAGCGAGTGTCAGCGCGGTGCCGTGGTCGACCGACGTGCGCAGGATAGGCAGGCCCAGTGTGACGTTGACCGCCTCACCGAAGCCGGCGTGTTTGAGGACCGGCAGGCCCTGGTCGTGGTACATCGCGAGCACGACGTCGTGCTGGGACAGTTCGCGCGGCACGAACACCGTATCGGCCGGCAGCGGTCCGGCGACGCTGATGCCTGCGCGGCGCGCCTCGTCGATCGCCGGGCCGATGGTCTCGATCTCCTCATCACCGAGGTGACCCGCTTCGCCGGCGTGCGGGTTCAGGCCGCAGACGGCAATCCGCGGCCGCGCCAGACCCCAGAGTCGGCGCAGGTCGGCATCGACGACACGCAGGGTTGCGACGAGCCGCTCGCGCGTGATGGCCGAGCTGACCTCGCGCAGCGCGACATGCGTCGTCGCCAGCGCGACCCGCAGCGTCCCGGCGACCAGCAGCATCACCGGCTGGGCGCAGCCGGTGCGTTCGGCGAGGTACTCAGTGTGCCCGGAGAACGGCACGCCGGCGTCGTTGATCACGCTCTTCTGCACGGGCGCCGTGACCAGCGCGTCAATACGGCCTGCCGCGATACCGTCGAGCGCGCCATCGAGCAGGGCGAGCACGTAGCGGCCGTTGGCCGGATCGAGGCGACCTGGCTCGGCGGGCATGGCGAGCGGCCGGTGCGCGACGGTCAGCGTGCCACGTCGGTGTCGGACGGGGGATTGGTCGGGGTCGAACTCGCGCAACTGCAACGGCTGGCCGATTGCACGCGCGCGTTCGGCCAGCAGCTCCCGATCGCAGAAACAGACCAGCTCGCAGTCCCAGTCGTGCTGCGCGGCGATCATCGCGCAGAGTTCGGGGCCGACGCCTGCCGGTTCCCCGGAGGTCAGCGCGATGCGCAGGGTTTGCGTCCCGCTCACGCGGTGTGCCGCTGCCTCAGAGCCGGGTCTCGACGTAGGCTTCATCGCGCAGGCGGCGCAACCACAGCTCGGTCTCCTCCTCGGCCCTGCTCTCGCGAAGCTGCAGGAACGCGCGCTGACGTCGCAGCTCTTCGGTGTTGTCGAAATCGCGTCGGCCGAGTACCTGGACGATGTGCCAGCCGAACTGCGTCCGGAACGGCTCGCTGATCTCGTTTTCGGCGAGACTCGCGAGCACCGCCTCGAATTCGGGAACGAAATTGCCTGGCGCGTTCCAGCCGAGATCACCGCCCTCGGCGGCCGAACCGGGGTCCTCGGACACGGTCTTGGCGAGGCCAGCGAAATCCTCGCCAGCGAGGATCCGCTGACGGATGGCCAGCAGCCGCTGGCGTACCGTCGCATCGTCCTGGATCTCGTTTGGCTTGAGCAGGATATGGCGCGCGAGCGTCTGGCGCACCACCGATGGCACGTCGGCGCCGCGCACCTCGTTCAGGCGCACGATGTGATAGCCCGTCGGCGTGCGCAGCGGTTCGCTGACCTCGCCGGGTTTGAGGCCGACGACGAGGTCGGCGAGTACGGTCGGGATCTCGGGGCCGCGGCGCCAGCCGAGGTTGCCGCCGTCGAGCGCGGTCTGGCTGTTCGAGTAGGCGACCGCGAGGCGCGCGAAATCCTCTCCGCCGCGGGCACGCTCGACGACCTCGCGCGCGCGGCGGGCCGCCTCGTCGAGCTGCTGCGGGGTGGCGGCCTGCGGGACCGCGATCAGGATGTGCGAGAGGTTGTACTCGTTGAGCTCCGATGGGCGCGATTTCTGCTTCTCGAGGTACTGCTCGAGCTCGCGCGGACTGACGTTGATGCGCTGTATCACGTCGCGCTGCCTGAGGATCTGCAGCGTGAGCTCGCGGCGCAGGCTGTCGCGATAGCTCGCGTAATCGATGCCTTGGCTGGCGAGCGCCTCAGGCAGCTGCGCGAGCTGCAGGCCGTTTCGCTGCGCGACGTCGGCGAGCGCCGCGTTGAGCTGCTCGTCGCCAATGCGTATGCCGGCGCGCCTCGCGCGCTGCATCTGGATCTCCTGAAGGATAAGGCGCTCGAGGACCTGCTGGCGCAGCACCGCCGGTGGCGGCAGCTCGAGTCCCTGCTGTCTGAGCCGCTCGGCGATCAGCAGCGCCTGCTCCTCGAGTTCGCTCTCGAGGACGATCCCGTCGTTCACGACCGCGACGACGCGATCGAGCTTCTGGCCGGTATTGCTGGTCGCGCGTGTCGGCGTGGCCGTGACCTCGGAGGCCGACTGTTGCGCCGCGACGATCGTCGGCAGGCTCAGCAGCAAGACCAGGGCGCAAGCGGTGTGACGGGTCATCGGTAAAAGACTCCAAGGCCGATCCAGCATTCTAGCGAGAGAGTCGACTGCAGCGCGCGGCAAGCTTTCAGATCAATAATTTAGTGTCGAAGTCGCGTAGCCGCGTATGGCCCGCTCGAGGAAGGCATCCGCCGGTGTTCCGACACTGGCGAGACCATTGAGTTCCAGTTGCAGGTAGATGCCGGTGTCGCGCTCACCGGTGCGACTCGACACGAAGCGGCGCGCCACCGCACGCAGTCGCCAGCAGCAGGCCCGATATTCGAGGCCGGCGAAGCGCTCGAGCGACTGGTCGGCCTCGAGGTCGTAGACCAGGCGTGCGAACAGGTTCCATCGCTTGCCGATGGGCCAGGCGCCGGAGACCTCGCCCTGCTCGAGCCGCTCGCGCTGAAAGCGATAGGCGAAGTTCATCACTCGCTCCGCGTCCGGCCGGTATTGCAGTCGAACCTGACTGCGTTCGTGTCGGCTCTCCTGCGGATTCCACTGAAAACCAAGGTCGACGCTCCAGTCGCGGTAAGGCGCCAGTGCGAGCTGACCGACGAGGTCCGAGCGCCGGCGCGAGGCAGGTGGCTCACCGGGGAGCACCACGCGCGGTGTCTCGAGATAGAAGGCCTGGCCGAGTGTCGCGGCCAGGAACTGGCTCTGGGTGCGCGAATCGAACAGCCGGGTCGTCAGGCCGACGCTGACCTGGTTGGCGTCGCCGACCCGATCGGCGCCGACGAAGCGGTTGGTGCTGAAGAGCTGCACGACATTGAGGTCGGGGCGCGCCGTGTCGAAGATCGGCAGGGCGTCCTGCTCGCGGAACGGCGTGTACAGGTAGAGCAGCCGAGGCTCGAGCGTCACGCGTCGCTGGCCCCGCATCCCTGCGGCACGCTCGAAGACGAGCCCGGCATCGAGCGCCGCGAACGGCATGGACCTCTCGGGCTCATCGTCGGCGCCGGGGGCGACATCGTCGAGCGCATAGCGGGTGTAACGCCAGCCGGCCGACGGCCGCAGGAAGAATCCGGCGCCACGCAGGTCGAACCCGAGCGTCGGCGCCGCGTCCACGCGCCAGCCGGTGACACCGACCGAGCGGTCGAAGTTGACGAGCTCGGCATCGAGGCTGACTGCCAGCACGCCGTTCGGGCCGAAATTCCACGCACCCGCGGCGAGCAGGCGCGGCAGCCTCGCATAAGGCCGTTCGTCCAGCGGCAGATCCCGATCGATGGTCTGGAACTGCTGGAACTCGCCGCGCAGGCGCCAGAACTCGTTGCGGTAGGCGATCTCTGCGACGCGTTCCACGAAGGCGACGCTCGTGCCCTCGGGCCCCTGCGCGAAATCCTCGAACCACGCCGTATCGCCGACGTCCTCGGCGGCGATCCGCAGCCGCCAGTTGTCGGCGAAGTCGGCGCGATGATCGAGCCGCAGCCGCGTGCGGTCGCGCCCGGCGAGATCGTCGCCGGGTAGCAGGTTCGCACGCAGCTGCCCGACCTGCCGCTCGAGCAGCCAGCGCGCCTCGATGCCGAGGTCGAGACCGCGACGCTGGTAGAACGTCGGTTCGAGAGTCAGGTCGACGTTCGTCCGCAGGTTCCAATACCACGGCACCGTCAGCTGTGCGCCGCTGCGCGTGCTCTGACCGAGATTCGGGAACAGGAAGCCGGTCTTGCGCTCGCTGCCGAGCGGGAAGGAGATGTAGGGCAGGTAGAGGATCGGCACGCCTTTGAACTGAACCTGGGCATGGCGCCCGGTGCCGGTGCGGCGGCGCGTGTCGAGCCGGATGTCGTGCGCCGCGATGCGCCAGGCGTCGTCACCCGTTGGACACGTCGTAAACGTGACGCCCTCGAGATCGATCACGCCATCGACCTCGATGCGCATGCGGCCGGCCGTGCCGCGCGCCGGCCGCTGCGGCAGCTCGAACTCGGCGCGCTCGAACCTGGCGCCGACGGCCTCGCCATACTCGCCGTCGCGGCCGCGCACACGCACGACCGGATCGCGGTATTCGACCGAGCCGCTCACGCTGAAAGCGTTGCGCCCAGCGTCGTACTCGACGCGCTCGGCCCGCAGCTCGCGGTCTCCCTGCCGCACGCGGACGTTCCCCGACAGCGCCGCGTCGCCGTCGACGCCGAGTTTCGCCGCGTCGCTCGTGATGTCGATGTCACTCGGCGCTGGGGCGTCTGGTCGGTCGGGGACGGCACCGGCCAGGCGGGCAGGCCGCTGTACCTCGGCGGCGACCACGCCGGTCGGGGCTGGGCAGAGTGGCGCGACCTGCGCAGTTTGTGCCTGCTGCGCCTGCGCGAGTGGCGCCCCCGGCAGCGCGGCGCACGCGGTCAACAAAGCGGCCGGGAGAGCTCTCATGGACCGGAGCATTATAATGAGCCATGGCCTTGCGCCGTTGGAAATCATGAGCCAGTCCGACCCGCGCCGCGCGGCCCTCGAACGCTGGCTCGCGGCGCTGCTGCCCGGCAGGGTGCGGGCCTTAGAGATCGCGTCGGCCGATGCGAGCTTCCGGCGCTACTTCCGCGCGCGACTCGTCGAGCGCGATCCGCTTGGCGACTCGCTGATCGTGATGGACGCGCCGCCCGAGCGCGAGGATGTCCGACCCTATCTGCACGTGGCGAGACTGCTCGAGCGCGCCGGTGTGCACGTGCCTCACGTGCATGAGGTCGACCTCGAGCAGGGACTGGTGCTGCTCGAGGATCTCGGCACGCGCCCGTTCCTCGGCGAGCTGCGCGCGCCGGGCGCTGCCGATCGGCTGTATGGCGATGCGCTCGCGGCGCTGGTCCGGATCGCCGTCGTGGGTCGCGAGCTCGCCACGGAGCTGCCTCCCTACGACGCGCCCGTGCTGGCGCGAGAGATGCGCCTGCTGACCGAGTGGTTCACCTCGCGCCATCTCGGTCTCGAGCTCGATGCCGAGGACGAGGCCATCCTGCGCTCCACCTTCGACTTCCTGATCGCCGAGTGCGAGATGCAGCCGGCCACGTTCGTCCATCGCGACTTCCACTCACGCAATCTCATGGTCGTGGCGGACCGCAACCCCGGCATCATCGATTTCCAGGACGCGCTGCGCGGACCGCTGGCCTACGATCTCGTCTCGCTGCTCAAGGACTGCTACATCGAGTGGCCACGCGAACGCGTCGAAGGCTGGCTGCGCTCGCAACACGATGCGCTGCGGCGGACGGGTTTCGCGGGCCTGCCCTCGCCGACCGAACTGCTGCGCCAGTTCGACCTGGTCGGCCTGCAACGGCACGTCAAGGTGCTCGGCATCTTTGCGCGGCTGTGGTACCGCGATGGCAAGCCGGGCTATCTCGCCGACCTGCCGCTGACGCTGCGCTACGCGCAGGACGCCGCCGCGCGGATCGGCGAGCTGCAGTCTTTCGCGCGCTGGCTGGAGCGGCGCATCGCCCCGCGTCTGGCGGCCGCGCAGGCGCGCGCGCTGGCGCCGCCGGTCGTCGCGATGAGCTGTCCGGCGTGAGCCGGACCTGAGGCAGCGATGCGCGCCATGATCCTCGCGGCTGGCCGGGGCGAGCGCATGCGCCCGCTGACCGACCTGCGCCCGAAACCGCTGCTCGAGGTTGGGGGACGTGCGCTGATCGAATGGCACCTGCTCGCGCTGGCGCGGGCCGGCCTGCGCGAGGTCTGCATCAACCTCAGCTGGCTCGGTGCGCAGATTCGCGCCCACCTCGGCGACGGGGCACGCTACGGTGTCGCGATCCGCTACAGCGACGAGGGCGAGCGTGCGCTCGAGACCGGCGGCGGCATCTTCCGCGCGCTCCACTGGCTCGGCCCCGCGCCGTTCGTCGTCGTCAATGGCGACGTCTGGACCGACTACCGTTTCGACCGACTGCCGCGGCTCGACGCGGACGCGCTCGCCGCGCTTGTGCTGGTGCCGAACCCGTCACAGCACCCCGCCGGGGACTTCGCCTACTTGCCGCGTGAAGATGGCGGCCTCGACGTGCTCGCCGAGCCTGCCGGGGCCGCGGCGCCGCGCCGCACGTTCGCCGGGATCGGTGTCTACCGGCCCGAGTTCTTCGCAGGCTGCGTTGACGGCCGCTTTCCGTTGTTGCCGCTGCTGCGGCGCGCCGCGGCCGAGGGCCGGCTGCGGGCGCAGTGTTACGATGGCCAGTGGCACGACGTCGGCACGCCGGAGCGTCTCCGTGCGCTCGACGAGCGGCTTGCCGGGGGTGCGATCGGCTAGCGTATTCCACGCTGGCACCCGCCGTCCGGCGGGCGAGAGCGTACAATGCGGACACCGTGACCGATCTGACCCGCATCCCCGTCGTCGTCGAAGCGACGGCCGGAACCGCGCCGCGCAGCGGCGAGAAATACACCACTGCCCAGGGCTTCAAGGCGATACGTGACGGCCAGAAGTCGCGGCTTGCCGACTCCGTGGCGGCCGCCGAGCGCCGCGCAATCGCCGGCAAGCCGCGCTGGCTGCGCGCGCCGATGCCGGGCGGCGCGGGCTTCGAGCAGGTCCGACGGATCGTCCGCGAACACCGCCTTGCGACGGTCTGCGAAGAGGCGAAATGCCCGAACATCGGCGAGTGCTGGAACGCCGGCACGGCGACCCTGATGCTGATGGGCGAAGTCTGCACGCGCGCCTGCCGTTTCTGTGCGGTCGACACCGGCAATCCGCGCCGCTGGCTCGATCCCGAGGAGCCGGCCAATGCGGCGCGCACGGTCGAGCTCATGAGGCTCCGTTACGTGGTGCTGACCTCGGTGAACCGCGACGACCTGCCCGACGGCGGCGCGGCGCATTTCGCGGCCTGCGTGCGCGCGATCAAGGCGCGCTCCCCGGGCACGGTCGTCGAGGCGCTGACGCCGGACTTCCAGGGCGTGACCGCGGCCGTCGAGACCGTCGTCGATTCGGGCCTCGAGGTCTTCGCGCAGAACCTCGAGACAGTGCGCCGCCTCACGCACCCGGTGCGCGACCCGCGCGCCGGCTATGAGCAGACCCTTGCCGTGCTCGCGCATGCGAAGCGTCATCGGCCAGAGATCCTGACCAAGACCGGCCTGATGCTCGGCCTCGGCGAGAGCGACGCCGAGATCCTCGAGGCAATGGACGATCTGCGCGCCGCTGGCGTCGATCTGCTGACCCTCGGCCAGTACTTGCGCCCAACGGTGCATCATCTGCCGGTGGCGCGGTACGTGACGCCCGAGCAGTTCGACCGCTACCGCGAGCAGGCGCTGCGGCGCGGTTTCCACGAGTGCGTTGCCGGTCCGCTCGTGCGCTCGAGCTATCGCGCCGAACAGGCGCTGGCCGGCAACAATGCGGGACTCGACAATACGCGACTCGCGGCGCTCGCCGCTCTCGCGACGGCGGCTTCTTCTCCGGCCTGACATGACGGTCGTTGCCGCGCCGATCCCGCGGCCCGTGCTGCGCTGGCTCGATCGGGCCGAGTACGAGCCGACCTGGCGTGCGATGCAGCGTTTCACCGATCTGCGCGACGCCACCACGGCCGACGAGCTCTGGCTGCTCGAGCACCCGCCGGTCTTCACGCTTGGCATGAACGCTGATCCTGCGCACCTGCTCGACGCCGGCGACATTCCGTTCGTGCGCATCGATCGCGGCGGGCAGGTGACCTATCACGGACCCGGCCAGCTCCTTGCCTACGTGCTGTGGGATCTGCGCCGCGCGAACATCGGCGTGCGCGAGCTCGTGACCACCCTCGAACAGTCGGTCATCCGCTACGCGGCCCGTTTCGGCATCGAGGCGGTCGCGCGCCGCGATGCGCCGGGTGTCTACGTGGGCGGCGCGAAACTCGCCAGCGTGGGGATTCGTGTGCGAAGGGGAGCGAGTTATCATGGCCTCGCGCTGAATGTCTCGATGGGGCTCGAGCCTTTCGGTCGCATCAATCCCTGCGGCTATCCAGGGTTGCCCGTCACGCAGCTCTCTGCGCTCGGCGGGCCCCGCGATGTACGGGTAGTCGCCCGGGAACTCGGTCCGGATCTGCTCGCCGGCCTGCAGGCGGCGGGTCAGCCGGGGTCTCGCTCCACTCAAGGGAATGAACATGTACAAGCAGGATGATCTGGAAATGGTCCGCAAGCTCCTCCGCTACATCGGCGAGGATCCGGACCGCGAAGGGCTGCAGGAGACGCCCATGCGCTTCCTCAAGGCCTGGCATGAGTACACGCGCGGCTATCGCGAGAAGCCGGAGGAGATCCTGAAGTCCTTCGAGGACGGCGCGCAGAGCGCCGACGAGCTCGTCATCGTGCGTGACATTCCCGTCTACTCGCTCTGCGAGCACCACCTCGCGCCGTTCTTCGGCAGGGCCCATGTCGGTTACCTGCCCGACAAGCGCATCCTCGGCCTGTCGAAGATCTCACGCCTCGTCGAGATCTATGCGCGCCGCCTGCAGGTGCAGGAGAGACTGACCAACCAGATCGCCGATGCGCTCGACGTCCACCTGCAGCCGCTCGGGGTGGCCGTCGTGATCGAGTGCCGGCACATGTGCATGGAGTCGCGCGGTATCAAGCACTCCGGCACGGCCACGGTCACCTCGGCGCTGCGCGGGTCGGTCAAGAACAATGCCGACACCCGCCGCGAGTTCCTCGCGCTGATCGGCAAGTAGGCGGACGGGCCGCCGGGCCGGCGCGGTCTCAGATCACCATCACGACGCCGTCGGTCGCGGCGAGCTCCTCGACGAGCGCGACGATCTGGCCTCGGCTGCGGGCGACGATGACGTAGGTGATCGAGACGAATTTGCCGGCCCCGCTCGCCCGCTCGCTGACGCGCTCGAGAGCGAGGTCGGCGGCGTGCCGCAGCACGACGGCGTCGACGCGGGCGCGAAGCGAGGCGTCGACACGGCCGACCACCTTGATCGGGTAGTCGGTCGGGAAGCGCAGCAGCTCGCGGACGTCGCCGCTCACCACGGCGTTGCGGCCAGCCGCTCGATGAGCGCGGCGAAGTCGGCGTGCAAGCGCTGCCAGAGCGGACCGGGCCGGCCGCTGCCCACCGGGCGGCCGTCTAGTTCGGTCACGGCGGCGAGACCGCGGACCGCGGCCGAGAGCCAGATCTCCTCGGCGCCGCGCAGTTCGCGCTCGCTGATGGGGCGAGTCGCGCGCGTGATCCCGGCCGCGTCGGCCAGCTCCTCGACGACGGCCCGGGTCGTCCCTGGCAGGATCGCCGGGGTTTCCGGCGGGGCGACGAGCACGCCGTCGATCACGACGTGCACGGCCGAACTGCTGCTTTCGGTCAGCATGCCATCGCGCAGCAGTATCGTCTCGTGAGCGCCGGCGCGCTCCGCCATCCCTCGCAGCATGACGTTGGCGAGCAGCGCGACGGTCTTGATGTCACAGCGCGCCCAGCGGATGTCGGGCGCCGTCACACAACGCAGGCCGCGCGCGAGCGAATCGGGGTCGCGTGCCGGCAGCGTCGCGCAGAACGCGAAGACCGTCGGACGCAGACCGGCCGGCGGTGCGTGATTGCGGCCATACTCGGCACCGCGCGACACCTGCAGGTACAGGTACTGATCACCGCCACCATTGCGTCCGATCAGCGTGCCGGCCATGCCGCGCCATCCCTCCGCATCGAGCGGGTTGACGATGCCGATCTCGCCGAGGCTGCGCTCGAGACGAGCGAGGTGCTCGGCGAAGCGGAACGGTCTGCCGCCGTACACCGGCACGACCTCATAGACCGCGTCGGCGAACAGGAATCCGCGGTCGAGCGGCGAGATGCGAGCGTCGCGCAACGGCAGGATCGCGCCGTCGAGATGGCACCAGGGCAGCGGCTCGGCCACGGCTCAGCTCGGTGCGCCAGGGCTCAGCGGAACCAAAGCGCGACGCCGTCCGTGAGCCGCGACCAAAGGCCGCCCTCGGGCACGGCTTCGCGCGGGAACAGCGGCACCCTCGCGACGATTTCGCTGCCGTCCCGGACGATCAGTTCGCCGACCGGCGCATTGGCCGCGATGGGCGCGATCAACGGTTCGCGCGCGATCGCCTCTGTCCGCAGGTTGCCTGCGCTGCCGCGTCCCAGTGTCACGAGCACGTCGCGCGCCGGCGCCAGCGCGACCTTGTCCGTTGCGCCCTTGTAGACGCGCGACTGCAGGACCGTCTCGCCGGCGCTGCGCACGCGCACCGTCTCGAAGAACGTGAACCCGTAGTTGAGCAGTGCGGCGCTCGCGTCCTCGCGGGATTTCATCGATTTCGCACCGAGCACGACGCTGAGAAGGCGCATCTCGCGGCGCTTCGCCGAGGTGACGAGGCAGTAGCCTGCACTCTCGGTGTGTCCGGTCTTGATGCCGTCGACGCTCGGGTCGCGACCAAGGAGGCCGTTGCGATTGGGCTGGGTGATGCCGTTCCAGGTGAACTCGCGCAGCGAGTACCAGCGATAGTACTGCGGGAACTCGCGGATCATCGCGCGCGCGAGCGTCGCGATGTCACGCGCGGTCGTGTAGAGGTTGGGGTGCGGCAACCCGGTGCTGTTAATGAATCGGGTGTCCTTCATGCCGAGGCGCCGCGCGTATTCGTTCATGAGCTCTGCGAAGGCCTCTTCGGTGCCACCCACGCGTTCGGCCAGCGCAATCGTCGCGTCGTTGCCCGATTGCACGATCATGCCCTTAATGAGCACTTCCACCGGTACGCGCGTGCCGACCTGGACGAAGGTGCGCGAGCCCTCGGCCCGCCAGGCGCGCTCGCTGATCGTGACCGGTTCGTCGAGGGCGAGGCGCCTCTCGGCGAGCGCCTTGAAGACGGCATAGGCCGTCATGAGCTTCGTGAGGCTGGCCGGTTCCATGCGCTCGTCGGCGCCTTGTTCGGCCAGTACCCTGCCGCTCTCATGGTCGATCAGGACGTAGCCACGGGCGTCGATGCCGGGCGGCTTCGGGATCGGCACGACGCCCTGCACCGCAGGCGGGAGGGCGCACAGCAGCGCGAGGATGACGACGGCACGGCATGGAACCGCGCGGGACGGCAGGGTCATCCGGCACTCCATCAGGGGACGAGCGAGCGCGGCATTGTAGCCCAGTCGTGCGCGAGCCGGGCGTCCGGGATGCCGATCAGGCGCAGCCGTTCCACATAGTCATCGAGTTCCGCGGCTCCACTGAGCGGACCGATGCGCACGCGATGCAGGACGCGTGGACCGTCCTCCCGGCTGTCAATGCGAGCCGCGGAGATGCCGGCGGCCGCGAGGCGCGCCAGCATGCGTTCGGCATTGTCGCGCTGCACGAACGACCCGACCTGCAGCCACTGGCTCGCCATCGGACCCGCCTGGGCCGGTGCGGGCGCGCTGGATGGCGCAGTCTGCGCGGTCATCGTGGTGCCGGGGGATGGGCCCGGTGTGACGACACGGACTTCGACGGGCGCTGTGCCCTCGCGCAGCATGTCGAGCTTCCACGCTGCCGTGTACGAGAGGTCGATGAGCCGGTCGCCGACGAACGGACCGCGGTCATTGATGCGGACGACGACGCGTCGCCCGTTGCGCAGGTTGGTGACTTCGGCATAGGCCGGGATCGGCAGCGTCTTGTGCGCCGCGGTCATCGCGTACATGTCGTAGGGCTCGCCGCTCGAAGTGCGCTCGCCGTGAAAGCCCGGGCCGTACCAGGAGGCCACCCCGCGTTCGACGTAGTCGTCCGCGGTCGGCAGCAGGAAGTAGCGACGGCCGAACACCTCGTAGGACGATGGATTGCCATAACGGCTGCGCGGCTCCGCGCGCGGCACCGCGTCGGGTATCGCGGCGAGGTCGGCTGGCGGTGGCGGCACGGCGGCGTCGGGCGCCGTGGTGGTCAGCACGGGCGCCGCGGGCGCGGTGGGCGAGGGCGGCCGCATGCTGCATGCGGACAGCAGGGCCGCGACGATGATCGCGGCGAGGCTCGCAATCCGGCCGGTCACGATCCCGTCGCAGCGACTCCACCGGCCTCTGCGCCGGCGGATTCGGCCGCCAGCACGCGCTCGCTGAGGGTCTCGGCCAAGTCGTGCACCGCCATCGCATAGCGGATGCTGTGGTTGTAGCGCGTGATGACGTGGAAGTTGCGGAAGCCGACGCGTACGTTGGGCCGATCTTCGAGCTCCGCTGGCAGCAGGATTGCCGGGGTCGAAGCCGGAACGTCCGTCGCGAAGCGGACGCCGCGCGCGCGCAGCTCGCCGACGGTGTCGCGCAATTCGAGATTGCGCGGATCGAGCGTAGCCATGAGCCCGGGATCGTCCGTGGCGGCGTCGACGAGCACCGGCTCGCCACGCCGCCAGCCGTGTACCTTGAGGTAGTTGGCGACGCTGCCGATGACATCGTCCCAGTCGGTGAACAAGTTCCGCTTCCGGTCCGCGCTACCGTCGACCGCGAAGCGACGGTAGCTCGAGGGCATGAACTGCGGTGCGCCCATCGCCCCGGCATACGAGCCGAGCGCCGTCGCCGGATCCAGGCCCTCCTCCCGCGCGAGCACCAGGAACTGTTCCAGTTCCGAGCGGAAGAAGGGGCCGCGCGGCGGGTAGTCGAATGCGAGCGTCATGAGCGCATCGAGCACGCGCCAGCGCCCCGTGATGCGTCCGTAGAAGGTCTCGACGCCAATGATCGCGACGATGTGTGCGGCCGACACGCCGGTGTCGGCTTCCGTGCGGTCGAGTTTCTCGCGGTGCTGCTCCCAGAACTGAACACCCTCTTCGATGCGCCGCTCGGTCAGAAAGTTGGCGCGGTACTCCCACCACGGCGTGACGCGCTCCGCCGGCCTGCTGATCGCGTCGAGTATGCGGGGCTGCCGCACGCCGAGCGCGAGCCACGACGTGACTTGGTCGCGCGTGAAGCTGTGCCGCTCGACGACTTCGGCAATGAACTGCTGGATGTCCGCGCGACCCAGGTCGAAACCCGATGCGGATTCGGCCTGCCCGTCGACCGCTGGGTCCGCGGCGGCCGTTGCCGGCAGCGGCATCGCGGCGACGAACACCAGGGCTGCGACGCGCAGCGGGGGCGGCAGATCCATGTGCAGGCGTCCCTACGTGCTCACGAGCTTCCGATGCGAGTAGAGCGACATCAGGATACCGAAGCCCGCGAGGACGGTCACCATCGAAGTCCCGCCGTAGCTCACGAGCGGCAGGGGCACGCCGACGACCGGCAGCAAGCCGCTGACCATGCCCGTGTTGATGAAGACGTAGACGAAGAACGTCAGCGCGAGACTGCCGGCGAGCAGCCGGGAGAACGTGTCGCCCATCTGCACCGCGAGGTAGAGCCCGCGGCCGACGACGAACAGATAGAGCAGCAGCAGGATCAGCGCGCCGACCAGTCCGAATTCCTCGGCGATCACCGCATAGACGAAGTCGGTGGAGCGCTCCGGCAGGAACTCGAGCTGCCCCTGGCTGCCCCTCAGCCAGCCCTTGCCGAACAAGCCGCCGGAGCCGATCGCGATTGTCGACTGGATGATGTGGTAACCGGCGCCGAGCGGATCGCTTTGCGGATCGAGCAGCATCAGCACGCGCTTGCGCTGGTAGTCGTGGAGGAAGTTCCAGCCAACGACGGCCGCGGCGACCGCCCCCACGCCGAGTAGCGCGATGACGCGTGCAGGCAGGCCGGCGAGCAGCACGACGAGTCCGCCCGCGGCAATGATCAGCAGTCCGGTGCCGAGATCGGGCTGGACGATGGTCAGCCCGGCGGGTCCGAGCACGATCAGGGCGGCGACCAGTAGCGTGCGCAGATCCGGTGGCAGCGGACGGTCGTGCAGCCACCACGCGCAGGTCATCGGCACGGCGAGCTTCATGATTTCCGATGGCTGGAAGCGGATGAAGCCGAGATCGAGCCAGCGTTGCGCACCCTTGCCGATATAGCCGATTAGATCGACAACCAGCAGCAGCAGCACGCCAACCGCGAACAGCCAGGGGGCGAGCCGCCGCAGGAAACCGGGCCGCAGTTGCGCGAGTGCGAGCATCGCGACCGCGCCGATGGCGAGGCGTACCGTGCCGCGCGCCACCGCGCCCCAGTCCTGCCCTGAAGCGCTGTACAGCACCACCTGCCCATAGAGTGCGATCAGCGCAAGTCCGAGCAGCAGCGGACCGTCCAGCCTGAGCCGCGAGAGCAGACGCGCGCCCGTACCGAGCGTCCGGCTCGTTCCTCCGGCGACGCCGTCGTGGATCATCACTCGCCTCCCGTCACCGCCGCCGGCATCGTTGCCGGTGCCGGCTCGTCGAACTTGCGCAGCAGATACGCGTCCATCACGCGGCGCGCGATCGGCGCGGCGGTGCCGCTGCCGCTGCGGCCGTTCTCGACCAACACGGCAATGGCGATCTTCGGATCATCGGCTGGCGCAAAGGCGACGAACCAGGCGTGATCGCGCAGCCTTTCGTCGATGGATTTCTCGTCGTATTTCTCGTTCTGAGCGACTGTGAACACCTGGGCCGTGCCAGTCTTGCCTGCGATCCGGTAGGGCGCCCCCTGTGCGCTCCGCGACGCCGTTCCGCCCTGCATGACGGCCAGCATGCCGTCGATGGCCACCTGCCAGTTCTCCGGCGAGGCCACCGCGACGGTCGGGAGCGGCTTCGGCATCAGCTGCTCGACCGCGCCGGTCACCGGATCGCGGATCGCCGTGACGAGCCGCGGCTGAAAGTTCTTGCCGCGGGCGCCGATGATCGCGGTCATGTGCGCGAGCTGCAGCGGCGTGGCGAGCATGAAACCCTGGCCGATGCCGAAGATCACGGTTTCGCCGGGGAACCATACCTGGTCCTGTTTGCGCGAGAAGGCTCTGCGTTTCCATTCGGGCGAGGGCAGCAGACCACCCTTCTCGCCGCCGATGTCTATGCCGACCGGTGCCCCGAGACCGAAGTGGCCGAGGAACTCGGCCAGCCGGTTCGGACCGAGCTCCGCGGCGAGACCGTAGAAATAGACGTCGCAGGACTGCGCGATGGCCTGCACCATGGCCACCCGGCCATGCCCGCGTGGCTTCCAGTCGCGAAACCGGTGACTGCTGCCCGGCAACATGAAGTAGCCGCCGCAGGCGACCGATTCGAGCGGTGTCTTCACGCCATACGTCAGTCCCGCGAGCGCGACCAGCGGTTTTATCGTCGAGCCGGGCGGGTAGACCCCGCGCAGAGCGCGATTGAAGAGCGGCCTGTCGATGTCGGTGGTGAGGGCCGCGAACTCGCTGCGCGTGAGGCCACGCGCGAAGCCGTTGGGGTCGAAACCGGGCCGGCTCACGAGCGCGATGATGTCGCCGTTGTTCGGATCGATCGCGACGATCGCGGCGCGCTGGTCCCAGACAGCCTTTTCGGCGACACGCTGCACAGGCAAATCGATGCTGAGCAGCAGTTCGCGGCCCGGCACCGGCGCGATGCTGTTGAGCCGCGGGGCGAGCGGTCCGACGCGCTCGACGGACCGGCCCCGTGCGTTGACGAGCATCTCGCGACTGCCATTGCGGCCGTGCAGCGCATCTTCGTACGCGGCCTCGATCCCGAGCTTGCCGATCGTCGATGTCCCAGCGTAGGCGGCCCGGTCGATGCGTTCGAGGTCGCGCTCGCTCAGCGCGCCGACGTGGCCGAGCGCATGCACGGCGATCTCTCCTTCAGGGTAGTAGCGGGCCAGTCGGGTGGCGATATCGACGCCCTCGAACTCGAAGCGGCGCACGGCGAAGCGGGCGATGTCCTCGTCGGTGAGCCGCAGCCGGATCGGCACCGGCTCAAACGGGCGGCGCGCATTGATCAGCCGCCGCGTATCGTCGAGATCCTCGGCCGCCAGCAGACCCGCTTCGACGAGCCGCGCGAGCGTAGCATCGAGATCCGGCACCTGCTCGCGCACGAGCTCGAGCTGATAGGCGGGGCGGTTCTCGGCGAGAATCGCGCCGGTGCGATCGTAGATCGCGCCGCGCGGCGCGGGGATCGGTTCGATCTTGATCCGGTTCCCCTGCGACAGTTCGGTGTAATAGTCATAACGGACGACCTGCAACCAGAAGAGGCGGCCGACGAGCAAGCCGAACAGGAGCACGATCAGGCCGACCGCGATCAGCACGCGCTGCTCGAACAGTCGCTGCTCGCCCCAGAAATCCTTGATGGTTGTGCGCGCAGGCATGGCCGAATCCAGCGCGCTAGAGTGGACGATGCAGCCGGCCGAGGACTCCTGCCACCACGAACCAGCACAGTGCGCTGACCGGCAGATGCAGCCAGCGGCTGGCTCCGCGCATGCTCGAACCGGCCCAGCCGTCAATCATCCACAGCACCACTTCCCAGAGCGTCAGAAGCAGCGCAGCGAATAGCATCAGCTCGAGTGGCGGACGATAGCGCACGAGCAGATGCTGGCGGATCGCGATGTAGCCGACCAGCGCCGTCGCCAGCGCGAACTGGCCGAGTACGGCGCCCTTGAAGACATCGAGTGCGAGGCCGGCGAGGAATGCGAGCGTCAGTCCGCCAGCGCGCGGTGCCATCAGGGACCACCAGATCACGATGAGCACCAGCACGGCCGGTCGTGCCGGGGCGATCGGTGCCGGCAGCGGCAGGGTCTGCAGCAGCAGACCGACGAGAGCGGTCGCGACGACGAGTCCACGTGGTTCGCTGTCCCGGCTCATCGTGCCGGCTCCGCGGGGACGCCGTCCGGGGTCGCGGAAGGTGTGTTGCGTGGTCGGCTGGCCAGTGGCTCGGGCGATCGGGGATTTGCCGAGGCATCCGACGGTGGTGCGGTCGGCCTGGCCGGCGAGGTCGTGGGGATCGGGGCGAGACCGAGACTCCTGGCGGCCGCCGCGTCCGGCGACTCGACGGCGGGGGCTGCCGGATGTGCCTCGCGGAACCAGATGAACATCACTTCGCGATCGCGGTCGAGGGTGGCGAGCGGGCGGGCGCGGACTTGCGCGAGCGGTGAGCCGCCGCCTCGGTCAACGGCGACGACGATCGCGACCGGGAAACCCGCTGGAAAGACTCCGCCGAGACCCGAGGTGACGAGCTCGTCGCCGATGCGGATGTCGGACTGGATTGGCAGGTACGGCAGCAGCAGCACATCGGGCTCGCCCGAGCCGACGGCCACGGTGCGCAGGCCGTTGCGCACCACCTGCACCGGCACCGCGTGCTCGGGGTCCGTGACGAGGATGACCTCGCTGCTCCACGGACCGACCCGCAGCGTCTGGCCGAGCAGCCCGGCCCGCGCCAGGACTGCCTGCCCCTTGAAGACACCATGTTCAGCGCCGCGGTTGATGACGAGCCGCTGCCGCAGTGAGCTCGACTCGACGTTGATGACTTCGCCGGGCAGCCACTTTTCCGCCACCGCCGGCAGCGCGGCGCGCAGGCCGCGCAACTCGGCGTTCTCGCGCTCGAGCGCCGCGATCCGCGCCGTGCGCAGCTCGAGCTCGCGCAGTTCGCGCCGCAACGCTGCGTTCTCCTGCTGGAGCCGCGCACGCGACTCGAAGAGCTCGCTGGTCCAGCGCCAGGCGGCGGCCGGTGAGCTGACGGCGAGCTGCAGCGGATAGGCGGCGGCCTGCAGTCCGTAGCGGACGAGCTCGAGCCAACCGCTGGTGCGGTCGAGATACATGAGCACGACCGAGAGAATCGCGTAGACGAAGAAGCGGAAGCCCGGCGCCGGCCCGCGCTGTGGCAGTGATCGGCTCGCGCGTATCCCGACGTTGGCCACTACCGAGGGGGGTTACTCCAGCCCGAAGTGACCCGGGCCCATCTCGTCCATGAGCTCGAGGATCCGTCCGCCGCCGCGCGCGACGCAGGTCAGCGGGTCTTCGGCGATCAGCACCGGCAGACCCGTCTCCTCGGCCAGCAGCTTGTCGATGTCGCGGAGCAGCGCGCCACCGCCGGTCAGCACGATGCCGCTCTCGGCGACGTCGGCGCCGAGTTCGGGCGGCGTCTGCTCGAGCGCCTGCTTGACCGCGCTGACGATGCCCTGCAGGGGCTCCTGCAGCGCCTCGAGGATCTCGTTGCTGTTGAGCGTGAAGCTGCGCGGCACGCCTTCGGAGAGATTGCGGCCCTTGACCGAGATCTCACGGACTGTCTGGCCCGGATATGCCGCGCCTATCTCGATCTTGATGCGCTCGGCCGTGGTCTCGCCGATCAGGATGCCGTAATTGCGGCGCACGTAGTTCATGATCGCCTCGTCGAAGCGGTCGCCACCGATGCGCGCCGAGTTCGCATAGACGATGCCGTTCAGCGAGATCACCGCGACTTCGGACGTGCCGCCGCCGATGTCGAGCACCATCGAACCGCGTGCCTCCTGCACCGGCAGGCCGGCGCCAACCGCCGCGGCCATCGGCTCGCTGACGATGCCGACGTTGCGCGCGCCGGCACCTTCGGCGGATTCCTTGATGGCGCGCCGCTCGACCTGCGTCGACCCGACCGGCACGCACACGAGCACGCGCGGCGAGGGTTTCAGCAGCTTGTTGCCGTGCACCTTGTTGATGAAGTACTGCAGCATCTTCTCGGTGTACGTGAAGTCGGCGATGACGCCGTCCTTCATCGGGCGCACGGCCGTGATGTGGCCGGGCGTGCGACCGAGCATGTTCTTCGCCTCGCTGCCGACGGCGACGATGAGCTTGCCGGCCCGATTGAATTCGTCCTGCACGGCCACGACCGAGGGCTCGTTGAGCACGATGCCCTTGCCGCGAACGTAGATGAGCGTGTTTGCCGTCCCCAGGTCGATCGACAGATCGCTGGAGAAGTAGCCGCGAAGACTTTTGAACATTGGGTGGCGACCGCATGCGCGAGGCGCGCCGGAAAGTTGCGCTAATCTAACAACCCGCGCGGCGTTCCACAAGGCGAGCGTGTATCATTCCGGCGCGGTTTTTCCGCGGTTTTTGCAGCATTTCACATGAGCCTCACCCGCGCCGACATCGAACGCATCGCGCACCTTGCGCGTTTGAACCTGACCGAGGCCGAGATTCCGGTCTATGTCGATTCGCTGTCGAGGATCGTCGACTTCGTCAGCGAACTCGAGCGGGCCGACACCGGGGGCATCACGCCGATGGCTCACCCGCTGCCCGGTCTCAGGCAACGACTGCGCGCCGATGTCGTCGACGAGAGCAACCGGCGGGATCTCTACCAGCGCAACGCGCCGGCGACGCAAGCCGGGCTGTACCTCGTGCCGAAGGTGATCGAGTGACTCTCCACACCCGCACTGTCGCCGAACTCGGACAGGGTTTGCGGCGCCGCGAATACTCGGCCGTGGAACTCGCGCAAGCCTGCTTGGGCCGGCTCGAGTCGGCGCAGGTCGAGCTCAACGCCATGATCACCATCACGGCCGAACAGGCGCTTGCCGAGGCCGCCGCGGCCGACGCCGCTCTCGCCGCCGGCCGGGCGGGACCGTTGGCCGGTATCCCACTGGTACACAAGGACATTTTCTGCACCGAGGGCGTGCTGACCTCGTGCGGATCGAAGATGCTCGCGAACTTCGTGTCGCCCTACGACGCGACCGTGGTCGCCCGTCTGAAGGCCGCCGGCACGGTCATGCTCGGCAAGGCCAACATGGACGAATTCGCGATGGGTTCGTCGAACGAGACGAGTTTCTTTGGGCCGGTGCGCAACCCCTGGGATCCGCGCAGGGTTCCCGGTGGCTCCTCGGGCGGCTCGGCGGCGGCCGTCGCGGCCCGGCTGGTGCCGGCTGCCACGGCGACCGACACGGGTGGCTCGATCCGCCAGCCTGCCGCGCTCTGCGGCGTCACCGGTCTCAAACCCACCTATGGCCGCGTCTCGCGCTACGGCATGATCGCCTTCGCCTCCAGCCTCGATCAGGGCGGGGTCATCACGCAGACCGCCGAGGATGCCGCGCTGATGCTCGGCGCGATGGCTGGCTTCGACCCGCGTGACTCGACCAGCGTCGACATGCCGGTGCCGGACTACTGCGCCACGCTCGCGCGGCCGCTCGAGGGGCTCCGCATCGGCATCGTGCGCGAGTTCTTCGACGAGGGGCTCGACCCGGTCTGCGAGCAGCCGATCCGTGCGGCGCTCGCCGAGTACGAACGCCAGGGGGCTCTCCTGCGGGAGGTCAGTTGCCCGAACCTGCCGCTCTCGGTGCCGACCTACTACGTGGTCGCTCCGGCCGAGTGCTCTTCGAATCTCGCGCGCTTCGACGGCGTGCGCTTCGGCCATCGCTGCGAGCGTCCGCGCGACCTCATGGACCTCTACACGCGCTCGCGCGGCGAGGGTTTCGGCGCCGAGGTCAAGCGCCGCATCATGACCGGCACTTACGTGCTCTCGGCCGGCTATTACGACGCCTATTACCTCAAGGCGCAGCGCGTCCGGCAGCTGATCAGCCAGGATTTCGCGCGCGCGTTCGAGCAGGTCGACCTGCTCGCGGGGCCGACGTCGCCGACCCCAGCTTTCGCGCTCGGCGCCAAGGTCTCGGATCCGATCACCATGTACCTCAACGATATCTACACGATCGGCGCCAATCTCGCAGGCCTGCCCGGTCTCTCGATCCCGTGCGGCTTCGTCGGCGGCCTGCCGGTCGGCTTGCAGCTCATCGGCCCTCACTTCTCCGAGGCGCTGCTGCTCAACGCCGCGCACCGCTACCAGCTCGAGACCGACTGGCACCGCCGCGTGCCGTCGGCCTGGGCCTGAGGGGCGCGCCATGGAGTGGGAGAGCGTCATCGGCCTCGAGATCCACGCGCAGCTCGCCACGCGCTCGAAGATCTTCTCCGGTTCGGCGACCGCCTATGGAGCCGAGCCGAACACCCAGGCCAACCTCGTCGACCTCGGTTACCCCGGAGTGCTGCCGGTGCTGAACGGCGAAGCGGTGCGCATGGCGGTCAAGTTCGGTCTGGCGATCCGCGCGCAGATCGCGCCGCGTTCGGTATTCGCGCGCAAGAACTACTTCTACCCCGATCTGCCGAAGGGCTACCAGATCAGTCAGTACGAGCTGCCCATCGTCGCCCGCGGCGAGCTGACGATCGTGCTCGACGATGGCACGCGCAAGCGCATCGGCATCACTCGCGCTCACCTCGAGGAGGACGCCGGCAAGTCGCTGCATGAGGGACTGCCGGGCGCGACGGGGATCGACCTCAACCGCGCCGGCACGCCACTGATCGAGATCGTCAGCGAGCCGGACCTGCGCTCGGCGAAAGAGGCGGTCGCCTACATGAAGAAGGTGCACACCCTCGTGCGCTACCTCGAGATCTGCGACGGCAACATGCAGGAGGGTTCGTTCCGCTGCGATGCCAACGTCTCGGTGCGGCCGAAGGGCAGCGACAGGTTCGGCACCCGCGCCGAGATCAAGAACCTCAACTCGTTCCGTTTTGTCGAGAAGGCGATCAACTACGAGATCGAGCGGCAGATCGAGCTGCTCGAGTCGGGCGGCCAGGTCATGCAGGAAACGCGGCTCTATGACCCCGACAGGGGCGAGACGCGCTCGATGCGCTCTAAGGAGGAGGCGAACGACTACCGCTACTTCCCGGATCCCGACCTGCTGCCCCTCGAGCTCGATCCCGAATACATCGAGGCGGTCCGTGCCGACCTGCCGGAGCTGCCCGACGAGAAAGCCGCGCGGTTCATGCGCGACTACGGCCTCTCCGAGTACGACGCCGGGGTGCTGACGGCGAGTCGCGAGCTCGCGTCCTTCTACGAAGAGGTGGTCGGCCGTCTCGGCGGCGAGCCCAAGCTCGCGGCCAACTGGGTCATGGGCGACCTTGCAGGCTTCCTGAACCGGGACGGGCTCGAGATTGCCGCGAGCCGCGTCAGCGCCGCGCAGCTCGCCGGGCTGCTGGCGCGGATTCGCGACAACACGATCTCGGGCAAGATCGCCAAGGAAGTGTTCGAGGCAATGTGGACCGATTCGAGCGACGCCGACGCGGTGATCGAGGCGAGAGGGCTGCGGCAGATCACCGACATCGGCGCGATCGAGCGCGCGATCGACGAGGTCATGGCGAAGAACCCCACGCAGCTCGCCGAGTACCGTGCCGGCAAGGACAAGCTCTTCGGTTTCTTCGTCGGTCAGGTCATGAAGGCAACCGGCGGCAAGGCCAATCCGGCGCAGCTCAACGAGCTGCTCAAGAGGAAGCTCGCGCCTTGAACGCCGATCGAGCGCGATGACCGGCGGGCCGACCGATCGCGACGTGGTGCGACGCTTCGTGGTCGAGAACCAGGCCGTGCGTGGCGAGTTCGTGCGCCTCGACGCGGCATGGGGCGCGCTGCGCGAGCACGCCGACTATCCGGAACCCGTCCGCGAGCTGCTCGGCGAGGCGACTGCAGCCGCCGTGCTGCTCGCGTCGACGCTGAAGTTCGAGGGCAGTCTGACGCTCGAGCTCAAGTCCGATGCGGCCGTGCGCCTGCTGGTGGCGCAATGCACGCACGACTTCCGGATTCGCGGCGTCGCGCGTTTCGACGCGCAACGCGTGGCCGCCGACTTCGACTCGCTGGCCGGCGGCGGCTACATGACCGTGACGGTGGACACCGAGGAGACCGGCGCACGCTATCAGGGTATCGTGGCGGTCGACGGCGGCTCGCTCTCCGCGTCGCTCGAGCACTATTTCGCAAGCTCGGAGCAGCTGCCGACCTGCCTGCGCCTGGTCGCCGACGAGCACGGCGCGAGCGGACTGCTGATCCAGCGCATGCCGGGTGAGGGTGGGCACGACGCGCCGCGTGAGGCGCAACAGACCTGGGAGCGGGCCCATGACGCGCTGCTCGGCCTGGAGCCCGCGGCGCTGCTCTACGAGCCACCCGAGACCTTGCTGCGGCAGTGCTTCGCCGGGCTAGACCTGCGGCTGTTCGCGGGGCAGCCTGTCGAGTTCCGTTGCCGCTGCGACCGGCCGCGCGTGCAGACCATCCTGCGCTCTCTCGGCGAGTCCGAGGTGCGCGAATTGCTCGCCGAACAAGGGGCCGTCACGGTGACCTGCGAGTTCTGCAGCAAGCCCTACCGCTTCGACAGCATTGACGTCGAGCAGCTGTTTGCGGCGGCTACTGCGCCGGGCAGCGATCGCCTGAACTGAGCCGCCCGCCCCCGCTCGCCTCTCAACTTCGCAGAAGGGTCTAATTTAAATCAAGTATATCAATATCTTAAAAGCACTCTTGCAAACTTTCGCAATTGTACATAGTTTATATCAATGGAGCTCGAACGTCTTGCTGCCCTGCTGCGATCGCTTGCCGAGCCGACGCGCCTGCGGCTGCTCGCCCTTTGCGCGTCCGGCCCGGCTTCTGTCTCGGCGCTGGCGGCCGCGCTCCGCGAGCCCGAACCAGCGGTCTCGCGGCATCTGAAGTCGCTGGCCGAGGTGGGGTTGTTGCGTCGGGCTCGCCGTGGTCAGCGCGTCGAGTATTCGGCCGTGGAGCGCGGCGCAGCGGCCGCGCTCGCCGCCGAGGTCCTCAGGCAGCTGCCGCCCGACGACCCCCGGCTCGAGCAGGCGCGGCGCAGCCTGTCGGCGACCCCCGGCAGCGCACCGCGCACCCGATCGGCGGGGGCGTCATGGCAGTCCGATGCGCGGCTCGGTGCCGCACTCGTTGCCCTGCTGCCGGAATGTGCTCGAGGCGGCAGTGTCGCGCTGGTCGGTGGCGAACCTCCCGCCGAGCTGCTGCGGGCGATCGCGTTGCGGCATACGCGGCTGATCCTCGCCGCCGATACCGTCGCGGCGCGAACGAGACTGCGCCGCCAGCTCGCGGAGGCCGGCATTGCCGGTGAGGTGCTGTTGACCGGCGACGCGCACACCGCCCTGCTCGCCGCGCCTCCCGCACTCTGCTGTGTCGATCTGCGCGACTGCCAAAGCTGGACCATGAGCGAGGCGCGGCTGCGCTGGCTGCAGCGCCTGCACGGCGGCGACGCGATCGTCTTGCTGGTGCTCGATTACGAACTTGCCGAGAGCGTCACCGCGGCGGGCCGTGCGCCGCTCAACGAACTGCGTACGCGGCTGCAGGCGATCGGTCTAGACGCGCTGCGGATCCATCCGGTCGAAGCCGATGGCCGGCATCGACTGTTCGTTCACTGTGCTGCGCTCCGGCTCGATCGGTTGCGCGCGGCCTGAATCCTCGGAGAGTCTGATGACCGCGCCGATCCAGGTCTCGTTCGAATTCTTCCCGCCCGGCGACGCCGCCATGGAGGCGACACTGTGGGCGTCGGTGCAGCGGCTCGCCCCGCTCGGGCCGCGCTTCGTCTCGGTGACCTACGGAGCCGACGGCTCGACGCGCGAACGGACGCACAACGTGATCACGCGAATCCAGCGCGAGACGGCGCTGACCGGCGCGCCGCACCTGACCTGCGTCGGCGCCTCTCGCGAGGAGGTGCTCGAGATCGCACGCCGTTACTGGGAGCAGGGCATCCGTCACATCGTTGCGCTGCGCGGCGACCCGCCGCAGGGCTCTTCGCGCTACGTGCCGCACCCGCAAGGGTTCGCCTTCGGTGCCGACCTCGTCGCCGGGCTGCGGCGTGTCGCCGACTTCGACATTTCCGTCGCGGCCTACCCGGAAATCCACCCGGAGGCACCCTCGCCGCAGGCCGACCTCGACAATCTCAGGCGCAAGGTCGACGCGGGCGCTTCGCGTGCGATCACGCAGTTCTTCTTCGATACAGACGTCTACCTGCGATTTCGGGATCGCTGCGCCGCAGCCGGTATCGGCGTCAGCATCGTGCCGGGGATCCTGCCGATCACGCGCTTCCCGCAGGTCACGCGCTTCGCGGCGCGCTGTGGCGCGCGCATTCCGGACTGGCTCGCCGACCGATTCGCGGACCTCGACGACGATCCGGAGACCCGGCGTCTGATCGCGGCGAGTGTGGCAATCGAACAGGTCGAACGATTGCGTCGGCACGGAGTCGCCGAGTTTCACTTCTACACGCTGAACCGCGCCGAGCTGACCTACGCCATCTGCCACGCGCTCGGTCTGCGGCCGAGCCCGAAGGCGGCGGCGTCGGTGGTGGCCGGAGCGGCGCCATGAGGGCGGCGCGGCGTCACGAGTGCGGCCTTCTGCACCACCCGGGCTGTCGATGCAGGCCGGTTGTGACGGTCGCGCCGCGGGCGCTCGAGCCCCCCGCGACGTCGGCGCCGGGCGGCGGCGTGCGTGCGAGCGCCGTGCCCTACGCGGTCGAGCCCGTCGACGAGCGTGCCCGGCAGGAGCGAGTGCGAAGGCTGCGCGAGTTGATCGAGCAGCGCATCGTGGTCCTCGATGGCGCGATGGGCACGATGATCCAGCGGCATCGACTCGACGAGGCGGGCTATCGCGGCGCGCGCTTCGCGCGTTACGGGCGTGACATCCGCGGCAACAACGACGTGCTCGTGCTGACGCGCCCGGAGATCGTTGCCGGCATCCATCGGCAGTATCTCGAGGCCGGTGCCGACATCGTCGAGACCAACACGTTCAGCTCAACCGCGGTCGCCCAGGCCGACTACGGCATGGAAGCGCTGGTGCCGGAGCTCAATTACCGCGGCGCCCGCCTCGCCCGCGAGGTCGCCGACGAAGTCGCCGCACACACCGGCACGCCACGCTTCGTGGCGGGCGCGCTCGGGCCGACCAACCGCACCGCCTCGCTGTCGCCGAACGTCAACGATCCCGGTTTCCGCAACGTCAGCTTCGACGAGCTCGTGAGCGCCTACGCGGAGGCAGCGCGCGCGCTCGTCCAGGGTGGCGCGGACATCCTGCTGATCGAGACCGTCTTCGACACGCTGAACGCCAAGGCCGCGCTGTTCGCGGTGCGCAAGGTGCTCGGCGAGCTCTCGCTCGACCTGCCCATCATCGTCTCGGGGACGATCACCGACGCCTCGGGTCGCACGCTCTCCGGCCAGACCACCGAGGCGTTCTGGAACTCCGTGCGGCACGGCGAACTGTTTGCGATCGGGCTCAACTGCGCGCTCGGCGCCCGCGAGCTTCGCCCCTACGTCGCCGAGCTGGCACGCATCGCCGACACCTACGTCTGCGCCTACCCGAATGCCGGACTGCCCAATGCCTTCGGCGAGTACGATGAGACGCCGGACGCGACCGCGGAGATCCTCGGCGAATTCGCGCGTTCGGGGTTCCTGAACATCGTCGGTGGCTGCTGCGGTACCACGCCAGACCACATCCGGCGCATCCGCGAGACCGTGCAGCCGGCCAGGCCCCGCGCCCGCCCGCAGCCGGCGCGGTTGTGCCGGCTGGCCGGGCTCGAGCCACTTAACATCGGCCCCGATTCGCTGTTCGTCAACATCGGCGAACGCACCAACGTGACCGGCTCGGCGCGGTTCCGCAAGCTCATCGAGGCTAACGACTACGCGGCTGCGCTCGAGATCGCCAAGCAACAGGTGGCAGCGGGTGCGCAGATCATCGACGTCAACATGGACGAGGGCATGCTCGACTCGGAGGCGGCGATGACCCGCTTCCTGAATCTCGTGGCCGCCGAACCCGACATCGCCCGCGTGCCGATCATGATCGACTCGTCGAAGTGGTCGGTGCTCGAGGCCGGTCTCAAGTGCGTTCAGGGCAAGCCGATCGTCAACTCGATCAGTCTCAAGGAGGGCGAGGCCGCCTTTGTCGATCAGGCCCGCAAGATCCGCGCCTACGGGGCGGCCGTCATCGTCATGGCGTTCGACGAGCAGGGACAGGCGGACACCGTGGAGCGCAAGGTCGGGATCTGCCGGCGCAGTTACCGGATCCTGACCGAGACGGTCGGCTTTCCTGCCGAGGACATCATCTTCGATCCGAACATCTTCGCGGTCGCGACCGGGATCGAGGAACACAATCGCTACGCCTTGGACTTCATCGAAGCGACGCGACGCATCAAGCAGGAGCTGCCGCTCGCGATGGTCAGCGGCGGCGTCAGCAACGTCTCGTTCTCGTTCCGTGGGAACGATCCGGTGCGCGAGGCCATGCACAGCGTGTTCCTCTACCACGCAATCGAGGCCGGCATGGACATGGGCATCGTCAACGCCGGGCAGCTCGCCATCTATGCCGACATCGATCCGGAGCTACGCGAAGCGGTCGAGGACGTGATCCTCGATCGCCGTGTCGACGCGACCGAGCGGCTGATCGCGATCGCCGGTCGCTACAAGGGCGAGTCCGGTCTCAAGCGTGAAGCCGATCTCGAGTGGCGCGGCTGGCCGGTCGAGAAGCGGCTTGCCCACGCCCTCGTCAAGGGGATCGATGAGTTCATCGTCGAGGACACCGAGGCCGCCCGCCTCGAGGCCGAGCACCCGCTGCGCGTGATCGAGGGGCCGCTGATGGACGGCATGAACATCGTCGGCGACCTGTTCGGTGCGGGCAAGATGTTCCTGCCGCAGGTGGTCAAGAGTGCCCGCGTGATGAAGAAGGCGGTGGCGCACCTCGTGCCCTTCATCGAGCAGCAGAAGAGCGGGGCGGCGCGCACGAACGGCAAGGTCGTGCTGGCGACGGTCAAGGGCGATGTGCACGACATCGGCAAGAACATCGTCGGCGTGGTGCTCCAATGCAACAACTTCGAGGTCATCGACCTCGGCGTGATGGTGCCGGCGGAGAGGATCCTCGACGTCGCGCGGCGCGAGAACGCCTCGATCATAGGTCTGTCCGGGCTGATCACGCCGTCGCTCGATGAGATGGTGCACGTGGCGCGCGAAATGCAGCGGCAGGGATTCGAGATCCCGCTGCTGATCGGCGGGGCGACGACCTCGCCTGCCCACACCTCCGTCAAGATAGCGCCGCAGTACAGCCATTCCGTCGTTTACGTCAAGGATGCCTCCCGCTCGGTCGGCGTCTGCCAGTCGCTGGTGACGCCAGACACGAGGGCGGAGTTCGCACGCAAGGTTGCCGAGGAACACGAGCGGCGCCGCGAGCAGCACGCCGGCAAGTCCGTCAGGCAGCCGGCACTCTCGATCGAACAGGCGCGCGCTGACCGTCGCCATATCGACTGGACAGCCTGGCGGCCGGTGGTACCGCGGCTGCTCGGCGTGCAGAGCTTCGACGACTATCCGCTCGATGAACTGCTCCCGTACGTGGACTGGATGCCGTTCTTCAACGCATGGGAATTCGCCGGCAAGTTCCCTGACATACTGACCGACCCGGTGGTCGGCGAGGCTGCGAGCCAGCTCTACGCGGATGCGCGTCGCATGCTCAAGCAGATCATCGCGGAGCGCTGGCTGCGCGTGCGCGCCGTTCTCGGACTGTTCCCCGCGAACTCCGTCGGCGACGACGTCGAGCTGTACGCCGACGAGTCGCGGCGCGTCGTCCTTGCGCGGCTCTGTCACCTGCGGCAGCAGAAAGGCAAACCGCCCGGCCAGCCGCACGAGTGCCTGTCCGACTATGTGGCGCCCAGGGACAGTGGCGTCGCCGACTACTGGGGGGCATTCGCCGTGACCGCCGGGATCGGCATCGACGAGCACGTCGCGCGCTTTGAGGCGGCGCACGATGATTACTCGAGCATCATGCTCAAGGCGCTGGCGGACCGCTTCGCGGAAGCGGCGGCCGAGCACTTCCACGAGCGGGTGCGGCGCGAGTTCTGGGGGTACGAGACCGGTCCCCGGCTCAGCAACCCGCAACTGATCCGGGAGGAATACGTCGGAATCCGTCCTGCGCCCGGTTACCCCGCCTGCCCGGACCACACCGAGAAACGCAAGCTGTTTGCGTTGCTCGATGTCGAGCGCCGGACCGGCATCCGGCTGACCGAGAGCATGGCGATGTGGCCGACGGCGGCGGTCAGCGGCTGGTATCTCGCTCATCCCGAGGCGCGTTACTTCGCGGTCGGTCGCATCGACCGCGATCAGGTCCTCGATTACGCGCGGCGCAAGGGCCAGACGCTCGAGGAGACCGAACGCTGGCTGGCGCCAAACCTCGGTTACGATCCGGGTTGATCGCTATCTCGGGGCGCCGCCCTGCGGCGGAGCGGTGGGCCGCTCGAGTTGCTCGAGGTAGGCCGTGCCGCCCAACGCCCGCATCTGCGCCTCGACGAAGGCGGCGCGGCGCCGCACGTAGTGCGAGGGGCGCGCGAGGCTGAACCGGACCGGATTCGGCAGCACGGCCGCCATCAGCGCGGCCTGCGAGCGTGACAGCCTCGCGGCCGGCCGGCCGAAGTAGGTGCGTGCGGCAGCCTCCGCGCCGTAGACGCGCGGCCCGAACTCCGCGACGTTGAGGTAGATCTCGAGGATCCGCTGCTTGCTCCAGGTCGCCTCGATGAGAACGGTGAACCACGCCTCGAGGCCCTTGCGGAAGTAACTGCGCCCCCTCCAAAGGAACAGGTTCTTCGCGACCTGCTGCGTAATCGTGCTCGCGCCACGCACGCGCTTCGAACGGGCATTGTCGCGGATGGCTGCGCGGATCGACTGCAGATCGAAGCCCGAGTGGAACGGAAACAGCTGGTCCTCTGCGGCGATGACGGCGAGCGCCACGTGCGGCGAGATCGCGTCGAGGTCGCGCCAGTCGTGGCGGTTCGACGCGCGCCAGTCGCCGTCGAGCGCCGCGTCGAGCCGCGCGCCGATCATGAACGCGCTGGTCCAGGGGTCGATCCAGCGCAGCGCGATCACTGGCAGCGCCGTCACGGCCACGAAGGCGAGCAGAGCGAGCGCGAGCGCGCGGGCGATGCGGCCGCGCGCTCGCGACAGCCGCATCGAGAGGGAACCGCCCGAGGACGCGCTGCGGATCAGGCGTCGATCCGGCGCACGCTCTGAATGACGACCGGATCGCGCGGGCAATCGTCGTAGCCACGAACGCGGCCGGTACGCACGGCGGCAATCCTGTCGATCGTGTCCATGCCGTCGGTGACTCGGCCGAATACCGCGTAGCCGTGCTGGCCGGGCCGATGGTCGAGGAAATCGTTGTCGCTGAGATTCACGAAGAACTGGCAGGTCGCGCTGTGGATGTCATGGGTGCGTGCCATCGAGAGCGTGCCACGCAGGTTCTCGAGGCCGTTGTGGGCCTCATTCCTGATCGGCGGACGGGTCTGCTTCGGTTCGAGCGCGGCGTCCAGTCCACCTCCCTGGATGACGAAACCGGGGACGACGCGGTGGAACACCGTGCCATCGAAGTGCCCGTCGTCCACGTACTGGAGGAAATTCGCGACGGTGATCGGTGCTTCCTTCTCGAACAGTTCGACGGTGAAGCTGCCGAGCGAGGTCTCGAATCGGATCATCTGACGGTGTCCTCTAGCGATGGAGCCGGCCGGCAGGTTCGCCGGGCCACCGACCTTCCGTCACGCGCTCGTGCCCGGCCAGGTCTCGATGCGAGCCTACGTGAGCGTAGCCTCGTGCCTCAAGCAGGGCGCGCACCGCGGTCCCCTGGTCGGCGCCGTGCTCGAGCAGCAGCCAGCCGCCCGTGGCGAGATGCGCGGGCGCCTGCAGCGCGATCGCGCGCAGCGCCGCCAGAGCGTTCGGACCCGGCGTCAACGCAAGATACGGCTCGTGACGCAGCGCGGGGTGGTTCAAGGCGGCGTCCCCAGCGGCGACGTAGGGTGGGTTGGCGACCACGAGCTCGAACCGTTCGCCGCCGACGGGCTCGAACCAGGAGCCCTTGAGCAGTCGCACGCGAGTGAGCCCGAGGCGTTGTGCATTGCCCCGTGCCACCGAGAGCGCCGCGGCCGAGACGTCGACGCCCGTGACCTGCCATGTCGGCCGTTCGCTCGCGATGGCGAGCGCGATCGCACCCGAGCCCGTGCCAAGATCGAGTACGCGGCAGGCTCCGCTGCCGTGCGCCAGAGCAGCGCCGTGCTGCAGTGCCCGCTCGACCAGCAGTTCGCTCTCGGGCCTCGGCACGAGTACGGCGGGCGTGATCTCGAGTTCGAGGGTCCAGAAGCCGCGCCGCCCGACAATGTAAGCCAGCGGCTCGCCCGCACGGCGCCGACGCAGCGCCTGCTCGCAGCGCTGCCAGGTCGCCTCGTCGAGCGAATCGTCGGCATGCGCGAACAGCGCTGCGCGCGGCAGACCCGTGACCGCGCAGACGAGCGCCTGCGCCTCCCGCAGCGGTTCCTCGACCGTCCCCTGCAGGCCCTGTTTCGCAGCGTCGAGCAGTGCGGCGATCGTCATCGGCTTCATCGCCACATTATGATGCTGCCGTGCCAGCGAAACGCTCTGGTACATTGCCAGAATGACGACGCTGCTGCCCTTGAGCCGCCCGCTGCGCACCGCGGAACTGCTCGATCTCGTGTTCCGCCTGTTCCGCTCGACGCTTGTGCGCTGTCTGGTCATCGCGCTCGCGGCGGTCGTGGTCGGACAGATTCCGGCGGCTTTCGACCTCGCCCGCGGCACGCTGCTGCGGCCACCGCTCGCGAAGGGGGCGGCGTGGTGGAGCGTGTTCATCGCCAGCACGCTCGTCAACGTTCTGCTGTCGGTGGCGTTGCTCTGGCGGCAGTGGCAGCTCGCTCAGGGTCGCATCGCGCCTCTCGCCTCGGACCTTCGGGTGGCCCTGCGTCGGTGGCCCGGCGTTCTGGCCACCACGCTGCTCGCGCTGCTGCTGGTTGCGCTGCCGGTCGTGGCCGCCGCCGTCGTGTGGGTGACCCTCGGCTGGAGCGCGCGGCTCGCGCTGATCGCCGTACTGCTGGTCGTGCTCGGCTGGCTGCTGGTGCCTGTTGCCCTCGTGGTGCAGGTGCAGGTGCTCGAGGGACGCGGTCCGGTCGCCGCTCTGCGGCGCACATTCACACTGGTGCGCGGCAACTGGTGGCGCACGACACTGTCCCTGACAGTCGGCGGCATCGTCGTGCTCGTTTTCTATTCGGTCGGCGGGCTCATCGGTCTGCTGATCGCGCAGCTGCTCGGCGGCGCCGACCTCGCGGTTTTCTCGCTCGCCACGACCGTCGTCACGGCGCTGCTCGGCGGCCTCTTCATGCCGTTCTACACCGCTCTCACGCTCGTGATCGTGCTCGAACTGCAGCTGCGACGCGACGGCGTCGACCTCGGCGCGCGGGTCGACGCGCTGGCCGGGTGAGGCGGCCATGCGGCGGCGCGCGACAGCCTGGGCCCTCGCGGCCGCGCACGGCGCGCTAGTGCTTGGCAACCCGCTCGGCGTGGCCGCAGCGCCGCGCCCGGCCGCCGAACCGGCGAGCCCCGCGCTGCTCGAAGCCTGTGCGGCACGCCTCGACGGCGAGCGTGACATCGGCCTCGCGCGCGTGCTCGCGGTCTGTCCGGAGATCGAGCGTGCGTTCGCCGACCGCAGGGTGCAGGCCTGGCTACCCGGCGGCTGGCGCAGCCACGGCGAGGATTTCTCGGCGGGCAGCCTGCGCGAGCTGGCGACGCTGCTGCGCGAGGCGGAGGTCGCGCCGGCGGGCCGAGCACCCGATCCGGCGCTGCTTGCGCGGATCCTCGCCGAGCACTCCGAGCGGGCTGGTGACGACACGGGCCCGTGGCGCCGCTTCCTGCGCTGGCTCCGCTCGATCGCGAGTCGCGCGAGGGCCGATACGGCGGACGCGCCGCTCGACGACTGGTTGCAGTCGGGCAGTCGCGCAGAGAGTTTCTGGACCGTGAGCGGCTACGTCGCGTTCGTGGTCGCACTGGCGTTCGTGGCCTTAATCGCGCTTGGCGAGCTTCGGGCACGGGGCCGCGTCGGGCGCCGAGCGGGGGCGCACGGGGGACCGACCGCCGCCGCGGCAGCACCGGCAGCCACGGCAGCCGACCTCGCGTCCGTCCCGCTCGCCGAACGGCCGGGCCTCCTGCTGCGACGGATCGTCGCGGCGCTCGTCGCGCGACCGGAGCTGGCGCGCGGCGAAGCTTGCACCGTCGGCGAACTGCTGGCCGCGCGACCCTTCGCCGACGCTGAGCGTGCGGCGCAGCTGGTGCTGCTCGCGCGGGTCGCCGAAGCAGTGCGATTCTCGCCCGAGTTGCCGGATGCGGCGACGCTGCGCGCGGCGACGGTCGCCGGTGAATCGCTGTGCCGTGGGCTTGAATCGGCGCCATGAGGGAGCGCGCCACCACTCTCGCATTGGCGGTGGCGGCCTTCGCCGCCTTTCTGGTCATGTTCCGCGGCGGCGCGCCGAACCCGACGGGACAGCCGTCGCCGCGGCCGACGTCGGTCGAGCGTGCTGGCAGCGGCCTGTCCGTGCTCAGCGAATGGCTGCGACGCGACGGCAGACCGGTCGTCTCATGGCGCGAATCCTACGAGCGGCTCGCCGATGCGGCGCCTGCCGGCACCGGCAACCTGCTCATCGTGGCCCTGCCCGGGCGCGTCGCCGTCGAGACGCACGAGCTGCCGGCGCTCGATCGCTGGGTGCGGGCCGGCAATACGCTACTCGTGCTCGCGGCGCTCGCCGACGCACCGGAGTGGGCCGCCGGCGAGGCGCCGGGCTTCGACCTCGAGGCGTTGACCGGACTCGATTTCTCGCGCGGCGACGCGGATCCGGACACGGCAACGGCCGGCGATCGGCGGCGCGCACCGCGGATGCTTGCCGCGCCGCGGCGGCACGTCGCGCAGCCAAGCGGCGCGCATCCGCTGCTCGCGGGTGTAGGCAGCCTTCAGGCCCGCTCGGCTGCCGAGCCGGAGCGATGGCGGCTGCGCCTTCCGTTCGAGACCTTCGCGCTGGAACTCGCGCGCGAGACGCCGTCAGGCCAGGGTGTGCTGTGGCTGCGACGGCTCGGCGCCGGCCACATCGTCGTCAGCGGCTACGGCTCGCTGTTCTCCAACGCGCTGCTCCGCGAGGGTGACAACGCGAGGCTGCTCGCCAACCTCGTCGCGGCCTCGCTCGGGCCAGGTGGCGCGGTCCTGGTCGACGATGGCCGGCAAGGACTCTCCGCGACTTACGATCCGCAGCAGTTCTATGCCGATTCGCGTCTGCACTGGAGCATCGCGATCGTGATCGCCGTCTGGCTCTGCTGGGCGCTGGCGGGCACACGGCTACGGGTACCGCCGGCAGCGACGCGTCCGCCAGGCCCCGACACGCTGCAGCTGCTGCGCCGCACGGCGTCGTTCATGGAGCGCGTGACGCCGCCCGCGGCGGCCGCCACGCAGCTCGTCGCCGCGTTTTCACGCCGCCTCGCGCGGCGCCACCGACTGCCTGCGACGACGCAGCCACCGTGGGAGTGGCTCGAGGCGAGGCTCGGCGCCGGGTCCGCGGACCTGCTCGAGCTGCGCCGCCGCTGTGCCGAGGTCGCGAGCGGGCGGGCCGTCAAGCTTTCGCTGCTGCACAATCTCCTGCTACGGCTCGAGTCTCGACTGTCATGAATGAAATACTGCCTCGGTTCGAATCCGGCCTGCAGCGCGAGATCGGCCGCTGGGTGATCGGTGCGGCGCCCGCGGTGCAGGCGCTGGCGATCGCGCTGATCGCGCGCGGCCACGTGCTGATCGAAGGGCCGCCGGGCGTCGGCAAGACGCTGCTGGCCCGGGCGCTCGCGCGGGCGACCGGCGGCGCGTTCCAGCGAATCCAGGGCACGGCCGACCTGATGCCAGCCGACATTCTCGGCGCGCACGTGTTCGACGCGCAGCGCACGGAGTTCGTGTTCCGGCCGGGTCCGCTGTTCGCCGATGTCGTGCTCGTCGACGAGATCAATCGCGCTGGGCCGCGCACGCAGTCCGCACTGCTCGAAGCGATGGCGGAACGGCAGGTCACGCTCGAGCGCGAGTCGTTCGCCTTGCCCGAGGAATTCCTCGTGATCGCGACCCAGAATCCGCTCGACTTCGAGGGCACCTACCCGCTCCCCGAGTCGCAGCTCGACCGCTTCATGCTGCGGATCGAGATGGATTACGCGCCGCGCGAGGCCGAACTCGAGGTGCTGCAGCGCCATGGCGCCGGATTCGATTCCGGCCCTCCCGCCGCCGGGGACATCGTGCCGCTCGAACGCGCGGCGCTGCAGCAGGCGCGCGCCGCAGCGTCAGCGGTCCACGTCGCCGACGCGCTGGCCAGTTACGTGCTCGATCTGGCGCGCGCCTCGCGCGAGCATCCACGGCTCGCGCTCGGTCTGTCGACGCGCGGCGCCCTCGCCCTGCTGCGCGCCGCCCGTGTCGCGGCCGGTCTGCGTGGCGCCGACCACGCCACCCCCGACGACGTCAAGCGGCTTGCCCCCGCGGTGGTCGTCCATCGTCTGGTGGTCAGTCCCGAGTCGCGCGTCGAGGGCATCGACGCCGCGGCGGTGCTCGCCGAACTGCTCGAGCGCACGCCCGTGCCGCGCTGAAGGTCCATGCACCTGACCGCCCGCAGCCTCGTGCTCGTGGCACTCTCGGCGCTGCTCGCGATCGCCGCGTTGTGGTCCGGTGCGACGGCGCTGCGCGGACTCTGGGCCGCGCCACTGATGCTGCTCGCCTTGGGCCTGACGTTCGAGAGCCACTGGCAGGCGCGGCTCGTCGTCGCGGCGTCGGCGCTGTGGCCGCGGCGTTTCTATCTGGGCCGCGCCACCACGGTCGTGCTGAGGCTGTATCACGATGCGGCCGTGGCAGTGCGCCTCGAACTCGCGGTGTGCGTCCCCAATGGCATGCTCGCCGAGCCGGCGATCCGGAGCCTGACGCTGTCGCCGGGGCAGCCGACCGGGCTGGCGGTGCCGCTGACGCCGGTCGCGCTCGGCGAGATTCGCTGGCCGTCGCTACCGGCGCGGCTCCGCGGCATTCTCGGCCTGGCGACATGGTCGCGCGAGCTGGTCGTCGAAGGCGCAGGTTCCGTGCTGCCAGACCTGCGGGTCCACCTGCGGAGCGAACTCCCTGGCTGGCGGGCCGGGCTACGGGCGCGGCGCGAAGCGGGCAGCGGCAGCGACCTCAAGCAGCTGCGCGACTACCGTCCGGGCGATCCGCCGTCGCGTGTCGCGTGGCGGTCGAGCGCCCGTCATGGGGAGCTGCTGGTGCGCGAGTTCACGGACGCGCAGCAGCTCGATCTGCTGCTGGTCGTCGATGCCGGCCTTCGGTCGCGGGCGCGTGCCGGTGCCCTCGATCGACTCGGCGTGGCGATCAACGTCGCGGCCGGCTTCGCCGAGTCGGCGGTCGCCCGCGACGATCGTGTCGGGCTGCTGATCTACGCCGATCGCCCGCTCGCCTTCGCGGCGCCGGCGCGTGGCACAGCGGCGCTGCTGCGCGTCCGTGCGCTGCTCGGTGCCGCACGTGCGGCGACAGTCGAGTCGGAACCGATCGCGGCGGCCCTGCGGGCACGCCGTTTGCTGCGCCACCGTGGCCTGGTCGTCTGGCTCACCGAGGTCGACGACGCGGCGGCCGTCGACGACCTGGGCGGGGTGCTGCAGGTGCTGACGCCGCCGCATCTCGTGGTGTTCGCCGGCGCGCGCAGTGACGCGGCGAGTGCGCTGGCGCTTACACCGGCCCGCGACGACCACGACGCCTGGCTCGCCCTCGCGGCTGCCGAAAGCGAGGAGCGTCTGGTCGCAGGTCTGCAGCGGCTGCGACGCCGCGGCGCACCGGTGGTTGCCGCGCCAGCGGAGCGGCTCGAACCTGCCGTGCTGGCGACCTACTCGCGACTGCGCGCCCAGCGGCGCATCTAAGGCGCTCCCCGGCCGGTTCCGCGACCGCGCCGGTCGGCCGGTGCTTCAGATGATTTGGCAGGCCTGCTCGAAGGACAGTCGCGGCAGGCGCGGGTGCAGGCGGCTGCGGTCGCCGAAGCCCAGATTGCAGACGAAGTTCACGCGCACGGAGCTGCCGGCGAAGAATTCGGCGTCGATGCGCGCGGCGTCGAAACCCGACATCGGCCCGCAGTCCAGTCCGAGCGCGCGCGCGCCCAGCATCAGATAGGCGCCTTGCAGCGAGGAGTTGCGTAGCGCCGTCTCCTCGATCAAGGCCGGCTGTCCGACGAACCAGCTGCGCGCGTCCGCGTGAGGGAAGGTCTGCGGCAGCAGCGAGGGGAAGTCCAGGTCCTGTCCGATCAGTACGGTCACGGGCGCGCGCCGCGTCTTGTCGCGATTGCCGCTCGACATGGCCGGCAGCAGCCGTGCCTTCGCTTCGGGCGTCGTCACGAAGACATATCGGCCCGGCTGACAGTTCGCCGAAGTCGGCCCGAGGCACAGCAGCGCATACAGTTCGCGCAGCAGCGATTCGGGGACCGGCCGGTCCTCGAAGTGGCTGAACGTGCGGGCATCGCGGAACAGTCGGTCGAGTGCAGCGGCATCGAGCGGGAGGTGGGTCATGCTTCCGTCCTTGCGGTCTGCGTGGGCTCAGCCGTCGAGGCGCCCGCCGCGGCTGCGGCCAGCAACCCAGCCCCGCAGCAGCGCCACCATGAAGAGGAAATAGCCGAAGCCAATGACGAGACGGGCGCCGAGCGGCACGTCCGGATCTGGCGAGACGTAGCCCTCGATCAGGCCGCAGCCGAGCAGCAGCAGGACCACTGCGACCATGATGGGCAGTGTCTCGCGCGCGGCGTGGGCGAACGACTCGCTGCGCGTCGCGAGCCGAGGCCGCACCAGGCTCTCGCCGACGGCTGCGCCGGCGGCGCCCGAGACACACAGGCAGGCGAGCTCGACGACTCCGTGTGCGATCACGAAGCGGAACAACTCGTCGGCTAGCCCGTTCGCTGCCGTGAAGGCGAAGATCCCGCCGAGCATCATCCCGTTCAGCGCGATGATATAGAACGTGCCGAGGCCGAACAGGATGCCGGCGCAGTAGGCGAACAGGCTCACCACCACGTTGTGGGTCAGGATCTGCAGCGACAGGACCGGGGACGGCACGATGTTCAGCAGTCCCTCGGTCCAGAGCCTGCCGCGCTCCACGGTCGTGACCATCTCGTCGGAAGCGAACAGCCGCGCGAGACCCGGGTTCGCGCGCACGAGTGCGGCGCCAGCGCCGGCCGCGAGCACGAACAGCGAGGAGACGGCCAGCAGGTGCCAGCGCAGCCGCGCCAGGGAGTCTGGCAGGGTGTCACGCAGCAGCGCGTGCAGCGCCCGCAGCGGCCGGGACGACGGCCGGTGCAGTTCGCCGTGCAGCCTCGCATACAGCGACTCGAGCTGCGCACGCGTGCGACTCGCGGCATCCAGCCGGCGGGCGGCGGCGAGATCGGCCGCCACGCGGCGGTAGTCGTCCGCGACATCGAGTGCCTCGGCGACGTCGAGCGGTTCGCGGCGCTCGAGCCGTGCCAGACGCTCCGCCGCGGCGTGCCAGCGCGGCGACCTCGCGCCGAGCCGTGCGCGCAACGCTGCCTGACTCATCGCTCGGCAGCCTCGGCCAGGGCGCGCAGTGCCGCGCGACGCGCCGTATCGGAGCCAGCCGCAGGCCCGTCCGCGGCGCCTAGGACCCCGACCAGGCGGTCGGCAAGGGCCCGGCGCCGTTCGGGATCGAGCGAGTCCCAGCGTGCGAGCAGTTCACGCGCCAGTGCCGCGCGCTCCGGGTCCGCGGCGGGCGAGGGCGTGACGGGCGACCACGGACGATCGTAGACGAGCACCGTGCCGGCCGCGAGGTCGCCGATGCGCACGTGGTCGCGCGTCAGAAGTGTGGCGGTCAGGCCCACGCCGTAGAAGACGGGCAGGCTGTCGATCACACGGAACAGGTTGCGCAGCAGCAGCGCTCCATAGCCGGGCGTCGCACCCGAGCGGGTCACGAGCCGCATGCCGGCCAGCCGTTTGCCGGGTGTCCGCCCGCGCATCGCCAGTTCCAGGATCGGATGGTAGAGCAGGTAGAGGGCCGCGGCCGGCGTCAGCACGGTGAGAAACCAGCTTGCGCCTGGATCGAGCGGCGCGGCGAACGACACGCGGCCCGCGGGCAGATTGTGCAGCACCGCCGCGGCGACGTACCAGCACAGCGCCAGCGCGGCACGGATCTGCCAGTCGAGCAGAAAGGCGAGGCTGCGCCCACCCGGACCCACGAGATCGAAGTGCACGGCAACGCCCGTCGCGCTGTCGACTTCGAGTGCGCGCGGCGACGTCATCGCTCAGCTCTCTTCCGCCAGCAGCTCCGCCTGATGATCCTGCAGCAGCGGGTCGATCAGCTCGTCGAGATGGCCCTCCATGATGTCGGTGAGCCTGTAGAGCGTCAGGTCGATCCGGTGGTCCGTGACGCGCCCCTGCGGGAAGTTGTAAGTGCGGATCCGTCCCGAGCGGTCGCCGCTGCCGACCTGCAGCCTGCGCTCGCGTGCCTCCGCGGCATCGCGCTTCTCCTGTTCGGCGGCAAGCAGCCTGGCCTTGAGCAGCGCGAGCGCCCGGGCGCGGTTCTTGTGCTGCGATCGCTCGTCCTGGCATTCGACGACGATGCCGGTCGGCAGGTGCGTGATGCGCACTGCCGAATCGGTCTTGTTGACGTGCTGGCCGCCGGCTCCCGAGGCGCGGAAGGTGTCGATGCGAAGGTCCGCTGGATTGATCTCGATGTCGGACACCTCGTCGAGCTCGGGGAGGATGGCGACGGTGCAGGCCGAGGTGTGGATGCGGCCCTGGGCTTCGGTCGCCGGCACGCGCTGCACGCGATGTATGCCGGATTCGAACTTCAGCCGCGCGAAGACATCCGTGCCGGAGATCCGGCAGATCACTTCCTTGAAGCCGCCGTGCTCCCCCGGGCTCTCGCTGAGCATCTCGACCTGCCAGCCGCGCGATTCCGCGTAGCGCGTGTACATGCGCAGCAGGTCGCCGGCGAAGATGGCGGCCTCGTCGCCGCCCGTGCCGGCGCGCACTTCGAGGAACACGTTGCGTCCATCGCGCGGATCGCGGGGGACCAGCATCCGTCGCAACTGCTGCTCCTCGGCGTCGAGCAGCGCGGCGAGCCGGTGCGACTCCTCGGCGCCGAGCGTGCGCATCGCCGGGTCGCTGTCGCTCTCCATGGTTCGCGCGGCCTCGAGCTCCTGCTCGAGGCCGCGGTAGCCTGCATAGCGCTCGGCGAGCGGCGCCAGCCGCGCGTACTCCATCGACAGGTCGCGGAAGGTCCGCGACCCACCGTCGAGCGAGGGGTCGGCGAGCAGGCGCCCGACCTCCTCGAACCGCTCCACGGTTCGCTCGAGACGCTGCCGGATGGAAGGCTTCATCGTGGCCGGCATTGTCCGGACCCGGCGACGGCCAGACAAGCGCTGCGGTGCGCGCCGCGCCACGCCGCAGGCGGCCGCCGACCGAAGTCTTCGGATATATTGCCGACATGAGAAAGCTCTCCGTTTCGTCGTCGCGCCGCGCCGGGCCGGTCCTGCTGCGCGCGCCGCTGCTCGCGCTCGTGTTCGCTGGCGCCGCCACGTCGATCGCTGAGCCGGTCGCGGCGATGGCGCCGTCGGCGTCGGTGGTGCCCGGCGACGCGGCCGTTCAGGCGGCCGAGCTCGCGCTCGGCGGTGGCGACTGCCGCGGCGCGGCGGAGCGCTACGCGGCGCTCAGCGAGTCGCGTCGCGATACGCGCATCGCGCGGCGGGCCGTCGAGGTCGCGGTGTCGTGCCTGCACCTGCCGGCTGCCTGGCGCAGCGCCCGGCACTGGGAGCGCATCGATCCTGAGAACGTGGAAGCCCTGCGGGCCGCCGGTCTCGTCGCCCTCGAGCTCTACCGGCTCGAGGACGCGCGCCGGATCTTCGCGAGCCTGCTCTCCAAGCCCGACGTCGAGGCGGACCGCGCGCTGGCCGAGCTGCTGCCGCTCGTCAGCGAGGGAGACGACGCGCACGCGGCGTGGCGGACCTTCGACGTTGTCGTCGACCGCGCCGCGATCAACGATGCGACGCGGCTGGCGCTGGCCGAGCTCGCGGTGGCCGCCGATCACTTCGGCGCGGCACGCAGCCTCGCGGAGTCGGTCGTCGAGCGCGACGCCGGCAACGCCAGTGCGCTGCGCCTGCTGGCGCTGCTGCGCGCCGGCGCCGATGACGCATCCGGCGCGCTCGAGGCCGCGCGCCGTGCTGTCGAGGCCGATCCGACAGGCCAGCGGTTCGCGGTCGTCGAGGTGCTGATCGAGCTCGGGCGCAACGAGGAGGCACACCGCGAGCTCGAACGACTGCTCGACGACGAGACCGTCCGCGATGATGCCGAGCGCCGGCTCGCTTTGCTCGCGCTCTCCAGCGGCGATCTCGACGAGGCACGGCGCCGATTCGGCGAGCGGCTGCAGCGCGGCGCGGGCAGTGCCGAAGCGTTCTTCTATCTGGCCGTGCTCGCCGAGCGTCGCGGAGAGAAGGACCTGGCCCTGCAGAGCTATCTGCGACTGATCGAGGCGGGCGGCGGCCTGCTGCCGCGCGTGCGCGCGGCCTCGCTGCTGATCGACGCGGGCCGGTCCGACGAGGCGCTGAAGCTGTTCGACGATGTACCGCCCTCCAGTCGCGACGATCCGCTCGACATCGCGATCGCCCGCAGCAATGCGCTGCTGACGGCCGGCGATGTGCGCGGCTCGCTCGCGGCGGTCGATGCGGCACTCGCGCGTCATCCCCAGCACCCGCAGCTGCTGTACCACCGCGCGATGCTGCTCGTGCGCAGCGACCGCCTGCGCGAGGCGATACGGGCGTTCGAGGCGCTGCTCGAGCAGCGGCCCGACGACCCGACCATCCTCAACGCGCTCGGCTATACGCTGGGCGACAATCGCCGGCGGCTCGCGCGCGCGACGCGCCTCGTCGAACGCGCACTCGAGCTCAGCCCGGACAACGCGGCGATCATGGACAGCGTCGGGTGGCTGCGTTTCCGCCGCGGCGATGCGGCGGGCGCATTGCCGCTGCTCGAGCGGGCGTACCGGATCTCGCGCGACGCCGAGATTGCCGCGCACTGGGCGGAGGTGCTCTGGTCGATGGGCGATCGGGCAGGCGCCCGCCGCGTCTGGGCGCAGGCGCTCGTCCGCCACCCCGACTCCGAACCGCTGCTCGAGTCTTTCCGTCGCCTGACGGGCCAGATCCTCGGCCCGGTCACGCCACTTGACGACGCGAAGCCCTGACCGCAACTGCGTCGCGCTCGCCGGTCTGCTGTCGCTGACGCTGGCGGCATGCGTGTCGCGGCCCGTCACGGAGTCGGCGCTGGCGTTGCCCCCCGACTGGCCGACTCGACGCGAGCTGCTGCAGCAGCAGCGCGACTTCTCCCTGCGCGGACGGGTCGCGGTCGCCGCCGGCGAGCAGGGCTTTTCGGCGTCCTTGCGCTGGACCCAGCAGGGCGAGCAGACGCAGATCTGGCTCGACGGTCCGTTCGGACTCGGCGCGCTCGCGATTGAAACCGACGGTGCCGCACTGCTCGTGACCGACGCGCGCGGGCAGCGCTTCGATGGCGAAGCCGCGCGCGTCGAACTCGAGCGGCAGCTCGGCTTCGCCGTGCCGCTGGCCTCGCTGCGCTACTGGGTACAGGGACTGCCGTCGCCCGTGGCGCCGGCGGACGAGGCGCTCGAGAATGGACGGCCGCGCCTCGCGCGCCTCGAGCAGCTCGGCTGGACCGTCGAGTATCGCGAATACCAGCCCGCTCCCGCCGCGCATCGACCGCGACGCCTGGTGGCCAGCTACGCCGGTGCGCGGGTCCGGCTGCTGATCGAGAGATGGCTGCCGTGAATCCGGCGGAGCGCATCTGGCCGGCGCCGGCCAAGCTCAACCTGATGCTGCACGTGACCGGCCGGCGTGCCGATGGCTTTCACGAACTGCAGACCGTGTTCCAGCTGATCGACCTCTGCGACGAACTGCGTTTCGAGGTCGCTGCCGACGGGCGGATCGAGCGCCTGGAAGGCGCTGCGGGGGTTCCACCCGCGGACGATCTCGCGGTCCGCGCCGCCCTCGCGTTGCGTGCGGCGACGGGTCGGCCCGAGCTCGGGGCGCGAATCCGCGTCCGCAAGCGCATTCCGATGGGCGGTGGGCTCGGCGGCGGCAGCACCGACGCCGCAACGACCCTCGTCGCGCTCAACGAGCTCTGGCGTCTGGGGCTCGATGTCGACGAACTGGCGGCGATCGGTCTCGGTCTGGGCGCCGACGTGCCGGTGTTCGTGCACGGCCGCAACGCCTGGGCGGAGGGCATCGGCGAGCGGCTGACTCCCCTGGAGCTGCCGCGACGCTGGTTTGTGATCGTCGATCCGGGCGTCTCGGTGCCGACCGGCGCGGTGTTCCAGGCGCCTGAATTGACACGAAATTCCCCCGTCATCACAATACGCGCCTTTTTGGACTCGGGTGGCCGCAACGATTGCGAGGCGGTCGTGCGTCGGCGCTTCCCGGCCGTGGCCGAGGCGCTCGACTGGCTGGGACGGGTCGCGCCGGCGCGGCTGACGGGTACGGGTGCCTGCGTCTTCGCGGCCTTCGATCGCGTCGAGGACGCCGAGCGCGTGGCGGCCCGGGTGCCTGACACGTGGCGCAGCCTCGTGGCGCGCGGTCTCGATCGCTCGCCGCTGCGCGCGGGCGGGCGCGAGGACGACTGATTGGGGTGTCGCCAAGTGGTAAGGCAGCGGGTTTTGATCCCGCCATTCGGAGGTTCGAATCCTTCCACCCCAGCCAACCCACCGGACCGCAGCGTCCGGCGCTGACGACTGCTTGAGGATCGCTTGGTGGCGGACAGCCAGTCCTTCGCACTGTTCTCGGGTAATGCGAATCCCGCGCTGGCGCAGGATATCGCGCGTCACCTCATGGTGCCGCTCGGTCGAGCCTACGTCGGCCGGTTCAGCGATGGCGAAGTCAACGTCGAGCTGATCGAGAACGTGCGCGGCCGCGATGTGTTCATCGTTCAGCCGACCTGCCCGCCCGTCAACGACAACCTCATGGAACTGCTGATCATGGCAGACGCTTGCCGCCGCGCGTCGGCCCGGTCCGTCACGGCCGTCGTGCCGTACTTCGGCTATTCGCGGCAGGACCGGCGTCCGCGGGCGACGCGCTCACCGATCTCGGCCAAGCTCGTCGCCAACATGATGGTCGGCGCCGGCATCGACCGGGTGCTCACGGTCGACCTGCATGCCAACCAGATAGAGGGCTTCTTCGACATCCCGGTGGACAATGTCTATGCCTCACCGGTGCTGCTCGGCGACGCCTGGCGGCAGCGCTACGAGAACATGATCGTCGTTTCACCCGACGTGGGCGGGGTGGTGCGTGCCCGCGCTCTGGCCAAGCGTCTCGATGACGTCGAGCTGGCCATCATCGACAAGCGGCGGCCGCGTCCCAACGAGTCGAAAGTCATGAACATCATCGGCGAGGTGAACGGACGCACCTGCGTACTCATCGACGACATGGTCGACACCGCTGGCACGCTCTGCCTCGCCGCGCAGGCGCTCAAGGACGAGGGGGCTGTCAGGGTCGTAGCCTACATCACCCACGCGATCCTCTCCGGCAAGGCCGTCGCGCGGATCAGCGAGTCCGCACTTGACGAACTCGTCGTCACGGACACCATCCCGCTGTCGGAATCCGCGCGGCAGTGCGGCCGGATCCGGCAGCTTACCGTCGCGGGCCTGCTCGGCGAGACGATACGCCGCATTCGCGACGAGGAGTCGGTCAGCTCGCTGTATGTCGATTGACGGCGGCGGGCAGCGATTTTTTCACGTATGAGCTGTAGGCAATGGTGCCGAGGGCTTAAAGGAGCAAGCAGATGAAGATCTCTTTCGAACTTTCCGCCGAATTCCGTGATGACCAGGGCAAGGGCGCCAGCCGCCGGCTGCGCCGCGCCGGCCGCGTTCCCGCGATCCTCTACGGCGGTCACCGCGATCCGCGTGCGCTGTCGCTGTCGCACGAGAAGCTCATGACCCTGGTCGAGAACGAGAAGTTCTACTCGTCGATCATCAACCTCAAGGTCGGTGACGCGACCCAGGCCGCGATCGTCAAGGACCTGCAGATGCACCCGGCCGAGCCGCGCGTGCTGCACGTCGATCTGCAGCGCGTGCTCGAGAACGAAAAGATCCGTCTGCGCCTGCCGATCCACCTGAAGGGGGCAACCACGAATCCCGGCGTCAAGACGCAGGGCGGCCAGGTCTCGCACCGCATTGCGGATGCCGAGGTGCAGTGCCTGCCGAAGGACCTGCCCGAGTTCCTCGAGCTCGACATGTCCGACATGACGATCAATCAGTCGAAGTTCCTCAGCGACATTCCCCTGCCGCCCGGCGTGACACTGACGGCGCTCGCACAGGGCAAGAACCAGGTCGTGGTCTCGATCCACGCGCCGCGCGCCGAGGAACCGGAGCCCGGCGCCGAGGCGGCGGCGACCACCGAGGGTGCCGTGGCGGCTGCACCGGCAGCCAGCGCCGAGGTCGCGAAGAAGGAAGAGCCGAAGAAGGAAGCCAAGAAGTAGGCTTCATGCCGCTGAGCCGACGCAGCGCGCACCCGAGCGGTGCGCGCTGCGGGTTCGTCCGCTGACCCCCATGGGAGACTGCGCATGCCGGGCACGGCGCTGCGACTGATCGTCGGGCTCGGTAACCCGGGCGAGCAGTACGCGCGCACCCGGCACAATGCCGGCTTCTGGCTCGTCGATGAGTTGGCACGGCGGAATCGGGCGACGTTCCGCGCGGAAGCGGGCCACCACGGCGAACTTGCGCGCGTGCAGATCGGCGGTGACGACCTCTGGCTGCTCAAGCCGACGACGTTCATGAATCGCAGTGGCGCGGCAATCGCCTCGGTCTGTGGCTTCTACAGGGTCGCGCCACAGGAGGTGCTCGTCGCGCACGACGAGATCGATCTGCCGGTGGGCTGCGTGCGGCTCAAGCAGGGCGGCGGCCACGGCGGTCACAACGGCCTTCGCGACGCGATCGCGGCGATCGGAGCGGACTTCTGGCGCATCCGGCTCGGGATCGGCCATCCGGGCCACCGCGACGAGGTCATCGATTACGTGCTGCGGCGCGCGCCCGCCGACGAGGACAGGCTGATCCAGGAGGCTGTGGTCGCGGCCGCCGACATCGTGCCGGTCATGCTGGCGGACGGCGCCCAGAAGGCGATGAACAGACTGCATTCCAGACCCGCCGGCAACCAGTCGCCGGCCTGAGGAGCGATGGGATCATGGGCATGAAGTGCGGCATCGTGGGCCTGCCGAACGTCGGCAAGTCGACGCTCTTCAACGCGCTGACGCGCGCGCAGATCGCGGCCGAAAATTACCCATTCTGCACGATAGACCCGAACGTCGGCATCGTGCCCGTGCCCGATCCGCGCCTCGAGCAGCTCGCGGCCATCGTCAAGCCCGAGCGCGTCGTGCCCGCGACGGTCGAATTCGTCGACATCGCCGGGCTCGTCGAAGGTGCGTCGGAGGGCAAAGGCAAGGGCAATGCATTCCTCTCCCACATCCGCGAGGTCGACGCGATTGCGCACGTCGTGCGCTGTTTCGAGAACGACGACATCGTCCACGTCGCCGGCAGGATCGATCCGCTCGCGGACATCGACATCATCGACACCGAGCTCGTGCTCGCCGATCTTGGCGTCGTCGAGAAGGCGGTCGAGCGACAGGCGCGGGCCGCCAAGGGCGGCGACAGGGATGCGCTTCGCAAGCGGGATCTCTACGAACGCGTCCGCGCGCATCTCGAGGCCGGCAGGCCCGTGCATGGCCTGCCGCTGGGTGCCGAGGAGCGCCGCGACCTGCGCGAGCTGCATGTATTGACCGACAAGCCGGTCATGTATGTCGCGAACGTGCTCGAGAACGGCTTCGAGGACAACCCCTTCCTCGACGCGGTCCGCGAACGCGCAGCGGCCGAGGGCGCGATGGTCGTGCCGGTCTGCGCGGCGATCGAAGCCGAGATCGCGCAGCTCGACGACGCCGACCGTGCCGAGTTCCTGCGCGAGCTGGGCCTCGCTGAGCCGGGCCTCAATCGTCTGATCCGCGCGGGCTACGAGCTGCTCGGACTGCAGACGTACTTCACGGCCGGCGAGAAGGAAGTGCGCGCCTGGACGATCCACCGCGGCGACACGGCGCCGCAGGCCGCCGGCGTGATCCACACCGACTTCGAGCGCGGCTTCATCCGCGCCGAAGTCATCGCCTTCGAGGACTTCATCGCCTACCGGGGCGAACAGGGCGCCCGGGCGGCGGGCCGCGTGCACCGCGAAGGCAAGGACTACGTCGTCCGCGAGGGCGACGTGATGCACTTTCTCTTCAACGTCTGACGCGCTCGGCGCGCGCCATCGATTCCGTCAGTCCTCGAGGATGAACGTCACGTTCATCCGCACGCGGTACTCGGAGATCGCGTTGTTCCTGACCAGCACTTCCTGGGAGGCGATCCACGCCGCCGTGACGTTCTTGAGCGTCTTGGTGGCGCGCTTGAGACCTCTCGCGATCGCGTCGTCGAAGCTCTTTTTCGAGGAGGCGGTGATCTCGGTGTGGCGAGCGACGGACATGCTTTCACCTGTGGCGCGTTGGACGGCGCGGCACGGGTACCTCGCGACGTGCCGGCGTGCCGCGGGCCGGCGTGCCGCGGCTCACGAGGCCGGCGGCGCCATCTGCGACTGGCAGTAGTTCTGCAGGCCGACCTTGCCGATCAGCTCGAGCTGGGTCTCGAGGAAGTCGATGTGTTCCTCCTCCGATTCGAGGATCTTCCCGAGCAGCTCGCGGCTGACGAAGTCCCCGAGGCGTTCGCAGTCCGCGATCGCAGCCTTGAGGTCGGGGTGTGCCTGCATCTCGAGCTTCAGATCGCACTCGAGAACCTCCTGAATGTTCTCGCCGATCATGAGCCGGCCGATATCCTGCAGATTGGGCAGACCCTCGAGGAACAGCACGCGCTCCATGAGTGCGTCGGCGTGCTTCATCTCGTCGATCGACTCCTTGTATTCGTATTTGCCGAGCCGCTCGAAGCCCCAGTGCCGCAGCAGCCGGGAGTGCATGAAATACTGGTTGATGGCCGTCAGCTCGTTCTTGAGCACCCTGTTGAGGTGCGCAATGATGGTCGGATCGCCTTTCACTGAGTCTCCTCGAGTCCGTGCCCGCGCCTCGCGGCGCGTCCGTCGACGACGGCTCAGGAAGTTTGAAGTTCGGGCGTCTCGCTGTCTACGTGCTCTTCAATGACGGCCCTTGCTGCGGGCTCGCAGGAGCCACAGCAGGTCGAAACTCCGGTCCTCGCCTGCAGTTCCTCGAAGCTCCGGACACCGCTCGAGACCACCTCGCGCAGTCGCCGGTCCGAGATGCCATGGCAGATGCAGACGTACACGATTCACTCCAGAACCGGACGGTTCGACGCGATGGTAAATACGAATCGGTCTCAAACGCAATACGAATGCGAGACGGCAGACGCCCGTTCCGTGCACAGGGGGCGCGAGCGGAGCGAGCGATTGCCGTGAGATCGAGTCCGTAAAGTGATGAAAAATCAGCGATTTATATGCGCTTTGCGGCGATCATGCTCTAATCAGTGGCGAATTCGAGGCCCTCGGTCGCGCCCGGATACCGGGTCGGCCCCTGATTCCCGCCTCGCCGATCGGTCATCATGCGCGTCCCTCGCCTTCGCCGGATCCCCGGATGTTGCCCATGCCCGCCGACTCGCTGCTGATCCGATCCTCGTGGATGGACGCCGATCTCGAGATCTTTCGCGAGACGGTCGCGCGCTTCGTCGACGACGAGATGTCGCCGCACGACGCGCGCTGGCGCGCACAGCGCCACGTCGACCGCGAGGTCTGGCTCGCCGCGGGCCGCAATGGCCTGCTCTGCATGGACATCCCGCAGGAGTACGGTGGTATGGGCGGCGACATCCGCCACGAGGCCATCTTCTACGAGGAGCAGGCGCGGCGCGGCCTGTCGGGTTTCGGGCAGGGTGTGCACAGCATCTGCGCCCACTATCTGCTCAATCATGGCACCGAGGAGCAGAAGCGTCGGCTGATCCCGAAGCTCGCGAGCGGCGAACTGATCGGGGCGATCGCGTTCACCGAGCCCGGCGCCGGCTCGGACCTGCGCGGCCTGCGCACACGGGCAGTTCGCGACGGTGACCACTACGTCGTCAACGGCTCGAAGATCTTCATCACGAATGGTGGCCAGGCCGGCCTGATTGCGCTGGTCGTCAAGACCGGGAACGCGCGTGACTCCAAGGCCCTGTCGATCCTGATGGTCGAGACCGCAGGACTCGAGGGTTATCGCGTCGGTCGCGTGCTCGACAAGCTCGGCATGCACGCGCAGGACACCGCGGAGCTGTTCTTCGAGGACGCACGGATACCGGCCGCGAACCTGCTCGGCGGTGAGGAGGGCCGTGGCATGTACCAGCTCATGGCCGACCTGCCCTACGAACGGCTCGTCATCGCGATCTGCGCCGTCGCCGCGATGGAAGGCGCGGTCGAGGAGACCCGTCGCTACGTGCGCGAACGCAAGGCCTTCGGTCAGCCGATCGCCGACTTCCAGAACACGCGCTTCAAGCTCGCCGAGGCGGCGACCACCGCGCGCGTCGCGCGCGCCTTCGTCGACGACTGCATCGAGCGCCAGCAGCGCGGCGAGCTCGATACCGTCACGGCGTCGATGGCGAAGTGGTGGACGACCGACATGCAGCAGCAGGTCATCGACGACTGCCTTCAGCTGTTCGGCGGCTACGGCTACATGGACGAATACCTCATCTGCCGCATGTTCGCCGACGCGCGCGTGCAGCGCATCTATGGCGGCACGAACGAGATCATGAAGGAGCTGATCGCACGGGCGCTCTGAGGCGCCGCCCCCGCTTCGCCAGGATCCGAGATGCCCATTGCCATCGACCTTTACTGGCTGCTCGTCTTCCTGCACGTCCTCGCATTCGCCTACTGGCTCGGCGGCGACTTCGGCGTGTATGTCACGGGGGGGTTCGTGGCCCGCGCGGACCTGCCGCTCGCGGAGCGGCTGCGCTTCCTCGACGCGCTGCTGCGTATCGACCTGCTGCCGCGCTCCGGCATCGTGCTGCTGCCGGTGTTCGGCGTGCAGATCGCGGCGCTGCGCGGGTCGATCACTCCGCCTCCGTGGCTCCAGTGGCTCATCTGGCTGATCGGCATCGCGTGGCTGCTGCTCGTCTGGGCGGTGTTCGCGAAGCGGGGCACGGCATTGGGCGAGCGCCTGCAGCGGTTCGATGTCGCATTCCGCCAGCTGCTGATCCCCTTGCTCGCCGGCCTCGGTCTCTGGTCGCTGTTCGGCTCGGGGCCGGTCGCCGAGCGCTGGCTCGCCGCGAAGCTCGTGACCTATGCCGCGCTGCTCGCGATCGGGCTCTATCTGCGCACGGTCATCAAGGGGTGGATCGAGGGATTTACCCTGCTGCGCCAGGGGCCGGACGAGCGTGCCGAGGCGCTCATCGCCGCCGGCCTGCGCCGCGGGCGCCGTGGCGCCTACCTGTTCTGGGCCGTCATCGCGCTGACCGCGTGGCTGGGCATCGCCAAGCCGTTCTGAAAGGGGAGTCGAGGTGACCTATTCGCTCGTCAAATGGGCTCACGTGCTCGTCATGGGTTACTGGCTCGGCAGCGAGCTCGTGATAAATGCGCTGACGCACTACATCACCCGCGCAAAATCGCTGCCGTCCGACGAGCGCATGAAGCTTTGGGACTTCCTGCTCGACGTCGATCAGCACGTTCGCAATGCCATGATCATGTCCGTGCCGCTCGGTTTTACGCTCGGCTGGATGCTCGGTCTCGTGCCGATCGGAGGCGCGTGGATGGCGTTGCTCTGGATCGCCTCGGCGCTGTGGTTCTGGTTCATGTGGCTCGTGCACTGGCGGCGCAAGTCGCCCGAGGGACCGGCGCTCGCCAAGTGGGACTGGCGCATCCGCTACGTGCTGATAGGCGTCTTCGCGGGCACCGGAGTCTGGTCGCTGTTCGCGGGCTGGCCCTATCCGACGCGCTGGCTCGCATGGAAGGTGCTGCTGTTCGCCGGCGCGATCGTCTGCGGCATCTTCGTGCGTTTCTACATCAAGCAGGCCTACCGGTCGGCGTTGCCGGCGATCGCGGCGGGCCGCGCCACCGAGGCCGACAACGAGGAGTTCCGTATCCTGATGGTCAAGGGCACCTGGGCACTGGTCGTGCTGTGGGTGCTGCTGTTTACGATCGGTGCACTCGGCGCGCTCAAGCCGTAAATTCGTGCCATGCGCTGCATGGTCTTGGATCGGGCGAGGGAGCCGCTGCAACTGCGTGAGCGACCCACGCCGCGGCCGGGAGCTGGCCAGCTGCTGGTCCGTGTGCATGCCTGCGGTGTCTGCCGCACGGACCTGCACATCGTCGATGGCGAGCTGACTGGCGGCAGGCTGCCCATCATCCCTGGCCACGAGATCGTCGGCACCGTACTCGAGGCTGGCGCCGACGCCCGGCATGCAGTGGGCGAGCGGGTCGGCGTCCCGTGGCTCGCCGGTGCCTGTGGCGAGTGCGACTTCTGCCGGTCCGGCCGCGAGAATCTCTGCGACCGGGCGCTCTTCACCGGCTACCACGTCGACGGCGGCTATGCCGACCACGTGATCGCGCGCGACGACTGCAGCTTCGCGATCCCGGCGCAGTATTCCGACGCCGAAGCGGCGCCACTGCTCTGCGCGGGACTGATCGGCCATCGCTCGCTGCGCATGATCGCCGACGCCCATCGGGTTGGACTCTATGGCTTCGGCGCCGCGGCGCACGTGATCGCTCAGGTCGCGGTGGACGAAGGTCGCGAAGTGTATGCCTTCACACGCCCCGAGGATGCTGCAGCGCGTGCGCTCGCGCTGCGGCTCGGCGCGCGCTGGGCCAGCGCCTCGACCGAAGCGCCTCCCACGCCGCTCGACGCGGCGATCCTGTTCGCGCCGGTCGGTGCGCTGATCCCGGCCGCTCTGACCGCCGTCCGCAAGGGCGGCGTCGTCGTCTGTGCAGGCATCCACATGAGCGATGTGCCTTCGTTCCCGTACTCGCTGCTCTGGGGCGAGCGCGTGCTGCGCTCGGTGGCGAACCTGACCCGCGCTGACGGCCGGGAGTTCATGACGCTCGCCGCGCGGCTGCGCATCAAGACCACGGTCGAGACGTTCCCGCTCGAGCAGGCGAACGAGGCGCTCGCGCGCCTGCGCGCCGGGCGGATCACGGGCGCGGCGGTGCTCGTCAACGCCGCCTGACCGAGCGGCCTGAAGGGATCCGCCGTCGATGACGATCAGCGCGTCAGGCGTGAATTCGCGATCCCGATGATCTGCCAGCGGCCGTCCTGCTTGCGCAGCAGGTAGGTTTCGCGAAACACGAGCAGCGTCCGTGCGCCTTGCGGCGGCTCAGACAGCGTCTTGAGCCGCGCCCAGACGATGGCGAGATGCCCGTCCGCGTGCACCGTCGCGTCGGCGACGGTCCGCTCATACCGGCGATTAGCCGAATAGAGGATCGGCTTGATCGACTTCCAGTGCATGGCGAGATCGCTGGTCAGCGCTTCCGGTCGGCTCGCTGCGCCGGTGAAACCATGCGCTGACTGGAGCTGAAAGTTCACGGCGCCGGGCGCGAGCAGTGCGAGCGCCGCCGCGAGCTGGCGCTGTGACAGGGCGGCGTTGAACTCGCGCACGACCTCGAGCGGCGTGGCGGCCGCAACCGTGGGTGTCGAGGCGTGGACGCTCAGCGACATCAGGGCGCCCAGCAGCATGATCGACAGTGCTCGGCCGAGCATGGGGCTGTCTCCTTCAGGCATCGCCGGCGAGGATCGCGGCGAACATCGCGGGGTCGACGTTGCCGCCCGATAATACGACCGCCGTGACGCGGCCGGCCGTAGGCAGTTTCCCCGCGAGGACAGCCGCGAGCGCCACGGCGCCGCCCGGTTCGACTACGAGCTTGAGAGTCGAGAACGCGTAGCGCATCGCCGCGCGCACCTCGTCGTCGGACACCACGAGGCCGCCAGCGAGCAGTGCACCGTTGATCGGGAAGGTGACCTCCCCGGGCGTGGGCGCCTGCAGCGCGTCGCAGATCGAGCGGGCCTCGGGTGCATTGCGGACGCGTGCGCCAATGGCGAGCGAGCGTGCGTGATCGTCGAATCCCGCCGGTTCGACGCAGTAGACCTGCGTCGCCTCGCGTGCCGCACGCAGCGCCAGCGCCGTGCCGGCAACGAGCCCACCGCCACTGCAACAGACCAGTGCCTGATCGATTGCGACGCCGAGCGCCGCTGCCTGTTCGGCGATCTCGAGACCGACCGTGCCCTGTCCGGCGATGATCTGTGGATCGTCATAGGCGGGTACGACGACCGCGCCGCGTTCCTGCGCGATTCGGCGACCGATCTCCTCGCGTACCTCCGTGTAGCGGTCGTAGCCGATGATCTCGGCGCCGAGCCGGCGCGTATTGTCGATCTTGATCCGCGGCGCATCGTGCGGCATGACGATCGCCGCGTGGATGCCGAGCCGCTGCGCGGCGAAGGCGACGCCCTGCGCGTGATTGCCCGAGGACCACGCGACGACGCCTGCCCGGCGCTGCTCTGGCGTCAGTTGCGACAGCCGGTTCCACGCGCCGCGAAACTTGAACGAGCCGGTGTGCTGCAGCGTCTCGGCCTTCAGCAGCACGCGCCCGCCCGCGAGCGCGTCGAGTTCGGCGTTCTCGAGCAGCGGCGTGCACACCGCCTGGCCGTGGAGGCGGCGTGCGGCGGCCGCTACGTCAGCGAAGGAGACGGAGGGCATCGCCCCTGCGGCGTCCGCCATCGTCAGCACTCCGGCACGTTGACCGCGAGGCCGCCCTGCGAGGTTTCCTTGTAGCTCGTCGACATGTCCCTGCCGGTTTGTTTCATCGTTGCAATGACCTGATCGAGCGAGACCTTGTGCGCCCCATCTCCGCGCAGCGCGAGACGCGCCGCGTTGACCGCCTTGACTGCACCCATTGCGTTGCGCTCGATGCATGGGATCTGCACCAGGCCGCCGATCGGGTCGCAGGTCAGGCCGAGGTTGTGCTCCATGCCGATCTCGGCCGCGTTCTCGATCTGCTCGTTGGTCCCATTGAGCGCGGCAACGAGCCCGCCGGCCGCCATCGAGCAGGCCACGCCGACCTCGCCCTGGCAGCCCATCTCGGCGCCGGAGATCGACGCGTTGGCCTTGTAGAGCATGCCGATGGCGCCGGCGACGAGCAGGAAGCGCAGCACGCCGTCGTCGCTCGCGCCCGTCTCGAAGCGCCGATAGTACGCGAGCACTGCCGGCACGATACCGGCTGCGCCATTCGTCGGGGCGGTGACCACGCGACCGCCCGCGGCATTCTCCTCGTTGACCGCGAGCGCGAAGGCGTTGAGCCAGTCGAGTGCGCGCATCGGGTCGGCGGCGCCCGACTCGACGAGCTGCCGGTAAAGCTTCGGCGCGCGGCGACGGACCTTGAGTGCGCCAGGCAGCGGGCCCTGGGCGCGGAAGCCGCGCTCGATGCACTGTTCCATGGTCTGCCAGATGCGCAGCAGCGCCGAACGCGTCTCCTGCTCGTTCCGCCAGGCACCCTCGTTGCGCAGCACGAGTTCGTGCAGTTTCAGCCCGTGCTCGCGGCAGCGAGCCAGCAGTTCTTCGCTCGAAGAAAAGGGTAGCGGCACCGGGGCAGCGCGAGCGTCGGTCGGCTCGCGACCAAGCTCCGCGGCACGCACGATGAATCCGCCGCCTGTCGAGAAGAACTCCTCCCGATGCAGCACCTCGCCACGCGCATCGAGCGCAGTGAAGCGCATACCGTTCGGGTGACCTGGCAGCGTCTGGTCGCGATGGAACAGCAGTTCCATCGGCTCGTCGAACGCGATCTCGTGTCGCCCGGCGAGTTGCAGTCTGCCTTCGCCGCGGATCCGCGCCAGCGTCGGTTCGACGTCATCGGGATCGAGCGTCTCGGGCGCGAGACCCTCGAGGCCGAGCAGCACGGCGCGATCGGTGCAGTGACCGCGCCCGGTGAGCGCGAGCGACCCGTACAGCTGGGCGGCCACCGATCGAACCTGCGGCAGCAGCCCGAGCTCGTCGAGATCGAGCGCGAAGCGCCGCGCGGCGTTCATCGGCCCCATCGTATGCGAGCTCGACGGGCCGATGCCGATCTTGAAGATGTCGAGGACGGAGAGGTTCAAGTTACCTCGTCATGACGCCTGGCGGAGCAACGCGCTCATGACGCGCCATAGCGCCGCAGTCTGATGTCGGCCTGTTCCTTGTGGCCCGCGAAGCCCTCGAGTGCGCAGAGGCGGGAGCAGTACTGGCCGACGAGGACGGAGGCCTCGCGGGTAATTTTCTGATAGGTGCAGGTCTTGATGAACTTGCCGACCCAGAGGCCGCCGGTGTAGCGGGCGGCCTTCTTGGTCGGCAGCGTGTGGTTCGTGCCGATCACCTTGTCGCCGTACGATACATTGGTCTCGGGGCCGAGGAACAGCGCGCCGTAGTTGCGCATGCGGGTGAGGAAGTAGTCGGGGTCGCGGGTCATGACCTGCACGTGCTCGGAGGCGATCTCGTCGGCCTTGTGCACCATCTCCTCGTAGGTCTCGCAGAGGATGACCTGGCCGTAGTCGCGCCAGGCGCGCCCGGCGATCTCGCCGGTGGGCAGGATGGTGAGCTGGCGCTCGACCTCGCGCATCGTCTCGTGGGCGAGTTTCTCGGAGTTGGTGAGCAGGACGGCCGGTGAGTTCGGGCCGTGCTCGGCCTGGCCCAGCAGGTCCGCGGCGCACAGTTCGCCATCGACCGAGTCGTCGGCGATCACGAGCGTCTCGGTGGGGCCTGCGAACAGGTCGATGCCGACGCGGCCGAACAGCTGGCGCTTGGCCTCGGCGACGTAGGCATTGCCGGGGCCGACCAGCATGTCCACGCCCTTGATGGTCTCGGTGCCGAGCGCCATCGCGCCGATGCCCTGCACGCCGCCGAGCGTGTAGATCTCGTCGGCGCCGGCCATGTCCATGGCGACGACGATGGCCGGTGCCGGGGCGCCCTGCCAGGGCGGGGCGGTGGCGATCACGCGCGGCACGCCGGCGACCTTGGCGGTCACCACACTCATGTGCGCGGAGGCGACCAGCGGGTACTTGCCCCCCGGGACGTAGCAGCCGACCGACTCGACCGGCACGTTGCGATGGCCGAGGATCACGCCGGGCAGCGTCTCGACCTCGACGTCGCGCAGCGCGGCGCGCTGCACCTCGGCGAAGCGGCGCACCTGCGCCTGCGCGAAGCGGATGTCCTCGATGGCCTGCTGCGGCAGCCGCCGATAACAGTCCTCGATCTCTGCCTTGCTCAGCCGGAACGAGGGCGGGGACCACCTGTCGAGCTTCTCGGAATACTCGCGTGCCGCCGCATCGCCGCGCCGGCCGATCTCCCCGAGCATCGCCTCGACCGTCGAGCGCACCTTCGCATCGTCGCTCGCGCTCTCCTCCGCCGAGCGGCCTTCCTTCAGATAACGGATCATGGAACCTCCCCGCTGCTCCGCAACCTAGGGCAGGACGGCCGGCGATGCAACCGTGGCGTCGCCGCGGGTTCGGGCGGAGGGTGCGCGACGAAGCAGGAGGAGGGTTCAATGCGGCGCAATCGATTTCGGACCAGCTGGCATGCGGCGGTGCTCGCGCTGCTCGGGGTCTCGCTGCCGGTCATGCCGGTGCGCAGGCCGACACGATGTCTTCGCCAGTCTCTTCCGCCGCAGCGCCGCGATTCGATCGGGCATCCTCGCACCTCGGCGCGCGTATTCGCGCTACGCGGATCCTGCTGATCGGCGCCACCGGCAACAACGGCGGTGAGATCCTGCGCGCGCTCGATGAACTCGGCGCGAGGCCGCGGCTGCTGGTGCGCAGCCTCGAGCAGGCTCGGGAGCGCTGGCCGGGTGAGCGCGACTGGGTCGTCGGTGATCTGCGCGTCCGGAAACCTTGGTCGCGGCGCTACGCGGCATCAACCATGTGATCCTTCGACCCACAGGTATCCTGCCGCGGCCGGCCCATCGCTGGTCGATTGAACTGGTCGCACAGGCCGACTACAAGGTCTCGCTGGACGACATGCGCGCGACCGGTCCCGCCACCGGATCCTGAAGGACCGCCGCCAGAGGGTACGATTGTGCGCGGCGATCTCGCCGGGGTCGCCATCGTCGCGGCCGTTCATCCGCAGGCGCGCGATCGTGTCTTCGTCGTCACCAATGGACGCGCTCCGGCCTCGCCGAACTGGGTGCGGCAATTGCGTCGGATGCCTCGGGAGTGAAGATCATGAAGGAGACTGTCGGTTACTCGCTCGCGTTTGCGCGCGACATGGTCCCTGCGAAGATGGCGGCCTACTCGGCGGCGCTACCACCGATCTACGAGAAGTATCGCGGCAGTTACCTGGCGCTAGGCGGCCCGGGTCGCGGCGTCGATCACCTCGGAGGCGGCTGGGGCGAGCGCGCGATCATGCTCGGGCGCTTCGACGATTACTCCGCCGTCGGCGCCTTCTGGTGGAGCCCCGGGTACCGTGCGGCCGCGCGACTGCGCGAGGGCGCCGTCACCGTCGACGTCTGCCGTTTCGAAGGGCGACTGCCCGCCGACGACCACGCAGTCCTTCTCGTGCTCGCGCTGGAGGGCTGCCGCGCGCCCGATCCGCTCGCGATGCTGCGTGGCTTTGCGGGAACGGCCGGCGGCGTACTGCTCGCGCCGCTCGCCGGCGGCGCGTTCGAGGTGCTCGAGGGGCGACTCGACGACGTGCTCGTGGCGGTTCTCTCGTTCCGCGACAAGGCGGCTTCACAGGCCGCCTGGGACGCGGGGAGCGCCACGCTCGCGGCGGGTTGCCGTGCGCTACACGGCTACCGTATCGGCCGCATACCGCGGCCTGGACAGACGAGCTAGAGGCAGACGAGATGTCTGACAACCTGACAGCGCCCGTCCGGCGCACCACCGTCGTCGTTTCGAACATGGAGCGCTCGCTTGCCTTCTACCGCGACCTGCTCGGCATGGACGTCTACTTCGAGGGCGAGATTGGCAACCCCGGCGCTTCTGCCGTGACAGCCGCGGAGTGCGACGGCATCCGCATGGTCATGCTGAACGTCGGCGGAGCCGAACTGGGCATGGTCGGCCTCATGGCGATTCGCGGCGCGCGTCGAGGTACCGCGGCGGTCCGATGCTCATGAGATGATGGTCCGAGATCCGGACGGGATCGTCGTCAATCTCACGCAGCGCGGGCCCTTGCGCTGACATGGCTCCTGGCGGCGCTGGCCGCTATCGCAGTTGCCGCAATGGCGCGGTCAGGAGCAGATCGACACCTCGCCGAGTCCGTCGCGGCGGGCGCGGAGACTCCGCACCGTCTCGAGGTCGCGCCGCAGGGAGCCCGTCGTCGCATCGAGCGTATGCGTCCAGCGCAGCACATCGATGCGATCGCATTCGCTCGAGTTCGCGGCACGAGTCAGTTGCGCCATTTCGATCGAGTGCGCGAGCCGACCGTCCGTCCCGCTCGTTGCCGTGCTCGACAGCACGACGTGATCGGCGTTGTTGAACGTCGTGAAACGCCAGAGGTATTCGCTGAGCGCGCGCAGACTCGCCGCATCGAGCGGGCGCCGATTCAGCATGCCGGCCGCACCCGATGCCGCGTCGAGATCAGTCGTCGAGCGATCGACGTAGCTGCAGCGGAACACCCGATGAAGCAGGCGTGCGGTGCTGTCGGTGCGCGGCACGCGCACGATCTCGAACAGGCGCTCGTCGCTGCGCACGTCGACGATGTCCGCATAGCTGCCGTTGAAGCTGGGTCGGAGTTCAGACCACTGGATCGCCTGGGCGCTGTCGTCCGTGCACAGTTCGTAGCGCGGCCCGTTCGCCGCCGGCGTGATGTCGGCGTTCTTGAGATGCAGCGTGGCAACGGGGCCCGTCGCATCCGCTGGCGGCGTCTCGCTGTAGAAGTCGGCCGGCGTGCGCGGGGTTCCCGCGTAGGCGTGCTGCGCGATCGCCTTGTCATGGCTGGAGGCCGCCACCGCCGGCGCACCGCTCGTCGGCGCCGCTCCGTCGCCACCGCCGCCGCAGCCGCCAAGCAGCAGCGTCATGCAGGCGATGAGCAGCGACCATTCCCACGGCTGGCGCCTGCGTAGCACCTGGGCACGGATTCGAGCTCGGTCAGCCATCGACACTCCCGCGCGCCTCCCGGAGATGGCGGCGTCCGAGACGTGTATCGGCATGAGACGTGCCGGCTTGATGCTCCCGGGCGAAACTCCATGCTGGGGATCGGCTGTTCGCCGGTTGACATAATGCGGACGGTGAACGTGACGCAGTCGTTCCGGGACGCTCTCGGCAATCGCCGCGAGGATCAGGACGAGGGCCCGAAGATCAGGTCGAGGGTCTAACTATCGACTCGATCGGCGACCCGACGGGGCCGGAGGCGCGACTGCCGGGGGGCAGCGGCGAGCCTCGAGCTCGGCATTCGCCGCGCAATGTCCCGCACGCAATCCAGCAACTCTTCGGAAAACGCCGACCGCGATTGACCCGCGAGCCGGTAGATGCAGATCCGCCAGCCATCGCGCGGATTCGAATTGGACGCGCGCTTCAAACCGACGCGCCAGACCGCCATCGGCATCGGCTATGCGTATACGGACACGAAGTTCGCGCACGGCGTGGTCGATCGCAGCGCGGCGTTCCAGTGTGCACGGGACATCTGCACGCTCGGTCCAACCGGACCCATCGTCGGCGGCAACTGGCTGCCGCGTACACTCGAACAGCAGCTCGCGCTCGACGCGAGCGTTACCGGTACCCTCGCCAACGCCTGGAGATGGACCGCGGCGATCGACTTCGCCTGGAACGACGACGTTTACCGTGACTCGATCAATCGCTTGTACTACGGCGCGCGCTCGCTGCTCGGTGCGCAATTGCGATTCGAAAGTAAGGCGCTCGCGATCACGCTCTGGGGCCGCAACCTGCTCGACGACGACTACATTGTCAGTGGGGCATTCCAGCCTCGTTCGTTCAGCCCTCGCGTCGTCGACTACGTCGGCAGCCAGGGACGTCGAATCGGACTGTCCGTGTCGTACGAGTTCTGAGCACTCGTATGAAGAAGCCAGCGAAAGTGCTGTCGCGCCGCGCGCTGCTGCGAGGGTCGGGGGTTCTGGCGACGTCCCTGATCGGCGGTTCCCTGCTGGGGAGGGTCCTCGCCGGTCGCCCGCGTCGGCTCGACGCCGACGTAATCGTGATCGGGGCGGGTCTTGCCGGCCTGCAAGCCGCAATCCTGCTCGAGGACGAGGGCGCGCGCGTCCTCGTCCTCGAGGCCAATCAGCGCGTCGGCGGCCGCGTTTACACGCTGGATCACGTCGAGGGGCCCCCCGAGGCTGGTGCCAGCGAGATCGGCGATGGCTACGCGCGCACGCTCTCCATGCTGCAGCGACTCGGAGGACTGCCGACCCACAAGTGGATCGAGACCATCGAACTGCCGTTCGCGTTGCATGTCGACGGTGAGCTGATCGATCCGAAGCACTGGGAGCGATGGGGACGCAACCCGCTGCCGGAAGCGGAGCGAGCTTCCTTCGGCATGGGCCCTTTTGCGCTCGCGCAGACGCTGCTCCCGCGCGAATCCCCCCTCGAGGACGTGGCGAGCTGGCTCGATCCGAAGCGCGCGGAACTGGATGTGCCGTTCGACGATTACTTGCCGAGGCCGCGGCGCGAGCGCCGCCGCGCTTCACTACCTCGATCAGTTCATGTCGGCTGATCGCGCGCACGACGTATCGGCCCTCTGGCAGCTGCGTCTGGCGCGTGTCGCGCGACAGATGGGATCGGTCGAGAGCCTGCTGCGCATCACCCCGGGCATGAGCCGCCTGCCCGAGGCGATGCGCGCACTGCTAAACGGCGACCTTCGTCTTGGCACTCCGGTGGTGGCGATTCGCGTCGGCAGTTCGGAAGTCGAGGTCAAGACCCGCAATGGTCACCGGCTGCGCGCGGCGCGCGTGATCTGTACCGCACCGTTGCCAGCCCTGCGTCGCATCGCGATCGAGCCGGGCTTGCTGCCCCTGCAGCGAAAAGCGATCGAGACGGTACCGTACACGCGTGGGTTGTCGGTGTTCTTCCACGTCGACAAGCCCTACTGGGAAGACGACGGTCTGCCCGGTTCCACCTGGACGCTGGGACCGCTCGGTCGCGTGTTTCGCTACACCAAGCCCGACAGCGGGCACTTCCTCTGGAATTTCAAGGCCGGCCGATCGGCGCGTGGCTATGAGAATCTCGGCGACGCGGAGGCGGGAGAACGAGCCTACCGCGAGTTCGTCGCCGTTCGCCCGAGCGTCGCGGGCAAGATCCGACCCATGGCCGTCTCGAATTGGGATCGCGATCCATGGACGCGCGGCCATCTGCCCTATCGCGCGCCAGGTCAGATCGCGCGTTCCGGCGACGTGCTCGGCAAACCCTATGGGCAGCTGCACTTCGCCGGCGATCACACGGCCGTGCTGATGACCGGCATGGAGGGTGCGATGGAGTCGGGCGAGCGCGCCGCCCTCGAGGTCCTCCAGGCTTAAGGACGAGCCATTGGCAAGTTTTTGCGTGTGCCGGGGTCCGGGCTGCCGAAATCGGCGAGACACCAACGCGACCGGGTCCCGGCGACAGGGTTGAGTGTTTCACGGGCCCGATTCTTGACAGAGTCGGACCGCGACAGCACACTGCCGCGCCCCGAAATCGGCGCCGGAAAGGTAGCTCAGCCGGTTAGAGCACGGCACTCATAATGCCGGGGTCGAGGGTTCGAGTCCCTCCCTTTCCACCAATC
>JBBILX010000012.1:0-85068 GCA_037444685.1 Gammaproteobacteria bacterium
GGGGACAACATCAAGATGACGGTGGAGCTGCTGGCGCCGATTGCGATGGAGGACGGTCTGCGCTTTGCGATCCGCGAGGGCGGCCGCACCGTCGGCGCCGGAGTGGTGTCGAAGATCCTGAAGTAGGCAACAGGCCAGTAGCTCAATTGGCAGAGCGGCGGTCTCCAAAACCGCAGGTTGGGGGTTCGAGACCCTCCTGGCCTGCCACTCGAGGCGTATGAACGAAGTCGCAAAACAGGAAGGTGCCGGCGGTGCCGACACCGCGAAGCTCGTGGTCGCGATCGTGATCGCGCTCGCCGGCATCGTCGCATTCTATGTCCTCAAGGGCGGACAGGCCGCCTGGGTGCGCTGGAGCGTCTTCATCGGCGCACTCGTGCTCGGCGGCCTGATCTTCGCGCTCTCGCAGCGGGGGCGCGCGTTCTGGAAGTTCGTGCTCGATTCCCGGATCGAGCTCTACAAGGTTTTCTGGCCGACGCGCCAGGAAACGGGCGTCACGACCCTGGTCGTGTTCGGCTTCGTCGTGGTCCTCGGCCTGTTCTTCTGGCTGCTGGACATGTTCCTCGCGTGGGCCACGGGCTCGGTGCTGGGCACTAGGGCGGGAGGTTAGATGGCGCTGCGTTGGTATGTGGTTCACGCGTACTCGAACTTCGAGCACCGCGTGGCCGAGGCGCTCGCGGAGCGCGTCAAGCGCGCCGGGCTCGAGCACAAGTTCGGCGAGATCCTCGTGCCGACCGAGGAGGTCGTCGAGATGCGCGACGGCCAGAAGCGCAAGAGCGAGCGCAAGTTCTATCCCGGCTACGTGCTCGTGCAGATGGAGATGGACGAGCAGACCTGGCACCTCGTCAAGGAAGTGCCCAAGGTCCTCGGTTTCATCGGCGGCACGCCCGAGAGGCCCGCTCCGATCAGCGATAAGGAGGCCAACCAGATCCTGCGTCGCGTCGAGGAGGGCGTCGAGAAGCCGCGGCCGAAGATCATCTTCGAACCCGGCGAGGTGGTGCGCGTCGTCGACGGGCCGTTCAACGACTTCAATGGCGTGGTCGAGAACGTCAACTACGAGAAGAACCGCCTGCAGGTGGCGGTGCAGATCCTCGGACGCTCGACGCCGGTGGAGCTGGATTTTTCGCAAGTGGAGAAGGCCTGAATTTTTCCCTACGTCGCGGCACGCGAGGAGCGTGCGGCGGCGCGGCAACCCGGCCGAGAGGCCGTCACTTACAACCATGGGGAGTCCGGTAATGCCGGACGTCAGCACCCAGGAGATGCAGCATGGCTAAGAAAGTCCAGGGCTATGTGAAGCTGCAGGTCCCTGCAGGCTCCGCAAACCCCTCTCCACCCATCGGCCCGGCCCTGGGCCAGCAGGGCGTCAACATCATGGAATTCTGCAAGCAGTTCAACGCTGCGACGCAGAAGCTCGAGAAGGGTCTGCCGATCCCGGTGGTGATCACGGTCTACTCGGACCGCAGCTTCACCTTCGTGATGAAGACGCCGCCGGCGTCGGTTCTGATCCGCAAGGCCATCGGCATCGAGAAGGGCAGCGGCACGCCGAACACCAGCAAGGTCGGGAAGATCAGCCGCAAGCAGCTCGAGGAGATCGCGAAGACCAAACAGCCTGATCTCACGGCCGCGGATCTCGAGGCCGCGGTCCGCACGATCGCGGGCAGCGCACGCTCGATGGGCGTGGAAGTCGAGGGAGTCTGACCATGCCGTTCGTCGCCAAGCGTGTGAGGGCCTGGAAGGAAAAACTCCAGCCGGGCAAGCAGTATCCGGTCGACGAGGCCTTCCGGCTCGTCAAGGAGTTCGCCAGGGCCAAGTTCGACGAATCGGTCGATGTCGCCGTCAACCTCGGGATCGACGCGACCAAGTCCGATCAGCAGGTCCGTGGCTCGACGGTCATGCCGCATGGCATCGGCAAGTCGGTGCGTGTCGCGGTGTTCACGTCGGGCAAGAACCAGGATGCGGCGCGTGCCGCCGGGGCCGACGTCGTCGGCCTCGAGGACCTCGCCGAGAAGGTCAAGGCGGGCGCGCTCGACTTCGACGTGGTGATTGCGAGCCCCGAAGCGATGCGCGTCGTGGGACAGCTCGGCCAGATCCTCGGGCCTCGCGGCCTCATGCCGAACCCCAAGGTCGGCACGGTCAGCACCGACGTGGCCGCCGCGGTCAGGAACGCCAAGAGCGGACAGGTCCGCTATCGCGTCGACAAGGCCGGCATCGTCCACTGCACGATCGGCAAGGCGAGTTTCGAGCCGGAGAAGCTCCGCGAGAACCTGCTCGCGCTGCTCGGCGACCTGCAGAAGGCGAAGCCGGCGGCGGCGAAGGGCATCTATCTGAAGCGCATCACGGTGTCCTCGACGATGGGTCCTGGCGTCGTGATCGATCAGTCGTCGCTGGGCGTCTGAGGCGACAGGAGGATGGGTTTGGTGCGGATCGCCCGCCGCAAGGCGGGCGGTTCCATCTAAGACCGCAGACGGGCGAGGCCGCAAGGCAGGAGCCCTTAATGATCGTCTGCGCAGATGGTGTACCGCTCACGCGAGGATAGTCCTCGTTTGGAGGTCATCGTCTAAAGGGTGGGCCGCGCGCAAGCGTGGCCCTTGGTGGTGATCTTCAGGAGGAGAGGAATTTGGCTCTCAATCTCGAAGACAAGAAGGCGCTCGTTGCGGAAGTGGCGCAGGTCGCTGCGAAGGCGCAGTCCGTGGTTGCTGCAGAGTACCGCGGCCTGACGGTGACGCAGATGACGGAACTGCGCGCGAAGGCGAGGGCAGGTGGTGTGTACATGCGTGTGGTCAAGAACACGCTGGCGCGCAAGGCCATCGCCGGCACGTCGTTCGAGTCGATCGGCCCCAGCCTCAAGGGGCCGCTCGTACTCGCCTTCTCGAAGGACGATCCGGGTGCGGCCGCGCGCCTGATCAAGGACTTCGCGAAGGCGAACGACAAGCTCGTTCCGTCGGTGATCTCGGTCGGCGGCTCCGTGCTCGCCGGCAGGGACATCGACAAGGTCGCTTCGCTGCCGACGCGTGAACAGGCTCTGTCGATGCTGTTGGGCGTGCTCAAGGCTCCGATCGAGAAGTTCGTGCGCACGCTGGCAGCGCCGCATACGAAGCTGGTCCGCACCGTCGCCGCCGTGCGCGACGCGAAGCAGGCCGCCGGCGCTTGATGTCGTTCTCAACGTTTCAGGAGTAATCAAATGGCTGTTTCCAAGGACGAAATCCTCGACGCAATCTCCAAGATGTCGGTCCTCGAAGTCGTCGATCTCATCGCCGACATGGAGAAAAAGTTCAACGTGACGGCGGCTGCCCCGGTCGCGGTGGCGGCCGTTGCCGGACCGGCGGCTGCTGCTGCGGCGCCGGTCGAAGAGAAGACCGAGTTCACCGTGGTCCTCAAGGAGTATCCGGCGGACAAGAAGGTCTCCGTCATCAAGGTCGTTCGCGAGCTCACCGGCCTCGGCCTCAAGGAAGCAAAGGACCTGGTCGAGGCGGTGCCTGCCACGGTCAAGGAAGCCGTCAGCAAGGCGGATTCCGACGCGATGAAGAAGAAGCTCGAAGAGGCCGGCGCGAAGGTGGAGATCAAGTAATCCCTTTCGTGGGCTGGCTGCAGCAAAGGCTGGCGCTGCAGCGCGCATCCGCGCGCGGCAACGCCGGCGGCGCTCCGCGCGGTGGTCGGGTCGGGATGGGCTCGACCGCCGCGCTCGCGCGTCCCGTTCGTACCTAGAGGTGTCAGATGGCGTACTCCTTCACCGAGAAGAAGCGCATCCGCAAGAACTTCGGCAAGCAGGCGAGCATCCTCGAGACGCCGTACCTGCTCGCGATCCAGCTGGACTCGTACCGCCAGTTCCTGCAGGCCGACAAGGCCGAGGATGCGCGCGAGGACATGGGGCTGCACGCTGCGTTCAAGTCGGTGTTCCCGATCACGAGCTACAGCGGCAATGCGGTGCTCGAGTACGTCAGCTACCGGCTCGGCGAACCGGTCTTCGACGTCAAGGAGTGCCAGCTCCGGGGTTTGACCTACGCGGCGCCGCTGCGCGTCAAGGTCCGGCTCGTCGTCTACGACAAGGAGGCCACCGGCGCCAGGAAGCCGGTCAAGGATGTGCGGGAGCAGGAGGTCTATCTCGGCGAGCTGCCGCTGATGACCGAAAACGGTACCTTCGTCGTCAACGGCACCGAGCGTGTCATCGTTTCGCAGCTGCACCGCAGCCCCGGCGTGTTCTTCGATCACGACCGTGGCAAGTCGCACTCTTCCGGCAAGCTGCTGTTCAGCGCGCGCATCATCCCGTACCGCGGCTCCTGGCTCGACTTCGAGTTCGACGCCAAGGACTGCGTGTTCGCGCGCATCGACCGCCGCCGCAAGCTGCCGGTCACCATCATCCTGCGCGCCCTCGGCATGACCGAGGGCGAGATCCTCGACGTGTTCTTCGACAAGAACACGTTCTTCCTCGGCAAGGACGAGACTTCGCTCGAGCTCGTGCCGCAACGCCTGCGCGGCGAGACCGCGACGTTCGAGATCCGGATCGGCGACAAGGTCATCGTCGAGGAGGGCCGGCGCATCACCGCGCGCCACGTCCGCCAGCTCGAGGAGGCCGGGGTGACGCGCCTGAACGTGCCGCGTGACTATCTGTACGGCAAGATTCTCGCGCACGATGTCGTCAACGCCAGCACGGGCGAGATCATCGCCAAGGCCAACGAGGTCCTGACCGCCGCCTCAGTCGAGTCCATGATCGAGGCTGGTGTCGGCGAGGTTCGCGCGCTCTACGTCAACGACCTTGACCGCGGACCCTACATCTCCGACACGCTGCGCATCGATCCGACGCGCACGCGCCTCGAGGCACTCGTCGAGATCTACCGCATGATGCGTCCGGGCGAGCCGCCGACCAAGGACGCCGCCGAGAACCTGTTCGCGAACCTTTTCTTCAACCCCGAGCGCTACGACCTGTCGGCGGTCGGCCGCATGAAGTTCAACCGCCGCGTCAATCGTCACGAGGTCGTCGGCAGCGGCGTGCTGTCCAAGGAAGACATCCTCGACGTCCTGAAGGTCCTGATCGCGATCCGCAACGGCGACGGCAGCGTCGACGACATCGATCACCTCGGCAACCGGCGCGTCCGTTCGGTCGGCGAGATGGCCGAGAATGCCTTCCGCGTCGGTCTCGTGCGCGTCGAACGCGCCGTCAAGGAGCGGCTGACGATCGCGGAGAGCGAACCGCTGATGCCGCAGGAGATGATCAACGCGAAGCCGGTTGCGGCCGCGGTCAAGGAGTTCTTCGGCTCCTCGCAGCTGTCGCAGTTCATGGATCAAAACAACCCGCTGTCGGAGGTCACCCACAAGCGCCGCGTCTCGGCGCTCGGTCCGGGTGGCCTGACGCGTGAGCGCGCCGGCTTCGAGGTCCGCGACGTCCATCCGACGCACTACGGCCGGGTCTGCCCGATCGAGACGCCCGAGGGTCCGAACATCGGCCTGATCAACTCGCTGTCGGTCTACGCGCGCACCAACCAGTATGGCTTCCTCGAGACGCCCTATCGGCGCGTCGAGAATGGCCGTGTCACCGACCAGATCGACTATCTGTCCGCGATCGAGGAAGGCGACTTCGCGATCGCCCAGGCCAACGCGACGATAGGACCGGATGGCGAACTCGTCGAAGAGCTGGTGTCCTGCCGGTTTCAGAACGAGTTCACGCTGATGCCGCGCGAGCGCATCAATTACATGGACGTCTCACCCAAGCAGATTGTGTCGGTCGCCGCGTCGCTGATTCCGTTCCTCGAGCACGACGATGCGAACCGCGCGCTCATGGGCTCGAACATGCAGCGCCAGGCGGTGCCGACGCTGCGTTCGGAGGCGCCGCTGGTCGGCACGGGGATGGAGCGACCGGTCGCGATCGACTCGGGCGTCACCGTCGTCGCGCGCCGCGGTGGCGTGGTCGACTCGGTCGACGCATCGCGCATCGTGGTCCGCGTCAACGACGATGAGACCACCGCGGCCGAGCCCGGTGTCGACATCTACAACCTCACGAAGTACACGCGGTCGAACCAGAACACCTGCATCAACCAGCGCCCGCTCGTGAAGTCCGGTGACGTGATCGCGCGCGGAGACGTGCTGGCCGACGGTCCATCGACCGACCTCGGCGAGTTGGCGCTCGGCCAGAACATGCTGGTCGCGTTCATGCCGTGGAACGGCTACAACTTCGAGGACTCCATCCTGATCTCCGAGCGCGTCGTCCAGGAGGACCGCTTCACGACGATCCACATCGAGGAGCTGACCTGCGTCGCCCGCGACACCAAGCTCGGATCCGAGGAAATCACCGCGGACATCCCGAACGTCGGCGATACCGCGCTGGCCAAGCTCGACGAGGCCGGCATCGCCTTCATCGGCGCCGAGGTTCGGGCCGGCGACATCCTGGTCGGCAAGGTCACGCCGAAGGGCGAGACCCAGCTGACTCCGGAAGAGAAGCTGCTGCGCGCGATCTTCGGCGAGAAAGCCAGCGACGTGAAGGACACGTCGCTGCGCGTGCCGCCGGGCATGGACGGCACGGTGATCGACGTGCGTGTGTTCACCCGCGACGGCGTCGACAAGGACAGCCGCGCGCTCGCGATCGAGAAGGCGGAGATCGAGCGGGTCCGCAAGGACTTCGGCGATCAGCAACGCATCCTCGAGGACGACATGTTCCAGCGCGTGCGCGCGATGCTGATCGGCAAGGTCGCGGCGGGCGGCCCGCGCCGGCTCAGGAGCGGCACGGTCATCACCGCCGAGTACCTCGACGAGCTGCCGCGGGACGAGTGGTTCGAGATCCGTCTCGACGACGAGGAAGCGAATTCGCAGCTCGAGGCCACTTCGGAGCGCCTGAAGGCGCAGCGCAAGCAGTTCGAGGCGCGGCTCGAGAACAAACGCGCCAAGATCACGGCCGGGGACGACCTCGCGCCTGGCGTGCTGAAGATGGTCAAGGTGTACCTTGCGGTCAAGCGTCGCGTCCAGCCCGGCGACAAGATGGCGGGTCGCCACGGCAACAAGGGCGTGATCTCCACGATCGTGCCGGTCGAGGACATGCCGTACCTCGAGGACGGCACGCCGGTCGATATCGTGCTCAATCCGCTAGGTGTGCCGTCGCGCATGAACGTCGGCCAGGTACTCGAGACGCACCTCGGCTGGGCTGCCAAGGGGCTCGGCCTGAAGATCGGGCGCATGCTCGAGCAGCAGCAGGCGGTCGCCGATCTGCGCGCCTTCATCACCCGCATCTACAACGAGACAGGCGGCCAGGGCGAGCAGATCGAGTCGCTGGACGACACGGAGCTGCTCGAACTCGCGCGCAACCTGACTCGCGGCGTACCGATCGCCACGCCGGTGTTCGATGGCGCCACGGAGTCGGAGATCAAGCGTCTGCTCGAGCTCGCCGACCTGCCGGTCAGCGGGCAGACGGAGCTGTACGACGGCCGCACCGGCGAGAAGTTCCAGCGTCCGGTGACGGTCGGCTACATGTACATGCTCAAGCTCAATCATCTCGTCGACGACAAGATGCATGCGCGCAGCACCGGCCCCTACTCGCTGGTCACGCAGCAGCCGCTAGGCGGCAAGGCCCAGTTTGGCGGCCAGCGTTTCGGCGAGATGGAGGTCTGGGCGCTCGAGGCCTACGGTGCGGCGTACACGTTGCAGGAGATGCTGACGGTCAAGTCGGACGACGTGAACGGCCGCACGAAGATGTACAAGAACATCGTCGACGGCAATCACCAGATGGACGCGGGCATGCCCGAGTCGTTCAACGTGCTCGTCAAGGAAATCCGCTCGCTCGGCATCAACATCGAGCTGGAACAGGATTGAGGTTGCACCCATGAAAGACCTGCTCAAGTTGTTCAAGCAGCACGCACCCGTCCAACACTTCGACTCGATCAAGATCGGGCTCGCTTCCCCGGAGATGATCAGGTCGTGGTCGTACGGCGAGGTCAAGAAGCCCGAGACGATCAACTACCGCACGTTCAAGCCGGAACGCGACGGCCTGTTCTGCGCGAAGATCTTCGGACCGGTGAAGGACTACGAGTGCCTTTGCGGCAAATACAAGCGCCTCAAGCATCGCGGCGTCGTCTGCGAGAAGTGCGGCGTCGAGGTCACGCAGTCGAAGGTCCGCCGCGAACGGATGGGGCACATCGAGCTCGCCTGCCCCATCGCGCACATCTGGTTCCTCAAGTCCCTGCCGTCGCGCATCGGCCTCATGCTCGACATGACGCTGCGCGAGATCGAGCGTGTGCTCTACTTCGAGGCCTTCGTGGTCATCGACCCGGGCATGACGCCCTTGCAGCGCGGCCAGCTGCTGACGGACGAAATGTACCTCGAGGCCATCGAGGAGCACGGCGACGAGTTCGACGCCCGCATGGGCGCCGAGGCCGTGCATGAGCTCCTGCGCACCATCGACCTCAAGGCGGAGCTCGCGAAGATCCGCGAGGAGATGGCGCAGACCTCCTCCGAGACGAAGCTCAAGCGGCTCTCCAAGCGCCTCAAGCTCACTGAGGCGTTCATCGAATCGGGCAACCGTCCAGAGTGGATGGTCATGACGGTGCTGCCCGTGCTGCCGCCCGACCTGCGGCCGCTCGTGCCGCTCGACGGCGGTCGGTTCGCGACGTCCGATCTCAACGACCTCTACCGTCGCGTCATCAACCGCAACAACCGGCTGCGCCGGCTGCTCGAGCTCAACGCGCCGGACATCATCGTCCGCAACGAGAAGCGCATGCTGCAGGAGGCCGTCGATGCGCTGCTCGACAACGGGCGCCGTGGCCGCGCGATCACGGGCACCAACAAGCGTCCGCTGAAGTCGCTCGCCGACATGATCAAGGGCAAGCAGGGCCGCTTCCGCCAGAACCTGCTCGGCAAGCGGGTCGACTACTCGGGCCGCTCCGTCATCGTGGTCGGCCCGACGCTGCGCCTGCACCAGTGCGGTCTGCCGAAGAAGATGGCGCTCGAGCTGTTCAAGCCTTTCATCTTCCAGAAGCTTCAGCTCCGCGGCGAAGCCTCGACGATCAAGGCCGCCAAGCGCCTCGTCGAGCGCGAGGGTCCGGAGGTGTTCGACATACTCGAGGAGGTCATCCGTGAGCATCCGGTGCTGCTCAACCGGGCGCCGACGCTGCACCGCCTCGGCATCCAGGCCTTCGAGCCGGTGCTGATCGAGGGCAAGGCGATCCAGCTGCATCCGCTGGTTTGCACGGCCTTCAATGCCGACTTCGACGGCGACCAGATGGCGGTGCACGTGCCCCTGTCGCTGGAGGCGCAGCTCGAGGCGCGCGCGCTGATGATGTCGTCGAACAACATCCTGTCGCCGGCCAACGGTGATCCGATCATCGTGCCCTCGCAGGACGTCGTCCTCGGCCTGTACTACATGACGCGCGAGCGCATCGGTGCGCGTGGCGAAGGCATGGTGTTCGCCGACGTGCGCGAGGTGCACCGCGCCTACGAGACCCGCTCGATCGACTTGCAGGCGCGGATCCGGGTCCGCGTCCAGGAGAGCCAGCTGGTCGAGGGCGAGCAGGTGACCCGCACGCGCCTCGTGCAGACGACCGTGGGCCGCGCATTGCTCTCGGAACTGCTCCCCGCCGGGCTGTCGTTCGACCTCATCAACCAGGACATGACCAAGAAGGCCATCTCGGCGACGATCAACGCGTGCTACCGCACGCTCGGCGTCAAGGAGACCGTGATCTTCGCTGACCAGCTCATGTACACGGGCTTCCACTACGCGACCCGTGCGGCCGTTTCCTTCGGTATCGACGACATCGTCATTCCGGAACAGAAGTCTAGGATAGTCGCCTCGGCCGAGCGCGAGGTGAAGGAGATCCAGGAGCAGTATGCGTCGGGTCTCGTCACCAATGGCGAGCGCTACAACAAGGTCGTCGACATCTGGTCCCGCGCCAACGATCAGGTTGCCAAGGCGATGATGGAGAAGCTCGGCAGCGAGGAAGCGACCGACTCGCGAGGCCAGAAGCAGCGCCAGAAGTCCTTCAACTCGATCTTCATGATGGCCGATTCGGGGGCGCGCGGCAGCGCGGCCCAGATCCGCCAGCTTGCCGGCATGCGCGGCCTGATGGCCAAGCCGGACGGCTCGATCATCGAGACGCCGATCACGGCGAACTTCCGCGAGGGCCTCAACGTCCTGCAGTACTTCATCTCGACGCACGGCGCGCGCAAGGGTCTGGCGGATACCGCCCTCAAGACGGCGAACTCGGGTTACCTCACCCGGCGGCTCGTCGACGTCGCCCAGGACCTCGTCGTGACCGAGCTCGACTGCGGCACGATGCATGGCCTGACGATGACGCCGCTCGTCGAGGGCGGCGACGTCGTCGAGGGCCTCGGCGAGCGCGTGCTCGGCCGCGTGCTGGTCGGGGACGTGCTGAAGCCGGGCGGCAACGGTGCGGTGCTGATCGAGGCGGGCACCATGATCGACGAGAGACTCGTCCGCGTGCTCGAGCAGAACGGCATCGACCAGGTGCTCGTCCGCTCGCCGATCACCTGCGAGACCCGCTACGGCGTCTGCGCGAAGTGTTACGGACGCGATCTCGCTCGCGGTCGCCTGATCAACATCGGCGAGGCGGTCGGAGTGATGGCCGCGCAGTCGATCGGTGAGCCGGGCACGCAGCTGACGATGCGCACCTTCCACATAGGTGGCGCTGCCTCGCGCGCGGCCGCCGCCTCGAGCGTCGAAGTGCGTAACAAGGGCACTCTGCGCTTCCACAACATCAAGACCGTCGAGCACGAGAAAGGCTACCTCGTCGCCGTGTCCCGGTCGGGCGAGCTCGGCGTCGTCGACGAGTTTGGCCGTGAGCGGGAGCGCTACAAGATCCCGTACGGGGCACAGATCAGCGTCAAGGAGGGCGCGGCGGTCGCAGCGGGACAGGTCGTGGCCACCTGGGACCCGCACACGCATCCGGTGGTCACCGAGGTGGCGGGCTTCCTGAAGTTCCAGGACTTCGTCGATGGCCTGACGGTGACGAGCCAGGTCGATGAGGTCACCGGGCTGGCCTCGATCGTGGTGCAGGACTCCAAGCAGCGCGGCGGCAAGGATCTGCGGCCGACGATCAAGCTCGTCAACGCCAAGGGCAAGGAAGTGACGTTCGCCAACACCGAGATCCCGGCCGTCTACACGCTGCCGCCCGGCGCGCTCGTCAATCTTGAGGACGGCGCGAAGGTGTCGGTCGGCGACGTCATTGCGCGCATCCCGCAGGAGTCCTCCAAGACCCGCGACATCACGGGCGGTCTGCCCCGTGTCGCGGACCTGTTCGAAGCCCGCAAGCCGAAGGACCCGGCGATCCTCGCCGAGAAGAGCGGTACGGTCAGTTTCGGCAAGGAGACCAAGGGCAAGCGGCGCCTGATCATCACCGACGAGAAGGGCGAGAAGTACGAGGAGCTGATCCCGAAGTGGCGCCAGCTCAACGTCTTCGAGGGCGAGCAGATCGAGCGCGGCGAGGTCATCGCCGACGGCGAGCCGAATCCGCACGACATCCTGCGACTGCAGGGCGTCGAGTCGCTCGCGAACTACCTCGTGCGCGAGATCCAGGACGTCTATCGGTTGCAGGGCGTCAAGATCAACGACAAGCACATCGAGGTGATCATTCGCCAGATGCTGCGCAAGGTCGAAGTGTCGCAGTCCGGCGAGACCAGTCTGCTCAAGGGTGAGCAGCTCGATCGCTCGAGGGCGCTCGACATCAACGATCGGGCCGGCCAGGACGCCAAGCAGGCCGCGTCGCTCGAGCCGGTGCTGCTCGGCATCACGAAGGCCTCGCTGGCCACCGAATCGTTCATCTCGGCGGCCTCCTTCCAGGAGACCACGCGGGTGCTGACCGAGGCGGCCGTGCGCGGCCTCAAGGACGACCTGCGCGGCCTGAAGGAGAACGTCATCGTCGGCCGGCTGATCCCGGCGGGGACGGGGTTCGCCGCCCTCGCCCATCGTCGCCGCACGGCGGTCGACCCGTCCCGGCGCAGCTACATGGACGTCGGGGGCGGCGTCGTAGAGGCCGACGACGTCGGCGTCGGGGAGGAGGAGGGCGCCTCGCGCTGAGTCTGCAGAGCCGGGCATCCGGAGCGGGCCAGCCTGTGGCGGCAGCGCAACCGCGGTCGCGTTGACAGCCACCAGGCCCGTCCCTAGAATGCGCCGCCTTTCCGGGGTGACCCCCTAGCGACCGGTCGCCCGTGGGTGAGATCCCATCGAACCGGGCTGTCCCCTCGCCGGGCTGCCCGGTTCTTGTTCTGATAGTGACCTTGGAGTTTGCATGGCCACAACCGGTCAGCTGATCCGCTCGCCCCGGCGCACCCGCGCCGAGAAGACCAATGTTCCGGCGCTCGGCGCCTCGCCGCAGAAGCGCGGGGTCTGCACGCGCGTTTACACGACTACGCCGAAGAAGCCCAACTCGGCGCTTCGCAAGGTCGCGCGCGTCCGTCTCACCAACGGCTACGAGGTCACTTCATACATCGGAGGCGAGGGCCACAACCTCCAGGAGCACTCGGTCGTGTTGATCCGCGGCGGTCGCGTCAAGGACCTGCCGGGCGTGCGCTACCACACGATCCGCGGCACGCTCGACTGCGCCGGAGTCAGCGACCGCAAGCAGGGTCGCTCCAAGTACGGCGCCAAACGCCCCAAGAAGTAAGGGCGCCCCAGAGCATTCGGAGAGCCAGTCATGTCCCGTCGTGCGCAAGCCCCGGTCCGCCACGTGCTGCCGGACCCCAAGTTCAAGAGCGACATGCTCGCGAAGTTTATGAACGTCGTCATGAAGAGCGGCAAGAAGTCGGCTGCCGAACGCATCGTCTACGGTGCCATCGACCGCATCGCCGAGAAGACCGGCAAGCAGGGACCAGAGGCCCTGGGGCTCCTCTCGCAGGCGCTCGAGAACGTCAAGCCAATGGTCGAAGTGAAGTCGCGTCGCGTCGGTGGCGCCACCTACCAGGTGCCGGTCGAGGTGCGCGCCACGCGCCGGCAAACCCTTGCCATGCGCTGGGTCATCGAGGCCGCGCGAGAGCGCTCCGAGAAGTCGATGGCGCACCGGCTCGCGCACGAGCTGATGGATGCGGCCGAGAACCGCGGGTCTGCGGTCCGCAAGCGCGAGGACACTCACCGTATGGCCGAGGCGAACAAGGCCTTCGCGCATTACAGGTGGTGACCGACGGCCGCTGCCGCCGTGCGCGGTCGCCGTCCACGAGATAGACCAGGTAGGATTCCATGCCCCGTACAACCCCGATCGAGCGTTACCGGAACATCGGCATTTCCGCCCACATCGACGCCGGCAAGACGACGACGACCGAGCGCATCCTTTTCTACACCGGTGTCTCGCACAAGATCGGCGAGGTCCACGATGGCGCCGCCATCATGGACTACATGGAACAGGAACAAGAACGCGGCATCACGATCACCTCGGCGGCCACAACCTGTTTCTGGAAGGGGATGGACAAGAACTTCCCCGAGCACCGCATCAACATCATCGATACGCCGGGGCACGTCGACTTCACGATCGAAGTCGAGCGCTCGCTGCGCGTGCTCGACTCGGCGGTCGCGGTGTTCTGCGCCGTCTCCGGTGTGCAGCCACAGTCCGAGACGGTCTGGCGGCAGATGAACCGGTACGGCGTGCCGCGAATCGCCTTCGTCAACAAGATGGACCGTGCCGGCGCGAACTTCCTGCGCTGCGTCGAGCAGATCCGTACGCGTTTGCGCGGCAATCCCGTGCCGATCCAGCTGCCGATCGGCGCGGAGGAAAATTTCGAGGGTGTGGTCGACCTGATCAAGTTGAAGGCGATCTATTGGGACATGGAAACCCAGGGCATGCGGTTCGAGTACCGCGACATCCCGGAGGCTCTTCGGGAGCAGGCCGAGGAGTATCGCTCGAAGATGATCGAGGCGGCGGCCGAGGGCGACGAGGCGCTGCTCAACAAGTACCTCGAGGGCGAGGCGCTGACCGACGAGGAGATCAAGCGCGGTCTCAAGGCACGCGCGCTCAAGAACGAGATCGTGCTGTGCATGTGCGGCACGGCGTTCAAGAACAAGGGCGTGCAGGCGCTGCTCGACGCGGTCGTCGAGTTCATGCCGTCGCCGGTCGAGATGCCCGAGACTCGCGGCACCGATGCGAACGGCGAGCCGATCACGCGCAAGGCCGGGGATGACCAGCCCTTCGCGGCCCTCGCGTTCAAGATCCTCAACGATCCTTTCGTCGGCAACCTGACGTTCTTCCGCGTCTACTCGGGTACGCTGAACTCGGGAGACACGGTCTACGTGCCGACCAAGGACCGCCGGGAGCGCATCGGCCGCCTGCTGCAAATGCACGCCTCCGAACGCACCGAGATCAAGGAAGTGCGCGCCGGCGACATCGCCGCGGCCGTGGGCCTCAAGGACGTGACGACGGGCGATACGCTCTGCGATCCCGAGAAAGTGATCACCCTCGAGAAGATGGTGATACCCGTCCCCGTCATTTCCGTGGCCGTCGAGCCCAAGACCAAGGCCGATCAGGAGAAGATGGGCATGGCGCTGCAGCGCCTGGCCAAGGAAGACCCCTCGTTCCGTGTCCATACCGACGAGGAGTCGGGGCAGACGATCATCTCCGGCATGGGCGAGCTGCACCTCGAGATCATCGTCGACCGCATGAGGCGCGAGTTCAAGGTCGAGGCCAACGTCGGCAAGCCGCAGGTGGCCTACCGCGAGACCATCCGCGGTACGGTCGAGGCCGAAGGCAAGCACGTCAAGCAGTCGGGCGGCCGCGGCCAGTACGGTCATGTCTGGCTCAAGCTCGAGCCGAACGAGCCCGGCAAGGGCATCGAGTTCATCAACGGCATCGTCGGCGGCACGGTTCCGAAGGAGTTCATCCCCGCCGTCGAGAAAGGTATCAACGAGGCCTGCGAGACGGGTGTCATCGCCGGTTACCCGGTCGTCGACGTCAAGGTCACGCTCTTCGACGGCTCCTACCACGACGTCGACTCGGACGAGATCTCGTTCCGCATGGCATCGATCTTCGGCTTCAAGGAGGGCTTCCGTAAGGCCAGGCCCGTGATCCTCGAGCCGATCATGAAGGTCGAGGTCGTCACGCCGGAGGATTACATGGGCGACGTGATCGGCGACCTCAACCGTCGTCGCGGCCAGATTCAGGGGATGGAGGACACGCCCGCCGGCAAGATCGTAACGGCGGAGGTGCCGCTCGCGGAGATGTTCGGTTACGCGACGAACGTGCGCTCGATGAGCCAGGGCCGCGCGACCTTCACGATGGAGTTCGCCAAGTACATGGAAGTCCCGAACAACGTCGCCGAGACCATCATCAAGAAGTAACGTCAGTCAACGCCACTCCAGCCAGAGCCAGAGGACGCAGAGATGTCGAAGGAAAAGTTCGAGCGTACGAAGCCGCACGTGAACGTGGGGACGATTGGGCATGTGGATCATGGGAAGACGACGCTGACGGCTGCGCTGACGAAGGTGATGGCGGAGACGCACGGTGGTCAGTTCATGGCGTATGACCAGATTGACAAGGCGCCGGAGGAGAAGGCGCGAGGGATTACGATTTCGACGGCGCACGTGGAGTACCAGTCGAGGGAGCGTCATTACGCGCACGTGGACTGTCCGGGGCATGCGGACTATGTGAAGAACATGATCACGGGTGCGGCGCAGATGGACGGAGCGATTTTGGTGGTATCGGCGGCGGATGGGCCGATGCCGCAGACGCGGGAGCACATTTTGCTGGCGCGTCAGGTGGGTGTGCCGTACATCGTGGTGTTTTTGAACAAGGCGGACATGGTGGACGACAAGGAGCTGTTGGACCTGGTGGAGATGGAGGTTCGGGAGCTGCTGTCGACGTACAAGTTTCCGGGGGACACGACGCCGATTGTGGTGGGGTCTGCGCTGAAGGCGCTGGAGGGGGACACGAGCCCGATTGGGGTGCCGGCGGTGATGAAGCTGGTGGAGGAGATGGACCGGTACATACCGGTGCCGCAGCGGGAGATTGACAAGCCGTTTTTGATGCCGGTGGAGGATGTGTTTTCGATTTCGGGCCGAGGGACGGTGGTGACGGGCCGGATCGAGCGAGGCGTCGTGAAGGTGAACGACGAGGTGGAGATTATTGGGCTGCGGGAGACGCAGAAGACGACGTGCACGGGTGTGGAGATGTTCCGCAAGCTGCTGGATCAGGGGCAGGCGGGAGACAACGTAGGGGTGCTGCTGCGCGGGACGAAGCGTGAGGAAGTGGAGCGGGGTCAGGTGCTGGCGAAGCCGGGGACGATCAACCCGCACACGAAGTTCGAGGCCGAGGTGTATGTGCTGACGAAGGAGGAGGGGGGGCGTCACACGCCGTTCTTCAAGGGGTATCGGCCGCAGTTTTACTTCCGGACGACGGACGTGACGGGGACGATCGAGCTGCCGGCGAACACGGAGATGGTGATGCCGGGGGACAACATCAAGATGACGGTGGAGCTGCTGGCGCCGATTGCGATGGAGGACGGTCTGCGCTTTGCGATCCGCGAGGGCGGCCGCACCGTCGGCGCCGGAGTGGTGTCGAAGATCCTGAAGTAGGGACCAGTCATGGCTGCCAATCAGAACATCCGTATCCGGCTCAAGGCGTTCGATCATCGCCTGATCGACACGTCGGCCCGCGAAATCGTCGAGACGGCGAAGCGCACGGGCGCGACGGTCAAGGGTCCCGTGCCGCTGCCGACGAAGATGGAGCGGTTCACGCTGCTCGTGAGCCCCCACGGCGACAAGGATGCGCGCGACCAGCTCGAGCTGCGCACGCATAAGCGGCTCATGGACATCCTCAACCCTACCGACAAGACGGTGGACGCGCTCATGAGGCTCGAATTGCCGGCAGGGGTCGACGTTCAGATCAAGCTGAACTGATCGACGGCCGGTAGAGCCGGTAGGTCGCGATCACGAAGCGCCGCAGCACTGTCTGCGGCGCTTTCGTTTCCGGCCACAGCGAGGCGGTGAAACGGTCGAGCTCGCGCGAGACGGGCTCCAGGATCTCGTCGGGCAGGACCCAGCTCTCGGCATCTTCGCGCGATCGGATGCCGTCGAGCACCTGTGCCGGACTGATATGCGCGCTCCACTCCGCCGCGACGATCTCTTCGGGGCCGACGCGTTGCGGGCTCGCGCCGATCGCCAGCAGGGCTTCGTGCAACGGCCTGCCCCCGGCAGGCGCCGCCGTGCTGAAGCCGGCGGCGATCACGGCCCGGCGGAAGGCGGCGCGGATGCGGCCCGCCATCGAGGCCGGATCGACCCAGTCGCGGCCGAGCAGCACGAGGCCACCAGGGCGCAGCACGCGGGCGAGTCCCCCGAGGACTGCGCGCCAGTCGGGCACCAGGTGCAGCACGTGCGTGGCCATGACGCCATCGAAGCTGTGCGTGCGGAATGGCAGCGCGGCGACATCGCCGCGCACCAGGGACACGCGGGCGCCTGCATGGCGCCGCAGTTGCAGCGCGAGGCCGGCGAGCATGTCGGTGGAGAGGTCGATCCCGACCACCTCGCAGCCGGCCGTGGCGACGGGCAAGGCGATGCGCCCGGTCCCGACGCCGAGTTCCAGGAGACGTGCGCCCGGCACGGCCTCACGTGCCACGGCCGACGCGATCGCGCGCGAGACCTCGGGTGGATGCCCGCGCAGCGCGTCGTACTGGACGGCAACGCGGGCGTCGAACGAGAAATCGAGCCTCGGCCCGGTCATCCGGTGGGGCAGTCCCTCAGGCCGTCGACTCCACGTCCATCGCGCGGGCCAGATCGACGCGCGACATCGCGCCGCTGTGCGCAGCACGGAAACGCACCGTGCTCACGCCGAGCACGATGGCCGCGGCAGTCAGCAGACCCGCCGCCTCGATGCCGAAGATCATTCCGTAGGCCGCGGCGGGGCTCAGCAGGCCGTCCTCGACCAGCGTCGTATGCAGCACCCCGCTTCCGATCGACGCGAGCCCCTGGGCCATGACCTGGGACATGCCCCAAAGTCCCATGTACAGGCCCGTCGCCCCCGGGACCGTCATCTCCATCATCAACGACAGCGCACCGATGTTGAAGATGCCCGTGAACAGCCCCATGCCGAACAGGGCGGGCAGCACGAGCCCGCGCAGTCCGAGCAGGGAGGCGAGGGCAAGCGTGATCATGCCGATGGCAGTGCCGACGCAGCCGATCACGACGATTGAACGCTTCGAGATCCGGGCGGCGACACTGACGATGCCCATGACGATCATGCCGAGCAGCACACCCGAGCCCCAGGTCGGCTGGAAGCGCGTGGTCTCGGCAACGGTCATGCCGAACACCTCCGCACCGAACACCTCGAGGATGTTGTCCTGCAGGAAGATCGCAAAGATCGAGATGAACACGAACAGGAAGAACGCGCGCGTCTCCGCATTGCGCTGCACCGTGCGCCAGGCAATGGCGAGCGGATTACCCGGAGGCGCCGCGAGCCGTGCCTGCTGCGCGCTGGCGCGCATCTCTTCGGGGCCGAGACGCTTCTCGATTCCCCAGACGCCGATCAGCGTGCAGCCGATCACGATCAGCGGCGTGAGGTTGTACAGGTCCTGCATCGCCTCCGGCGTGTAGGTCGGCCGCACCTTGTTCATCACGACGGCGGCCAGGATCGTGCTGAGGATCATCGTGATCCAGACGACGGCAATCACGCCGCTGCGGGTCCGCTCGGTCGTGACCTCGGCGATCAGTGAGTGGTAGGAGTCGCCGACGGCCGCCATGCAGAGTCCAAACAGCACGAACAGCACGATGGAAAGCGAAAGCGCCAGCATCGATCCGGCGGCGATGCCGTGCACGACGGTTGGCAGGAACAGGAACAGCAGGCTCGACAGCACGCTGGCGGCGACGAGGTAGGGCGTGCGCCGGTAGCCGAACAGCGGATGCGTGTCGGCGAAGCGTCCGATGACGACCTGGAATGGCGACAGGAAATAGTGCAGCGACAGCAGCGTCGTGACGATGATCGCGGCGATGCCGAGTTCGACGATTGCGATGCGATTGAAGTCGATGGTCAGCAGCGCGAACATCCAGCCAACTCCGACCTTGGGCAAGGCGATGCGCAGGGTGCGCAGGAACGCCGCGATGATTCCCCACATGCTGCCGACTCCCGGGTGTCAGCGCTGATTGACACTCTACACCGTACTGCCAGTCTGACACATTGGGCGGTCGTCGTGCATCGAGAGGATTCGTGGCCGGCCCACGCACCGCCGCCAGCCGGTCGGCTCTTGCAAGGCGCCGGGTCAGGCCGTAAGATTCGCGCCCCTTTGGAAGCCCCGGCAGAAGCCGGGGCTGGCTTTCAGTGAGCCAAGCGAGCGAGGTTGGCGCAGGCCTGGGAGCTTCTCCCGGTCCGGCCGCCAAGACCACTCGGGATCCCTCTGCGGTGCCGCCGGCACTGCGCGGCTTCCGGTCCTCCGGTCTGCAGCCCGTTCGCCTCGGGGATTGAGCAATCGCGCGCCAGGGGCTTGCGCCTGCGCGGCTGGAAGAGGTGGATCCATGGCAATTGGGCTGGTCGGCCGCAAGCGCGGCATGACGCGCATCTTCACCGAGTCGGGTGAATCGGTGCCCGTCACGGTCATAGAGGTGCTGCCGAATCGTGTCACGCAGCTGAAGACCGTCGAGTCGGACGGATACCGCGCGATCCAGGTCACTTATGGCTCGCGCCGTCCGCAGCTCATCGGCAAGCCGCTCGCCGGCCACTATGCCAAGGCGGGCGTGGCTCCCGGAGAGGCGCTGCTCGAGTTCCGCCTCGGGGCCGGCGAAGGCGCCGACCTGAAGGTGGGCGCCGAGCTTAAGGCGGACCACTTCCAGGCCGGCCAGATCGTCGACGTGACTGGCACGACGATCGGCAAGGGCTTCGCGGGCACCATGAAGCGCCACAACTTCGGTGGCCACAATCGTTCGCATGGCGTGTCGGTGTCGCACCGCACGCCCGGGTCGATCGGTCAGCGCCAGACGCCGGGCCGAGTCTTCAAGGGCAAGCGCATGTCGGGTCACATGGGCGTCGTGCGCCGCACGATCGAAAACCTCAGGATCGTCGAAGTGGATGCCGAACGCGGCGTGCTGCTGATCCGCGGCGCGGTGCCCGGCGCCGAGGGTGGTCAGGTCGTCGTGCGCCCATCGCTGAAGACCGCCCGTCAGGCCCTTCGCAAGTATGTGGCGCCCACCAAGGCGGCTGCCAGCGGGGCGCCGAACCCGGCCAAGGCCGCCAAGAAGCAGTAACCCCGGGGTCCTCGAATCATGAAGCTCAAGGTATCTGGTGGCGGCAGCGAGCTGCAGGTCTCGGAAGCGACCTTCGGTGCCGCCTACAACGAAGCGCTCGTGCACCAGGTCATCACGGCCTACCGCAACGCAGGCCGTGCCGGCAGCAAGGCACAGAAGACTCGTGCGGAAGTGCGCGGTGGCGGCAAGAAGCCCTGGAGCCAGAAGGGCACCGGCCAGGCGCGCGCCGGCTCGATCCGCAGCCCGATCTGGGTCGGCGGCGGTCGTGCATTCGCCGCCAAGCCACGCAGCTTCGCGCAGAAGGTCAACCGCAAGATGTATCGCGGCGCGCTGCGCGCGATGCTCGGCGAACTGGTCCGACAGGACCGGCTCGTCGTCACAGACAACCTGTCCGTGGCGGCGCCCAGGACCAAGGCGCTGCTCGCCCAGCTCAAGGCGTACGACGTCAGCGACGTGCTGATCGTCGTCGAGGCCGTCGACGAGAAACTGTTCCTCGCGGCGCGGAACCTACCGCACGTGGACGTGCTGCCGGTCTCGGCGCTCGACCCGCTCTCGCTCGCGAGCCACGACAAGGTCCTGATGACGGTCGGCGCCGTGAAGATGATCGAGGAGCGCCTGCAATGAGGCCTGTGAAGAAAGCACCGAAGAAGGCGGGCCGCGAGCGCCTGCTCGGCGTCCTCGTCGCGCCGCACGTCACGGAGAAGACCGCGCTCGCGATGCAGAACGGCAACCAGTACGCCTTCCGGGTCCGCCGCGACGCGACCAAGACCGACATCCGTGCCGCGGTCGAGCTGATGTTCCCGGTGAAAGTGGCGGCCGTGCAGGTGGTCAACGAGCCTGGCAAGCCGCGTCGCTTCGGCCGCACGGTAGGCCGCACCCAGGACTGGAAGAAGGCCTACGTGAGGCTCGTGGCCGGCCAGTCGATCGACTTCGAAGCGCGCCCGGCGACGAGCGCCTGAGCGCGGGAGCAGCATCCATGGCACTCATCAAGATGAATCCGACCTCGCCGGGCACGAGGTTCGTCATCAAGGTCAGCAAGACCCACCTCTGGAAGGGTGGTCCGTACGAGCCTCTGACGGTCAAGCAGGCCAAGACCAGTGGACGCAACGCCTACGGCCGCATCACCACGCGTCACAAGGGCGGCGGTTCGCGGCGGAAATACCGCCTGATCGACTTTCGTCGCAACAAGGATGGCATCGTCGGCGTCGTCGAGCGGATCGAATACGATCCCAACCGCACCGGGCATATCGCGCTGATCAAGTACGCCGACGGCGAGCGCCGCTACATCCTCGCGCCGAAGGGCCTCAAAGCCGGTGACGAGGTCCGCTCGGGCGCAGATTCGCCGATCAAGCCGGGCAATGCCATGCAGCTGCGCCACATCCCGATCGGCACGACCGTGCACAACGTCGAGCTCAAGCCGGGCAAGGGCGGCCAGCTCGCGCGCAGCGCCGGCAGCTCGGTGCAGTTCACCGCCCGTGAGGGCATCTATGCGTACATCCGATTGAAGTCGGGCGAGATGCGCAAGGTGCACGTCGACTGCCGGGCGACGATCGGCGAGGTCAGCAACGACGAGCACAACCTGCGTCAGTATGGAAAGGCGGGCGCCAAGCGCTGGTTGGGCATCCGTCCGACCGTCCGCGGCCTGGCGATGAATCCGGTCGACCATCCGCACGGCGGCGGCGAGGGCAAGTCCGGCCAGGGCAACCCCCACCCCGTGTCGCCTTGGGGCTGGAACACCAAGGGGAAGAAGACCCGCGTCAACAAGCGCACGACCCACATGATCGTGCAGCGCCGTCAGAACAAGGTCCGGTAGGAGCTGCAACAGTGCCCCGTTCGCTCAAGAAAGGTCCGTTCGTCGATCTGCATCTGGCCAAGAAGGTGCAGACCGCCGTCTCCAAGAACGATCGCAAGCCGATCAAGACCTGGTCGCGCCGCTCCATGGTGGTGCCAGAGATGGTCGGTCTCACGATCGCCGTACACAATGGCAGGCAGCACATCCCCGTGCTCGTGACCGAGAACATGGTCGGCCACAAGCTCGGCGAGTTTGCGCCGACGCGCACTTTCAAGGCGCACTCGGGCGATAAGAAGGTCGCGAGCTGAGGAAACGGCCATGGAAGTCACCGCCAAGTACAGGTACGCGCGTATCTCCCCGCAGAAGTGCCGCCTCGTCGCGGACGTCGTCCGGGGCAAGCCCGTGGGCAATGCGCTCGCGACGCTCAAGTACATGCCGAAGAAGGGTGCGAGGTTCGTTTACAAGGTGCTGGCGTCGGCCGTCGCGAACGCCGAGAACAACAACGGCGCCGACATCGACGAGCTCCGGGTGCAGCGCATCTACGTCGACACGGCGCCAGTGCTCAAGCGTTTCGCGGCGCGCGCCAAGGGCCGCGGAGCCCGCATAGTCAAGCGCAACAGCCACATCACTGTAGTGGTCAGCGACGGCCGCAAGGACTGAGGAACAGCGCATGGGTCAGAAAGTCAATCCGATCGGCATCCGCCTCGGCATCACGCGCGAGTGGGCGTCGAAGTGGTACGCGGGCAAGAAGGAGTTCCCGCGCCACGTTCACACGGACTTCCGCGTGCGCGATTTCCTGCGCAAGCGCCTCGCCGAGGCCTCGGTGTCGCGCGTCCTGATCGAGCGGGCTGCGAACAAGGTCAACATCACGATCGAGACCGCGCGTCCGGGCATCGTGATCGGCAAGAAGGGCGAGGACATCGAGAAGCTGCGTGGCGACGTGGCGAAGCTGCTCGCCAAACCGATGCAGGACGTTCGGGTCAACATCGCCGAGATCCGCAAGCCCGAGCTCGATGCGCAGCTCGTCGCCGACGGCATCGCGCAGCAGATCGAGAAGCGCGTGATGTTCCGCCGCGCGATGAAGCGTGCCGTCATGAGCACGATGCGCAGCGGCGCGCTCGGCGTGAAGGTGCGTCTCTCAGGCCGTCTCAATGGCTCGGAGATCGCACGAACGGAGTGGTCGCGTGAGGGCCGCATCCCGCTGCACACCTTCCGAGCCGACATTGACTACGGCCTCGCCGAGGCGCGCACGACCTATGGGGTGATCGGCGTCAAGGTCTGGATCTTCAAGGGCGAGATCTTCGATCGCGACGAGGTCGCCAAGGCGGAGGCCCCGGCCGACGCGGCAGCGTCCGCGCCGGCTGCCGAGCCCGCCGCGGCTCCGGCGACCGCCTGAGGCTGAGGAAATGCACCGATGATGCAACCCAAGCGAACCAAGTACCGCAAGCAGTTCAAGGGCCGCAACGACGGTCTCGCGCTGCGCGGCAACACCGTAGCCTTCGGCGAATACGGCCTCAAGGCCACCGGACGGACGCGCATGACGGCCCGCGAGATCGAGGCGGCGCGCCGCGCGATCTCGCGCTCGGTCAAGCGCGGCGGTCAGCTCTTCGTGCGCGTCTTCACCGACGTGCCGGTCACGAAGAAGCCGCTCGAGGTCCGAATGGGTAGCGGCAAGGGCAATGTCGAATACTGGGTGGCGAAGGTCAGGCCGGGCAAGGTGCTGTTCGAGCTCGATGGCGTCGACGAGAAGACCGCGCGCGAGGCCTTCCGGCTAGGTGGCGCGAAGCTGTCGGTGTCGACGACTTTCGCCAAGCGACAGGTTCGCTGAGCCGGAGGCAGCAACAGATGAACGCCAAGGAACTCCGCAGCAAGACCACCGCCGAACTCGGCGAGGAGCTGCTCAAACTCCGCAAGGAGCAGTTCGCGCTGCGCATGCAGCGCGCGACAGGCCAGGGCGCCAAGCCCAGCGAATTCGGCCGCGTGCGCAAGGCGATCGCGCGGCTCAAGACCGTGATGCGCGAGAAGGCCGCATCCGAAGGCAGGAAGTCATGAGCGAGAAGCAGTCACCCGCAGCCACCCAGCGCACGCTGACCGGCCGCGTCGTCAGCAACAGGATGAACAAGACCATCGCGGTCGAGATCGAGCGGCTGATCAAGCATCCGCGTTACGGCAAGTACATCCGGCGGACGACCAAGCTGCTCGCCCACGACGAGACCAACGAGGCGCGCGAGGGTGACACCGTGTCGATCGCCGAGTGCCGTCCGCTGTCGCGCCACAAGAGCTGGCGCCTCGTTGCGGTCGTCTCGCGCGCGGCGCAGTGAGCCACGCGCTTCAGGGGCACGAGCCAGACAGTCGAGGTTCAAGATGATCCAGTTGCGCACGATGCTCAATGCGGCCGACAACAGCGGCGCGAAGATGCTGATGTGCATCAAGGTCCTGGGTGGCACACGCCGTCGATACGCGACAGTCGGCGATGTCATCAAGGTCAGCGTCAAGGACGCCATCCCGCGCGGCAAGGTCAAGAAGGGCGAGGTCTACGACGCAGTCGTGGTGCGCACCCGTCGCGGTGTACGACGCCCGGACGGCTCGCTCATCAGGTTCGACGGCAACGCGGCGGTGCTGCTGACCAACAAGCTCGAGCCGATCGGCACCCGCATCTTCGGCCCCGTCACACGTGAGCTGCGCACGGCGCAGTTCATGAAGATCATCTCACTCGCGCCGGAAGTGCTCTGAGAGAGACAAACATGAACAAGATTCGCAAGGGCGACAACGTCATCGTGATCTCGGGGCGCGACAAGGGACGCAAGGGCGCCGTGATCCGCGTCCTGCCCGACGGCAAGCTGATCGTCGAGGGCGTCAACCGTGTCAAGCGCCACACACGCGCCAATCCGCAGCGCAACCAGGGCGGCGGCATCGTCGAGAAGGAGATGCCACTGCATGCGTCGAAGGTCGCGCTGTTCAACCCCGCCACCCAGAAGGGTGAGCGCGTCGGGATCAAGCGGCTGGCCGATGGCAAGCGGGTACGGTTTTTCAAGTCCAACGGAGAGATGATCGACGCCTGAGGCGTCGCCCATCCGCGCAGAATAGGTGAGCCAGATGGCAAGGCTACAGCAGGCGTACCGCGACGAGATCGTCCCGAGGCTCAAGAAGGAGCTCGGGATCACCAACGTGATGGAGGTGCCGAGGATCACCAAGATCACGGTGAACATGGGCGTGGGCGAGGCCGTCGCGGACAAGAAGGTCATCGAGGCCGCAGCAGCCGATCTCGCCAAGATCACCGGGCAGAAGCCCAAGCTCTGCGCATCGCGCAAGTCGATCGCGTCGTTCAAGCTGCGGGAAGGTCTGCCCATCGGCGCCAAGGTCACGCTGCGCGGCGCACGCATGTACGAGTTCCTCGACCGCCTGATCACGATCGCGATGCCTCGAATCCGCGATTTCCGCGGCGTGTCACCGCGTTCCTTCGACGGTCGCGGCAACTACAACATGGGCGTCAAGGAGCAGATCATCTTCCCGGAGATCCAGTACGACCAGATCGATCAGCTTCGGGGCATGGACATCACCATCACCACCACGGCGAAGGACGACAAGGCCGGTCGGGCGCTGCTCGAAGCCTTCAACTTCCCGTTCCGCAAGTAACGGCAGGAAAATCGAGATGGCCAAGACGAACATGGTCGAGCGCGAGAAGCGTCGTGCCAGGATCGTGAAGAAGTACGCGGCGAAGCGAGCGCAGCTCAAGGAGCTGATCCGCAGCCCGAAGACCTCGCCCGAGGAACGGGCCGCGGCGCAGGTGGCCCTGCAGAAGCTGCCGCGCGACGCGAGCCCGACGCGCGGCCGCAACCGCTGCTCGATCACGGGGCGTCCGCGTGGCGTCTACCGCAAGTTCGGCCTCGGCCGCGTGAAGATCCGCGAGACCGTCAGCCGGGGTGAGCTGCCTGGCGTGTCGAAGGCGAGCTGGTAAGGAAGCACTGCAATGAGCATGACCGATCCCATTGCCGATCTGCTGACGCGCATCCGCAATGCGCAGGCCGCACGCAAGACGGAAGTCAGTGTGGGTGCCTCGCGCCTCAAGCAGGCCGTCGTCAACGTCCTCAAGAACGAGGGCTACATCGGCGACTATCGCGTGTCCAGCGAGGGTGGCAAGAGCACGCTCACGATCGAGCTCAAGTACTTCGAGGGCCGCCCCGTTATCGACCGCCTCGAGCGCGTCTCGCGTCCGGGGCTGCGCATCTATCGCGGCAAGGATGAGTTGCCGAAGATCCAGGGTGGGATGGGTACGGTGATCGTCTCCACGCCGAAAGGGGTGATGACGGACCGACAGGCCCGCGAGATCGGCCAGGGCGGGGAAGTGCTCTGCATCGTGGCCTGAGGCGAGAGCGGACGAGGGCGGAAACGGAACCATGAGTCGCATAGCGAAGAAACCCATCGATGTGCCCCAGGGCGTCACCGTGACGCTCGGCGACGGCGAGATCACGCTCAAGGGCGCCAAGGGTGCCCTGAGCGTCAAGTTCGCCGACGGTGTGCGCGTGTCGCAGGACGGCAGGCAGCTCAAGCTCGTCTATGACGGCGCGAGCCGCATGGCCGCTGGCAGCGCGCGCGCACACATCGCCAACGTCATCGAGGGCATCACGCGAGGCTACGAACGCAAGCTCGAGCTCGTCGGCGTCGGCTTCCGTGCCGCGGTTCAGGGCAAGGTCCTCAATCTGACGCTGGGCTTTTCCCATCCGGTCAACTATCCGGTTCCCGACGGGATCACGATCGAGACACCCAGCCAGACCGAAATCGTCGTCAAGGGCGTCGACAAGCAGAAGGTCGGTCAGGTGGCTGCCGAGATACGCGAGCTGCGTCCGCCGGAGCCCTACAAGGGCAAGGGTGTGCGCTACGCCGGCGAGAAGATCGAATTGAAGGAAGGCAAGAAGAAGTAGTCGCGGCTCGCGTCCGATCCGGATGCGTGTGCGAGCGAGGTTCGAGACATGCAGATCACGAAGAAAGAGCGCCGTCAGCGTCGTGCCGTTCGGGCCCGCGCGAAGATCCGCGAGCTCGGCATCGCACGGCTCACGGTGCATCGCACGCCCCGGCACATTTACGCTCAGGTATTCGACGCGTCCGGCGCCTCCGTCATCGCGGCGGCCTCGACCGTCCAGGCGGACATCGCCAAGGGTCTCAAGAGCACCGGCAACGTCGAGGCCGCGCGGGCGGTGGGTCGCGCGATCGCCGAGCGCGCCCGGGCCAAGGGCGTCGAGCGCGTCGCGTTCGATCGCGCAGGGTTCATGTATCACGGCCGCATCAAGGCGCTCGCCGAGGCTGCGCGCGAAGCCGGCCTGCAGTTCTGAGGGAAGACAGATGGCACGACCCGAGAAGAATCCCGCTGCCGACGAGTTCCTGGAGAAGCTCGTCGCGGTCAACCGCACGGCCAAGGTGGTCAAGGGTGGCAAACAGTTCGGCTTCACGGCCCTGACGGTGGTCGGCGACGGCGCCGGCCGCGTCGGCATCGGCTTCGGCAAGGCGCGTGAAGTGCCGGTAGCCATCTCGAAGGCGATGGCGGCGGCACGTAAGAACATGGCGACCGTCGCGCTCCGGAACGACACGCTGCACTACCCGGTCAAGGGCGTGCATGGCGCCACGCACGTGTTCATGCAGCCCGCTTCCGAAGGTACCGGTGTGATCGCGGGCGGCGCGATGCGCGCCGTGCTCGAGTGCGCCGGCGTGCGCAACGTGCTCGCCAAGAGCTATGGTTCGCGCAATCCGATCAACGTCGTCCGCGCGACCATGAACGGCCTGCTCGCGGTCCAGTCGCCCGAGACGATCGCCGCGAAGCGCGGCAAGACGGTCGCCGAGATCCTCGCCTGAGGTTCGTTTCGATGAGCACCCAGAATGCCAGCGCCGGCAAGCTCCGCGTGACGCTCCGCAAGAGCATCCATGGACAGCTCGCCAACATCGCCCAGTCGGTGCGCGGCCTCGGCCTGCGCAGGCGGCACCAGACGGTCATCGTCGCCGATACGCCCGAGAATCGCGGCCTGATCCGTACCGCGCGACACCTGCTTGCGGTCGAGCAGGACGGGGCGGCCCGCTAGGCCGCCGTTGAAGGAGTCGAACTCATGCGTCTCAATACGATCAAACCGGGTCCTGGTTCGAAGCGGCCACGGCTGCGCGTCGGGCGCGGCGCCTCGGCCGGCCAGGGCAAGACCTGCGGCCGAGGGGTCAAGGGTCAGCGCGCCCGCAAGGGCGGCTATCACAAGGTCGGCTTCGAAGGCGGCCAGATGCCGTTGCAGCGCCGGTTGCCGAAGGTCGGCTTTCGTTCGGCGATCAAGGCGCTGCGTGCCGAGGTGCGGCTTGGCGAGCTCGCCAAGGTCGAGTCGACGACCATCGACCTCGCCGCGTTGAAGGCCGCGAACATCGTGCCGCAGCATGCCGAGCAGGCCAAGGTGGTGCTGTCCGGCGAGATCACGCGCGCCGTCACGCTCAAGGGCGTTGGTGCGACCAAGGGCGCGCGCGCGGCCATCGAGGCCGCCGGCGGCAGGATCGAGGCCTGAGGCTCGTAAACGGACCGTACAGCGACTGCATCCAGGATCGGAAACAGACAGTGGCGAATCCCAGCATCGGAAATCCGGCAGCGACTCTCGCGGACGCGACGCGCTTCGCGGAGATTCGCCAGCGCCTGCTGTTCCTGATCGGAGCGCTGATCGTCTACCGGATCGGCACGTACATCCCCGTGCCGGGCATCAACCCGGACGCCGTCTCCCGCTTCTTCGAGGACCAGCAGAGCACGATCCTCGGCATCGTGAACATGTTCTCGGGCGGCGCTCTCGAGCGGCTGTCGATCTTCGCGATGGGCGTGATGCCGTACATCTCGGCTTCCATCATCGTGCAGATGATGTCGCACGTGTATGGTCCGTGGGAGGAATACCGCAAGGAGGGAGAGTCGGGCCGGCGCAAGATCACGCAGATCACGCGCTATTTCACGGTCGCGCTCGCCATCTTCCAGTCGCTCGGTGCGGCGATTGCGCTGCAGAACGGCGGCATGGTCAATGCGGCCGGCTGGCAGTTCCTTTTCACCGCCACGATCACGATGACCACGGGCACCATGTTCCTGATGTGGCTCGGCGAGCAGGTGACCGAGCGCGGGATCGGCAACGGCATCTCGATGATCATCCTCGCTGGCATCATTGCCGGTCTGCCCGGGGCGTTCGGGCGCACGATCGAGGCAGTGAATACCGGCGAGATGTCGGGTCCGTTCGCACTGCTGCTGATCGTGCTCGTGCTCGGCGTCACGGCCTTCTGCGTCTACGTCGAACGCGCCCAGCGCCGCATCGCCGTCAACTATGCCAAGCGCCAGGTCGGGCGCCGCATGATGCAGGGACAGACGACCCACCTGCCGTTCAAGCTCAACATGGCCGGCGTGATCCCGCCGATCTTCGCGTCGAGCCTGCTGCTGTTTCCCGCGACGATCGCGCAGTTCTTCGGCACCGGCGAGGGCCGCCTCGCCGAGTTCCTGCAGAATGTCGCGGCGGCGCTCGGCTACGGACAGCCGCTGCACCTCGTGCTCTATACGGTGCTGATCGTCTTTTTCTGCTTCTTCTACACGGCGCTCGTGTTCAATGCGCGCGATACTGCCGAGAACCTCAAGAAGTCGGGCGCCTTCATTCCGGGTATCCGGCCGGGGCAGCAGACCGGTGAGTACATCGACAAGGTGCTGACCCGCCTCACTCTCTGGGGTGCCATCTACGTGGCGGGCGTTTGCCTGATACCCGAGATCATGGTGGCCCAGGGCGGCGTGCCGTTCGTGTTCGGCGGTACCTCGCTGCTGATCGTCGTGGTCGTCGCGATGGATTTCATGTCGCAGCTGCAGGCGCACATGATGTCCCATCAGTATCCGGGGCTGCTCAAGAAAGCCAACCTCATGGGCTATGGGCGCGGTGGCACGCCGCAGGGCTGATGGGCTCGGTCGGGAACGTTTCGAGACAGGATTTGGATCATGAAAGTACGTCCTTCGGTCAAGAAGATCTGCAAGAACTGCAAGATCGTGCGGCGTCGCCGCGTGGTCTACGTGATCTGCAGCGATCCGCGGCACAAGCAGCGCCAGGGCTGAAACAGGGAGCGAACATGGCACGTATCGCCGGCATCAACATTCCGATGAACAAGCACATCGTCATCGGTCTGACCCATATCTACGGCGTGGGTCGGTCGCGCGCGCGCGAAGTCTGTGCGTCGGTCGGCGTCGATCCGACGACCAAGGTCAAGGACCTGACCGAAGCGGAAGTCAACGCGCTGCGTGCCCGGATCTCCAAGTGGCTGTTCGAGGGTGACCTGCGCCGCGAGGTGTCGATGAACATCAAGCGGCTGATGGACCTCGGTACCTATCGCGGCCTGAGGCATCGCAAGGGGCTGCCGGTCCGGGGGCAGCGCACGCGCACCAATGCGCGCACACGCAAGGGCCCGCGCAAGCAGGCAGTCAAGCTCGGCAGCACCCCGGGCAAGTAAGGTCCGGACCCATCACTGGGCCGTAAGACACGAGAGCGATCGAAAATGGCAGAGCAGAAACAGACGGGCAGCGGGAAGAAGCCGAAGAAGGCTCGCAAGAACGTCCTCGACGGTATTGCGCACATCCATGCGTCTTTCAACAACACAATCATCACGATCACCGACCGCCAGGGAAATACCCTGTCGTGGGCCACGTCCGGCGGCTGTGGCTTCCGCGGCTCGCGTAAGTCGACGCCGTTCGCTGCGCAGGTCGCGGCCGAGAAGGCCGGCATCGCGGCGCAGGAGCATGGCGTACGCAACGTCGAGGTCCGTGTCGCCGGCCCGGGCCCGGGACGCGAGTCGGCGGTGCGCGCGCTGAATGCCTGCGGTCTGAAGATCTCGAGCATCGCGGACGTCACACCGATCCCGCACAACGGCTGCCGGCCGCCGAAGAAGCGTCGCGTCTGATCGCCTCCCGAATTCCGAGGACATTGAAACCATGGCTCGCTACATCGGACCCAAGTGCAAGCTCGCTCGCCGCGAGGGCACCGACCTGTTCCTCAAGAGCGGCGTGAAGCCGCTCGAGAGCAAGTGCAAGTTCCAGGTGCCGCCGGGCGGGATCAAGGGCGAGCGCCGCACGCGGCTCTCGGACTACGGTCTGCAGTTGCGCGAGAAGCAGAAGCTGCGACGCATGTACGGAGTGCTCGAGAGGCAGTTCGAGCGGTACTACACCGAAGCGGCACGCCGGCCCGGCGCCACCGGCGAGAACCTGTTGAAGCTGCTCGAGTGCCGTCTCGACAACGTCGTCTACAGAATGGGATTCGCGGCGACACGCGCCGAGGCTCGCCAGCTCGTCAGCCACAAGGGCATCGAAGTCAACGGCGAGACGGTCACGATTCCCTCCTATCAGGTCAAGCCCGGTGACGTCGTGCAGGTCCGCGAGAAGTCACGCAAGCAGCTGCGCATCGCCAGCGCCATGCAGATCGCCTCTCAGGTCGGTCTGCCGGATTGGGTGCAGGTCACGGAGTCGGAGATGAAAGGCATCTTCAAGCAGGTGCCGGCCCGTGACGAGATTCTGCCGGACGTCAACGAGAACCTCGTCGTCGAGCTCTACTCGAAGTAATGGGAGCCGCCATGCAAGGATCGGTCAGCGAATTTCTCAAGCCCCGTGTCGTCAAGGTCACGCCGGTGGCCCCGCGCCAGGCGCGCGTGGTCATCGAGCCCTTCGAGCGCGGCTTCGGCCACACGCTCGGCAATGCACTGCGTCGCGTGCTGCTCTCCTCAATGCCCGGCGCGGCGATCACCGAAGTCGAGATCGACGGCGTGTTGCACGAATACACGAGCATCGAGGGCGTGCAGGAGGACGTCGTCGACATCCTGCTCAACCTCAAGCAGGTCGCGATTCGCATGCACTCGCGCGACTCGTCCGAACTGCGCCTCTCGAAGAAGGGACCCGGCCCGGTCACGGCTGGCGACATCCAGACCGATCACGACGTCGAGGTCGTGAATCCGGAGCTGGTCATCGCCAACCTGACCAAGGCCGGCGAGCTCAACATGGTGCTGCGCGTCGAGCGCGGACGCGGTTATCGGCCGGCCTCGCAGCGCGCCGCGTTCGAGGAGCAGACGCGCCCGATCGGCCGCCTGCAGCTCGACGCGTCGTTCAGTCCGATCCGGCGCGTGACCTACTCGGTCGACGCCGCGCGCGTCGAGCAGCGCACCGATCTCGACAAGCTGATCATCGACATCGAAACCAACGGCACGCTCGACGCCGAGGAAGCGATCCGGCGCGCGGGCATGATCCTCAAGGACCAGCTGTCGGTCTTCGTCGACCTGCAGGGCGAGGAGGAATCGACCCAGAAAGTCGCCGAGATGCAGTTCGACCCGATCCTGCTCCGTCCGGTCGACGAGCTCGAGCTGACGGTTCGCAGCGCGAACTGCCTCAAGGCCGAGAACATCCATTACATCGGCGATCTCGTGCAGCGCACCGAGGTCGAGCTGCTGCGCACGCCGAACCTCGGCAAGAAATCGCTGACCGAAATCAAGGAAGTGCTGCAGAGCCACGGCCTGATGCTCGGCATGCGACTCGACGGTTGGCCGCCGGCCGGCCTGCGTCACGAGGACGACCGCGGGCTCATGTGAGCGGGGTCTGCGTCCCCACGGACCGTTACAGAAGGTAGAGTCATGCGTCACAGACTTTCCGGACGGCAGCTGTCGCGAAACGCGCCGCACCGCCACGCGCTGATGCGCAACATGAGCGTCTCGCTGCTGCGTCACGAGACGATCAGGACCACGTTGCCGAAGGCCAAGGAACTGCGCCGCGTCGTCGAGCCTTTGATCACACTGGCGAAGACCGACAGCGAAGCGCGTCGTCGGCTCGCCTTCTCGCGGCTGCGCGACGCGGCCGTCGTCAAGAAGCTGTTCGAGGATCTCGGTCCGCGCTTCAGCAAGCGTGCCGGCGGCTACACGCGCATCCTCCGCATGCTGCCGCGCCCCGGCGATTCAGCGCCGATGGCGTTGATGCAGCTCGTCGACGAGGCTGCCGAGGTCCCGGCCCCGGCTGCGTCCGAGGCGACGGCCAAGCCGAAGCGCGCCGCGAAGAAGAAGGCCGCCGCGGCCTGATCCGCGCGCAGCGGTTCGCCGCCGCATTCAGCGGGCGTTCAGCGCGATCCACCAGAATGCCGGTGCCCGCGCGGGCACCGGCGTTTCCTCTGGGGCTGGCCTTGGTGGGCGCGCGGGGGCTGAGCTAGGCTGGTTGCGGTTGGCATGGCTGCGCTCCGGTTTGCCCGTCATCACAATCCAAAAAAGGGAGGCTTGCATGGGATTTGCAGCGGAGTTCAAGGAATTCGCGATGAAGGGCAATTTCGTCGACCTCGCGGTCGGCGTCATCGTGGGCGGCGCGTTCGGCAAGATCGTCTCTTCGCTGGTTGGCGACGTCGTCATGCCGCCGCTCGGGAAGCTGATCGGTGGCGTGAACTTCAGCGATCTCGGCACGAGCCTCGGCATGTCGCCTGACGGCTCGACCGAGGTCATCCTCAAATGGGGGGCGTTCCTGCAGACGGTGTTCGATTTCCTCGTGATCGCGCTCGTGCTGTTCATGGCCATCAAGGGCCTGAACCGGCTCAAGAAGCCCGATCCGGCGGCACCGCCGCCTCCGCCGCCGGCGCAGGAAGTGCTGCTGACCGAAATCCGCGACCTGCTCAGGAAGCAGCAGCAGGGCTGAGCGACGGTCGATCGGACGCTGGGCGTCAGCCGACCTCCGGCTCGGCATCGGACGACGCGAACGCCGCCCGCGTGAGGTTCTCGTGGCCGGTCGCGGTCAAGGCGAGGTCGTCCTCGATCCGGATGCCGCCGAAAGGCCGCAGGGCGGCGACGCGCGACCAGCGGATCTGGCTGCTGGCGGCGCCCGCCCGGGCGCGCTCGAGCAGCGAGTCGATGAAGTAGAGGCCCGGTTCCATCGTCACGACGAAGCCGGCTTCGAGCCGGCGCGTCAGGCGCAGGAACGGGTGACCCTCCGGCCGCGAGATCTCGCCACCCTCCGGTCCGGCCTGCAGTCCGCCGACATCGTGGACCTGCAGTCCGAGCAGATGACCGATGCCGTGCGGAAAGAACGTCGCCAGCGCGCCGCTCGCGAGGGCAGCTTCGGGCGAGGCATCGAGCAGGTCGGCCTCGCGCAGCAGGGCCGCGATCTCGTGACAGGCCAGCAGATGCACGTCACGCCAGTCCGCACCGGGCCGAACCGCGCCGCAGAGACGCTGCTGCAGGGCATCCATGGCGCGAATCAGGACTTGGAAGTCACCGCTGTCCTGCGTCCAGGTCCGTGTGACGTCGCTGGCATAGCCCGCATGATCGGCTCCGGCGTCGATCAGCAGTGCGCGCGCGGGGCTGCGGCGTCGCCGCTCGAGCCGTTGGTAGTGAAGCACGGCGGCATGATCATCGAGCGCGATGATCGGGTTGTAGGGAAGTTCCTGCTCCCGCTGTCCGCAGGCGGCCAGATACGCGAGCTCGATCTCGAACTCGCTGCCGCCGGACTCGAAGGCGCGGGCGGCGGCGAGGTGCCCGCGCACCGCACGGCGATTGGCTTCGCGCAGGCAGGCGAGCTCGTATCGGGTCTTGACCGCGCGCTCGAAATTGAGTCGAAGGATCAGATGCTCAGGGTTGATCGCGTCGAAACCCCAGGACAGGAGCTCCGGAACCGGTGCGCCGATGAAAGCCGTCCGGCCTAGCCGGGGAGGCAGGGCGGACCGTGCGCTGGCCGGTGTAGCCGTCTGGCGCAGCTCGAACTGGGCCGTCCAGGCCTCGGTGGGCATTTGCGGCGGCTGGTGCCAGTAGTCATCCGGGGTGCAGACGACGAGCCAGGGCCGCTCTCCACGACGGACCGCCAGCAGGCAATCCGGCGCATCGCCGAGCGGCACCCAGGCCCGGAACGGCGCGTGCGCCCGAAACGGGTAGTGCAGATCGTCGAGAAAGACCGCAGGCGGGCGGCCGGAGTAGAGCACCAGCGTATCGAAGCCACAGGCCGCGAGCGCCCGGTCGGCCCGACCGGACAAGGTGTCGATGTGTTCGGCAAACAACAGCGGCGCGGGGAGGTCCACGGCAATTCGGCCCCTTGTCCAGTCGGCATTGCATTGTAGGGGTTGTCGCTGGCTTCGGGCGCCCGGCTCGACGACACGACTCCTGGGCGGCGGCGCGTCTGGATCTGTCGCCGAAGGCCGACTTGGGCAGCGTGAAGTGATTCACAAAAGCCCGAAACGCCTTTACAATTCGCCCGCGACCCGCGTCGCCAGACAAACTAGCTAGGTTGTTTGATCCATTCACCTGCTCTCTCTCTGTTGGGGATACATCAAATGAAGACGAAGCTTGCTCTTGCTGCCGCCGTGGCGGCGCTTGCGCTGACGGCCTGCGCGAAGCAGGAAGCGGCTGCTCCGGAAGCTGCCGCTGAGGCTGCTGCCGACGCCGCGACGACTGCCGTTGACGCGGCGGCCGATGCCGCTGCGGCTGCCGGCGACGCCGCCACCGACGCGGCTGCCGCGGCTGGTGACGCCGCTGCTGCCGCTGGCGAGGCCGCTGCCGATGCCGCTGCCGCCGTCGGCGACGCTGCTGCGGACGCCGCCGCTCCGGCCCAGTAACCCTGCGGTTACTTGGAAGAGCCGCGGTCGCAAGATCCGGCTCAGCACAGGCCCGGGCAGTGTGGTCAATCCACCTGCCCGGGTTTGCTTTTCTGGGTAGCGCTGCGGGGTGAGCAGTTGACGGTCAGCATCCGCGATGCGCGTTCGGCGCCGGCGGATCGGCGCTGGATCGAGGGCATCTATCGCGATTATCTGGACGACCTCGCGCCGCTCAATACTGGTGTCTTTCCGGCGCTCGAGGAAGTCGGTCATACCGAGTCCGATCAACTCGCGCGCTGGTTCGGTGATCCCGCCGCGCACCCGATGCTGATCCTCCACGCCGGCATGCCGGCCGGCTTCGCGATCGTCGCACGCGGTGCGTCACGGCCGGGGCGCTCGCCGGTCGACTACCGCATGGCCGAGTTCTTCGTCGGCCGTGCCCATCGGCGGCTCGGAGTGGGCGCGGGCGCCGTGCGGCTGCTTCTGGACCGTTTCCCCGGGCATTGGGAGATCGTCGAGATGCTGCGCAATCCGCCCGCCGTGGCTTTCTGGCGCCGGGTCGTACGCGAGTACACGCGCGGCGACTTCGTGGAACGAATCGTCGACGGCGAGGTCCGACAGACTTTCGTATCGGGAGCCGTGCGTTCAAACCCCTGAACCGGGGCGCGCATCGAACCACCATCATGCAAGACAGCCGCGTCGACTTCGCGCGTCCGCGCAGTGCGCCCATGCCGGCCCGCTTCCTGGCACTTGTGGCCGCCCTGCTGCTCGCATCCTGCAGCGGCAAGGCCGATGAGACCACGGCCACCGATGAGCCGCTCGTTTCCATCATCGTGCCCGGTCGCAGCGAGGTCAGCACGATCGTCACGTTCACGGGCACGATTCACGCGCGCGATGAGACGGCGATCGGTGTCGAAGGCGAGGGCGCGCGGATCGCTGCGGTGCTGGTCGAGGCCGGCGATCGCGTTCGCCGCGGTCAGTTGCTCGCGCGCCTCGACACCTCGGTCACGCAGCCTCAGCTGCGCAGCATCGAGGCCGCTTACGAGGAAGCGCGCGCAGCCGCCGAATTGGCCGCAGCCGAAGCCCGCCGCGCCGAGGGCGTGGCCGCCTCGGGTGCGCTGTCGGCGCAGGAGATCGAGCGCCGCCGTTCGGCGGCCGTCTCCGCCGAGGCCAAGGTCAAGGTCGCCGCGGCGCAGCTCGCCGAATGGCGCGCGCGGCTCGCTCGCGCGGAGATCCGCGCTCCCGCGGACGGGATCGTGCTGGCCCGCAACGCCGAGGTCGGCCAGCTCGCGACCGCAGGTGGCGAGCCGCTGTTCCATCTCGGGCGCGGCGGCGCGATCGAGATGCGCGGCCGGGTCGCCGAGCAGGACCTGCCGGCGCTCGCCCCGGGTCAGACGGCGCGCGTGCGCATCACGGGGGTCGAGCATGCATTCGACGGCACGGTGCGGCTCGTCGGCCCGGTGATCGATCCCGAGACGCGGCTCGGCAGCGTGCGCATCGATCTCGAGTCCGATCCGGTGCTGCGGCCCGGAGCGTTCGCGCGCGCCGAGGTCGCGGTGCGCAGCGAGCGGCGGCCGGTACTGCCGCAGACGGCCGTGCTCGCCGACGAGCGCGGCAGCTACGTCTACGTGGTCGATGACGACGGGCGCATCGAGCGGCGAGCGGTGACCGTCGCCGGCACGCGCAACGAGGGCATTGTGATCGCCGGTGGCATCGACGGCAGCGAACGCATCGTCAGCACTGCGGGCGCATTCCTGCGCGATGGCGAACGGGTCCGCACGGTGGCATCGGACGTCTCCGGTTCGGGTCTCCGGGCTACGGCGCCCGCCACACCGAGCCCAGCAGCGCCGGCCGCGGGAGTGCGACCGTGAGGAACATCTCGGCCTGGGCGATCCGCAACCCATTGCTGCCGATCGTGCTGTTCGCGGTGCTGACCTTCATGGGCATCGTGGGCTTCATCCGCCTGCCCATCAACCTCGATCCGGACGTGACCTTCCCCGGCGTCAACGTCACCGTGTCGCAGCCTGGCGCGGCTCCGACCGAGATCGAGACGCAGGTGACGCAGAAGATCGAGGCGGCCGTGGCCGGAGTCGGCAACGTGCGTCGCATCACCTCGCGCGCGATCGAGGGAACTTCCATCACTTTCGTCGAGTTCCAGATCGGCACACCGATCGATCGCGCGGTCAGCGACATCCGCGATGCGATCTCCAAAGTGCGCGCCGAGCTTCCCGAGGGAATACAGGAGCCGCTCGTGCAGCGGCTGAATTTCTCGGGCGGAGCGATCGCCTACTACGCGGTTTCGAGCACGGCGATGACGCCGGAGCAGTTGAGCTGGTTCGTCGACAACACGGTCAGCAAGCGACTGCTCGCGCTGCCGGGCGTCGCCCAGGTGACGCGCGGCGGCGGTGTCGACCGGGAGATCCGCGTCGAGCTCGATCCGGCGCGCATGCAGGCGCTCGGCATCACGGCCTTCGAGGTCAACCAGCAGATCCGCCAGATCAACCTCGACTCGCCGGGCGGTCGCGCGCAGATCGCCGGCGGCGAGCAGGCGATCCGCGTGCTCGGCGGCGCGCGCAGCACCAGCGAGCTCGGCGAGATGCGGATCCGCGTCTCGGGTGGCCGCGTGGTGCGGCTGGCCGACATCGCCGAGGTGCACGACGGCGTCGCCGAGGTGCGCTCGCTGAGCCGCTTCAACGGCCGGCCGGCCACGACCTTCGGGATCTTCAAGGCGGTTGGCGCCTCCGACGTCGACGTGCACGAACGCGTCGGGGCCGAGCTCGAGAAGATCCGCGCCGAGCACGGCGAGACCGTGATCCGACAGGTGTTCACGACCGTCGAGAATACGCGCCGGGCCTATCGGGCGGCGATGTCGGCGCTGATCGAGGGCGCCGTCCTGGCCGTGCTCGTGGTCTGGGTGTTCCTGCGCGACTGGCGCTCGACAGCCATCGCCGCGCTCGCGATCCCGCTGTCGGCGATCCCGACTTTCCTGTTCATGCAATGGATGGGATTCACGCTCAACAACATCAGCCTGCTGGCGCTGTCGCTGGTCGCGGGTGTGCTCGTCGACGATGCGATCGTCGAGATCGAGAACATCGTGCGGCACATGCGCATGGGCAAGACGGCCTATCAGGCGGCACTCGACGCCGCCGACGAGATCGGCCTGGCGGTGGTCGCCACTTCGGCGACGATCATCGCCGTCTTCCTGCCGGTGAGCTTCATGGGCGGCATCGTTGGTCAGTACTTCAAGCAGTTCGGGCTGACGGTCGCCGCCTCGGTGTTCTTCTCGCTGCTGGTCGCGCGCGTGATCACGCCGGTGATCGCCGCCTACACGCTGCGGCCGCACGCCGCCATGCGCTCCGCCGATGGCCCGCTCATGGAGCGCTACCTCGCCGCACTGCGCTGGTCGATCGCGAACCGCGGCAAGACCGTGCTCGCCGGCCTCGCGGTGTTCGCGGTTTCGGTGGCGATGATGGTGCTGATTCCGAAGTCGGTCGTGCCGGCGCCGGACTTCGCCAGTTCGGTCGTCAACGTCGAGCTGCCGCCCGGCGTGCGGCTCGAGGAGACGGCGCGGGTGTCGGCCATGGTCTCCGAGATCCTGCGGCGCCAGAGCGAGGTCACGGACGTGATCGAGTCGATCGGGGCGGCCGAGGACGGTCAGGTGCGCAACGCGACGCTGTACGTGACCTTGGTCCAGCGGGAGGAGCGCGACGTCTCGCAGCCGGAGTGGGAGCGCCGCGTGCTGCCGCTGCTGCGCGGGATCCCGGACGCGCGGGTCTCGTTCCAGAGCTTCTCGCCGGGCGGCGGCGGGCGGCCGGTCACGCTGTACGTGACGGGCGACGACCCGGTCGCGGTCGAGGCGGCCGCAGCGCGCATCGTCGAGCAGATGAAAGGCATTGAGCTGCTGCGCGATCCGCGCATCAACGGCGATTACAAGCGTCCCGAGATCGTGGTCCGCCCGCGGCTCGACCTCGCGGCCGAACTCGGCGTGTCGGTGCTCGCGATCGGGCAGACGGTGCGGCTCGCGACCATCGGCGACCTGCCGCAGAATGCGCCGAAATATTCGCTCTCCGACCGGCAGATCCCGATCCGCGTCCGCCTCGTCGAGAGCACGCGCCGCGACATCGCGACGATCGAGAACCTGCCGGTACCGACCGCAGGCGGCGGCTCGGTACCGCTCAAAGCGGTTGCCGACATCAGCTTCGGACTCGGTCCAACCACGGTTCGACGCTACAACCAGAGCCGGCGCGTGATGATCGATGCCGAGCTCGCCGACGGTGTGCAGATCGGACCGGCGCTCGCGAGGGTCGATGCGTTGCCGGCCGTCAAGAACCTGCCTGAAGGCGTGCGGCTCGTGCGCACCGGTCAGGCAGAACTGATGCAGGACCTGTTCTCGGCCTTCCTGCTCGCGATGGGAGCCGGCATCCTGATGGTGTTCGCGGTCCTCGTACTGCTCTTCGCCCGCGTCTTCCAGCCGATCACGATACTCTCGGCGCTGCCGCTGTCGATCGTCGGCGCGATGCTGGCGCTGATTCTCTTTGGCGAGCCGTTCTCGATGCCGGTCGTGATCGGCTTCCTGATGCTGATGGGCATCGTCGGCAAGAACTCCATCCTGCTGGTCGAATTCGCGATCGAGGAGATCCGTGCCGGTCGTGACCGCGTCGGCGCGCTGCTCGAGGCCGGCCACAAGCGCGCGCGGCCGATCGTCATGACCACGGTTGCGATGGTGGCAGGCATGCTGCCGATCGCGATCGGCCTCGGCGGCGATTCGAGCTTCAACCGGCCCATGGCGATCTCGGTGATCGGCGGGCTGATCGCTTCGACGGCGCTGACGCTCGTGATCGTGCCGGCGGTGTTCACCTACGTCGACGACCTCGAGCGCTGGATTGCGCCGAAGTTCCGCCGGCTGCTCACGCACGACGCCACCGGGCCGGCGCCGCGCACCGCCTGAGCATGGCAGCATGACCGCCGTGACGCTGCGGGGCATCGCGGCGATGCTGGCCGCAGTGGGGTGCTTCGCCCTCATGGACGCCGCGCTCAAGACACTCGCGGGACGCTATGGACCCATGCAGGTCGCGTTCCTGCGCGCGCTGGCCTCGCTGCCGTTCCTGCTGGCGGCCGCTGCGTGGAGCGGCGCCTGGGCCGAGCTACGGATGGTCCGCTGGCCGCTGCAGCTGCTGCGCGGGTTGCTCGGTGTCGCCATGCTCGGCGGCTTCGTCTACGCCGTCGCCGAGCTGTCGCTCGCGAACACGTACGCCGTCTTCCTTTGCGCCCCACTGGTCGTGGCCGCCCTGTCGTGGCCGCTGCTCGGGGAACGGGTGCCGCTGCGGCGGCTGCTCGCGATCCTGGTCGGCCTGGGTGGCGTCCTGATCGCACTGCGTCCGACCGGCGACGGCCTCGCGAGTCTGGCCGGGCTCGCCGCGGCGGCCTCGGCGGTCTGCTACGCGCTCAGCGTCGTGACGATACGCGTGCTCGGCCGCACCGACTCGAGCCGCAGCATGGTGTTCTGGTTCCTCGCGGTCCTTGCCGTGGTGTCGGGTCTGCTCTCGATCCCCGAGTGGCGACCGGTCGATGCGAGCGAGCTCTGGATGCTCGGGTTCATCGGCCTCACCGGAGCGCTCGGCCAGTACTTCATCACCGACGCTTTCCGTCTCGCCCCCGCTTCGACGGTCGCGCCGTTCGAGTACACGGCACTGCTCTGGGCGCTCGCGCTAGACTGGGCCATCTGGGACGTGCCGCCGGATTCGGCCGTGCTGCTCGGCGGCACGATCGTCGTCGCGGGCGGCCTCTACATCATCCGCGACGAGCGGCGTAGCGCGGCGCGCGCTGGCTCTCAAGAGGCGTCGGCCGCTCCCTGAGCCGGTTGTGACGTGGTCGCGAGTCCAAGTCGCTCGCGGGACAGCTCGGCCTTCTGGTGCGCCGGCGTGCGCGCAGCGAGCCAGCCGGCAACCGCGATGCCGAGCGTGATCATCGTCAGTTCGACGGTGAAGCGCTCGGGGTGCTCCCAGAACTCCGTGAACAGCTTCCAGCGACCCATCAGTTCGACGGCATTCCACGCGACGATGGCGGTCGGGATGCCATAGCGGATCGCGGTCGTGACTTTCCAGAACTTCATGAGCCTCTGGAACAGGTAGACCGCCCAGATCACGTTCAGGAAGAAGATGCCGTAGGTGACGGGATGGCGCTCACCGAGGATCGATTCCTCGTAGATGAACAGCAGCAGCAGGTAGAAGAACCAGATCACGTAGATGGTCTCCAGCGCCGTGATCGCCGCGAAGTTGCGCTCGTATGCGGGATTCGGCTTGCCGGTGCGCAACTTCAGGTGCCGCTGGAACCAGAGGAAGAAGTTGCACTTCGTTTCCTTGTTCATCAGGAAATAGAGCAGCAAGGACATCATCACGCCGAGCGAGGACATCATGACGAGATACTCGGCCTTGGTCGCGATGACGGTTGGATCCGTCCTGTCCATCAGATCGGGGACGCCTAGGTACTGCGCCGACCAGACGAACGAGAACTCGATCCAGCCGGTCCACAGCAGGGTGCCGGCCCAGAACCCGTACCACGTGGCTGCCACCTCGTTGCGGTGGCGCATGCCGAGGAACAGCAGCACGGCGCCGACCGCGCCCATCGCGAACGCCGATTCGTAGACGTAGCCGGGACCCGGCCAGACGTCCTCCATGACGATCATCACGGTGTGCCCGAGCGCCTGCACGACGAACACGATCACGAAGGCGAGCAGCCCGACCCAGGGTGGCCGGTACAGCAGCGCCATCAGGCCGCTGCGCGCGGCCGTCGGCGTCGCTGCGGGGGAGAGGGGGCCCGGATTCGGACTCATCGTTGGTCTCCTGTGCAGATTCCGTCTTCGTGAAGGTCGGCACGCCCGCTGGCCCTTGCGCGCCGCGAGTTTCTCGTTCACTACTGCGCGCATGGACTCCGGAGCCGACCGTCAGTCTAGGCCTGCAGGAGCGCAGCGTGTGTCAACGACAGGTCAACGCTGCGTGATGGGAGGCTCCTACCCGTCATGAACGAAAGCGCCGCGCGCATCCTGCTGGTCGACGATGACGTGGCGCTCGCGCGTCTGCTGGGGGAGTTCCTGACGCTCCAGGGTTTCGGGGTCGAGGTGCTGCACAGCGGCGAGGAGGCCCTCGCGCGCCTTGCCCGCGATCCGCCGGACCTGCTCGTGCTCGACGTCATGCTGCCGGGGATCAGCGGCTTCGAGACCCTGCGTCGCCTGCGCGGGACCCACGATTTGCCCGTCATCATGCTGACGGCGCGTGGCGAGGAGCCCGAGCGCATCCTCGGGCTGATGGGCGGTGCCGACGACTACCTCCCCAAACCCTGCAGTCCGCTCGAGCTCGCCGTGCGCATCCGTACCGTCCTCAAGCGTGTCAGGCCGGCTCGCGCTGAGGGGCACGACACCAAGGCAACGCTCGAAGTGGGACCGCTGCGCCTCGATCTGCGCAGGCGCGAGGCGTGGGCATCGGAGCAGCGCCTTGCGTTGACCCCGGCGGAGATGCGCGTGCTCGAGCAGCTGATGCGCCGGCCCGGCGAGGTGCTGTCGCGCGCGGAACTCACCCTGCTCGCACTGCAGCGGCCGATCGAGGCCTACGATCGCAGCATCGACACGCTGGTCAGCAAGCTGCGGCGCAAGCTCGAGGCTGCCGGACTGCCCCACGGATGTATCGGCGGACTGCGCGGCCACGGCTACGTGCTCGATGCGCAGCGTCTCGGTCCGCCCTGATGCGCGTACCCTCGACACGGCTCTACTGGCGCATGGCGCTGTACATCGGCGCCGCGCTCGCGGCTTTCACGGCGCTGGCGGTCACCAGCGTCGTGCTGGTCGCTTCGCAGGAGCTGCAGAGCTACACCGCGACGCGCCACAGCACGCTCGGTCGCGAAGCGGCCGACGTGCTCCGCTCGCGCGGTCGCGAGGGTCTGGCGCGCTGGCTCGCGCGCGAGGCGCGTGTGCCGGAGGGTGTGACCGTCTACATCCTCGATGAGGAAAGCGTCGACATCCTCGGCCGCCAGCTGCCCGACCTGTACGCCGGGTTCATCCGTCGCTCGGTGGTCGGTCCTGCGCAGCCCTACGACAGCAACTACCGACCCGTGCGTCTCGCGCCGCAACTGATCGGACCGGACGGTGCCACCTATGCGTTCCTCGTGCTGCCGAACCGCATCTCGCTGCTCGGCAACGCGGCCACGACCCTCGGTCTGCTGGTGGCCGCCTGTCTCGTCGTCGCCACCGTCGCGTGGCTGATTGCGCGCGCCTTCGCCCGGCCTCTCGGCGAACTGCAGCGCGTCGTGCGCGAGATCGCCTCGGGCCAGATCGATGCGCGCGTGCCGCAGGCGATCGTAGCGCGGCGCGACGAGCTCGGCGCGCTGGCGAGCGACTTCAACTCGATGGCGGACCGCCTGGGGCGCCTGATCGAAGGCCGCTCGCAGCTCATGGCGGAGCTGTCACATGAACTGCGCTCGCCGCTCGCGCGCATGCGGGCCGCGCTCGAGCTGGAGGCGCACCGGGCGCCGGAGAGGCTGCCCGAGCGTGCGCGGCTCGACGCGGAGATCCGTCGCCTCGATGCAGTCATTGGCGACCTGCTGCGCTATTCGCGGCTCGATGCCGCGGCGCCGATCGCGCGCCGCCTGCTGCGGCTCGACGAACTGCTCGGCGAGCTGGTACGCGACGAGGAAGTCGAAGCCGGTACGCGCGGCGTCACGCTCCGGCTGGCGAGCGAGGCGGATCTCGTCGTGGCCGGCGATCCCGCCCTTCTGCGCAGTGGCTTCGAAAACGTGCTGCGCAACGCGATCCGCTTCGCACCGCGTGGCTCGACAGTCGAGGTCGAGGCGCGTGCGAGTGCCGCCGAGATCGTGGTGACGATCGCCGATCGCGGACCCGGCGTCCCGGCGGAGTGGCTCGAGCGCATGTTCGAGCCCTATGCGCGCGTTCCGCAGCCCGCGCCGGAGGCGCCCGGTGGTGCGGTGCGCAGTGACCCAGCTCAGCACGGCGCCGCCGGCGAGGGGACCGGACTCGGGCTCGCCATCGCGCGGCGCGTGTTCGCTTCGCATGGCGGCTCGGCCGCCGCCGCCTTGCGCGACGGCGGAGGTTTGCTGGTCACGCTGCGCCTGCCGCGGGCGCGGATCTCTTGACGAGGAGGGAGAGACGATGAAGGGGAGGTCGAGGAACCGGTCGTCGGCTGCATGCGTCGGTGCGCTGCTGGCACTGCTGCTGCCCGCGAGCGCCGCGGCCGTGGAGGCCGCGGTGTGTCCGGAGGTCTATCTGCGCGACACCTGGCGCATGCCGTTCAACCCGGCGTTCCTGCACGTGGCGTCGTTTCCGCAGAGTGGTGGCGGCAGACGCGACGCGCTGCTGATGTCCAGTTTCTTCAACGTCGTCAAGGATCCTGGGGGACGGCGCGTCGAACGTTTCTTCGAACGCGACCTGGCCGCGTGGATCCCCGATCTCGACAGAGCGCGCCGGCAAGGCTTCGACGCCGGGCGCGATGTCGAGGTCCTCACCGATCGCGGTTCCGGTGCACCGCTGACCGTCTGGCCAAACGAGACGGACCGCGTGCCCGCTGGCGTCGTGCCCTTCGAGGCCATCGTGGTTCCGGGCGGCTTTCTCTCCGCCGACAAGCCGGGGCGGCTCACGCTCGTCGACGTCAGTGGGCCGGCGCGCACCGAATACGTCGTCGCCGAGGCCGGCACCGCCAGACCCGACTGCACGGGCGGTCTGGTCCGCAACGAGCAGTGGTACTACCACCAGGCGCTGTTCCACGACATGGATGGCGATGGCGACAAGGACCTCATCACGGCACGCGCGAGCTTCAAGCCGTTCCTGCATCGTTGCCCGCCCACCGGCGAGCTCGTCTGGTTCCGCAATCCAGGCGGCGCTCTCGAGCCGGCGAAGCCATGGGAGGCCGTCGTGCTGGTCGGGCTGCCCGCCGAGCGTGACGGACCTGAAGTCAACCTCGATCTCGCGGACCTCGATGCCGACGGCGAGCCGGAGATCATCGCGACGCATTTTTTCACGAGCGATCACATCACGATTTTCGGGGCGCCGGCCGGACGTCGCTGGAGCGCGCTCGATGCCGATCCGACTCTCAAGCCGCGCCGCCAGGTCGTGATGAGCGGACAGGGCCGGCCGTTCGCGGTCGAGGCAGTCGATCTCGATCTCGACGGCCGGCTCGAGATCCTCACGAGCAACCATCAGGGAGACGGGTGCTTCGCGGTGACCCGCGACGAGATTCCAGGCCGGGTGCTCGCACTCGTGCCGCCGGCGAGCGGACGAATCTTCGACGAACCGTGGACCACCCGGATCCTCAAGGACGGCATTCGACCGCACCCGACGGTCCCGGAGCCCGAGCGCGGTCCGGGACGGCTCGCGCCAAACCGGGCGATGGCGTTCTGGCCACGCCGTTCACTCGAACGGCGCGAGCGTCCGTGGATCGTCGTCGGCGGCGACGAAGCCGCGAAGATCTGGGTCCTCCGTCCGGTGGAGTCACGCCGACGCGGCGACTGGCGCTACGTCTCGCATGTGGTCTTCGACATCAACGAGCACTACGGGCCCGGCACGACGCAGACGCTGCGCGCCGATCCGCAGGGCGTCAAGATCGGCACGATCGGCGGAATCGCGTGGCGCTACGACCGCCCTGGACCGGACGGTCGCGCGGAGATCTTCGCGCCGGTGTTCGAGGCGCGCGAGATTCAGGTGCTGAGCTTCCGTCGCGGCGCGGGTCGCCGGCAGGCGTGCAGCGCCGACGTCGTCACGGCATGTCCGGCGCCGCGCGCTCCGTCCGCGGCGCTTCCCGCACCTGGCGCCAGTCCTTAAGATCGGCGGCCGCGAATCCGGAGACGCATCATGGACGATTCGAAGATATCCCGCCGCACCTTGCTCGCCGGCACCGCGGCCGGCGCAGGTCTCGCCGCTGCCGCCGCGGCGATTCCCGGCGTCGCGGCGCAGGGGACCCGCGCGGCCGCCGCCAGGGGCATCACCGGCAGCGTGCCGCGCGGTCGCATGCGGGTCTGGCAGATCGGTGCCCAGCAGAGTTTCGAGACGCTCGAACTCGTCGAACGTCCCGTGCCCGCACCGGGCCCCGGCGAGGCGTTGATCCGGGTGCACTATGCCGCCATCGCGGCGCGCGACCAGGGCATCGTCATGCAGCAGTTTCCGGTGCCGCCCGGACCGCGACCGGCGACGCGCATTCCGCTCAGCGAGGGGGCCGGCGAGGTCTTGGCCGTCGGTCCGGGCGAGACGCGCATCCGCCCCGGTGACCGTGTCACCGCGAGCCACTGGGCGCACTGGGTCAGCGGCTCCTGGTCGTCCGACAACTACGCGGCCGACGTCGGCAATACCATCGACGGCTGGCTCGGCGAGATGATCCTGCTGCCGACGCAGTGCCTCGCGAAACTGCCGGATCAGATGCCCTACGAGTATGCGGCGACTCTGGCCGGGTCCGGCGTGACCGCGTGGCATGCGCTGCACGAGGTCGCGCGGGTCCGCAGCGACGACATCGTGCTGACGCTCGGCACGGGTGGGGTGTCATCTTTCGGTCTGCTGCTCGGCAAGGCGGCCGGCGCCCGCGTTGTCGTCACCTCGTCCTCGGACGAAAAACTCGCGCGGATGCGGGAGCTCGGCGCGGACCTCACGATCAACTACCGTCGTAACGCCGAGTGGGGTCGCGAGGTCGTCGAGAAGACCGGCGGCCGCGGCGCGACGGTCGTGCTCGAGAACGTCGGTCCGGGGACCCTCGACCAGTCGATGGCGGCTAGCGCCGTCAATGGCCGGATCGTGATGATCGGCACCGGCCGGCCGCCGCCCAATCCGCCGAACCTCTACGGCATGTACGTCAAGAACCTCAGTCTCAAGGCCATCAGCGCCGGCAGCCGCACGATGCTCGAAAGCCTGATCACCGCGCTGACGCAGAATCGCATCGCGCCCGTGATCGCCAGGACCGTGCCGTTCGAGGACGCCATCGACGCCTGGCGGGAGATCCGCGCCGGCGAGCAGATCGGCAAGATCCTGATCAGGGTGACGTAGCGCCCGCCGCGGGCCGCGGCCGGCGCGCGATCAGCACGAGACCGACGACGAACAACGCAGCGACGATCGCGTTGAACAGCGGATATTCCTCCGGGTAGAGCCAGTACTCGCGGTAGGCGCGGAAGTGCGCCGGCATCTCGGCCGATCCCCAGAGCACGATGCCGGCGCCGATGCCGTAGCGGAGTGCCGCGGCCGTGCGGATCTGCTGCGTGCACTTCCAGACCAGATAGCCCGCCCAGATCGTCCAGGCGACGTACAGTCCCATCACGACAATGACGCCCGGGCCCCGCGTGCCGAGGTAGATCGCGTACAGCCAGAACAGGTAGCAGAACCAGGTCACGAACAGGATCTCCATCGCCGCGATCCGCGCGAAGCTGCGCTGATTGCCGGGCGTCGGCATGCCGGGACTGAAGCCGAGGTAGCGGTGGAACCAGCGCATGAAGTTGCACTTCGTCTGGCGGTTGAAGACGCCGTACAGCAGCAGCAGCGCGAGCATGATCGGCAGCGTCGCCTGCAGCATGTTGGCCTGCGGAGCCGCGACGTAGCCGTTCTCCTCCACGGGAAATCCTGGCACCGAGTACAGCTCCGAGTAAAACTTGAACGAATACTCGAACCAGCCCATCCAGAGGAACCAGCCGCCGAGCATGCCCATCCAGGTCGCCTTGAGTTCATCGGCCGCGAGGCCACGCCAGATCAGCATGAGACCGAGCACGCCCATCACGATCGAGCTGGAGACGGCGTAGTCGCCGAAGATGGAAATGTTGACCTTGTAGACCGTGTGGCCGAGCGGTTGCGTCAGAAAGCCCACCGCGAGGCCCAGCAGGCCCAGCATCGGTTTGCGGTACAGACGATCGAGCATCACGACGCCTCGCAGCAGGTGACCGTTCGGTCACTTCGCTAGGTTAGCGCCCCGCGGTCGCGGACCCGCCGCCCGTGACCGGATCGACCGCGGTTCGGACTGCGACCTATCCTTGGACGGCTGCCCCGTCGGGGGAGCTAGAGGAGGATTCCCGTGAGTCTCGCCAGTCATCGTCGCCTTGTCGTTGGGTTGTCACTGTTCGCGTTCCTGTGTGCGAGCGTGCCGGGCACCGCATGGGCCGGCCAGATCGGCACGCGGGCGGCGATCGCCGCGCAGATTCCTGCGGACTCGCTCGCGCGCGTCAGCGCAGTGCTCGCGCGTGACGACGTCAGGGACCGTCTGGTGGCCCTCGGCGTCGATCCTGCCGACGCGGCCCGCCGGGTAGCGGCCCTGACGCCCGCCGAGGCGGCTCGCCTCGCCGAGCGGCTCGAGCGCGCCCCGGCCGGCGACGACGTGCTCGGCATCCCCGGCATCGCGTTCCTCTTCCTGCTTGCGCTCGAGTTCACCGGCACGATCGACATCTTCAAGAAAGTGCCGTGATGCGCGCCGCGCTGACGGCCGCCGCAGCCCTGCTGCTGGCGACCGACTGCGCGACGGCCCCGCGCATGTCGACGCCGCGGCCCGCCGGGGCCGCGCCCCGGGTGGAACTCGGGCAGGTGCCATTCCACGCGCAGCGCCGCTACCAGTGCGGTCCGGCGGCGCTCTCGACCGAGCTCGCGCCAGCGGGTGTCACCGTCGACCCCGATCGCCTGGTCGGCGACGTCTACCTGCCGGACCGACGCGGCAGCCTGCAGACCGAGCTCGTGGCCGCGGTGCGCCGCCGCGACCTGCTCGCCTACGAGCGCGAGCCGACGCTCGAGTCACTCGTGCGCGAGCTCGAGGCGGGCCGACCTGCCCTCGTGCTGCAGAACCTCGGCGCGCAGGCATGGCCGCGCTGGCATTACGCCGTCGTCGTCGGATACGACATTGACCGTGACGTGATCGTGCTGCGCTCGGGCATACGCGCGAGAGTCGTGATGAGGCGCGCGAGATTCGAGACGACCTGGCGTCGCGGCGGTGGCTGGGCCATCGTCGTGGCGCGGCCCGAGGACGTGCCGAAGAGCGCGCGTCCGCTGCGCTTCGTGAGCGGGGCTCACTGCCGGTGCGGTGGATGCGATCGTGCTCAACAACCTCGCGGATCTGCTCGGCAGGCGCGGCTGCCGGACGGCTGCGCTGCACCTGCCCGAGCGCGCCGAGGCCATCGCACCGGGCGGGCAGATCGCGGCGGCCGTCGCGATCACGCGGCGCGAAATCGGGCTGCAGCCTTCAGTGCCTGAGCCGGCCGATTGCGCCGTGCCGTGAGTCTCGCCAGCGACAGCAGTGTCGCGAGCGCCCAGAGCTCCAGTCCGCCCATCCGTCCACCCCCACCGCCCGAGCCGCCGCCGCTCGCCGCACCCGGCGGAGGACCCGCGACCTGGACGTTGAACTCGAGCCGGGCCTCGTTGTCGCCGGGCGACGGATCGCCGAGGCTGGCCGTGACGTTCGTCGCGACCGCGAGCGTGCCGGCCTGATCGGCTCGCAGACGCAGCGTCACGAGGGCCGAGTCGCCTGCCGCGAGCGCGACCGGCGTGCAGCGGACCGCACCGGCATCGAGCGTGCAGCCGAGCGTGTTGGCGGTGACCGAGGCGACCGCGAGCCCGGTGGGCAGCTCGAAGCGCAGGCGCGCGTCGGCGGCGGACTCGCCCGACAGGTGGCGCACGGTCGCCGTCAGGTCAGTGGCTGCGCCGACGTTCAGCGCACTGGCCGATGCCGTGAGCGTGACGGCCAGATCCGCGCTCGGCTCGATCACGAACGTGGCGCTCGCCGAGTCGTTGCCGGCGATCGCGTCATTGGCCGCGGTCAAGGCGACAACCGCCGTGGCGGTCCCGGCCTGCCGGCCGGTGAGATTGACGGTGATCGCGCGGCTCGCCTGCGGCGCCAGCGAACCGACCGCGCAGGTCGCGGCGCCTGCCGAGAGCGCGCAGGGGCTGCCCTCGAGGCTCACGGCGTTGAGCGTGAGCTCGGCGGGCACCGTGATCCGGGCGCTGACCGCGTCGACCTGCCGCACGCCGACGGATCGCACAGTGAAGCCATAGTCGAACGACGCGCCGCGCAGTTGCCGCGCCGGCGCCGGCAGGTCCGGTGTCGCGTCGGCGACGCTGAGCGGCACGATGCAGCTCGCCGCCTCGACGACCGGGCGGATCGCCGCGAGGCTGCAGGCGGAGAACTGGTCGCTGCCGTTGAGCCGGGGCGCCATCAGGAAGGTCAGCGGAGTTGCCTCGCAGCCGGAGCCGCTCTCGCCATCATGCAGCGCGCCGAAGTTGTGCCCGAGTTCGTGCGCGACCACGAGCGACGCCGTGGTCGACGACGGCGACAGCGCCTGCGACAGGCTCGCACCGAAGCGCGTCCGACACGGCGTGCCGATGTAGGCAACGCCGACGGTCGTGCCGTCGAGGTCGCGGCCCGTCATCAGGTGCGTCAGGCCACGCGCAATCTGCGCCGGCGTCGCCTGGCGCCAGCTGCCGAGCTCATCGAGCAGCGTATTGGGAGTCGTCGTCGCGGTGAACGGATCGTCCGGACTGCGGAACACCGTCACCGAGGTCACGAGGATCCTCACGTCGACCTGGGCCGCGAAGATGCCGTCGACGATGTTCATCCGTGTGGCGATCGCCTGTTCCGGAGTCAGGCCGCCCGAGAACGCAAGCTGGCTGAATTCGTAGTCGCCGACCACGGCGACCTCGATCTGGCGCGACGGCAGGGTCGCAGCCGCACTCGCCGCCTGCAGGTCGCCGCTCAAGGCCGCGTACTGCTGCTGCGCCGTGCGACCTCCGCGCGCGACGTCGGCGAGCGTGACCGTACCGCAGGTCGCACCACCGACCGGCAGCAGCACGTCGGCGAGCCGATAGACCACCGGTGCGCTGCCGACGGCCGCGAGCGGCTCGATCGCCGTGTCGGCCAGTGCATGGGCAGGCTCGACCGCATAGACGTCGTGCCCGTCCGAGAACATGCCATAGAGACCGGCGGGCGTGCGCGTCAGGCGAACCCATGAGCCCGGTGCCCCGCGCAGCCGCCCCTGCAGTGCTTCGACGCCCGGTAGGCGGCTCGGCGTGACGAAGCTCAGGCGCTCGTTGCGCTCGAGCTCGAGTTCGAAGCGCCGCCCGTAGGCTTCGAAAGCGCGCGGCCGGCCGGCACCGTCGACACGGAGTTCTGCGAGCGCCTCGTGATGCAGCACGCGCGCGCGCGCCGGCGTCTCGGCGGCGCGCGTCGCCGGCGCGGCCGCCACGAGCAGCGAGCCGGCCAGTACCACCGCCGTCATCCACGAGGGGCGGAGTCCGGGAACTGGGCCTGACATGGCGGCAGCGTAACGCGGACCGCGGCCGGGCGGGGGACCTGATTCACACCCCGCTCGACCTCGCCAGGCGACGCTAGGCGCCGCGGGACAGGGGCGCCCTGCGCGGCCTGTCTGCCTGTGGCGACAACACCGCGCCGAGATGGCGACCGGTGTGTGAAGCGGGCTCCGCGGCGATCTGTTCCGGCGTGCCCACGGCGACCACGCGACCGCCACCCTCGCCACCCTCCGGACCGAGGTCGATAATCCAGTCCGCCGTCTTGATGACATCGAGGTTGTGCTCGATGACGACCACGGTGTTGCCCTCGTCGCGCAGCCGGTGCAGCACCGCGAGCAGCTGCGCGACGTCGTGGAAGTGCAGTCCGGTCGTCGGTTCGTCGAGGATGTAGAGCGTGCGACCGGTGGCGCGCTTGGCCAGTTCGCGCGCGAGCTTGATGCGCTGGGCCTCACCGCCGGAGAGCGACGTGGCGTTCTGCCCGAGGCGAAGGTAGCCGAGACCGACATCCATCAACGTCTGCAGTCGCGGCCGGACCGAGGGAATGTTCTGGAAGAACTTCAGCGCGTCCTCGACCGTCATCTCGAGCGCCTCGTGGATGTTGCGACCGCGCCAGCGGATCTCGAGCGTCTCGCGGTTGTAGCGCTGCCCGCGGCAGACGTCGCAGGGCACGTGGACGTCCGGCAGGAAGTGCATCTCGACCTTGATGACCCCGTCTCCCTGACAGGCCTCGCAGCGCCCGCCGCGGACGTTGAAGCTGAAGCGGCCCGCGTCGTAGCCTCGCGCCCGCGCCTCTGGCACCTGCGCGAACAGCTCGCGCAGGCCCGTGAAGAGTCCCGTGTAGGTCGCCGGATTCGAGCGCGGCGTGCGCCCGATCGGACTCTGATCGATGTCGATGACGCGGTCGATGTGCTCGAGACCCTCGATGCGGTCGACCGGGGTGCCGTCGCCGGAGCGGTGATCGAGCCAGGCGCGCACATAGCGCAGCAGCGTGTCGTTGATCAGCGTGGACTTGCCCGAGCCCGACACGCCCGTGACGCAGGTCAGCAGACCGACCGGTATCTCCACGGTCACCTCGCGCAGGTTGTTGCCGCGCGCGCCGACGATCCGCAGCCGCCGCGCGCTCGCAATCGCGCTCGGCGAGCGCAGCCTGGGCCGGTCGACCCGGCGGCGGCCCGCGAGATAATCGCCCGTCAGCGAGCCGGCGCTTGCCTCGATATCGCTCGGGGTGCCTTCGGCGACGATGGCGCCGCCGTGCACGCCCGCGCCGGGTCCGAGATCGACGACCCAGTCGGCGGAGCGGATTGCGTCCTCGTCGTGCTCGACGACGATCACGGTGTTGCCGAGGTCACGCAGGCGCTTGAGCGTGTCGAGCAGCCGCGCGTTGTCGCGCTGATGCAGGCCGATCGACGGCTCGTCGAGGATGTACATCACTCCGGTCAGGCCCGAGCCGATCTGGCTCGCGAGACGGATCCGCTGTGCTTCCCCGCCCGAGAGCGTATCAGCGCTGCGATCGAGCGTGAGGTAGTCGAGGCCGACGTCGACGAGGAAGCGCAGTCGGTCGCGCACCTCCTTGACGATGCGCTGCGCGACCTCGCCGCGCCAGCCCCGCAATTCGAGCGTCTCGAACAGCGCCAGCGAACGCGCTACCGGGAGTGCGGCAACGTCGACGATGCTGCGGTCGGCGACGAAGACATGGCGTGCCGTGCGGTTGAGGCGCGAGCCGGCGCACTCGGGACACGGCTGGGTGCCGCGATACTTGGCCAGCTCCTCGCGGACCGTCGCCGACCCAGTCTCGCGCCAGCGGCGTTCGAGATTCGGCACGACTCCCTCGAAAGCATGGCGACGCCGCGACAGCCGGCCCTGCGCTTCCGGATAACGGAACTCGATGACCTCCTCGCCGCTGCCGTAGAGCAGCACGCGCTGCACTGGTGGCGGCAGATCCGTCCACGGTTGCTCGATGTCGAAGCCGTAGTGCCTCGCGAGCGACTGGATCATGTGGAAGTAGAGGCTGTTGCGCCGGTCCCAGCCGCGGACCGCTCCGCCGGCCAGCGACAGGTGCGGATGCGCGACGATGCGCGCCGGATCGAAGAACTCGCGAAAGCCGAGCCCGTCGCAAGCGGGGCAGGCTCCAGAGGGACTGTTGAACGAAAACACCTTGGGCTCGAGCAGCGGCACGCTGTAGCCGCACTCGGGGCAGGCATGCCGGTTCGAGAAGACGAGTTCTTCAGCGAAGCTCGCCGCGCCGGCGTCGCCGGACGCGATCGGCGCGACCCGCGCGACACCACCGCCGAGTCCGAGCGCCGTCTCGAACGACTCGGCGAGCCGCTGTGCGACATCGGCGCGTACGCGAAAGCGGTCGACCACCGCCTCGATGCTGTGCTTGCGGCGCGGGTCGAGTCGTGGGGTTGCATCGAGTTCGAACACGCGCCCATCGATGCGCGCGCGGACATAACCCTGACCACGCAGCGTCTCGAGGATCTCGAGGTGCTCGCCCTTGCGGTCGACGATCACGGGCGCGAGCAGCATCGCGGCGGCACCTTCCGGCAGCCTGAGGACCTGGTCGACCATCTGGCTGACGGTCTGCGCCGCCAGATCGACGCCGTGATCGGGGCAGCGGGGCACGCCGGCCCGCGCGTACAGGAGCCGCAGATAGTCGTAGATCTCCGTCACCGTGCCGACCGTGGAGCGCGGATTGTGTGAGGCCGCCTTCTGCTCGATGGCGATGGCCGGCGACAGACCTTCGATACTGTCGACGTCGGGCTTGTCCATCATCGAGAGGAACTGCCGCGCGTACGCCGACAACGACTCGACGTAGCGGCGCTGGCCCTCCGCGTAGAGCGTGTCGAATGCGAGCGAGGACTTGCCCGAACCCGACAGGCCCGTGATCACGATCAGCCGCTCGCGTGGCAGGTCGAGATCGAGGTTGCGCAGGTTGTGCGTCCGCGCGCCACGGATCCGGATGAGCTGCATGATGGTCCGTCGCTGCTGTGGGCCAGCCGGCTAGTGTAGCGACCAAGGTCAGGCAGCGCATTTGCCTGCGTTCCGGGCGAATTCGCGGGCTGCTGCGGCGGGTCGCCACGGTAGAATGGCAGGGCGTACCAGCCCGACAGGGCCCCTCACCAGGCCATCCCAGCAGCGAAGGAAATCTCCATGGCGCGCGGCATCAACAAAGTCATCCTGATCGGCAATCTCGGGCAAGACCCTGAGACCAAGGCCATGCCCTCGGGCACCGCCGTCTGCAATCTGCGCATCGCCACGAGCGAGAGCTGGAAGGACAAGCAGACCGGCGAGATGAAGGAACAGACCGAGTGGCACACGGTCGCGATGTTCGGTCGCCTCGCCGAGATCGCCGGCGAATACCTGCGCAAGGGGTCCCAGGTGTACATCGAGGGCCGCCTGCGCACCCGCAAATGGCAGGACAAGAACGGGAACGACCGGTACACCACCGAGATCGTCGCGAGCGACATGCAGATGCTCGGCGGCCGGGGCGGTGGCATGGGCAGCGGCTATTCTGAGGGCGCTCGCACCGACAGCAGCCGCACCGCCCGTTCCGAGTCACGCGGCGGCGACGAGTACGGCGAACCGGTGCGATCGAGCGCCGAGCGGGACGAGTTCGACGATGAGATTCCGTTTTGAGCGCGCGCCCAGTCTCCCGCGCAAGATATTGATAGGGCTATCATTTTTTCAGCACTGGGAGACGCTGGCCGCGCCGCGCCCGGTACCCTGGCACCGCCAAAAGGAGTATCGTCAGCGGTTCGGAACGGAGCGCAATGCCAGGGCATTACTACATCCGGACTTTCGGCTGCCAGATGAACGAGTACGATTCCGCGAAGATCGCGGATCTGCTCTCCACGGCCATCGGTCTGACGGCAACGGACGATCCCGGCCGCGCCGATTTCCTGATCGTCAACACGTGCTCGGTGCGCGAGAAGGCGCAGGAGAAGGTCTTCTCGCTGCTTGGCGAGTGGCGCGCGCTCAAGCAGCGGCGGCCCGGCGTCATCATCGGTGTCGGCGGCTGCGTCGCGAGTCAGGAGGGCGAGGCCATCACCGAGCGAGCGCCGTTCGTCGATCTCGTGTTCGGGCCGCAGACGCTGCATCGCCTACCCGAGATGGTGGCTGAACTGGGCGGCCACGGTCGGCCGGTCGTGGACGTCTCCTTCCCTGAAATAGAGAAATTCGACAACCTGCCACCGCCGCGCGCCGAGGGCGCGACGGCCTTCGTCTCGATCATGGAAGGCTGCAGCAAGTACTGCAGCTTTTGTGTCGTGCCGTACACGCGCGGCGAAGAGATCAGCCGGCCATTCGATGCGGTCCTCGAGGAGGTGCGCGCGCTCGCTGTCCAGGGCGTTCGTGAGGTCACTCTGCTCGGTCAGAACGTCAACGCCTACGCAGGGCCCATGGCCGACGGCGCCGTCGTCGATCTGGCCACGCTGATCCACCACGTGGCGCGCGTGCCCGGCATTGAACGGATCCGCTTCACGACCTCGCATCCGCTCGATTTCGACGACAGCCTGATCGAGGCCTACGCGAACGTCCCGCAGCTTGCGCGGCACCTGCACCTGCCGGTCCAGTCGGGTTCGGACCGGATACTCGCGTTGATGAAGCGCGGCTACACCTCGCTCGAGTTCAAGGACAAGATCCGGCGGCTGCGCGCCGCGAGTCCCGGCATCTCGGTCGGTTCGGACTTCATCGTCGGATTTCCCGGCGAGACGGAGCGCGATTTCGAGGCGACGCTCGCGCTGGTTCGCGATCTCGAGATCGACCAGTCGTTCAGCTTCGTCTACAGCCGTCGTCCGGGCACGCCTGCCGCTTCGCTGCCCGACGACGTCCCCGAGGACGAGAAGCTCGCGCGTCTAGCGCGACTGCAGTCGCTGCTGTCCGAGCAGACACAGCGCATCAGCGAGCGCATGGTCGGCACCATGCAACGGGTGCTCGTGGAGCGCGCTGCAAAGCGCGACGCCAGCGAGCTCGCCGGCCGCACCGAGAACAATCGTTGGGTCAACTTTCCAGGCCCGGCGCGGCTCATGCACCAGTTCGTCGACGTCTTGATCACCGAGGCCAGGCCGCATTCGTTGCGCGGGCGCATTGCGTCGCAGCGGGTGACGGGTGAATCGCCCTTGCGGGTATCCGCTTGAGTACCGGCCCCGTCACGGATGCGGCCGAACAGGCTGTGGAGCGCGAGTTCGACCTTCTGCCAGCCGACAATGAGCGGCTCGCATCGGTGTGTGGCCCGCTCGACGAGAACCTGCGCCTTATCGAGAGCCGGCTTGGCGTCGAGCTGCGGCGGCGCGGCAACCGCTTCCGCGTGCTCGGCGAGCGTGTCCCGCAGGCGCGGGCCGAAGGCGTGATCCGCGACTTGTTCCGGCGCTCGGGCGACGAACCCGTCACGGCCGAGAGCGTGCACCTCGCGCTACGCGAGCATGAGGAACCGGTCGTGGACACCACCACCGACACCGCGGGGACGCCGTCGGCCGCCGCTGCCGCGGATGCGCTCGCCGTGCGCACGCTGCGCGGCCAGATCCGGGCGCGCGGCGCGAACCAGCGGGACTACCTCGCGCTGATCCGCCGCCGTGACCTGACTTTCGGCGTCGGCCCAGCCGGCACGGGCAAGACCTACCTGGCGGTCGCGTGCGCCGTCGAAGCGTTGCAGGCGGAGCGCGTGCGGCGCATCGTGCTGGTGCGGCCGGCCGTCGAGGCCGGCGAGCGCCTCGGCTTCCTGCCGGGCGACCTGACACAGAAGGTCGATCCCTACCTGCGGCCGATGTACGATGCGCTCTACGAGATGATGGGCTTCGACCGCGTCGCCAAGCTCATCGAGCGCAGTGTGATCGAGGTTGCACCCCTCGCGTTCATGCGCGGCCGGTCGCTCAACGACTCTTTCATCATCCTCGACGAAGCGCAGAACACGACGGTCGAGCAGATGAAGATGTTCCTGACGCGCATCGGTTTTGGCTCGAAAGCGGTCGTGACCGGCGACGTCACGCAGACCGATCTGCCGGCGGGAAAGATGTCCGGCTTGCGGCACGTCATCGAAGTGCTGCGCCACGTCGAGGGCGTCGGCTTCCAGTTCTTCGAGGCTCGCGACGTCGTGCGCCACCCGCTCGTGCAGCGCATCGTGCAGGCCTACGACGCCGCGCCGCCGGGGGGCGACCGTCCATGACGGCATCCGCCGGGCCTCGCCCCGCGGGCGGGCCGCGGCGCCGGCGCGCGCGGCTCATTGTCGACATCGAGGGAAGCCGTCGTCCGGGCGTGCCTCCGGCGGCATCCTTGCGGCGCTGGGCCCGACTCGCGGCCGGCGCACGCGGCGCGGGTCGGCGGCTTGGCTTGCGCATCGTCAGCCGGCCGGAGAGCCGCCGCCTCAACGCACGCTGGCGTGGGCGCGACTACCCCACCAACGTGCTGTCGTTTCCGCCGCCGCCGACGTTCGCGCCGGCCGAGCTCGGCGACCTGGCCATCTGCGCGGCCGTCGTTCGCGCCGAGGCGCGCGCGCAGCGCAAGCCGCTCCGGCATCACTGGGCCCACCTCGTCGTGCATGGCTGCCTGCACCTGCTCGGCCATGACCACCGGCGCGAACGCGAGGCCCGGCGCATGGAGCGGCGCGAAATCGCTCTGCTCGCCCGGCTCGGCATCGGCAATCCCTATTCCCGCGGAGCCGCTCCCGGCGCAGAGGCATGAGCGGGACGGACAAGGGCTCTCGTGGCTGGCTGCAGCGGCTCTCGCGCGCGCTCTCCGGAGAGCCGCAGGATCGCGAGGATCTCGTCGCGCAGCTGCGCGACGCGCGCGAGCGCGGGCTCATCGATGCGGAAGCGCTCGAGATGCTCGAGGGCGTACTCGGCGTGGCCGACATCCAGGTCCGCGACATCATGGTGCCACGCGCCCAGATGGTCTTCGTCCGCCGCGACGATACGCTCGCGCGGCTGTTGCCCGTCGTGGTCGAATCCGGTCACTCGCGTTTTCCGGTGATGGACGCCGATCGCGACGACGTCGTCGGCATCCTGCTCGCCAAGGACGTGCTGCGCCTCTACTCGGAAGGCGTCGCCGAGCGCTTCGACATGCGCGAGTGCATGCGGCCCGCGGTATTCGTCCCGGAATCGAAGCGCGTCAACGTGCTTCTAAAGGAATTCCGCCGCAACCGCAATCACATGGCGATCGTGGTCGACGAGTATGGCGGCGTCGCAGGGCTCGTGACGATCGAGGACGCAATCGAGCAGATCGTCGGCGAGATCGACGACGAATTCGATGTCGATGACGAGCTCAACATCCGCAAGGAAGGCCCGCGTCAGTTCCTCGTGCGCGGCGCGACGCCGATCGCGGAGTTCAATGCCTACTTCGGTACCTCGCTCGCGGATGACGAGTTCGACACCATCGCTGGGCTCGTCATGAAACAGTTCGGCCGACTGCCGCGACGCGGCGAGTCGATCCAGCTCGGCGAATACGAGTTCCGCGCGCTGCGCGCCGATCGACGCCGCGTGGACGCGCTGCGCGTCATACCGCCGACGGACGTCGCACCGCCGGAAGAGCGCGAGTCGGGCCACTGATGCCCGCGGGCCGTCGCGGCCAGACCGTGCTCGCACTCGGCGCCGGCCTAGCGCTCGCCGCAGCGTTTGCGCCGTACGGCCTCTGGCCGCTCGCCATCCTTGCGCCGGCGGTACTCATGGCGCTGTGGAGCGACGCGGTGCCGCGCCGGGCGGCATGGCTCGGCTTCTGTTTCGCCCTCGCCGCCTTCGCCGCCGGCACGTGGTGGCTGTACGTCAGCATCCGCATTTTCGGCCAGGCGCCGCTGTGGCTTGCCCTGCTGTTGATGCTCGGTCTGGTCAGCGTGATGGCGCTCTATCACGCGCTGCTCGGCTGGGCGATCGCGCGCTGGCTGCCGACACGCGGGCCGCTCGCTCTCCTGCTCGCCATGCCGGCGGCCTGGGTGCTGGTGGAGTGGTGGCGCAGCTGGTTCCTGTCGGGCTTCGGCTGGCTTGCCTTCGGTTACTCGCAGACCGATACGCCGCTGGCCGGCTTCGCGCCGCTCGGCGGGACACATCTGCTGTCGTGGCTGCTGCTGACCATGGCAGGCGCCTGCGTGCTGCTGTGGCGCGGCTCAACGCGGCAGCGTCTGGTCGCCACGGCGGTGTTGCTGCTGCCCTGGCCGGCGGGCGCGGCGCTCGAGCGGATCGAGTGGACGCACGAGGCTGGTTCGCCGGTCGAGGTCGCGGTGCTGCAGGGCGCCGTGCCGCAGGACCTCAAGTGGCTCGAGCAGAACCGTCAGCAGACGCTCGACCTCTATGGGCGGCTTGCGCGCGAGGCCCTCGGTACGCCTCTCGTCGTGATGCCAGAGGCCGCGCTGCCGGATCTCGCGAACAACCTGCTCCCTTGGCTGCGCCGGCTGGCGGCCGACGCGGAGGGCAGCGGCTCGGACCTGGTGCTCGGCATCCTGCGCGCGGAGCCGGGCAGGGCGGGCGAGACCGACTATTTCAACTCCGTGCTGGCGCTCGGCGCCGAGATCGGCTGGTACGACAAACACCATCTCGTGCCGTTTGCCGAGTTCTTCCCGGTGCCCGGCTTCGTGCGTCGCTGGCTGCGGCTGATGAATCTGCCGTACTCGGATTTCACGCGTGGAGCGCGTGCTCAGCCGCCGTTGGCAGCGGCCGGCCTGCTGCTGGCCGCCTCAGTCTGCTACGAAGACGCCTACCCGACCACGCAGCTCGAGGCGATCCGCGCCTCGACGGCGCTCGTCAATGTCACCAACGATGCATGGTTCGGCCGCTCGAGTGCGCGGTATCAGCACCTGCAGATTTCGCGCCTGCGAGCCATCGAGGCGCGCCGCTGGCTGATCCGCGCGGCCAACGACGGCGTTTCGGCGCTGATCCGGCCGGACGGCCGCCTTGCGGCGCGGGCGCCCGAGTACGAGCCGGCCGTGCTGCGCGGCGCCGTGCAGCCCCGCGCGGGTGCGACGCCGTACCTGTACGTCGGCAACTATCCTGTGGTCCTGCTTTGCGGCATGCTGGCAGGTCTCGCGGCGTGGCTGCGCCGGCGCCGCGGCCGCGCGGGCCGCGGTACGCCGGGTGAACTTTCAGCGGCGAATACGGTCTAGGAGCACTGACGATGCGCGCCTTGCAGACGTTCTTCCCCATCGTTCGTCAACCTTTCCCCGAGATTCTCGCCATGTCGACCCGTCCCGTGATCCGCCGGACCGCCGGCGCCGCGATCGCCGTCCTGCTGTTCACTGCCTGCTCGCCGCAAGCCTCGACGGCTGCCGGCAGCGCCGCGGCCAGTCTCGATCCGCGGCCGGCCTCGACGGCTGCGACGGCGGCGCCGGCGCCGGCGACTGGCGGCCCGCTGGTGCAGGGTCTGCCCGACTTCTCCTCGCTCGTCGACCGCTACGGACCGGCCGTCGTCAACGTGGCCGTGGTGCAGCGCCGGCGACGCGGCGCGGACATTCCCGGATTGTCACCGGACGATCCTTTCTACGAGTTCTTCCGCCGCTTCCAGGGTCCGCGCGGCAATCTCCCGCCTGCGCGGGGCGAGGGCTCCGGCTTCATCGTCAGCGAGGACGGCTACATCCTGACCAATGCCCACGTCGTCGACGGAGCCTCGGAGGTCACGGTCAAGCTGACCGACCGGCGCGAATTCACCGCCAAGGTCATCGGCGTCGACAAGCGCACCGACGTCGCCGTGCTGAGGATCGACGGCAAGGGTCTGCCGACGGTGCGCATCGGCGATCCCGCGCGCCTGCGACCGGGCGAGTGGGTCATCGCGATCGGTTCGCCTTTCGGCTTCGACAACAGCGTCACCGCCGGAATCGTCAGCGCCAAGTCGCGCTCACTGCCGGGCGAGGACAGCAACTACGTGCCGTTCATCCAGACGGACGTCGCGGTCAATCCCGGCAACTCGGGCGGGCCGCTGTTCAATCTCGCCGGCGAGGTCGTCGGCATCAACTCGCAGATCTACAGCCGCACGGGCGGCTACATGGGCCTGTCTTTCGCGATCCCCATCGATCTTGCGAACGACGTCAAGGATCAGCTGATTCGCACGGGACGCGTCAGCCGTGGCCGGATCGGCGTCAGCATCCAAGACGTCAACGCGCAGTTCGCGGAGAGCTTCGGACTCGATCGGCCTCGCGGCGCGCTCGTCGGTTCCGTCGAGGACGGCGGCCCCGCCGACAAGGGCGGAGTCAAGGCCGGCGACATCATCCTCTCGGCGAACGGTCGACCGGTCGAACGCTCGAGCGAGCTGCCGGCCATCATCGCCGGTATCCGCCCGGGCACGGAGACGACGCTCGAGGTGTGGCGCGACCGTGCCGTGCGCAAGCTCACCGTCAAGGTCGCCGAGCTCGACGAGGGGCAGCAGCGCACCGCCGCGCGTGGCGACAGCGGGGCACCGGAGTCGGACAAGCTCGGCCTCGTCGTGCGCGAACTGAGCGCGCAGGAGCAGCGCGCAGCCGGCGCGCGCGGCTCGCTCTACGTCGAGGATGTCGAGGGTCCGGCAGCAGAGGCCGGCGTGCAACGCGGTGACGTGATCCTCGGGGTCAACGGACGCGCCGTCAAGACACTCAAGGAGCTGCAGGAGGCGGCGGCCCGCGCCGGCAAGACGGTCGCGCTGCTGGTCCAGCGCGACGACGCGCAGATCTTCGTGCCGATCCGCATCGGCTGATGCGCCTGGCGCGTCAGCCGACCCGCTGCAGGGCCCGGTAGCGCCCGAGGCCCGCGGCGAGGAGCGCGGCGGCCAGCGGCGCCATGGTACCGACGATCCACGCCATCGAGTCGTCTACCCGGCGAGGATCGCCGAACACCGCATCGTTGACCCAGCCGGTCAGGAACGAGCCGAGGCCGATGCCGGCGAGATTGACGAAGAACAGGTAGAGCGCGGAGATCTGTCCGCGCAGACGGTTCGGCGCGACGAGCTGCAGCGCTGCTGCCGCCGCCGCAAACGCAAAGCTCGAAAAGAACATGAAGCCGGCGAACAGGGTCAGGGCCGCGTGGCCATCGCCAGCCTGCGCCGTGGCGATGCCGAGCGGCGTGATCGCCAGCGCGCTGACGATGCCGGGCCAGAGCTCAGCGGTCATGATGCCGCGCCGTCGAAGCCAGTCGGCGCAGGCTCCGCCGGCGAGGATCCCGGCCGCGCCGCCGATCGCGAGCACGAGGCCGAGCGCGGTGCCGAATTGCGCCGGGGCGAGCCCGTGCACGCGCATCAGATACGGTGCCATCCAGAACACCACGGCGTTGAATGCCAGCGTCAGCATCGAAAAGCCGAGGAAGTGCGCGGCAAAGAAACCGGCGTTGCCGCGCAGAAAGGCCAGTGCCTCGGTCAGTGGAATCTCGGTGCGCGTCTCGGCGCTCGCGGTGCGCCGCGCCGGCTCCTGCAGGCTCGCGGCCCACAGCGCCACGGCGATGCCCGGCAGGCCGACAATCAGGAACGTGGCATGCCATGCTGCGAGTTCGCCGATCAGCGGTAGCTGCAGCGGTGGGCGCGCCTCGAGCGCGCCGATGACGGCGCCACCGATGATGGCCGCGAGACCGATTCCGAGATAGACGCCCATCGAATAGACGCCAAGGGCCCTGCTGCGCCGCTCGGGCGGGAAGTAGTCAGCGATCATGGAATAAGCGGCCGGACCCAGCGCCGCCTCGCCGACGCCGACACCGACGCGTGCGAGGAACAACTGCCAGTAGTTCCTCGCAAGCCCGCAGAGGGCGGTCGCCAGGCTCCAGAAGAAGATTCCCCAGGCGATGATTCTGCGCCGATCGCCGCGGTCGGCGAGTCGCCCCATGGGAATGCCAACCAGCGTGTAGAAGACCGCGAACGCGAAGCCCTGCAGCAGTCCGATCTGGGTGTCGGAGATCCCGAGATCGAGCTTGATCGGGTCGACGAGCATGGAGAGGATCTGCCGGTCGACGTAAGAGAGTGTGTACGCGACCATCAGCACGAGGGTCGCGTACCAGGCGCGGCGCGGGTCCGGCCAGGGCTGCGCTGGCATCGGCGTCAGTAGTTCGGTTCGCGCGGCAGCGGCTGTCCGTAAGGGATCAGCTCTGGCGGCAGGATCGGTCGGTGCGGCGGATCCCAGGTGAACGGTTTCTTTTCGGTCCCGAACTGGTTGACGAGCGGGCCGTTCACGGTGCGTACGAACAGGTGGTAGCCGGTGTCGGTGCCCGCCGGGCCATGCCAGACGTTCTCGCGCCACCAGCAGTAACCACCGGGCCGCATGCGCCCGACGTCACCCCAGACGTAGTCACCCTCGATCGTGTACAGCTCCTCGACCATCGGGTGTGTCCACTGCGGCTTGGCCATGCCAGGCGGCACGCGGTGCGGCGGTGAGCAGTAGAGGAACGAGGTCTCCCCCGTGTCCGGGTCGGTCCGCAGCGGCTTGATCGCCACGCCCTTGGCGAGCTGCGGATCGACGAGCCCAGGATCCCACTCCATGGTCAGCGGATTCACGTACTCGATGAGGCGCCGCTCGTCGAAGCCCGCACCGGTTCCCGCGTGCACCGCGACCGGTCCATAGAACATCGTCAGCAGCACGGCCCCGCGCGCGCTGCGCGCCCGGTCGCGCGGGAAGCCCGCCGGCAGGAAGCCATAGGTGTGCTTCTCGTAGGAGTGACCGTTGATCTCGATCGCACCGTCGAGAACGAGGAACTCCTCGTGACAGGCGACGTGTTCAGGCTCTGCGCGCGACCAGTTCGGTGGGTAACGCACGATGCAGGTTGCGCTGCCGTCGGTGTCATCACGGCTCAGCGTCTTGCGCTCGACCTCTGGGCGCGCGCCTCCCTCGAGGCCGCGCGCCCAGGGGATCATCTGCGCCTGGACGAACAGAATGTGCGGTCGCGCCATGTCAGCGACCGAAACTGTAGCGAACCTCCACGCCCCACTGACGACCCGGCGCCGGATAGCCCAAGGCGTGCCCGACATTGAAGACGTCGAGCGCCGTGTCGCTGGTCGAGGTGAACTGCACGATGTTGTGGAAGTACTCCTCGTCGGTCAGGTTCTTCGCGAACAGGGCGACTGAGAGCGCGCCGCTCTCAGTCTCATAGCCGATCCGCGCGTCGACGACCGTATATGCATCCTGGGTCATCGATGGCGAGTTGTCGGCGTTGAAGAACACCTCGCCCTGGTGCGACACCTGCCCGAACAGCGAAATGCGTCCCCCGGCGGCCAGCGGCACCGTGTAGCGGGCCGATGCCGTGCCCTTGAAGTCGGGCGCGTTGTTGAGCGTCTTGCCGGATGCGTCGATCAGGCGCACCTGCCCTGCGCGCCCGAGGCACCGTGGATCGAGCGCCTGGTTCGCCGCGGTGCAGTTTCCGTAGACGGTCGTGAACCGGTCGTATTGGGCGTCGAGGAAAGTCGCGGCGAGCTGAAGTTCGAGATTCTCGACAGGCAGCGCCTGGACCTCGAACTCGATGCCCTTGATGGTCGCCTCCGCGGCATTGGTGGTCAGCGTGAGGCTGTTGAGGAAGGTCGATACCTGCAGGTCGGTGTAGTCGTAGTGGAACAGCGACGCGTTGAGCCGCAGCCGGTCGTCGAGCCACTGCGTCTTCGCGCCGAGCTCGGTCGCCTTGATGAACTCCGGATCGTAGACCGGGTTGGTCGTCTGGAAGGCGTTGTAGCCGCCCGACTTGAAGCCCTTGCTCCAGCTCAGGTAGTAGAGCTGGTCCTCGCCGGGCTTCCACTCGACGCCGACCTTCGGCGTGAACGCGTCCCAGCTCTTGCTGTCAATGCGGTTCGTCGGCCCCGGTGCCGGGCGCGGCGGCAGTGGCCGCGGGCTGTAGAGCCCGAGCAGCTCCGTGTCCGGCAGGAGCGTGACGAAGTAGGTGCTGTCGTCCTTGGTCTCATCGCTCCAGCGCAGGCCGGCCGTCAGCGTCCACTGGTCGGTGAGGCTGAAATCCACCTGGCCGAACACTGCGCTCGCGCGACCGTCGTTCTGCGACAGGAACACGAAGGTGCGCGGCGGAAACACCGAGGATGGAATGATCGCGGGCGGACGATTCGCAAGCGCGTTCGTGAAGCCGGCGCGAACGAGGCCGAGACCCCCGAACTTGTCTTCGTCGAGCCAGTAGGCGCCGGCGATCCAGCGACCCCAGCCGTGCTCGCCGGTGAGCCGGAGTTCAGCGGAGTACTGGCTCGTGTCGTAGAGCTGGGTCGTGCGGGTGACCTCGATCTCCGTGCCGTCGGTGTTGAACAGGAAGTCGCTGTCCCACTCGCGATAGCCGAGCACGGCAGCCAGCGACACGGCCTGCGAGAGCTCCCAGTCGAGATTCGCGGTGATGCCACCGGTCTGCCAGACGAAGAAGCTCGGGAAGTTGAGCCGCGTCTCGTGGATCGACGCGGGCACTGATGCGCCGGCGCTCTGCGCCAGTCCAAGCCCGTCGTTGCGCGGCTTGATGCTGGTATTGCCGCTGTCGAATTCGCTGTAATCGCCGATCAGCGTGGCGCGGAACCGATCGGTGCCGTAGCGCAGGATGCCGCGAACCGCCTTGAGGTCATTGTCGTCGACTTTGCCACCCGAAGGGTCCAGGTTCTCGGTATAGCCGTCGTCCTTGAGGCCGCGCGCCGCGAGCCGGAACGACCAGACCTCGCCGAGCGGTCCGCCAATCGCGGCATTGACCTCGCGCCGATCGTCACTGCCGACGATCAGCGTGCCGTAGCCCTCGAGCGACTCGGTCGGCATTCGAGAATAGATGTTGATGGCGCCCCCGGTCGCGTTGCGTCCATAGAGCGTGCCCTGGGGCCCGCGCAGCACTTCGACGCGTTCCACGTCGAGGAACTGCGTGAGCCCCATGTTGCTGCGGCCGAGATAGACGCCGTCGAGGTTGATCGCGATGCTCGGGTCGGCACCGACGCTGAAAAGGTTGCTGCCTACGCCGCGGATGTAGATCTGCGACTCGCCGCCGGCTTCGCTGTACGCGAGCGAAGGTGTCTGCGTGGCGATCGCCGCCACGTCGTCGCGGTTCAGCGCCTGCAGCGCCTCACCGCTGATCGCCGTGATCGCGATCGGAATCTCCTGGATGCTCTCGGCGCGCTTCTCCGCGGTCACGACTACCTCCTCGAGCGCATCGGGAGCGCCGCCCTGAGCGGCCGCGACGGCAGACAGGGTGGCCGAGGTGGCGAGCAGCCACAGCGGGGGGGATCGACGGGGCATGGCGGTCTCCTTGCGACGCGCTACGGGGTGGTGTGCCTTTCTATTGCGAAATAATTACCCCGTCAACCGGTATGGCTGTAGGTTATTTGCTCATATCAAATCGCTACTGCATGATTGTTCCGCCATAGCAGGGTAAATGGGGGGGATTATGCAAGTGAGCCTCGATCAGACGGATCTGCGCATCCTCGCGTGGCTGCAGCGCGACGCCTCGGCCTCGGTCGGCGAGATCGCCGAGCACGTGGGCCTGTCGCAGTCGCCCTGCTGGCGGCGGATCCAGCGTCTCGAGCAGGACGGCTATATCCGCGGGCGCTTCGCGCTGCTCGATCGCAAGAAGCTCGGCTTCAACCTTGAAGTCTTCGTGCAGGTGCGGTTCATGCGCGAGGGGCGCGACGCGCTGAGCGAATTCGAGGCGGCGATCCGCGCCGCGCCCGAGGTGCAGGAGTGCTTCATGCTGATGGGCGACGTCGATTTCCTGCTGCGCGTGGTCACGCACGACGTCGACAGCTACGAGCGATTCCTGCGTCACACGCTGGCGCAGATCCCGGGCGTCCGCGACATCACCTCCATGATTGCACTCTCGGCGGTCAAGACCGGAACGGCGCTGCCGCTCGAGCCGCTGATCGCCACGGCGGCCAAATGACCGCTGCCTCGCTGCCATCGCTCGATCACATCGGCTGTGTTGGGCGTTCCCTCGAGGCGCTGCGAGCAGACATGGAGCGGCTCGGTTTCGCGACGACGGAGCCGCGCGAGCTGCTGGGCGTCGATCCGGCCACCGGCCAGCCGGTGCCGCTGCGACAGCGCAGCTGCCACGCGGTGTTCGAGCGCGGCTATGTCGAGCTCAGCGCCGTGGAGACCGACGATCCTCGGCATCACCTGGCCGTCTATCGCCAGCACGGCGATGGCCTGCTGATCCTCGCGCTCGGCAGCACCGCGATCGCCGCCGAATACGCCCGCTGCGTCGCAGCCGGCATCGGCGTGACGTCGCCCGCGCGCGCGACGCGCCGCATCGAGTATGGCGAACGGCATGGCGAGGCGTGCTTCGAGTGGTTCATGTTCAGGCCGGACGAGTCGCCGGAGGGTCTCGTCTGCTATGCCGCCAACCTCACGCCCGAACTCGTCTACCAGCGGTCGGTCATGGCGCACGCCAACGGCGCGCTCGCCCTCGCCGAGGTCTGCCTGCTGACGGATGACGTTAGTGCGACCCGCGCGCGATACGCGCGCCTGCTCGGATTCGCGGGTCGTGACCGGGCGGGCCACTTCGAGTTCGTGCTCGACGGCGGTAGGCTGTCGATCCTCGACGCGCAGGGTTTCGAGAGCCGCTTCGGCGTGACTCCAGCAGGCGGCACCGGCCGGTTTGCCGCGGCCGTCGTGCGCGTCCGCGATGCAGCCGCGTGCGAACGCCTGCTGCGTGAGCGCGGCGTCCCGGCCTGGCACAACGGCACTCTGCTCGTGACCCGCTTCGCGGCGGGTGGCGACACCGTGCTCGCCTTCTGCGCCTGACCCCCGCTGGTGTATTCTGCGCCGCGGTACTCTCGCGGCAGTTTTAACGATGGACGAGCGATATCAGCCGGCGCAGGTCGACCGCGCCGCGCAGGCCTATTGGCAGCAGGCGGGCAGTTTCCGGGCGCGTGAGGATGCACCGGGCGAGAAGTTCTACTGCCTGTCGATGTTTCCCTACCCGTCGGGTCGACTGCACATGGGCCATGTGCGCAACTACACGATCGGCGACGTACTGACGCGCTTCGCGCGCATGCAGGGCCGCAATGTGCTGCAGCCGATGGGCTGGGATGCGTTCGGTCTGCCGGCCGAGAACGCCGCGATGGCCAACGGCGTCGCGCCGGCGAAGTGGACTCGCGACAATATCGCCTCCATGAAGGAGCAGCTGCAGGCGCTCGGTTTCGCGCTCGACTGGGAGCGCGAGATCGCCACCTGCGACCCGAGCTATTACAAGTGGAACCAGTGGCTGTTCCTGCGCATGCGTGAGAAGGGGATCGCCTACAAGCGCACCGGGGTCGTGAACTGGGATCCGGTCGACCAGACCGTGCTCGCCAACGAGCAGGTCATCGACGGGCGGGGCTGGCGCACCGGCGCGCTGGTCGAAAAGCGCGAGATTCCGATGTACTACCTCAACATCACGCGCTACGCCGACGAACTGCTCCGCGATCTCGACACGCTGACCGACTGGCCGGAGCGCGTGCGGGTCATGCAGGCCAACTGGATCGGCCGCAGCGAAGGTGTCGACGTCGCGTTCCCGTATGCGGCCGACACCGCGGCGCTCATGGGCAAGCCGGCCGGCGATGCATCGGCGGCCATGAAGGTGTTCACGACGCGCGCCGACACGCTGTTCGGCGTGACCTTCGTCGCGATCGCGGCGGAGCACCCGATTGCGCTCGCAGCGGCTGCGAAGGACCCGGCACTGATGGCCTTCATCGACGAGTGCCGGCGCGGCAGCGTCATGGAAGCCGACGTCGCGACCATGGAGAAGAAGGGGCGGCGCACGGGCCTGCACGTGCTCCACCCGTTCACCGGTGAGCCGGTCGAGATCTGGGTCGCCAACTACGTGCTGATGGGTTACGGCGAGGCCGCCGTCATGGGCGTGCCGGCGCATGACGAGCGCGACTTCGCTTTCGCGCGGCAGCACGGCATCGCGATACGCACCGTCGTGAAATCGAGCACCGGAGCGTATGACACCGTGGTCGCGCCGTGGATCGATGCCTACGGCGAGTACGGCGTCACGGTGGACTCGGGCGAGTTCTCGGGGCTCGAGTCGAAGGCCGCCATCGATGCGATCGCGGCTGCACTGGCCGCGCGGGGACTCGGCCGGAAGCGTGTGCAGTACCGGCTGCGTGACTGGGGCATCTCGCGGCAGCGCTATTGGGGTTGCCCGATACCGCTGATCCATTGTCCGAAGTGCGGTGAGGTCGCGGTGCCGGATTCGCAGCTTCCGGTCGTGCTTCCCGAGGATCTGGTGCCCGATGGCAGCGGCAATCCGCTCGCGAGGACGCCGTCGTTCTACGAGTGCAGCTGCCCGCACTGCGGCGGCCCGGCGCGGCGCGAGACCGACACGATGGACACCTTCGTCGATTCGAGCTGGTACTACGCGCGCTACGCCTGTCCCGACAATGCGGGCGCGATGGTCGATGCGCGCGTCAGGTACTGGTTGCCGGTCGATCAGTACGTCGGCGGCATCGAGCACGCGATCCTGCACCTGTTGTACTCGCGCTTCTGGACCCGGGTCATGCGCGACTTCGGCCTGGTGGACTTCAGCGAACCGTTCCGCAGCCTGCTGACCCAGGGCATGGTGCTCAACCACATCTACTGGCAGCAGCCCGCCGAGGGCCGCCGCCTGTACTTCAATCCGAAGGATGTCGATGTCGAGGAAGCGGGCGGCGTCAAGCGCTATGTCGCGACGCTCGACGACGGCTCGAGGCTCGAGGTCCAGTACGACGGCCTCGGTACGATGTCCAAGTCGAAGAACAACGGGGTCGATCCGCAGGGCCTCGTCGAGAAGTACGGGGCCGACACGGCTCGGCTGTTCATGATGTTCGCAGCTCCACCCGAGCAGTCGCTCGAATGGAGCGACGAGGGCGTACAGGGCGCCTTCCGCTTCCTGCGTCGGCTCTGGACGGCGGTGCACGCGCACGTCACGCTCAACGCGAGCGTTGGCGCGCCGCCAGCTCTCGATCGCGGCGCGCTGACTCCGGCCCAGCGCGAGTTGCGCCGGTCGGTGCATCTGACGCTCGGCAAGGTGACCGACGATATCGGCCGACGGCGCACGTTCAACACGGCGATCGCCGCGGTGATGGAGCTGCTCAACGCGATCTCCCGCTTCGAGGATCGCAGCCCGCAGGGCCGCGCCGTGCTCCAGGAGGCCTTCGAGATCGTCACCCTTTGTCTGTCGCCGATCGTTCCGCACATCTGCCACGTGCTTTGGCAGGAGCTCGGTCACAGCAGAGCTCTCGTGGACGTCCGCTGGCCCGCGGCGGACGCGCAGGCGCTTGCGCAGGCAGAGCTGACCCTCGTCGTCCAGGTCAACGGCAGGCTGCGCGGGCGGATTTCGGTCGCCGCCGACGCGGACGAGGCGGCCATACGCGATGCAGCGCTCGCCGACGAGAACGTGCGCCGCTTCATCGACGGTGCCGAGCCGCGCAAGGTGATCATCGTGCCGCGCAAGCTCGTCAATCTGGTCGTCTGAGATGGCCGCCCGTGGGCGCAGTCCGCGCGGTCGCACGCTGCGGATCGGGGTGACGCTGGTCGCGCTGGCCAGTCTCGCCGGCTGCGGCTTTCGACTGCAGGGTCGGGTCCCGCTGTCCTCGGCGTTGACGATCACGCATGTCGCCGCCGACGACGTGCAGAGCGACTTCGTTCAGGATCTGCGCCGGGCCCTGCTCGCTTCCGGCGTCCGGCTCTCCTCGGCGCGTGCCGATGCGACCGCGGTCATCGAGGTGCAGCGCGATGACCTCATCGAGCGGATCATCTCCATCTCGGCACGCAACATCCCGCGCGAGTACGAGCTGACCTACACCGTTCGCATCCGTGTCCTGCGCGGCGAGCGCGAGGTGCTCGCTCCCGAGGAGATCTCGCTGTCGCGAGACTTCAGCTTCGACGAGCGCGCGGTGCTCGCCAAGGAGCGCGAGAAGGAGAATCTTCGCGCGGCGCTCGCGCGCGATCTCGTCGGCATCGTGATGCGGCGGCTGTCGAGCCTCTGAAGGTGTGCATGGAGACCGTCGTTTCGGCCGCGGGCGTACTGCGCCTCCAGGGGACGGACCGACTCGCGGTCGCGGCGCTGCTCGCGCGTTATCGCCTCGAGCTGCGGCTGGTCGGACCGGGCGAGCCCATCGTTGGATCCTACTGGGGCGGTGCCGAGGCCGGACTCGAGGGCACGCGGCTGCATGCCCGCCTCGACACACCGGTGCACTCGGTGCTCCACGAGACGGGACACTACGTGTGCATGAGGCCCGAGCGGCGTGCCGGCCTGCTTCGCGACGCTGGCGGTGACGATGCCGAGGAGGCGGCCGTCTGCTATCTGCAGATCCTGTTCGCCGATGCGCTGCCGCGGGTCGGCCGCGAGCGGCTGATGCGCGACATGGATGCCTGGGGCTACAGCTTCCGGCTCGGTTCGACGCGCGCGTGGTTCGAGCACGACGCCGAAGACGCGCGTGCCTGGCTCCAGCGCGAGGGTCTGATCGACGCGGCGGGCTCGCTGACCTGGAGCATGCGCGCTTGACGCGCCGGACGGCACACGGCGCGGTGGCGCTCGCGTTGACCGTGGTGGTCACGCTCGGGCTCGGCGGATGCTCGGCCGTGCTGTTCGGCGTCGCGAACCTGCCGGCCGATCTGTCAGCAGGCAGCCGCTACCGCGGCCTGGCTTACGGGCCGCACGCGCGCCAGCGGCTCGATGTCTACGCGCCCTCGCGCGCCGCGCCGGGTGGGGCGCCGGTGATCGTGTTCTGGTACGGCGGCGGCTGGGTCGATGGCGGGCGCGAACGCTACCGGTTCGTCGGCGCGGCACTCGCGGCCGAGGGGTTCGTCGCCGTGCTGCCGGACTACCGGCTCTACCCCGAAGTGCGCTTCCCAGCCTTCGTCGAGGACGGGGCGCTCGCGCTGCATTGGGTGCGGCAGAACGTCGGCCGTTATGGGGGCGATCCGGGCCGGATGTTCGTCATGGGACACTCGGCCGGCGCACACCTTGCTGCGCTTCTGACGCTCGACCCTCGCTGGCTGACGGCCGTCGGCGGCCGACCGCAGTGGATCCGCGGGCTGATCGGATTGTCCGGACCCTATGGGCTGGTCGCCGACACGCCGCTGCTGCAGGCGGTCTTTGCGGCACCGTACTCGCCCGCCGACTGGCAGCCGATCGCGCATGCGAGCGCCAGCGCGCCGCCGGCGCTGCTGATCCACGGTGTCGTCGACGACATCGTCCGGATCGAGCACAGTGACCGGCTCGCTGCGGCACTGCGCGCGGCGGGCGCGCCCGCAGAGCTGCGGCGCTATGCGCGCGGCAACCACGCCGATACGGTCGCGGCGCTGTCGGTGCCTGGCCGGCGCCTCGCGCACACGCTCCGCGACCTCAAGGCTTTCGTCGAGCAAACTTGCGCGTCGCCCTCACGAGCCGATCGATGATGCCAGGCTCGAACGCCGAGTGACCGGCATCGGGGACGATCTGCAGTTCCGCCTCCGGCCAGGCGCGGTGCAGGTCCCAGGCACTCTTCATCGGGCAGACCACGTCGTACCGGCCCTGCACAATCACTGCTGGGATGTGCCGGATCTTCGGCACGTCCTCGAGCAGCTGCTCGGGCGTGCGCAGGAATCCGCCGTGGATGAAATAATGGCACTCGATCCGCGCGAAGGCCGCGGCGAACTCCGGATCCTCGAACCTGTCGAGATAGTCGGGATTGAGCCGCAGGAAACTCGTCGCGCCCTCCCAGATCGACCACGCTCGCGCGGCGTCGCGCACGACCGCGGGATCGTCGCTCGTGAGGCGGCGGTAGTAGGCCCGCATCAGATCGCCGCGCTCCGCCGGCGGAATCGGCTTGACGAAACGCTCGTAGAGGTCCGGGAACAACGCGCCTGCGCCATCGGGCGTCGCGTAGAACCAGCGGAACTCCCAGGGGCGGACCAGGAAGATGCCGCGCAGCACGAGCTCCGTGACTCGGTCCGGGTGCGCCTGCGCGTAGGCGAGCGCCAGCGTCGAGCCCCAGGAGCCGCCAAATACCTGCCACCGCTCGATGCCGAGGTGTGCTCGCAACGCTTCGATGTCGGCGACGAGGTGCCAGGTCGTGTTGTCGACGAGGCTCGCATGCGGCCGACTCCTGCCGCAGCCGCGCTGGTCGAACAGCACGATCCGGTAACGCGCCGGATCGAAGAATCGCCGCATTCGCGCGTCCGTGCCGCCGCCCGGGCCGCCGTGCAGGAAGACGACCGGCTTGCCCCGCGGATTGCCGCTCTCTTCCCAGTAGATCTCGTGCAGCGGCGAGACGCGCAGGTGGCCGCTGCGGCGCACCGCGATTGGGGGATAGAGGCGCAGCCGCGGCGGGCTGCGACCGCGCGCCGCGGCCATGGCTACCGCGCCAGCATCCGGCCCAGCGGTGCGCCGCCGACCAGGTGCAGGTGCAGGTGGAAGACTTCCTGCCCGCCGTGCGCGTTGCAGTTGACGATCAGCCGGTAGCCGTCCTCGGCGATGCCCTCGCGGCGGGCGAGGTCGCGCGCAACGATGAACATGTGACCGATCAGCGCCTCATCGGCGTCCTCGACATCGTTGGCGGTCGGGATCGGCTTGTTCGGCACGATCAGGATGTGAACGGGCGCCTGCGGGCGTATGTCGCGGAAGGCCGTGACGCGGTCGTCGTGATGCAGGATGGTGGCAGGCAGTTCGCGGGCTATGATTCGCTCGAAGATCGTTGGCATGGGCGTTCCTCGCGGGCCGCCGACCGGAGCGACCCTGATCGCAACGCTAGCACAGCGCGGCGGCGAGAACAGGGGAGGGCTGATGAAGCGTACGATGCGCTGGATCCTCGCCGGGCTCGGCGTCCTTGCGCTGCTCGGCGCGGCGGGTTACGCCGTGTACCGCGTCCAGAACCAGCCACCTCAACTGGCGGAACCGAACTGGTACGATTACTACCGCAAACACGACCGCACGCCCGTCGGCAAGGTCGGCATCCTGATCACGCAGCTCGTGATGCCCGAGGATTACCGCGCAGCCGACTACCACAACATCGCGCTCAAGTCGACGCAGTACATCCCCTGGCCGGTCCGCAACTTCGCGGTTGCCGACCGCGGTGTCGTGCTGCTCGACCGCCGGCGCTTCTACGAGTTCGAGGCGTTCGAGCCGACGGAGCTCGTCGACCTCCACGGAAGGGATCGCGACGTCGATGGTCTGCGTTACGTCGACAAGTGGCGGCGCGGCGAAGTGCAGTGGGTGCCGCCGTCAGCCAACGTTCACCTCGACCACGGCTACTTTCTGTTGACAACCCGCAAGCAGGGAGTGCCGACGATCTCGGCGAAGCTGATGACCAAGGCCAAGGTGTTCTACCACGACCACGGTCTTGCGGGTCACAAGCTGCCGCACGAAGCCGGGATGCGTTCGATCGCGGAGCGGACGATGGCGCGCATCGAGGCCCGCCACGGGACGATCCCCTGGCGCTTCGTGACGTCGGACCATTTCGGTCTGCTGCGCGATGCCGTGCGCGGCCTCCTCGACGAAGGCATCGACACGCTGCTGATCGCACCGGCGGTGCCGATCTACTCGCACCACGAGGAATTCAACGGTTCGTTCCGCCATGCGATCCACGAGCTCGAGGAATGGCAGCAGGACAGCGGACGTCGAGCCGGCAAGCCTCGGGTGAAGGTCGTGCTCGCACCACAGCTCGGCGATTTCCCGATCCTGCGCGAGGCCTACCTCGCAATGTTGCGCGACCGTCTCGACTCGCTGCCGACCGGGCCCGACGTGGACGTCAAGGTGGTCGTATCGGTGCATGGCATGCCGTGGGACTTCGTGCCGCACGAGGCGTGGCTGCAGCTCTCGCCGCCGTATCGTGACGGCATGGTTGCGGACGCGAAGCGCGTGCTCGACGGGTACCGGTTCGGCCGCAAGGAGGTAGTGCTCGCGCAGGACCATTTCGCCGATCCGGTCAACAATCCGCACGGCCATTACCTGTCGACCCATCAGGCCTTTCTCGACGGCATCGCGGCCCGGTACGACTACGTGATAAACCTGCCGATCGAGTTCTTCGCAGAGAACACGGATACCCTGTTCTCGCATGCGATGTTCAACTTCGAGGGATTCCCCGGCTTCGACCGGTACGAGACGATCGAATACGACGACTGGAACGTGCCGTACACACGCGAGTTCCTCGTCGAGGGCACGCGGATCATCTACAACGGCGTGCCCGTGGGGCGCTACAGCGAACCGATCGTCGCAGCGCACGTCGCCGCGATCGACAGCGTGCTGAGCCGCGCGCGGCGTCCGGATCGGCTCGCGACCCGCCAGGGCGACCGGTGATCGATGATCGCCGGGCCGCGCCTCAGTACTTGTAGATCTCGACCTTCTCGCCGGCCAGGTGGTAGGCCGCGGCACCGAGGCGCGTCGTCTTGTTCTGCAGCGTCAGGCGGCCGGTGATCCAGTAGGCATCGTAGATCGACTCGAGTGCGATCCCCTTGGACATGCGCACGTACACGATCTGGTTCGGCGGCGGTGGCGGCACGTGGATGCAGGCGCCGAAATAGGGCACGAGAAAGAACTCGGACACGAGACCGTCCTTGCCGATGTCCAATGGCACGATGAAGCCCGGCAGCTTGACGTTCTGGCCGTCGAGCTCCTTGTTGACGCTGAAGTCGAGCACCTGCTGGGCCGCGAGCCCGGCCTCGCCGAGATAGTCGTGCACGGGCGGAGGGGGTCCGGCAGCGAAGCGCGAACGTGCGTCCTTGGGCAGCAGTTCTTCCCAGTCGAGCTCGAGGGGCACTGCGGCGCTGGACTTGGCGGCCGCGGCCGGTCTCGTGGCGGCAGGCTTCGCTGCGCCGACCGCGTACGCGGCTCCTGGCAGCGCGAGCATGGCGGCGAATGCGGCCGCGGGCAGCGACAGGCGGAGCCGGGGTCGGATCTTCATCTCGTCTTCGTCCTCATATGCGGATGGTCAGACCGTCGGCCAGCGTGTTGCGGTAAGCGCGCCACGCGGGCAACAGCCCCATCAGCAGCGCGGCGCCGATGATCGCGCCGAGAATGCCGAGATCGTAAACGTTGAGACCGGCGAGCTGCACGAAAATTCCGTAGCGGTCGGCGAGCAGCGGCCGCACCGCTGCCATGAGCCCGTAAGTCAGGACGATGCCGAGTCCGACGCCGGCGGTGGCCAGCAGCCCCGCCTCGACGACGAGCAGCGAGAACACGTGCCGGGCACGGGCGCCGACCGAGCGCAGGATCGCCATCTCGCGGCGGCGCTCGTTGAGGCTGGTCAGGATCGCGGTCAGCATGCCGAGCAGCCCGGCGAGCACCACGAAGGCAGCGACGACCATCAGCGCCGTGTCGGCGACGCCGACGAGCTCCCAGAGCTGCGTCAGGGCGACGCCGGGGATGATTGCGAGCAGTGGCTCGAGCCGGTACTCGTTGATGGCGCGCTGCATCGTGAAGGTCGTCACCTTCGAGCGCATGCCGACCATGAAGGCCGTGATCGAGTCGGGCGTGAGGTCGCGCGCGCGCGCCTCCTCGGCACTGACCCGCTGGCCGGGCAGGGCCTGGACGCCGCTCTGCCAGTCGATGTGGATCGCAGTGATCGCCTCGAGGCTCACGTGCACCGTGCGGTCGACGGGCGTGCCCGTGCGGGAGAGGATGCCGACGATGCGGAAGGGCTTGTCGTCGTGCCTGGCGAAACTGACGGCGCCGAGTCCGTGCGCGATCACGATCTGCTGGCCGAGGCGGTAGCCGAGCTGACGGGCGACGTCGGCGCCGAGCACCGCATCGTAGAGGTCGGCGAACGGCTTGCCCGCAGCGAAGGTCAGTTCGCGCTTTCCTGCGTAGCGATAGTGCCGGAAGTAATCGGCGTTCGTCCCGAGCACCCGGTACCCCCGGTGCGAGTCGCCGAGCGACAGCGGGATCGTCCAGGCGACGTCGGGATGGCGGGCAATCTTCTGGTAGGTTTCCCAGGAGACGTTTGCGGTGGCGTCGCCGACGCGGAAGACCGAGTAGAGCAGGAGGTTGATGGGACCGGAGCGGGCGCCGACGATCAGGTCGACGCCGGAGACCGTGCTGGCGAAGCTGTCCTTGGCGGCGACGCGCATCTTCTGCACGCCGAGCAGCAGGGCGACGCTGATTGCGATGGCCGCCACCGTCAGCAGGGCCGTGACGCGACGGTTCCAGAGCGAGCGCAGCGCGAGGCTCAGCGTCGCCATGCTCAGGCGGCGCGTGCGGCGGCGCGACCGGCGGGCGCGGCGCGGTTTAACTCGGCGAGCGACAGGTCACGGTCGAACAGCGGGCCGAGTGTCGTATCGTGGCTCACGAATACGAGCGTCGACCCCTGCTCGCGGCACTCGGCCATCAGCAGTTCGAGGAACTGCCGGCGCGCGTCGTGATCGAGCGACGAAGTCGGCTCATCGGCGATCAGCAGCTCGGGCGCCCCGAGCAGGGCGCGCGCCGCCGCCACCCGCTGTTGTTGACCAATCGACAGTTCGGTCACGTTGCGCGCCAGGAGCGCGGCCTCGCCGAGACCCAGGGCGGCGAGCAAGCGCGCGGCCTCGGCGGCGGGCGCGCCGTGGCGCGCGGCACGCTCGGCGCGCCGGCGCGAGAAACGCGCCGGCAGCAGCACGTTGTCGAGGACCGAGAGGTAGGGAATCAGGTTGAACATCTGGAACACGAAGCCGACGTGATCGCCGCGAAAGCGATCCCGGGCGCTTGCCCCGAGGTTCGGGAGCTTCGTGTCAAGCACCCGGATTTCGCCGGCAGCCGGGGTCAGGACGCCGCCGAGCAGCCCGAGTAGCGTGCTCTTGCCACTGCCGCTCGGGCCGCGCAGGAACAGCCGCTCGCCGCGGGCCACGACGAGCCGCTCGATGTCGAGCAGCAGCGGCTTGCCCGGCCATGCGAAGCGCATGGCTTCCAGCGCGATGGCGGCCTGCCCGTTCGTCATGCCGCCACTGTAACCGATCCGGCGGCCCCTTCAGCGCAGCGCGATACGCTCGTCGGCGCGGGTCGCGCGCACGCTGTTCTGCAGGTCGGTCGTCACCACGTTGACGGTCAGCTCGGTCACGTCGCGCAGCCGGCGCAGCGCCCAGACCTCGACCCAGGCCAGCGCAGCCGGATTGGTGCAGCGGAATCTCGCGCTCGCCCGGTAGTCGGCGTGCGCAGACTCGTCGTCGCCGTGTTTGTGTTCGTGCTCGTGATCGTGGTCGTGAGCATCCTTGCCGGCGTCGGGGCCCTTCGCTTCGCGCCACTGCGGCGCGGTCACGCTCGCCTCGAGGCGGCGGCAGCCGGCAGCAGCCGGCACGCCGAGCAGCGAACGGCCGGAGCCCAGCCAGTTGGCGGCGTCGCCGACCACGGTGCGCTCGGCCGCGTCGCGGGGCGGGCGCTCGAAGCCGACCACGTTGATGGCGGGCGCCTCCATCTCGACCGAGAGCAGGTTGCCTTCGAGCGCGAGGTTCACCGTGACCTGCCCGTGCACGTGTTTGCCCTCCTGCCTGAATTCCTGCGCCGCCGAGGGCGCGGCGGCGATGGTGGCGCTGGCGAGCAGCAGGCCTGCGAGGCGGTGAGGGATCTGCGACATGTCAGGGCTCTCCGTGGCGGAGTCAGAAATCGAAACGCACTCCCAAGCCGAGCGCACGGCCGGGCAGCGGCGCGAAGTCCTTGAGCGGCGACGCATGCCGCCGCGCTTCCTCGTCGAGCAGATTAGCGCCCCGGACGAACAGCGTCATCGGCCGATCGGCCACGCGGGCGCGCCATGACAGGTCGACGTCGACGAGCGTGTAGGCGTCGGTGGGCAATTCCGCGGCGGCGACCCGATCCTGGGTGTCGTTCCAGACGGCACGCAGCTCGATCCCGAGCGGGCCGCGTTCGAAGCCCAGCGAGGCACCGAGCCGCAGTGGCGGAATCTGCGGCAGCGGCGCGCCGGCACCATCCTCGGCCCGTACGTAGTCACCGAAAGCCCGCACGGACCAGCGGCCGAGTGCAGATTCGGGCCCTCGCCAGACGAGTTCGGCCTCGAGGCCGCTGAAGCGCGCGTCGGTGGCGGAGTAGACGACGACCGGCAGACCGTCCTCGATCGCACCGGTCGGTGCGGCGTAGATGTAGTCGCTGTAATCGCTGACGAAGGCGCTGACCGACGCAGTCAGCGGCCCGGCGGTCGCATGCAGACCGGCGTCGATGCCGAGCGCGCGCTCGGTGCCGAGATCGGCGTCGCCGATCTCAAACCGGCGCACCGCGATGTGTGGACCATCGGCGAACAGCTCGGTCGCGGTGGGGTGGCGCTCGGTCGAACTGAGGTTGGCCGTCACGCGCCAGCCGTCGGCGGCCCGCCAGATCAGCCCCGCCGAGGCGCTGAACGCGTCATCGTCGTAGGCGCGGGCGGCACCGGGCAGGTCGATCTGCTGCCGTTCGAGCCGCGCCCCCAGCTCCGCGGTCAAGGTGCCGAAGCCGCGCTCCTCGAACAGGAACAGGCCGAGGTTGCGCGTGACCGATGGCGGCACGAAGGCCTCTGCACCGATGGCGTCGAGATCGAGGTCGCGCCATTGCAAGCCGAACACGCCGCGCCAGCCCGCCAGCGGCTGGTGCTCGGCGGCCGCGCGCGCATCGAGTCCGCGCTGCAGGTAGATCGTGCCGACTTCGCCGCGGGGTTCGATTTCGGCATGCTCATAGTCATTGAACCCGGCGCGCAGCTGCAGCGTCGCGATGCCGGCGAACGGCTCGCGCAGGTCGGCATCGAGGTCCCAGCGCGTCTGCGCCATGTCGAGGTAGATGCCGTCGCCGTCGCGGACTCGCGCCGCGGCGATCGGGACGGGGCCCTCGCCGAGAGGCTGGTCGCCGCCGCCGTCTTCGCCTTCTTCCCCTTCCTCCTCGCCTGGTCCCGGTATCTCGTACTGCGTGTCGAAGCGCGAGAACGACAGACCGACGTGGCCCCAGTCACCGACGCGCGACAGTCCAATGCCTCCGCCGCGCGTCTCCGAGGCCGAGTTCGCGAGCCGCCCCGCGGTTTCCTCCGGTTCGCGCAGCGCGTCGATCGTGGCGAAGCCCGGGATGCCGACATCGTCCGTCGTGCGCCGGTGCAGGTCGGTCTGCAGCCGCCACGGGCGCGTGCCGAACTCGGCCTGGGCCGCGACCGCGCGTTCGACGAGGGCTGAGTTGCCCCGCAGTTCGATGGCGCCGCGGAACGGCCGGTCGGACGGCGCGCGCGGAATGCGGCGCGTGACCACGTTCACGAGGCCGGCTGACGCGGAATTGCCGAACAGCAATGTCGCTGGTCCGCGGACGACCTCGACGCGCTCGGCGATCAGCGGGTCGATCGTCACGGCGTGGTCGTTCGACAGTGCCGAGGCATCGAGCGCGTCGCCGCCGTCCTGATACATCTGCACGCGTTCGCCGCCGATGCCGCGGATGACGGGACGGCTCGACTGCGGACCGAACCAGGTCGCGCTGACCCCCGGTTGCTGGGCGAGGGTCTCGCCGAGACTCGCAGCGCGCTCCCGCAACAGCGCGTCGCCGTCGACCGCGAGCACCGGCTGGGCCGTCTCGAGCATGGTCTCGCGCAACGGCGTAGCCGTGATCACGATCTCGGCGAGCGTGTCCTGTGCCGGGGTAGCGGCGGCGCCAAAGATCAGCAGGCTTGCAGGCAGCAGCAAGCAGGGTCGGATGGACGGGTGCGAGTCGGGCAAGGTCAGGTCCTCCAGCAAGTCGGCACGGTACGGATATAATATATGTAATCATATAACACATATGGTCGCCGACGGCCAGTCGCGCCCACATGGCGCCGGACACGGCGGCGGGTCGATAATCCTCGAGCGATGAAGGCCACCCTCGAGACCTGGCAGCGGGAGCTGCGCGCGCGCGAGCTTGCGCCGGCGTTTCTAATCGCGGGTGACGAGCCGCTGCAGGTCGGTGAGGCGGCCGATGCACTGCGGGCGCGCGCCCGGGAGTGCGGGTTCTCGGAGAGAATCGTGCATTTCGCGGAGCGTGGTTTCGACTGGGAGCAGTTGCGCGGCAGCGTCGCAGGGCTCTCCCTGTTTGGCGAACGGCGCCTGATCGAGCTGCGGCTGCCCACGGGCAAGCCAGGCGCTCAGGGTGCTGCGACGCTCCGTGCACTGCTCGATCCGCCACCGCGCGACGTGCTGCTGCTGGTCGTCACGGGAAAGCTCGATGCCGAGGCGCAGCGTGCGGAGTGGGTGCGGGCGATCGATGCCGCGGGCGTCTGGCTCACCGTACCGGAGGTCACGCCGGCGCGTCTGCCCGACTGGCTGCGCGGCCGTTGCCGGCAGGCGGGCCTCGACGTCGACGACGAAGCGCTGCCGCTGCTGGCCGAGCGCGTCGAGGGCAACCTGCTGGCCGCCCACCAGGAGATCGAGCGGCTGCGCCTGCTCCATCCCGGCGGGCGCATCACCGCCGAACTCGTCGCGGGCGGCGTCGCGGACCACAGCCGCTTCGACGTCTTCGCGCTCGGTGATGCCGTGCTCGGTGGCGACGCGTCGCGGGCCCTGCACGTCCTCGGTGTGCTGCAGGGTGAGGGTGTCGAGGGAACGCTGGTGCTCTGGGTGCTGGCGCGCGAGCTGCGCGTGCTTTGGGCGCTGCGCACCGGCGGCCCGATGCCGCGCCGCGGCTACACGCCGCCGTCGCTGCTCGACCGGGCCCGGCCGCGCTCGGCCCGTCTGTCGTTCGCGCGGATGATCTCGCGCGCCGCGCGCATCGACCGAATGCTCAAGGGACGCCTGCCAGGCGACCCGTGGAGCGAATTGATGTTGCTGGTGGCGGAGCTGTGCGGGCAGCGCATGCCGGCGCCGGCGGCGATGACCGGCTGAGTAGATCAGTGCCGCGCGCTACGCGCGGTCGGGAGAACCATGCGACCCATCGGCATCTTCGGCGGCGCCTTCGATCCGATTCACTACGGTCACCTGCGCACCGGTTTCGAGATCTGGCAGGAGCTTCGCCTGAGCGAATTGCGCTGGGTGCCCACGGGCCGCCCGGGCCATCGCGAACAGACGATCGCCGATGCGGGACTGCGGCTGGCGATGGTGCGGGCGGCGGTCGCCGACCAGCCGGGCTTCGTCGTCGACGATCGCGAGGTGCGGCGCACCGGGGTCTCGTATTCGGTCGACACGCTGCTCGAGTTGCGCGCCGAGTTTCCCGACCGCTCTCTCGTGCTGATACTGGGCATGGATGCCTTCCTCGGTCTGCCGCACTGGCATCGGTGGCGCGAGATCCTCGATCTCGCGCATGTCGCCGTCGCCCACCGTCCCGGCTGGAAGGCGCCGACGTCCGGCCCCCTCGGCGAGGTCATGGTCGATCGCGGCACCGGATCGATCCGCGAGCTGCACGCCGCGCGCGCCGGGCGAATCTATGTGCACGCAGTCACGCAGCTCGAGATCTCGTCGACGGACCTGCGCAACATCATCACCTCGGGGCGCGATCCACGCTTCCTGGTGCCGGACGCAGTGCGCGACATCATCATCGAGACGGGGTGCTATGCTCGGGCCCAGCGCTCAAGCCAAGAGGTCGCCAGCCGTCAATGACGCCCACGCCACGCCCGCGTCGCCAGCATCCGACCCGTTCGAAGAAGCCCTCAGGCAGCCCAACCCCCTCGTCCGCGAAGTCCCCGCCCCGCAAGCCGCGCACCGTTGCAGCACGTCCGGCCAAGGCCACCCGGCCCCGAGCGGCAGCCGCCCGCACGACCGCGCCCGAGCGAACCGCGGCGCTGGTCGAGGTCGTGAAGCGCGCTCTCGACGACATGAAGGCAGTCAACATCCGGGCACTGGACGTCCGCGGCGTCAGTGACGTGGCTGACGTCATGGTCATCGCGAGCGGCAATTCCGATCGTCACGTCAAGGCAATCGCCGACCGGGTGGTCCAGCAGGTCAAGGCCAGCGGCGTGCGCCCGATCGGCATCGAAGGCGAGCGTGACGGCGAGTGGGTGCTCGTCGATTTGCCGGATGTCATCGTGCACGTCATGCTGCCACGCACGCGTGAGTTCTACGCGCTCGAAGCACTCTGGGAGCCGGCAGGTCAGGCGCCACGAGCGGGCGGCGCGCGCCGCGACTGAGCGGTCCGGATTGCGTGCGTCTGCGGCTCGTGGCGGTTGGCACCCGCATGCCCGAGTGGATCGAGGCCGGGTTCGCCGAGTACGCGAGGCGCATCGCCGGCGGCCTGCGATTGTCTCTCGAGCAGATCGAGCCGGTACGGCGCTCCGCCGGCACGTCGTCGACCCGGGCGATCGAGCGGGAGGGCGAGCGGCTGCTGGCTGCCGTCCGTGACGCCGACTTCGTCGTCGCCCTCGACGAGCGCGGCCGTCAACGCAGCACCCGCGAGCTCGCCGACTGGCTCGCGCGCCGCATGCAGGCGGGACGCGACGTCGCGCTGCTGGTCGGCGGTGCCGACGGCATGAGCGAGCAGGCGCTGGCGCGCGCCGACGAGCGGTGGTCACTGTCGCGGCTGACGCTCCCGCATGGACTGGTGCGGGTGCTGGTCGCCGAGCAGCTCTACCGCGCGCAGTCTTTACTCCTCAACCACCCTTACCATCGCGAATGATGGGTCCGTTCGAAGCGCCAAGGGTCTGCCTGGCCTCCGCATCGCCACGGCGCTCGGCGCTGCTGGCCCAGATCGGCGTGCCGCATCGCATCGCGCCGGCACGGCTCGACGAGCGCGCGCAGCAGCGCGAGCTGCCCGCCGATTACGTCACGCGGCTCGCCGTGCGCAAGGCGCGCGAAGCCTCGGCACGTCCCGAGCTCTGCGGCGGCTTGCCGGTACTCGGCGCCGATACCTCGGTGATCGTCGATGGCCACATTCTCGGCAAGCCGTGCACGCTCACCGAACTGCGCGAGATGCTCACGCTGCTCGCGGGGCGTACGCACGAGGTGCTGACGGCCGTCGCTCTCGTGAGCGGCGACGCGGTCGCAGTGAGGCTGTCGCGGACGCTGGTGCGAATGCGCCGGTTGGCTCCTGCCGAGATCGATGCCTACTGGGCGAGCGGCGAACCGCGGGACAAGGCGGGTGGCTACGCGATCCAGGGGCTCGCGGCCGTGTTCATCGAGCACATCGACGGCAGCTACTCGGGTGTCATGGGTCTGCCGCTCTACGAGACAGCGGAGCTGCTGGCCGCGGCCGGCGTGCCGCTCTGGAGCGGATCGCTGGCCGGCGCAGATGCGGGATCGCCCGGGCCGTGAGCGCAGAGATCCTCGTCAACGTCGCACCCCGGGAGTTGCGCGCGGCCGTGCTCGAGAACGGCGTGCTACAGGAAGTCTACATTGAGCGGGAGAGCCGTCGTGGCATCGTCGGCAACCTCTACCAGGGTCGCGTGACGCGGGTCCTGCCCGGCATGCAGGCGGCCTTCGTCGACATCGGCCTCGAGCGCACTGCCTTCCTGCACATCGACGACGTCTGGCGACCGTCGGGCGGCGCGGCGGCGGAGGGCGGGGCGCCGGACATCCGCCGGCTGCTGTCGGCCGGCGACGAGCTGCTCGTTCAGGTCCAGAAGGACCCGCTCGGCGCGAAGGGCGCGCGCCTCTCGAGCTATATCTCGTTGCCGT
>JBBILX010000013.1:0-52533 GCA_037444685.1 Gammaproteobacteria bacterium
GCGCCGCGACAGCTCCGGATAGACCGGAGGTTCGAACAGCGCGTATTCAACGTGCTGGAGGTACTCGGGCTCCACCGGCACGCCGCCGGCAGACCGCCCGACACCATGAGCGCCGAGGCCCAGTCGGTCGCCACCGCCACGCCGCGCCGGCTGTCGTTCGCTTTCGCCAAGCGTCACGGCGTGCTCGTGCGCGAGATCGTCGACGGCGTCGCGGTCTGCGCCTGTCGCGCCTCGACCGCGCCGCCGGCCCTCGCCGAGGTGCGACGCTTCCTGCGACTGCCGCTGCGCCTCGAGCGGGTCAGTGACGAGACTTTCGACCAGCTGCTGCGCAATGCCTACGAGGCGGGCTCGGATGCAGCGAGCGCGGCCGGCGGCCTCGAGGAGACCACCGACCTCGCCTTCCTCGCCCAGGAACTGCCGGAACAGGCCGACCTGCTCGAATCCGAGGATGACGCGCCCATCATCCGCCTCATCAACGCGCTGCTGACCCAGGCCGTCAAGGACAACGCCTCGGACATCCACATCGAGCCTTTCGAGAATCGCCTCGTCGTGCGCTTCCGCGTCGACGGCGTGCTGCGCGAGGTGCTGCAGAGCAAGCGCGCGGTCGCGCCGCTCGTCGTCTCGCGCATCAAGGTCATGTCCAAGCTCGACATCGCCGAAAAGCGCCTGCCGCAGGACGGACGCATCAGCCTGCGCATCGCCGGACGCGCCGTCGACGTGCGCGTCTCGACCATCCCGTCGGGGCATGGCGAGCGCGTGGTGCTGCGCATCCTCGACAAGCAGGCCGGCCGACTCGACCTCGGTCAGCTCGGCATGGATCCCAGGATTCGGGGCATGGTCGACGAGCTGATCCACAAGCCGCACGGCATCCTGCTCGTCACCGGCCCCACCGGCTCGGGCAAGACCACTACGCTCTACGCCGCGCTCGAGCGCCTCAACGACAACACGCGCAACATCATGACGGTCGAGGATCCGATCGAGTACTACATCGACGGCATCGGCCAGACGCAGGTCAACACCAAGGTCGAGATGACCTTTGCGCGCGGCCTGCGCGCGATCCTGCGACAGGACCCGGACGTCGTCATGGTCGGGGAGATCCGTGACCTCGAGACCGCACAGATCGCGGTGCAGGCCTCGCTGACCGGTCACCTCGTGCTCTCGACGCTGCACACCAACACCGCGGTTGGCGCCGTCACACGCCTGCGCGACATGGGCATCGAGCCGTTCCTGCTGTCCTCGAGCCTGATCGGCGTCGTCGCGCAGCGCCTCGTGCGTGTGCTCAATCCAGAGACGAAGCAAGCCTTCCAGGCCGGCGACTACGAACGCCGACTGCTCAACCTCGGTCCGGACAACCCGTCTCCGGTTCTCTACCGTCCCGGACGCGATGCGAACGGAGGCTTCCGTGGCCGCACCGGTATCTACGAACTCGTGCTGATCGACGACACCCTGCGCGCGATGATCCACGATGGGGCCTCCGAGCTCGAACTCGAGCGCCAGGCGCGCACGCTGACCCCCTCGATCCGCGAAGACGGGCGCACGAAGGTTCTGCGCGGCGAGACGACGATCGAGGAAGTCCTGCGCGTCACGCGCGAGGACTGAACCGGGCCCGGCGGATCCGATGGGTGCTTTCGAGTACACGGCGCTGGATGCCGCAGGCCGGGAGCGCAAGGGCGTCATCGAGGGGGACTCGCCGCGCCAGGTCAGGGCACTGCTGCGCGAGAAGCAGCTGCTGCCGCTCGAGGTCACGGCCGCCGCGCAGATCGAGTCGACGCGCGAGCGGCGCGCGCTGTCCCTCGGCCGCGGACCCTCGAGCGGCGATCTCGCACTGCTGACGCGCCAGCTCGCGACGCTGTCCCGGGCCGGCCTGCCGCTCGAGGAAGCGCTGCTGGCCGTCTCGCAGCAGACCGAGAAGCCGCGCGTGCAGAGCATCCTGCTCGGCGTGCGGTCCAAGGTCGTCGAGGGACACACGCTCGCCGACGGCCTTGGCGACTTCCCGCGCGTCTTCCCCGAGATCTACCGTGCGACCGTCGCGGCCGGCGAGCAGTCCGGGCATCTCGATGCCGTGCTCGAGCGCCTCGCCGACTACACCGAGAGCCGTGACCTGCTCCGGCAACGCATCCTCGGGGCGCTGCTCTACCCGATCGTGCTGTCGATCATGTGCCTCGGCATCGTCTCGGGACTGCTGGTCTACGTTGTGCCCAAGGTCGTCGAGGTGTTCGAATCGAGCAGGACCAGCCTGCCGCTGATGACGCGCGCGTTGATCGGCTTCAGCGACTTCCTGCGCGACTTCGGTGGCTGGATCCTGCTCGGGCTCGTACTCGCTGCGATCGGCTTCGCGCGCGCGCTGCGCTCGGCCGACTTCCGGCGCCGCTGGCACCGCTGGCTGCTGACGCTGCCGGTCATTGGCCGGCTCGTGCGCGGTTTCAACACCGCCCGCTTCACACGCACGCTCAGCATCCTCGCCGGCAGCGCCGTCCCGGTACTCGAGGCGCTGCGGATCGCGGGCGAAGTCGTCTCGAACCTGCCGATGCGGGACGCGGTCAACGAAGCGGCACAGCGCGTGCGCGAGGGCGCGCCGATCGGCCGCTCGCTGGCCCGCAGCAGGCTGTTTCCACCGATGACCATCCATCTTATCTCGAGCGGTGAGTCGAGCGGCGAGCTCGAGGCCATGCTCGAGCGCGCGGCCGTCAGTCAGGAGCGCGAGCTCGACGCGATCCTGACCGCTTTCGTCGGCCTGCTCGGCCCGGCGATGATCGTGCTGATGGGTCTGTTCGTCATGGGCATCGTCTTTGCAATGCTCATGCCCATCTTCGAGATGAATACGCTCATCCGTTGACCGCTGCTGCGCTTCCCCTCCACCGCGCAATGTACCGTTGCAAGCCTCGTGTGGACGCAATACATTCCGCGCGTCGAAGCGGCGTGCGTGCGTCCGCGATTGTCATCCGGTGGTCATGAGCGAAAAGCCCGAATCGGACGATTTCGAAGAGGACGAAGTCGAGGACCCTGTCGATCCTGCCGAGTACGTCGACGTCGACCGCGTCATGCGCGACATGGATCAGGCGCGGCGCCGCGGCCAGAAGCTCGGCGACCCGGCATGGCGCCGGCTCGAACGGATGCTCGAGGAGAAGCGCACGGCGGAGCTCGTCAGCGACTTCGACGACTATGACATCGGGATCGACGACGACGGCGAGGCCGCCACGGGTAAGGTGCGCCGCGGGAGCAAGGGGCGCCGCAGGGGGCATTGAGCCGGGCGCGGCGGCATGTGGCCGCGGACATCAGGGCATCGATCCCGTCCCACTAACGGAAATCGCGCGACGCGGTCATTAGGTCGCCGAGCAGCGCCGAACGGTCAGTCATGCGGTGGGCGATCACATGGATCACCTGATCGAGCCGCTGCAGCTCGCCGCGCACTTCCATGAGCCGCGACTCGACGAGCGCGCGCCGCTGCGCGCGGCCCGTGCGTTCCCAGACGATCAGGTTCACCTGCCCCGTCTCGTCCTCCAGGGTCACGAACGTCACGCCGCCGGCACTCGCCGGACGCTGGCGCGTGAGCACGATGCCGGCGACCCGCACGATGCGCCCGTGCGGGAGTCGGGCGAGATCCGCCGCCGGCAGCACCCGCTCGGCCGACAGGCGCGGGCGCAGCAGCGCGAGCGGGTGCCGGCCTAGCGTGAGGCCGACCGCACGGTAGTCCGCGACGATGTCCTCGCCCTCGCTTGGCGCCGGCAACAGTGGCACGGCCTCGCCGCGCCCGCTGCGCGGCGCCAGCGGCAGTTCGCGCTCCGTGCCCGCCACGCCCCAGAACGCCAGATGCCGGTGGCCGGCGAGCGCAGCCAGCGCACCGGCTGCTGCGAGCGCCTCGAGATCGCCGCGGTCGAGCGCTGCGCGCCGCGCGAGGTCCTGCACGTCGGCGAACGGCGCCGCAGCGCGCACCGCCACGATCCGGGCCGCGCCCGCGGCCGACAGCGAGCGCACCATCCCGAGGCCGAGCCGCAGCGCGGGCTGAGCGGCGCCTCGGCGTGAGTCAGTGCCCGAGCCAGCGTCCCCCGGCTCCAGCGTGCAGTCGACCTCGCTCATGGTGACATCGACCGGCCGCACCTCGACGCCGTGGTTGCGCGCATCGCGCACGAGCTGCGCCGGCGCGTAGAAGCCCATCGGCTGGCTGTTGAGCAGCGCTGCCGTGAACGCGGCCGGTTCGTGGCACTTGAGCCAGCACGAGACATAGACCAGCAACGCGAAGCTGGCGGCATGCGAGTTGTGCACGACGAAATCGTTCGCAAGGAAATTGTGGTCGCCCTCGATCTGCAGATCGTAGGTGGGCCGCTGGCCAGCCGCCTCGATGCTGACGACGCGATCCCAGTAGATATCGGAGCTGGCGAGGTCCGACAACTCGACCGAGCGCAACACGCGGCCCAGCCGCGCGATGACGAACCTGCGGAAGCCGCCCTTCGCGCTCTGCCGAACCGCCTGGATCTCACGCATGCCAAGCCCGCTGCGGCGGCCGATCTCCACCCAGCTCAGGCCACGGGCGTCGCGCTCGCGCCTGATCAGCTGCCTGACCTCAACCGGCACGACGTCCAGCGACATCCGCCCGATCGACGATCCGGCCAGCGATCGAATGATCTCGCGCTTGGCCGAGTTGGCCATCCGGCGGCCGATCTGGCGCCAGAACGAGCGGATCATGTCGGTGCCGGTGACTGTCACGCAGTAATGGGTCAAGGCCTGGCCGCGGTGCTCGCGCTGGCGTTCGTAGCGCCGCGCCACGATGCCGAGCCGGCGCAACAGCTGCTGCACATCGGTCGCGAGCTGCGACGAGGCGGTGTCGTAGCTGACATGGCCGCTGCGCAATGCACCGCCATCCCCATCCCAGAGCCTCGCGAGCAGCAACGCCACATGACTGCCGCACAGCTCGAACACGACGGCAGGGAGCCGCTTGTCACGCGTACCGTGCCCCCACGAACCGAGCTGCTGCATCCAGGTGACTGCGCCGGGCGGTTGCCGCCGATCGATGCGCCGCACGCGTACCGAGTGACAATTGCGATGCCGCTCGATGACGGCGCGCGTATTCGGAAACTGCTCGACGGCGGCGACGAATTCGTCGCGATGCCCGGCATCCGTCGTGTAGAAATAGAACGTGCTCGGATGACAGAGATTGCCCTCGGCAATGAGCCCGGCAAGGACGATGAGCCGGTGTCGGGGCCAGCGGCGCCGCCCGACGCCGGGATGGCGGCGCGCCACCGCGATGTGATCGCCTGGCTTGAGTTCACCCAACTTGCGCCAGCACGACAGCATGCGGAACGGATGCTCCGCGGTAGCCGTGATCTCATGCCCCAGCGCCGTCCGCAGTCGCCAGACGGGCTTCACGCCACTTTCGACGATGGCCTCCACGCGCCGGCCGGCGAGTCGCCAGCGCGAATCGCAGGCCAGGGTACGCTGCAGGGGAACGCGGCGCCGGAATACATCCTCCACCGTTACCCAGCGTCCGCTGCCGGCATCGATGACGCGCGTCTCGCCGACGACACACTCGGGGAAACCATACTCACCGAAGCCCTGGATCTGCTGGAAGATCTGCCGCGCGAACTGTTCCTCGTAGCCGCGCTCGCGCATGCCGTCGATCAGCTTCTGCTCGAAGTGGCCGAGGCCGCCGCGGCGCTTCCAGGCCGCCATCGCGCGCCGCAGCCGGTCGGCCTCGCCGGGCGTGAAGCCTGCCGCGACTACCGCGAGCTGCATGACTTGCTCCTGGAAGATCGGCACGCCGAGCGTGCGGCGCAGCACGCCCTCCACGGCCGGGCTCGGATAGGTGACGATCTCCTCGCCGTTCCGCCGCCGCAGGTAGGGATGCACCATGCCGCCCTGGATCGGCCCCGGGCGGATGATCGCGAGCTCGATGACGAGGTCGTAGAAGTTGCGCGGCTTGAGGCGCGGCAGCATCGACATCTGCGCGCGCGATTCGATCTGGAACACGCCGACCGTGTCGGCGCGCGAGATCATCTCGTAAACCAAGGCGTCCTCGGCGGGCACGTCCATCATCGTGAACGGCCGGCCGCGCACGCCGGCGACGAGCGCAAGCGCGCGGCGGATCGCCGTCAGCATGCCGAGGCCCAGGATGTCGACCTTGATGAGCCCGAGGTCGTCGAGGTCATCCTTGTCCCACTGGATCACGGTGCGCTCGGGCATCGCCGCGTTCTCGACCGGCACCAGTTCCTCGAGCAGGTCGCGCGCGATCACGAAGCCGCCGACGTGCTGCGACAGGTGGCGTGGGAAGCCGAGCAGTTCGCGCGCCAGCGACAGCAGCAGCGCGATCTGCGGGTTGTCCGGGTCGAAGCCCGCTGCGCGCACATCAGCGGGCTCGATGCGGTCGCTCCACCAGCGGATCGCGCCGGCCAGTTTCTCGGTCTGCGCCGGATCGAGCCCGAGCGCCTTGCCGAGGTCGCGCAGCGTGCTGCGCGGCCGGTAGCAGATCACCGTCGCGGCGAGTGCGGCACGTTCGCGGCCGTATTTGCGATAGACATACTGGATGACCTCCTCGCGCCGCTCGTGCTCGAAGTCGATGTCGATGTCCGGCGGCTCGTTGCGCTCGCGCGAGATGAAGCGCTCGACCAGCATCGACATGCGCGCGGGGTCGACCTCGGTGATGCCGAGGCAGTAGCAGACCGCGGAGTTCGCCGCCGAGCCGCGGCCCTGGCACAGGATGCCCTGCGAACGCGCGAACGCGACCACGTCCTGCACCGTCAGGAAATACGGCTCGTAGCCCAGGTCCGCGATCAGCGTAAGCTCATGCTCGATCAGTTCACGCACGCGCGTCGGCAAGCCATCGGGCCAGCGCAGTTGCGCGCCCTGCTCCGTGAGTTCGCGCAGCCAAGAGGTCGGCGTGTGGCCGTCGGGGACGATCTCGCGCGGATATTCGTAGCGCAGCTCGTCGAGCGAGAACCTGCAGCGCGCCGCCACGGCGAGCGATTCGTCGAGCAGAGCGCGCGGATAGATTTTCGCGAGCCGGTCGATCGCGCGCAGGTGGCGCTCGCCGCTCGGAAGCAGCCACGGACCGGCCTGCGCCACCGGCACGTTGTGGCGGATCGCCGTCAGCGCATCCTGCAGCCGGCGCCGCTCGCGCACGTGCATGTGCACGTCGCCTGCAGCCACGAGCGGCAGCCCCGTGCGTGCGCCGAGCGCCGTCAGCGCCGCGAGCCGTGCTCGGTCGCGGCCCTCGCGAAGCAGCTCAACCGCGATCCACGCGGCGCTGCCGAAATGCGACTGCAGCCAGGTCGCCGTGTCCGTGGCATTCGCATCGGCATCGGCATCGAGCCACAGCAGCAGGCAGTCACCGGCACGCAGCAGTTCGGCAACGTCGGCGCGCCCAAGCCGGTATTCGCCTTTGGGCGCCGCACGCCGGCCTCGCGTGATCAGCCGACACAGCTGGCCGTAGCCGCGGCGGTTCGTGGCCAGCACCACGAGGCGCAGGCCGTCGTCGAGCTTGAGTTCGCTGCCAACGATCAACCGCAGCGTGACCGGCGTGTCGCCCTCGGCGAGTTCGCGCAGCGCCGTGTGCGCGCGCACCACGCCGGCGACCGAGCATTCGTCGGTGATCGCGAGCGCCGCATAGCCCAGCGCATGCGCGCGCGCGACCAGTTCCTCGGCGCGCGAGGCGCCGCGAAGGAACGTGAAGTTCGACAGGCAATGCAGCTCGGCGTAGCCGGCCATGGCAGCGCTCAGCCAAACACGCCGTGCAGGAACCAGTGGTGCGGCGGCTGGCGGTCGCGAAACGCCCAGAGCTCGGCACCAGCGGCATCGCGCAGCAGGTAGTAGTCGCGAGCGACCTCATGGCCGTCCCACCAGCCGGTCTCGATGCGTTCAGGCCCATCGAGCAGCCGCCAGCCAGTGGGTAACGCGCCCAGGTGCTGCGGTGCGCGCAGCAGCCACAGCGGCCGGCGCAGGTGGCGCCCCGGTTCAACCGCCCTGCCTGCAGGCACGGCCTCGCCCTTTGCCTGCCGCTCACCGCCCAGTGCCGGCTCAGCCACGCACCAGCCGGCCTCGGGGCGCGGATCGGCCAACAGGCACAGGCCATGGACGGCATCGTGCCCCAGCCGTGCACGCAGCCGCTCCAGCAGCGCGGGTGTCTCCCGCCCTGCCGTGCCTCCCTGCTCGCCTGCGCGCCACAGCGAACCGCTGCCGGCGGATAGCACCGCATGCGCCTTGTCCGCGCCCGGCTTGTCGGCAGCGGCAATGGGTAACAGCTCGCCGGAGCGCAGTTCGATGCGCCGCACCGGCGCCGGCAGCAGGAGGCGCGCGAAATGTTCGGCCAGCAGTGCCGCGAAACGCGACGCTTCGAACTCGGGCGCCGCCAGCCGCAGTTCGAAAGGCGTGGGCGGATGCGGCGCGCGATGTCGCAGGTGCAGCCGCAGCGCCATGACCGTGCATTGCCGGCGCCGCAGGAAACCCTCGAGGTCGGCAAGCAGCGGTTCGAGGTGGCGCAGCAGCGCCGCATGGCTCGACAGTTCGTAGTGCGGTTCGCAGCGGCCACGAAAACGCACGGGCGGCACGAACGCGCGCCGTGGCTCACGCATGCGGCCGGTGATCTGGTCGAGCATGCGCAACAGCCCAGGACCGAAGCGCTGCGCGAGTCCGGCACGCGGCAGGCGCAGCAGCTCGCCGAGCGTGCGCACGCCCATGGACTGCAGGCGCGCGCAGGCGGCTTCGGGCCAGCGCAGTACCGCGATCGGCAGCGGCGCGAGCTGGCCCACGAGCTGCGCCTCGTGACGCACGCAAAAGCCGCGCGCACCGCGTGCCCCGACGAGCGCCGCGCGCGGCGTCGGCGCAAACGCGAGCCTGGCCGTGAGACCCAGCTGCAGGGCGCTGCGCCGCACTTGTTCCGCCAGCGCCTCGAGCCCGCCGAACAGCCGCAGGCTGCCCTGCAGTTCGAGCAGCAGTTCATCGGGTGGTTCGAGACTGACGCGCGGCGTGAACGCCAGTGCCGCTTCCGCGAGTGCGATCAACCGCAGTCGCTCCTGGCGCGTATCGCGCGTGCGGGCCTGCAACTGCGGACAGGCCGCCAGCGCGGCCGCGAGGCTCATGCCAACCTGTGCGCCCTGCGCGCGCGCTGCGGCGTTGACGGCGACCAGGCGCGGCAAGCCCGCTTCGGGGTCGAGCACGCCGACTGGCCACCCAGGCTCGGCACGCAGCGCCGGCTCGCTGCCAAGCACGGCATCGAGGCACAGCTGCGGCAGATGCAGCGCACACCAGAGTTCGGCCTGCGCCGCGCGCGGCGGCGGCTCCGCGGCCAGCGGCACCGGCTGCAGCAGTGCCGCTGCCGGCTGCTGCTGCTGCGGTGGCGGCAACAGCAGCGGCGCAAGCAGATCCGCCTGGACCCAGCACGCGGCGTGCTTGCGTGGGTGCGTCATGGCGGCGACATCACGACGCTGCATCCCAGCGCAGTTCGAGCGAGCCGCGCGCGCCGCCGCGGCTCTTGATGAAGCCGAGCCGCGCACCACCGGGCAAGGGCTCGAACTGCAGGCGCAACCCGGCCGGCGAGGACTCGCGCGCGCTCGTGAGCTCGCGGAACAGGAAACCCAGCGTGCGGCCGCGCTCGGTGGCGAGCTGCAGCCGGCGGATGCTGCGCAGCTGCGCGCGCCGCGGCCAGCACAGCACGGCCTCGCAGGCACCCGAAGCCAGCGCCTGTTCCATGGCCCAGAGCGCGGTCTCGGTGCGCACGACGAGCTGTCGCTCGAGCTGGATGCCCGCTGCTGCGAGCGCCGGTGCATAGGGTTCGTGGGGTGGCGCGACCCAAGCCAGCCAGCGCGCTGGTGTCAGCGCCGTGAGGCGCGCAAGCGCCGGCACCAGCAGCCGCAGTTCACCGAGCCCGAAGCGCGGCGTCAGGATCTCGACGAGGCCCGCGCGCGGCCAGCCACCGCCCGGCAAGGCCTCATCGAGTGCCGGAAACCCCGTGCTGAGCGTATCGCAGAGTGCAACGCTGCGACCGCGCCAGATGCCCGGGTGCTGGAGCAGATCGAGCAGTGAGCGTGCGGATTCCTGGGAGGCCATGACACTCGATGCGGCGCCGGCGACGGTGACGTTGAATGAAGGCGGCGATGGCGTTCACCGGCCACCGCGCGCAGTCTTGCGGGACGAACGGCGCGCGGCACCATTCAGTGGGGCATGCCGGAAACACGACGTCTCGTGGTCGTTGACTATGCCGACGGCCTGCATGAAGGCATAGCAGGTCGTCGGACCCACGAACCGGAAGCCGCGCTTGAGCAGATCGCGACTCAGCGCGCGCGAATACTCGGTTTGCGCTGGTGCATCGCGATAGCTCGCCCAGCGGTTGACCACAGGCCGGCCCTCGGGCACGAACGACCAGAGATACTTGGCCAGCGTGCCGAATTCCTTCTGCACCGCCAGCGCCGCGCGCGCATTGCCGACCGTGGATTCGATCTTGCCGCGGTGGCGCACGATGCCTGCATCGGCCAGGCAACGCTCGATGTCGCGCTTGCCGAAGCGTGCGACGCGCGCGAGGTCGAAGCCCGCGAACGCGCGCCGGTAACCCTCGCGCTTGCGCAGGATGGTGAGCCAGCTCAAGCCTGCCTGGGCGCCCTCGAGCGTCAGCAGTTCGAACAGGTGCGTGTCGTCATGCGAGGGCACGCCCCACTCTTCGTCGTGATAGGCGACGTAGAGCGGATCGGTGCCGCACCAGCCGCAGCGATGCGGCACCTCGGGTACGCGCCGCGCGGTCATGGAATGAGCTCGAGCTGGTCGGGATGGACGAGCCGCGCCCGCAACGAGCGTGGCTGATTGAAGAAACCGATGCGCCCACAGCCACAGGGACAGATGAAGCGCTGCGGACGCGGTCGGCTCGCATGCTTCCTCGGGACGAGCCTGCCCGGATCGCCCGCAAGCGGACGCCTGACAATCTCGGTCATGGCACACTCCTGAAGGTGCGCGGCGGCTACATGAGGCCGGTCGGCGACTTGCCCCGGCGCAACACGCCGACGACGACACCTTCGATGATCAGGGGTGCTTCGCCCGAGCGGCTCTCACGCATGTTGACCTTGATGGGCTCGAAGTCGGGGTTCTCGGGCAACAACCAGACCGTGGAGCCGTCCTGCTTGTAGCGCTTGACCGTGACCTCGTTCTCGAGCCGCGCGACGATGATCTGGCGGTTGCGGACGTCGGCCGTGCGATGCACGGCGACGAGATCGCCATCGAGGATGCCGGCGTCCTTCATCGACATGCCGATGACCTTGAGCAGGTAGTGCGGCCGCGGCGAGAAGATGTCCGGATCGATGTTGAAGCGCGACTCGATGTTCTCTTCGGCGAGGATGGGGCGGCCCGCGGCGACGCGGCCGATCAGCGGCAGGCTCATCTGCTCGCGGATGGTGTCCTTGAGCTTGATGCCCCGCGAGGCGCCCGGCACGAGCGCGATGACACCCTTGCGGGCGAGCGCGCGCAGATGCTCCTCGGCGGCATTGGCAGACTTGAACCCGAGCTCTTGCGCGATTTCTGCCCGCGTGGGCGGCATGCCGGTCTCGGCAATAGCTCGCTGGATCAGGCGGAGGATTTCGGTCTGGCGGGGGGTGAGGTCTGACATCGATCCGCTCCGTTTCTGGGGATCCATACAGTAACTGTTCTTTTATCCAGTCGCAAGCCCCCTGCCCGTTTCATCGACGACGCGCGACTCGCCGTGCACCCACCTTGCCGGATCGGCCGACGCGGCACCGATGAGTTCGCCGCATGACCATGGCCGCGCTCACGATCACGTCGCCGTCACCGGCGCTTCATCGCACTGCCATCGCTTCGTGATCCTGCTGCGAGCTCGCTCTCGATCGCTTGTCGCGGAGCGCCGACAAGCTCGCAAGTTGCGGTTGCAAACGCCGCGCGGATTTGTTGCAGTTGCGGCTCGGTGCGGCGCTGAATCGTGGAGGGTACAGTGTCGTGCTGAAAATTCTCACTCCAAGAGGAATCAGAACCATGAAGAGCACTCTTTTCGTCAAAGTCGCCGCCGTGGCCGCCGTCGCTGCGCTCGCCGGCTGCACCGACCTCAAGCCCCTGCAGGCCCAGGTGGACAGCCTGAAGTCCGAAGTCGCCAGCCTGCAGTCGCAGGTCGCCGCCGCGAAGAGCGCTGCGGATTCGGCCAACGCCGCCGCCTCGTCGGCTTCGCAGGCCGCCAGCGGTGCGCAGAGCGCTGCCAACCAGGCGCTTGCCGCGGCGCAGGCCAGCCAGAGCTGCTGCGATGCCACGAACGAGAAGATCGACCGGATGTTCCGTCGCTCGATCTCCAAGTGAGACAAACGGTCTGCTGCCGGGCCGCAAGACCTGGTCGCATCGAGGAAACGCTGCGCATTGCGCGGCGTTTTCCTTTCCGGCCGCCGCGGCACCGCGCGTCAGAACCGGATCAGCGCCGATCCCCAGGTAAAGCCACCGCCAAAGGCTTCTAGCAGCAGCAGTTCGCCGCGCTTGATCCGCCCGTCGCGGACCCCGACGTCGAGCGCCATCGGCACCGATGCGGCCGAGGTGTTGCCGTGATCCTGCACCGTCAGAATCACGCGCTCCATCGGCATGTCGAGCTTCTTCGCGGTCGCCTGAATGATGCGGATGTTCGCCTGGTGCGGAATCAGCCAGTCGATCGCCGACTTGTCGAGCCCGTTCGCGGCCAGCGTCTCGTCGACGATGGTCCCGAGCGAGCGCACGGCAATCTTGAAGACCTCGTTGCCGACCATGCGGATGAACATCGGCACACGACCGCTCCCGTCGACCTTGAATCCCGCCGACACGCCGACCGGGCAGTTGAGCAGGTTCTGGTACGAGCCCTCGGTATGCAGATGCGTCGAGACGATCCCCGCCTCGTCGGAAGGCGTCAGCACGACGGCGCCGGCCCCGTCGCCGAACAGCACGGCCGTGTTGCGATCGCTCCAGTCGACGATGCGCGAGAGTGTCTCGGCACCGATCACGAGCGCGCACTTCGCCTCGCCCAGGCGTACGAACTTGTCGGCCACCGACAGCGCGAAGATGAAACCGCTGCACGCGGCCTCGAGCCCGAGCGCCGGACAGGCGTGGATGCCAAGCCGCGCCTGCAGAAGCGCGCCGCAATTGGGGAACACCAGATCGGGAGTCGTCGTACCGAAGACGATCAGATCGACCTCCTCGGGGCGCTTGCCGGCAGCCTCGAGCGCGCGCCGCGCCGCGTGCTCGGCGAGATCGACGGTCGTCTGACCCTCGGCGGCGATGTGGCGACGCTCGATGCCGGTCCGCTCGCGGATCCATGCGTCGGAAGTGTCGACCATCCTCTCGAGGTCGGCATTGGTCAGCACGCGCTCGGGCAGATGGCTGCCCGTGCCGGCGATACGTGAATACTTCAAGTGCGGACCTCTCTGATCGACTGCGCCACGTGCCCTGTCAGGCCGCGACGCACCGCCTGCGCGGCGAACGCGATCGCCTGTGAGAAGGCGAGACGATCGGCGCGACCGTGACTTTTTACCACGACAGCGTTGAGCCCGACCATGACAGCGCCGTTGTAGCGGCGCGGATCGAGCGAGCGTGCCACGCGCTGGAGCACCGGCCGGGCGATCAGGCCGGCGATGCGGCTGCGGAGGCCCGCGTCGAACTCGCCGCGAAGGCGCATCGCGACGAGATCGGCGAGTCCTTCCATCGTCTTCAGCGCGACGTTGCCCGTGAAGCCGTCGGTGACGATCACGTCGAAGCCGCCCGTGAAGATGTCGTTGCCCTCGGCGAATCCCGCGTACTGGAACGGCACCGGTCCGGCCGCGACGAGTGCACGGAGCAGTCCGTGCGCCTCCTGGACGATCTCGTGCCCCTTGATCTCCTCGGTGCCGATGTTGAGGAGTCCGAGGCGGGGCGCATCGATTCCATGGACGTCGCGCGCGACGATCGCGCCCATCAGGGCGAACTGCAGCAACTGCCTCGGCGTCGCGCGGGTATTGGCGCCGAGATCGAGCAGGTGCGTGAAACCCTCGCGGCTCGGCACGGCCGACATGATCGGCGCCCTCTCGACCTCGGGCAGACACTTCAATACGAAGTGCGCGATGCCCGTGAGCGCCCCCGTGTTGCCGGAGCTGACCGCGCCGGATGCGGCTCCCGAGTGCACGAGATCGACCGCGATGCGCATCGAGGACCGTTTGCGCCGGCGTATCGCCTCGCGCGGCGACTCGTCCATGCCGACGACCTCGCTCGCGTCGACGAGTTCGAGCCGCCCGCGCAGTTCGTCGGCCCGCGCGGCGCGCTCGCGCAGCGCGGCGTCGACGAGCGGTGCCACGATCTCGCGCCGTCCGACGAGCAGCAGCCGCAGCCGTGCATCGCCAGTGAGCGCGGCCAGCGCGCCGGGCACGCACTCCTGCGGCCCGGCATCGCCGCTCATCGCATCGACGGCAAGGGTGATCACGGATACCGGCCGGGCACCGACCGGGGGAGCGCCGCCGTTACTGCGCGGCCTCGTCGTCGGCGGTCTTCTCGATCACGCGCTTGCCACGGTAGAAACCGTCTGGCGTGATGCGATGGCGCAAATGGGTCTCGCCCGACTGCGGGTCGGTCGACAGCGCGGGCTTCGCGAGCGCGTCGTGCGAACGGTGCATGCCGCGTTTCGACGGGGTCTTGCGGCTCTTCTGGACTGGCATCGATCTACTCCTTCACTTGCTGCGCTTCAGGAGCTCGGCGAGCTCCGCGAAGGGCTTCTGTACCGCCGCGGTCGCCTCGGCCTCCACCGGCTGCCGGACGGGCGCGCCTCCCCTGCGCTCGACCGCCGCCGCGCCGCAGCGCGGGTCGTCGCGCTCGTGCCTCGGTACGAGCGGCAGCGCGAGCAGCAACTCCTCTTCGACGAGCGCCGCGAGGTCGACACGGCGTCCCTCGATCCAGACGGGCTCGACGTCCGTGGGCAAACGGTCCGCTTCCTGCATCGACTCGACGAGCGCCACCCGCGAACGGCCGTCGAGGCGCAGTCCCACCGTCTGCAGGCAACGCTTGCACACGAGTTCGACATCCGTCGTCGCGTGCACGGCGAGCAGCGGCAGGCCGTCGAGACGGCCGAACCCTATCGTCGCGTCGACGACACCGGCGTCAGTGGCGAGTCCGCTCGACAGTCTCGGCAGCTCCGCCAGCAACAGACGGATGTGGCGCGTTCCGCCCTGTGCCGGCAGCCGATCGACATCGAACGACAGCGACCGGTCAGGCAACATGGGCCGCGTATAATAGGGGCGTCTCCCGGGCGAGTCAAAAGAGCCAGCCCTCACCCTTCGTTTTACGGAACCGATACGCCCTTGACCGAGCAACCGGCCCCTGCGCGTTCCCTCTGGCTCGCCTCGACCTCGCGCCACCGGCGAGCGCTGCTCGAGCGGCTCGGTGTCGATTTCCGATGCGAGTCACCCGACGTCGACGAGAGCCGCGCGCCGGGCGAGGCGCCGGACGCGCTCGCGAGACGCCTTGCACTCGCCAAGGCCAGAGCCGTGGCCGAGCGGCATCCGGAGGCCATCGTGATCGGCGCCGATCAGGTCTGCGCGCTCGGCGATCGCGTGCTCGGCAAGCCCGGCGATGAGTCGACGGCCCGCGCCCAGCTCACCGCCGAGTCGGGCCAGACAGTGCTGTTCTACACGGCGGTCGCGGTCGTCGGCCTGCAGGCCGGCTGCTGGCGCCAGCACGTCGACGAGACACGCTGCGTGTTCCGCAGGCTCGGCAGCACAGAGATCGCGGCCTACGTCGCGGCCGACCGACCGCTCGACTGTGCAGGCTCCTTCCGGGTCGAGGGTCGAGGCATCGCGTTGTTCGAGCGCATCGAGACCATCGATCCGACGGCGCTCATCGGGCTGCCCCTGATCTGGGTCGCCGCAGCGCTCCGCGCGGCGCACGTGTTGCCCGGCGACGCAGCTGGCTGAGCGCATCGATGACCGCGGCGAGCTCGGCTGGCAGAGGCGCGCTGACGCTGAACGGCGTGCCACGGTCCGGCCAGGTGAAGGAAAGGCTCGCGGCGTGCAGGAACATCCGCCGCAGACCGCGTTCGCGCAGGCGCGCATTGACTTGCGCGTCGCCATACTTGGCATCCCCCGCGACCGGGTGTCCGGCGTGGGCCGCGTGCACGCGAATCTGATGGGTGCGGCCGGTGTCGATGCGCACTTCCATCAGCGTCGCCAGCGTGCCGAAGAACTGCACGGGCGCGAAGTCGCTGACCGAGGCCTTTCCCGAGGCGTGCACCTCGACGGTTCGCTGGCCGCCGACACGCAGATCGGTGCGTAGCGGCGCATCGACGCGCTTGCGGCCGAGCTGCCAATGCCCGGCGACGAGCGCGAGATAGCGCTTCTCGAAGCCTTCGCCGTCGCGCAAGGCGGCGTGCAGCATCCGCAGCACCGACGCCTTACGGGCGACCAGCAGCACGCCACTCGTGTCGCGGTCGAGCCGGTGGACGAGCTCGAGGGTCGCGGCCTCGTCGCGGCGCGCCGCACGAAGCGCCTCGATCACGCCGAAGCTGATGCCGCTGCCGCCATGTACCGCGATGCCGGCGGGCTTGTTGACCACGAGCAGCCGATCGTCCTCGTGGATCACGGCTGACCGGATTGTCTCGACGAGGCTGCCCGGCACACGCGGGCCCCGCGAGGGCGTACCTGGCGATGCAGCGGATGGCCCGGCCTGCGGCCGCACGGGTGGAATGCGCACGTCATCGCCGGCCGCGAGCCGCAGATCGATCGACGCCCGGCGGCCATTGACACGCACCTCGCCGCGGCGGACCAGTCGGAACACGCGCGTGCGGGGCACGCCGGACAGCCGCGCAGTCAGGAAACGATCGAGCCGAATCCCCGCATCGTCTTCGCCGACCACGACATGATGTGCGCCGGATCGCAGATCGTTCGGCGTAACATCTTGTTTCTGCAATATCTTTGTCATATAGTGCGTGCGTCGTCCGGCACTGCGGCCACGGTCGCGCCGGGCGCACGATCACGCGCCGGCTGTCATCGACAGCGCGGCGCATGTTAGTTGGTCCTCGGTGACGAGGCCATCGCAAGAGTCCGGCCGACAGGCTGCGACCGGCGTCGAGCCCACGCGGCTCCCCGGCGCAGTCGGGGTAGGCGCTCATACAGGATTTCCGGACAACCCCACGCGCTGGCGCCAGCCTAGGCGAGTGGCGAGCTTGCAGGCACTTGATGAACGCGATTCCGCATCCACTGGCTGCGCGCTTCAGCGAGACCGTCTGGTCCGGTCGCCCTTCCGCGAGTGACCCGGCAGACCGTCGCCCGACCGGGCGTCGCGGTACTGCATATCCCGTCCCGTCGGCCCTTTCGAGGAGTACAAGGGCCCATGAAGAGAATGCTGGTCAACGCAACTCAGCAGGAAGAGTTGCGCGTCGCGCTCGTTGACGGACAGAAACTCTACGACCTCTCGATCGACCTCCCGTCCCGGGAACAGAAGAAAGCCAACATCTACAAGGCGAAGATCGCCCGCATAGAGCCCTCGCTAGAGGCCTGCTTCATCGACTACGGCGCCGATCGGCACGGCTTCCTGCCGCTCAAGGAGATCTCCAAGGAATACTTCCTGAAGCAGCCGCAGGGCGGGCGCATCAACATGCGCGAGGTCCTGCAGGAAGGACAGGACATCGTCGTCCAGGTCGACAAGGAGGAGCGTGGCAACAAGGGCGCGGCGCTGACGACCTATATCTCGCTCGCCGGCCGCTTCCTCGTGCTGATGCCGAATAACCCCCGCGCCGGCGGCGTCAGCCGCAGGATCGAAGGCGAGGATCGCGAGTCGATGCGACAGATCATGGACGCGCTCGTGATCCCGAGCGGCATGGGCGCGATCCTGCGGACCGCCGGTGTCGGTCGCGCCGTCGAGGAACTCCAGTGGGACCTCGACCACCTCAAGAACCAGTGGGACGAGATCGTCAAGGCGGTGCTGGCCCGGCCCGGCCCTTTCCTCGTCTATCGCGAGAGCGACCCGGTGACGCGCGCGCTGCGCGACTACCTCAGCGACGACATCGGCGAAATACTGGTCGACGAGCCCTCTGCGTTCGCGATCGCCCAGGAATACGTGCAGCGGTTCGTGCCGCCCGAGGGCCAGCGCCGGCTCAAGCAGTACAACGACGACATTCCGCTGTTCACGCGTTTCCAGATCGAGAGCCAGATCGAGTCGGCGTACGCGCACAAGGTGCAGCTGCCCTCGGGAGGCTCGATCGTGATCGACTACACCGAGGCGCTGGTCTCGATCGACATCAACTCGGCCCGCGCGACGCGCGGCGCCGACATCGAGACCACGGCCACCAATACCAACCTCGAGGCGGCGGACGAGATCGCCCGGCAGTTGCGCATCCGCGACATCGGCGGCCTGATCGTCATCGACTTCATCGACATGGAGGAGAGCCGCAATCAGCGCGCCGTCGAGGACAGGTTGCGCGAGGCCGTCAAGATGGACCGCGCCCGGATCCAGATCGGGCGGCTGTCCCGCTTCGGCCTGCTCGAGATGTCGCGACAGCGACTGCGCCCCTCGCTCGGCGACTCGAGCCACGAGGTCTGTCCGCGCTGCCAGGGCATCGGCAGCATCCGCACGGTCGAGTCCATGGCGCTCGCGATCCTGCGCCTGATCGGTGAAGAGGCGCGCAAGGATCGGACCGCGAAGGTCATCGCCGAGGTACCCGTCGACGTCGCGACCTATCTGATCAACGAGAAACGCGAGTGGCTGCGCACGCTCGAGGACAAGAGCGATGTCGATCTCGTGATCGTTCCGAACCTGAACATCGAAACGCCCGAGTATTCGATCCGGCGCGTCCGTGACGACGAAGTCGACCTGCCCGAAGTCAAGAAGGTCAGCTACCAGCTGCCGACCCCGGCGCAGGTCGCAGATCCGGCGGGCACGCGCGAGAAGAAGCCGGTACAGGAGTCGGCTGCCGTGCCGACGTTCCTGCCCACCACGCCGGCGCCGATCGTCGACACGCCTGCAGCGGTCGCGCCCGTGCAGACCGCCGCGGCCGCTGTCGCTGCGCCGCGCCCGCCGCGCCCGAACCTGCTGCGCCGCATCCAGTACTGGTTCATGGGTGATCCCGTCCCGCCGAGCCCACCACAGCCCGCCGAGGCGCGCGAGGAACGGCGGCGCGCCGCGCGCGATGCCCGGCGCGACGAGCGCCGTCGTGGCGAACGCGAGGAGCGGCGTCGCGACCGCACTGCCGAGCGGTCGACCGAGCGCGATCGCCGCGATGGCGACTCGCGTCGGCGCGATCGCAGCGAGGCGGTTGAGCGAGCCGAACGCAATGCGCAGCGCGAGGCCCAGCGCCAGCGCGATCGCGAGCGGGAAGATCAGCGGCGCCGCGAGCGCGAGGCAGCGCGCGAGGCAGCGGCCCGGGACGCCGCTGCGCACGCCGATGCCCCACCCGCCAGCGCCGTCGCTCTGGCTGCGCACGACACGCTGGCAGCCGACACGGCCGCGGTGGCTCCGCTGGAGGCTGCCACGCAAGACGCAGGTTCAGACGTTGCCATAGCCGGCTCGACCGCCCCTCCGGGCTCCGAGTCCGCGGCAGGCGAGCGGCGCAGTCGGCGCGGCCGGCGCCGTGGTCGCCGGGGTGGCGCGCGGCGCGACGCTGCGGTCGCTGCCGCGGTGGCCGCCGACGGCCAGCCGTCCGACCCGCAAGCGGCCCTCGCCGTGAGCCCAATCGATGTGAACCCGGCGTCGGTCACAGCCGGCGAGTCGAACGCTATCGAACCGGCCCCCGCTCAGGCGGTCGAGCCCCCGGCAGATGGCGGAAGCTCTGTCGATCAACCACCTGTGCCCCCTATGGCCGCCATGAGCTGGACAGGGCTCGCTCCGGAGGTATCCCCAAGCGCTGCCGACGAGCCGCCAGCCACCGACGTCTCGAACACTCAGACCGAGCGGCCCGCCGATGCCGTCGTCTCCGCCAACGCCGACACGCCTTCGACCGAGCCGTCGGCGCCTGAACCTGCGGAACGCTCCGAGCTCGAAACCACCGAGACGGCTACGCAGCCGGCCGAGGCAGCGTCGCGAGTCGCGCCGGCCGTGGCCGAGCCCGTGACGGACGAGACAGCGCCCAGGAAGGTGATCTGGTCGTCGTCGCCGTCGGGCACCTCCTGGCCGACGCGCGGCCCCGATTACTGAGCGCTCGCCGCCCCCGCTGCCTGCTCTCTGAGTCGGTCGAGCAGGCGGCGGGCCCCGGCTTCGATGAGATCGAGCACGCGGTCGAAGTCGCCCTCGCTGCCATAGTAGGGATCGGGCACCTCGTCGACGCCGAGAGCGGTGGCACCCGCGAGGAACAGCGCGATGCGAGCGCGCGCGCCGTGCGGTGCCGCCCGTGCGAGTGCCGCGAGATTGGCGCGATCCATGGCCAGCATCAGATCGAAGGCATGGAAGTCGGCGGTTTCGACGCGACGGGCGCGCAGCGACGAGAGGTCGTAGCCGCGACGCCACGCTGCCGCAACGCTGCGCGAATCCGGCGGTTCGCCGACGTGATACGCGGCGGTTCCGGCCGAATCGACCAGTGTGATCAGTCCCGGCGCCTCGCGCTCGGCCAGGCCGCGCAGCACCGCTTCGGCGGTCGGCGAGCGGCAGATGTTGCCGAGGCAGACGCAGAGCACGCGCACGGGGACGCTGCGCTCAAGCGGTGCTGGCGTCAATACCGATGGCGCCCGCCGATTCGAGCGCCGCGATCTCGTCGTCCGTCAGACCGAGTCCCGCGAGCAGCTCGCGCGTGTGCTGCCCCGGACGGGCGAGCGCGCCGGCCTGGCCTGGCCGCCGCCCATCCATCTCGATGGGCAACGCGGGCAGGCGCGACTTACGGCCATCGGGCAGCGTCACGTCGGTCAGACCGCCGCTCGCGAGCAGATGCGGATCGTCGAACATGTCCTCGGGCTTGCCGATCGGTGCAAACGGCAGGCCGGTGGTCTCGAGTTTCGCGACCAGCTCGGCCTTCGTGTAGCGTTTGAAGACCTCGCGGACCTGCGGCAGCAGCGTCTCACGTGCCTTGACGCGCTGGTTGTTGAGTTTGTAGTCCGGATTGGCTGCTAGCTTGTGCAGCTCGAAGGCCTCGCAGAACTTCTGCCACAGACTGTCCGAGACGACACCGACGAAGACCTGCTCGCCGTCCTTCGTCTCGAACACGTCGTAGATCGCCCAAGCCGAGATGCGCACGGGCATGGGCTTGGCAGCCTGCCCCGTGACGGCCATCTGCGCCATGTGCTGGCCGACCAGGTAGACCGTCGTCTCGAACAGCGCACTGCTGACGTGTTGGCCGCGGCCCGTCACGTGGCGCTGCTGAAGCGCAGCGAGAATGGCGATCGCACCGAACATGCCGCCGGTGATATCGACGACCGACGACCCCGCGCGCAGCGGTCGGCCCGGCGGACCCGTCATGTAGGCGAGCCCGCCCATCATCTGCGTGACTTCATCGAGCGCGGTGCGGTGCTCGTAGGGGCCGCTCAGGAACCCCTTCTCGGAGCAGTAGATGAGCCGCGGGTTCTCCTTGGCGAGCGACTCGTACCCGAGCCCTAGCTTCTCCATCGTGCCGCTGCGGAAGTTCTCGACCAGCACATCGGACTGGGCCACCAGACGGCGCGCAAGCGCCAGGCCACGCGGATCCTTGAGGTTCAGGCAGATGCTCTTCTTGCCCCGGTTGAACATCGGAAAGTAGCCGGCGCCCGAGCCCAGCAACAGACGCGTCGAGTCGCCGCCGATCGGCTCGACACGGATGACCTCGGCCCCCAGATCGGCGAGCACGGCGCCGACCGCGGGGCCCATGACCATGTGCGTGAACTCGACGATGCGGATGCCGGCCAGCGGCGGCGCGGCGGGCGGGTTGGCGGTGGTCATCGGGTCATGCACTCCGGGTGGCGGGAACGAAGCCGAGCGGCAGACCCGCGTCGGGCGTGAAGCCATACATCTGCTCGTCCGGCACGGCTGCCTTGACGATCTCGCGCACGGCGAGCAGCTTCGGCAGATCGATTCCGGTCGTGAGGCCCATGGCCTCGAGCATGAAGACGAGATCCTCGGTGACGATATTCCCCGAGGCGCCCGGCGCGAACGGGCAGCCGCCGAGACCGCCGAGCGAGCTGTCGAAGGTGGAGATGCCAACCTCCAGTCCGGAGAGCACGTTCGCAAGCCCGAGACCGCGCGTGTTGTGCAGATGCAGACCCGACAGCGCGTGCTCGCCTACGGCAGCACGCACCCGGCGCACGAGATCCTTGACCTGCGCCGGATTGGCATAGCCGGTCGTGTCCGAGAGCCCGACCTCGTCGCAGCCCGCCTCCATCATCTGCTCGGCGAGCCGCACCACCTTGTCTGGCGGCACGACGCCCTCGAGGGTGCAGCCGAAGGCCGTCGACAGGCCGCCCTCGAATCTCGGACGCCGGTCGGCCGGCAAAGAGCGGAGCAGCGAGACGATCGCGCGCGTCTCGTCGAGCATCTGCGCGTGCGTGCGTCGCAGATTCTTCAGGCTGTGGGTCTCGGAGCACGACAGCGGGATCGTGATCTTGTGGGCGCCGGCGTCGACGGCCGCCTCGGCTCCCTTGAGGTTCGGCACCAGCACGGCGACGGTGAGTCCGGGAATCGTCCGCGCGAACGCAACGACTTCGGCGGTGTCGGCGAGCTGCGGCAAGAGCTTGGCCGGAACGAAACTGCCGACCTCGATCTCGGTGACGCCGGCGGCGGCCTCGGCCGCGATCCAGGCCTTCTTGGCCGACAGCGGCATGATGGACTGGATGCTCTGCAGGCCGTCCCGGGGTCCGACCTCGCTGATCAGAATGTGCTCGCTCATGGGGTACGGGCCCTCGGCAGTTCGTAGATCCATGGACGCAGTCTGCGGTCGCGCACCAGGAAGGCGTCGATCGCTGCGCGCGATCTCAGCGTGAGGTCGATCGCATCGAGACCCTCAAGCAGCATCTCGCGCGCCTCGGGCTCGATCTCGAAGGCATGCTCACTGCCGTCGGGTGCCACCACCAGGGAGCGTTCGAGGTCGACGGTGACCCGTTGCGTCGGCGGGTCCGACTCGACCTGCGCGGCGATCGTAGCGATCTGATCGGCGGGCAGCCGCACGGGCACGATGCCGTTGCGGATGCAGTTGCCGTAGAAGATCGGCGAGAAGCTCGGCGCGACGACGGCGCGGATCCCGAACTCGAACAGGGCCCAGACCGCGTGCTCGCGGCTCGATCCGCAGCCGAAATTCTCGCCGCCGAGCAGGATGCGCGTTCCGGCATAGGCAGGCTGGTTCAGCACGAAGTCGGGGTTGGGATCCCGGCCGCCGATCGTCCTGTAGCGCCAACCTGCAAAGAGCCCGTCGGCCAGACCGGTCTTGGATACGGCCTTCATCTCTCGTGAGGGGATGATCGCATCGGTGTCGATGTTGGCGCGCAGCAGCGGAGCGGCGACCGCGCGCAGCTTCGTGAACTTCTCCATGCTCCCGCTTCGTCCTCAATGCAGCGCGGCGAGCCGCCGCGGATCGGCGATGCGGCCAGCGATGGCGCTGGCAGCGACCGTTTCCGGACTCGCGATGTGGGTGCGCGTCTCCGGCCCCTGGCGGCTCTCGAAGTTGCGGTTGGTCGAGGAGACGACTCGCTGCCGGCGACCGAAGCTCTCGCCGCCCGCATAGAAGCACATCGAGCAGCCGGACTCACGCCACTCGAATCCGGCAGCGGTGAACACTTCGTGCAGACCCTCGGCCTCGGCAGCGCGCTTCACGGCCATCGAGCCGGGTACGCAGATTGCCTTGACGCCGCGCGCGACCTTGCGGCCGCGCAGCAGGGCCGCGGCGCGGCGCAGATCCGAGAGCCGGCTGTTCGTGCACGAGCCGATGAAAGCCGCGTCGATCGGCAGATCGGCGAGCACCGTGCCCGCCGACAGACCCATGTAGGCGAGCGCACGCTCATAGGCCTCGCGGGTGGCGCCGCTGCGCTCGAGCGTCGGCACCGCCCCGGTGACCTCGACGGCGTGTTGTGGACTCGTGCCCCAGGTGATCATCGGCGCGAGATCATCGACGTCGATCCGGTACTCGACGTCGAATTGCGCGTCATCGTCGCTGCGCAGCTTGCGCCACGCCGCGACCGCTGCATCCCAACGCTCACCCTTGGGCGCGAAGCGCCGGCCCGCGAGGTATTCGAATGTCCGATCGTCGGGCGCGATGAGGCCGGTGACGGCCGAGAACTCGGTGGCCATGTTGCAGAGCGTGAGCCGCGCCTCGATCTCGAGCGAGCGGATGGCGCTGCCGGCGTATTCCACGACGTAGCCGTTGCCACCGGCCGAGCCCCAGCGGCTGATGACAGCGAGGCTCAGATCCTTGGCCGTCACGCCCGGCGCGAGCTTGCCCTCGAAACGGATCCTCATCGTCCTCGGCCTCGTCACGCGCAGCGTGCCGGTGGCGAGCGCATGCTCGGCTTCGGTCGAGCCGATACCCCAGGCGAATGCGCCCATGGCTCCCTGGGTGCAGGTGTGGCTGTCGGGACAGACCACCGTGGTGCCAGGCAGCACGATGCCGAGTTCGGGCGAGATCACGTGCACGATCCCCTGATCGGAATCGCGCACGTCGAACAGGTGAATGCCCGATTCGCGCGCGGCGGCGCGCGTCTCGACGATGAACGCGGTCCCGCCCGGCATGCGCGTCGCATCGCCACGACCTGGAAACGTATCGACGATGTGGTCCATCGTGCAGAACACGCGCGCCGGATCGACGACCATGCGGCCGCGTTCGCGCAGGCTCTTGAGCGCGATCGAGCCCGTGCGCTCGTGCAGGAAGATCCGGTCGATCGCGATCAGCGCCGCGCCGCCCGGCAGTTCGGCGACGACATGCTGCATCCAGAGTTTCTCGAACAGCGTGGTCATTGCGGCACTCTACCCGGCCGGCTCCGCAGCGTCAGCCCCGGACGCGGCCCGTTCCCGAGGCTCGGACACGCTGCGCCTGGCGTTCAGCTCCCCACGTCTGCTCGTGCGCGCAGCAGCGGCTCGACCCGTGCGACGTCGGCTGGCGTATTGACGTCAGGTCCCGGCCGCGCACTGAACTCGATCACGCGTATCTCGAGGCCAGCCGCGAGCGCTCGCAGCTGTTCGAGCTTCTCGCAGTCCTCGAGCGCGGCGACGGGCAGCGCCGCGATCCGCCGCAGCGCACCCACGCGGTACGCGTACAGGCCGAGATGGCGCCGCGCGAGCGCGAACTCCCGCTGGCTCGCGAGTCCCGCCGTCGCACCGTCGCGCGACCAGGGTACGGGAGCGCGGCTGAAGTAGAGCGCCCGGCCCCCGGCCCCGACCACCACCTTGACCACGTTCGGATCGAGAAACTCCTCGAGCGAGTCGATCGGGGTTGCCACCGTCGCGACGGCCGCGTTCGCGTGGCGCTCCAGCGCGGCAGCGACCTCTTCCGGCAGCGCAACCGGCATCAGCGGCTCGTCGCCCTGCAGGTTCACGACGATGACATCATCGGCCCATCCGAGAATCCGGGTGGCCTCCGCAATCCGGTCCGTGCCGGAGGCATGCCCCGGCGCGGTCATGACCACCTCGGCGCCGAAGCCGCGGGCGACGGCGGCGACCCGTGCGTCGTCGGTGGCCACGGCGACACGCTCCGCGCCGGTCTCGAGGGCTAGGGCGTGTACCCAGTGCAGCAATGGCCGGCCGGCGATGTGCACGAGAGGTTTGCCGGGAAAGCGCGTCGACCCGTAGCGGGCCGGAATCACGATCCGGAAGGGCACGGTCGAACGGCTCGCCGCTCAGCGCTCGAGCAGCGGGTCACCGGGAGGCAGCGAGCGGGCCTCTTCCTCGAGCATCACCGGAATGTCGTCGCGGATTGGAAAAGCGAGCCGGTCGAGCCGGCAGACGAGCACCGCCTCGCCGCGATGATGGACCAGCGGACCCTTGCAGAGCGGGCAGGCAAGGATCTCCAGCAACCGTGTGTCCATAACGAACGTGCCTCGTTCATGCGTGCGCCGAGACAAGGGCCGGTCGCGCCTGAGCCTCGATCTGCGCGAGCAGCAGCTCCCAGCCGGAGGGGACGAACTGAGCCTCGACCGGCACCTCCCAAGCCTGCACGCTCGGTAGGGACGCGCATTTTACGGCATCCTTCGCCGTCATGAGGATTTCGCCGGGCGTCTCGAATGCGAGATCGGCGGCGCGGAACACGTGGTGGTCGGGAAACGGGTGCTCGAGGACCTCGAGGCCCGCGGCGCGCAGCATTTCGAAGAAGCGCTCCGGGTGGCCTATCCCGGCTATCGCATGCACCGGCCTGCCGGCGAAGGCGCCGAGCGGACGGGTCACCGACCGATCGTCGAGGCGCACGGCGTCGGCGGGCACGAGACGCATCTCGAGCCGGTCACGACGCCCTGCGAACGGCGCGAGCTGCGCGCTGCAGCGCGCCGAGGGAGGACCATTGACGACGAGCCAGTCGACCTCTGCCAGCCTCTCGAGCGGCTCGCGCAACGGTCCGGCCGGCAGGAGTCTTGCGTTGCCAAAGCCGCGCACTCCATCGACGACGGCGATCTCGAGCGAGCGACCGAGGCGATAGTGCTGCAGACCGTCGTCGCTGACGATCACGTCGACCCCGAGGTCGATCAGCGTCCGCGCGGCGGCCACGCGGTCCGGGCAGATCGCGACCGCAGCGCCGGTCGCGCGCGCAATCAGTGTCGGCTCGTCGCCGTGCTGCCCGGGCCGTGCCGAGCCGGCATCGACGAGCGTCGGTGCACGGACACCAGAACGATACCCGCGCGTGACCACGCCGCAACGCAGGCCGCGCGCTGCCAGCGCCCGCAGCAGCGCGATCACGAGCGGCGTCTTGCCCGTTCCGCCGACGGTCAGGTTGCCGATCACGATCACCGGCGTCTCCAGACGCACGACGGCGGCCGAGCCTGCGGCGTAGCGCCGTCGGCGCACTGCGACCGCGGCACGGTAAGGCCACTCGAGCGCCCGCAAGGCGAGCGGCGCCGAGTCCGAGTACCAGATTCGCTGCAGCCAGCGCCCGCTCACACGTTGAACTGCAGCTTGTGCAGCTGGGCGTACAGGCCGTCGCGCGCGATCAGATCGGCGTGACTGCCCTGCTCGGCGATCCGGCCATCCTCGATGACGACGATGCAGTCGGCGGCCTCGATGGTCGAGAGCCGGTGTGCGATCACCAGCACCGTGCGGCCGCGCATCAGCGACTCGAGCGCCGACTGGATGCGCCGCTCGGCCTCGGTGTCCAGTGCCGACGTGGCCTCGTCGAGGATCAGCACGGGGGCGTCCTTGAGCAACGCCCGGGCGATCGATATCCGCTGTCGCTGCCCGCCCGACAGCTGCGCGCCACGATCGCCGATCGGCGTGTCGAGCCCTTGCGGCAGTTCCGCCGCGAACTCGAGCACGTACGCGGCGCGGGCCGCCGCTTCGATCTCCGCGTCGCTGGCATCGGGACGACCGAAAGCGATGTTGGCGCGGATGGTGTCATTGAACAGCACGACATCCTGGCTCACGAGGCTGATCTGGCGACGCAGGTCCGCGAGCCGATACTCGCGCACGTCGACCCCGTCGAGTCGCACGACCCCGGCGCGCGGCTCATAGAGGCGCGGCAGTAGCCCGACCAGCGTCGACTTGCCACCACCCGACTTGCCGACGATTGCATAGGTGCGTCCGGGCGGTACGCGCAGCCAGACGTCGCTGAGGACATCGCCCTTGTCCGTACCGTAGGCGAAGGAGACGCCCTCGAAATCGATCCGTCCCTGCGCGCGAACGAGTGGCCGCTGACCACGGTCCTGCTCGGCCGGCAGGTCGAGGACCTCGAAGACGCTCGCGCCGGCGGCGATCCCGGCCTGCAGCGGCGCAAAGATGTTGACGAGCCGTCGCAAGGGTGCGGTGATCAGCAGCAGCGCGGTCAGGAACGCCATGAACTCGTCCACCCCGAGCTGATTCGCGAACACCTGCGAGATCGAGAAATACAACACCCCGGCGAGGCCCAGCGCCGCAATCAGCTGGACGACCGGGTTGCTGATGGCCCGCGCGCGGATCAGACGCATGTTGCTGTGCCGGTTCTGTTCGTTGGCCTGTTCGAAGCGCTGCGCCTCGAAGGCCTGCGCATTGAAGACCTTGATGATGCGGTGCGCATCGAGTGCCTCGCGCGTGACACGCGTCACGTCGCCCATCGAGTTCTGGATGCGCGTGCTGTAGCGACGGAACAGCCGGTTCACGCGCTGGATGAGCCAGGAAAGCGGCGCAGCCAGCAGCAGCACGAAGGTCGCGAGCCGCCAGTTGAGGTAGAACAGAGTGGCGAGCAGTCCAAGAATGGTGAGGGAATCGCGGATCAGCGACGTGACCGCGTTGGTGCAGGCCTCGGCTACGAGCTCGATGTTGTACGTCAGCCGCGAGAGCGTCTGCCCGCCGACGGCCGCATCGTGGTAAGCGGCCGGCAGGCGCATGTAGTGCTCGAAGAGCTCGCGGCGTAGCGCCTTGATCACCTGGCGCCCGACCCATCCGGGATAGTAGTTGGAGACGTAGTCGCCGACCCCACGCAACACGAAGAGCAGGACTGCGCCGAGCGGCACGAGCCAGATGATGCGCGGGTCGCGCTCGACGAAGGCTCCGCCGAGAAACACCTTGACGAGGTAGGCCATCGCCGAATCGGTGGCCGCGAACAGCGCCATCCCGACCACGCCGATCATGAACATGCCGAGGTGCGGCCGCGCATAGGAGAGCAGGCGCCGGTACACCTGCGCCGGATGCTCGACGACGGGCACTTCAGCGGCGCTCAACGGGGTGGTGCCCGCGGTTCGGCCGGCACGGTCGCGATGTCGATCTGCCGGAAGCCGAGCCGGCCAACGACGTCCATCGCGGTCACGACGGACTGATGCGTTGCTCTGCCGTCCGCCCGCAGCGTCACGGTCGCCTCGCGCCCGTCCCCTGCGACCCGCAATATGGCCGCGCGCAGCGTCTCAGGACTCGAATTGATCAGTTCTCGGCCGTTGACGCGGTAGCCGCCCGACTCCGTGACCGTGATGACGACTGGCTCGGCCGCGGGCGGCGTACCCGAGCTCGCGGACACCTCGGGCAACCGGATGCGCAGGCTGCTCTCGTCGACGAACGTCGAGGACAGCATGAAAAACAGCACGATCATCAACACGACGTCGATCAGCGAGACGAGGTTGACCTCGGGCTCCTCGGCGCGCCGCGGCTTGAGATTCATGCCGGCTCCGAAGATTCACGCGCGTGCGAGCGCTCGACCGCGTCTGCGAGCTGAATCGCGTCCTTCTCCATGTCGATGACGATGCGATCGACCCGGCCACGCAGATATCGATAGGCGATCAATGCCGGGATCGCCACGAGCAGTCCCGCGGCCGTCGTGATCAGCGCCTCGCTGATGCCGCCGGACAGCATGCGCGGGTCGCCCATGCCACCCTGGGTGATCGCATTGAAAGCCTTGATGATGCCGGTCACGGTGCCGAGCAGGCCGAGCAGCGGCGCGACGCTCGCGATCGTTCCGAGCGTGTTGAGGAAGCGCTCGAGCTCGTGCACGACGTGCCGCCCCGTGTCCTCGAGCCGCTCCATCATGACTTCGCGAGGCCGGTGCCGGTTGGCCAGTCCCGCTGCCAGCACGCGGCCGAGCGGCGAGTTCTGCTGCAAGGCGCTGATCACCTTGTCGTTGATCTGGTTGTTCTCGACGAGTTGCCAGACCTTCTGGAGCAGGCCGCGCGGCATCACGCGCTGGGGGTGCAGCGTCCACAGTCGCTCCGCGACGATCGCAATCGCGGCGATCGAACAGAGGATGATCGGCCACATCAGCGGGCCGCCGGCCCGCACGATCTCCCACATCGATGAAGGACTCCCAGGCGAAGTCAGCGCGGAATCATACCGGACGCCAAGGAACCGCACAGCCCGGGCCCTGTGTCGGGGCGCGCGAAGGCCGCGGCTCGCGCGCGGCATCCCCGGGCAGTGGCGCACGGCGCTGTCGCCAAGCCGGCGAAAGCCACGGTTCGACCGCGCGCGACCATCGCGGCGGCGCCGCCCGCTGCAGCAGCAACTCGAGCGCACCATGGCGGGACGGCGCCAGCATTCGTTGCACCTCCATGCACTGCGAGCGGGCCAGCATCGCGAGTCCGGCATCGCTCGCCACACGCCGCAGCGCCACCCACCACCTCGGTGCGACCGATCGCGTGAAGTGGCGCTGTGGCGCCGCGCGCGGCGCCCGCAGCGCACCGATCAACACGTCGGCGGCGAGCGGCGCCTTGGCGCCGTGGCGTGGATCGAGCAGCGCCTCGAGGTCGGCACGCGTCGCCGCGCCGACCATCAGCGCGGCAGCACGGGTCGTCGCGATGCGCAGTACACAGCTGCCCGTCGCGAAGCGCCCCGGCCCCGCCGGTAGCCGCGCGGCGAGCAGCTCGAAGCGCACGCCATCCCAGTGCCACGTGGCGCGCGATGGGCACTGCGCCGCGCCGCGCGGCGCGTCGCGCCACTCGCCGCCGACCAGCACTCGCGCGACCGGCAGCCCACGCAGCAGATAAGCGCTGCCGGACACTTCCACGGCGCTCGCGCGCGGCAGCACGAGCGCATCGAGGTGCGTGATGCCCGCCGAGCGCAGCGCGGGCAGCACATGCTGCTCGACGGCCGTTCCATCCATCCCCCACGCTGCGCCGGTGCCGTACAGCAGTGCGTGATGCCGGGTCTGCACGATCACGGCCCCGCCCTCGCCTGCGTCGAGTATCGTCAGTCGCGCTTCGCCCACTGCCGGACCGCTGCCGGCAGTGGCGACCAGTGGCAGGGCGCAGAGGAGCGCCGAGGCCCGCATCGTGGCGGGCAGCGGCAGCCAGGCCATCGCCAGCGCCACTGGCGCCAGCGCGAACCACGCGAACGGCAGCTCGACCGCCCAGAGCGCCCACGGCTGCATCGCGATGGCGCGCAGGCTGCGCCAGATCCCCTCGTGAACCAGCGCCGCCATTGCAATACAGACCTCGGTCGGCACCGAGGCGCCGACGAGCGCAAAGGCGGCCGCGAGCAGCGACAGTGGCACGAGCACGAACGAGAACACCGGAATCGCCGGCGGGTTGACCAGCCAGCCGGCGATAGACACCGTGCCGAACAGCAACAGGGTCAAGGGCGCCAAAGCAGCCCCGATCCACAGCTGCTCGTGCAGCGTACGGCGCAGGAGCCCGGGCCGTGCTGCAAGGCGCGCGGCAGTCCGCGGCACCGCGACCCTCTCGTGCAGCATCAGCGCCGCGATCGCGCCAAACGACAGCCAGAATCCGGTATCGAGCGGCGCGAACGGATCGAGGAGCAGGACGCCGATGCAGGCAAGGCCGAGCACGTCCACGGATCGAAGGACGCGTCCCGAAAGCCGCGCCGCAGCCACCACCGCCAGCATCAGCACCGTGCGCTGGGTTGGTATCGAGAAGCCCGCGAGCAGACTATACCCAAAGGCGGCGAGGACTCCGACGGGCTGCGCAAACGCCTCGCGTCGCAGGCGCTGCAGGGGCCGGGCGGTGCGCCACAGCAGACGCGAGGCGCCGGAGACCATCCAGGCGAACAGGGTCACATGCAGGCCCGAGATCGCCACGAGATGACTGGTGCCGGTCGCAGCGAATATGCGCCACTGCTCGCCGGTCATCGCGGCCGTGTCGCCGATGGCCAACGCGGTGACCAGCGCCAGCAGTTCGCGATCGGCCGACTGGGCGGCCAGTGCCGAGCGGATACGCTCGCGCAGCGCGAGCAGGCCGAGTGATGCCTCGCCGAGCCGCCGGTTGAGCGGCGAGTCGACGACACGACCAAAGCCGTCCAGGCGCTCGAGCATCCACTGACGTTCGAAATCGAAGCCGCCAGGGTTGAGGCGTGCGCGCACCGGCGCGGCAACTATGACCAGCTGCCAGGTCTCGCCCGCTGCCGGCACCTCCCGTCCCAGCGGACCGCTGAGACGCAGGCGTCGCGCGACCGGGCGGGCCACCGCGGGGCGCATCACCGTCACCTGTGCGTCGGCCTGCCACCGACCGTCGGCCAAACGGGGCAGTGAAGCCAGGCGCGCCGTGACCAGCAGGCGTCGGTCGACCTCCGGCTCGGGGAGCCGCGAACCGAGCTGGGCAGCCAGCGTCGATGCCGCAAGCCAGGCGCCGAGCAGCAGCGCGATTGCAAGAGTCGCGGCGCCGGACCGGGGTTGGCCGCGATGCGCGAGCATCATCCGGACAGCCGCCGCGAGGAACAGCGTGGCGCCCCAGAGCAGGGGCTTGGCCACCCAGCACGCCGCGAGCACGCCGACCAGCATGGCGCCGGCCAGAGCCGCCGGGCTCGAGGCGGCGTCGCGCGTCGCGGAGTGTGCGCAGGAGAGCGGCGGCGGTTCGATGCTACATTGCCTGACCTGCATGGACTGCCAACGTCTTCGCGCCTTGACAAGACGCATGCACGCCCAGCGCGACCGTTGGTACCTGCGGCCGCTGCGACACGTGTTGCTCGATGCGCGGCTCTGGTCGCCGCAGCGACGCAGCATCACGCGGGCTGTCGGCGCCGGCATCGCCGTCTGTTTCGTGCCGCTGCCCGTGCATATCCCGCTCGCGGCGCTCGTCGCGGTGGTCGGTCGGCTCAACGTCCCGGTGCTGATCGCGACGACCTGGATCATCAATCCGCTGACCGCCGTGCCCGTGTACTACGCCGCGTACCGCATCGGGGCGCTCGTGCTCGGCGCACCGCCGGACGCTTTCCACTTCGAGTTGTCGTGGGACTGGCTGCAGCATGGACTCGGCCCGCTCTGGCAGCCGTTCCTGCTCGGCTGCGCGCTCTGCGCGGCAACCCGGGGGATGCTCGGCTGGGCTTTGCTCGAGTTCCTCTGTCGCCGACGCGTGCGCCAGAAGTACCGCGACCGGCGCTCGACCTCAATCCTCGGAGACGATGGATTCGCGTAGAAACCCGTCGACGAGGCTCACGGCATGCTCCATCCGGCGTGCGAGCCGCAGATCGTGCGTGACGATCACGAGCGCCGTGCCCTGCTCGCGGTTCAGCTCGAGCATCAGCTCGAAGACGGCGAACGCGTTGGCCCCGTCGAGATTGCCGGTCGGCTCGTCGGCGAGTACGACTCTCGGTTCGGTCACCAGAGCGCGAGCCACGGCGGCCCGCTGGCGCTCGCCTCCCGACAGTTCGCCAGGCTTGTGATCGAGCCGCGCACCGAGGCCCACCCGCTCGAGGATCCGCGCGGCGCGCGCGCGCGCATCCGCGGTTCGCATCCTGCGCACGAGCAGCGGCATCGCGACGTTCTCGAGGGCGCTGAACTCTGGCAACAGATGGTGGAACTGATAGACGAAGCCGAGCGCACGGTTGCGCATCGCGCCGCGCTGGCTCTCGGACAGCGCATGCAGATCGCGTCCCTCGAGCAGCACCTGCCCCGCCGTGGGCCGATCGAGCCCGCCGAGGATCTGCAGCAGCGTGGTCTTGCCCGAGCCCGAGGCGCCGACGATCGCGAGCCGCTCGCCGGCACGCACCGTCAGGTCGATGCCCCGCAGAACCGAAAGCTCCTGCGGTCCCTCGCGGAACGCACGGCGCACCCCGCGCGCCTCGAGCACCACGTCAGTCACGACGCAGCGCCTCGGCCGGTGCCGTTCGCGAGGCGCGCCAGGCCGGATAGATCGTCGCGAGAGCGCACAAGCCGAAGGCGACCAGGGTCACTTGGGCCACGTCCTGCCCCTCGATGAAGGCCGGCAACTCGCTCATGAAGTAGACCTTCTCGTCGAGGAAGCGGACACCGACCAGCCGCTCCAGCAGCGCGACGAGCGACTGCACGTTGAGCGCCAACAGGCAGCCGAGCAGCGTGCCTGCTACCGTGCCGCCGAACCCGATCAGCGTCCCTTGCAGCGCGAAGGCCGCGAGGATGTTGCGCGGGCCGGCACCCAGGGTACGCAGGATCGCGATGTCCGCCTGCTTCTCCTTCACGATCATCACCAGCGTGGAGACGATGTTGAACGCCGCCACCAGCACAATCATCAACAGGATCACGAACAGCACGGACTTGGTCAGTTCGATCGAACGGAAGAAGTTCGCGTGGTTGCGCGTCCAGTCGCTGACGAAGAACCCGCCGCCGAGTCGCAGCGCGAGTTCGCGAACCGCTTGCGGCGCCGCAAACGGATCGTCGAGTTCGAGCCGCACCCCGGTCATGCGCTCGCCGAGCCGGTACAGACGGGCCGCATCGGCCACGTGCACGAGGGCGAGGCCGCGGTCGAATTCGTACATTCCCGATTCAAACAGTCCGACCACCTTGAAGCGACGCATGCGCGGTTTGATGCCGTCCAGAGTGGCCGTCGCCTCGGGGGCCATCACGACGAGCTCGTCGCCGACCGCGACGCCGAGCTCGCGCGCGAGCGCGCTGCCGAGGACGATGCGCCAGCCACCGGGGACGAGGTCGTCGAGCGTCGCCCGCTGCAGCCGCGTCGCAAGGCCTTCGCTGCGACTCTCGAATCGCGGGTCCACACCGCGCACGGCAGCCGCGAGCGCCCGCGATCCCCGCGCGAGCATCGCCTGCGCTTCGATGAATGGCACTGCGCTGCGCACGCCGGGCAGTGTCAGCGCAGCGGCGCGCGCGGCGCGCCAGTCCGGCAGCGCGCCGTCGAGACCCGTCAGTGTCGCGTGCGATGTCACGGCGAGGATCCGCGACCGCAGCTCGCGCTCGAATCCATTCATGACCGACAGCACGACGATCAGCACGGCGACTCCGAGCGTCAGACCAAGTGCCGCGATCGCCGCGACCAGCGACAGAAAGCCGCGGCGCCGCGTCGAGCGCAGGTACCGCGTGCCGAGCAGCCATTCGTACATCGCCATCGGATCACTCGTAGCGCAGCGCTTCGGCTGGCTCGATCCGCGCGGCGCGCAACGACGGATAGACGGTCGCCAGGGCCGTCAGGAGCAGCGCCGCGGCGCATATCCAGGCGACGTGGGTCCTTTGCAGCTCCGAGGGAAAGCCGGTAATCGCGTAGACCTCCGGACTGAATATCTCGAGACCCAGCCAGCGCTCGACGAAAGAGACGATCGGCTCGATCCGCAGAGCGACCAGCACGCCGAGCGCGGCGCCCAGCAGCACGCCCAACCAGCCGATGACGAGACCCTGGGTCGCGAAGATGCCCATGACCGCATGCGGCGACGCACCGAGCGTCCGCAGGATCGCAATGTCGTTGCGCTTGTCAGTGACGACCATGACCAGCATCGCGACGATGCTGAACGCCGCGACCGCAACCACCAGCATCAGCATGGTGGCGGTCATCGTCTTCTCGATGCGGATCGCACGGAAGTAATTTGCATTGTCCTCGGTCCAGTCGCGCACCTGCCACTGCGGGCCCAGACGCTCGCGCAGAGTACCCGCGACCAGCGGCGCCGCGAGCGGGTCGTCGAAGCGCACGCGCAGACCGCGGGCGCGGCCGTCCTCGCCGGCGATCGCGAGGACGTCGTCGAGTGGCGCCATCACGAGCACGGCGTCGTGATCCTGCAGACCGACCTCGAACACTCCGGCCACGGTGAATTCGCGCAGCCGTGGGTCGGGAGCCCCTTCTTCGGACGCGCCCGGCACGAGCAGCGTGATCGGATCGCCGACGGCGAGCGAGAGTTGCTGGGCGACGGCGCTGCCGACCACGACTCGCCCCGAGCCGCTGCTTAGTGCGTCGAGACTTCCGTCGATCAGCGCGCCGGCCGCTGCGGACACCCTGCGCTCCAGCGCGGCGTCGATGCCGCGCAGCGACACCGGCAGCATCTCCGGGGAATGCACCGCCAGTGCCTGCAGCTCGACGTAGGGCGCGACGGCCACGACGCGCGCTGTGTCACGGGCCTGTGCGAGCGCGGTCTGCCAGGCCCCCTCGTCGGGGCGAATCGCCGCATCGGCGGCGACGATGCGCGCGTGCGAGGACAGCGCGAGCAGGCGATCGCGCAACTCCATCTCGAGCCCGTTCATGACCGAGAGGATCACGATCAGTACCATCACGCCCACGGCGACGCCAAGCAGCGACACCCAGGTGATGAACGAGACGAAGAACCCTTGCGATCGGGCGCGCACATAGCGCAGTCCGACGAACAGGGCGAGCGGTTGGTACATCGATCGGGGGACGGGGAAGCGCGTCTAGGACAGGGCCAGGCCCCGGTGCCGCCATTTAACCACAGGCCCGTCGCTGGGCGAAAAGCGGGCATGCGTCACGGACCGCGCCGGCCACGCCGCGACGGGCGGCGCCCGTGACGGGCGCCGATGCTATATTTTCGCCGTCGCTCGCTGCTGGAGGCATCGCATATGACCAGGCGCATTCCCCGCCCGCCGCGCCGCGCCGGCGCCCTGCTCGCGCTGCTCGCGGCCTCGGCATCTCCGGCCCGGGCCGAGCTCATCATCGTCGACGGCCAGGTGCAGCTGCGGCCCGCCGCCGTGGAGACGCCGCGTCGCGGCATGAGCATGACGGCTGTCGAGGCCCGCTTCGGTGCGCCCCGTAATCGCATCGCTGCAGTCGGCGAGCCGCCGATCTCCCGCTGGGAATACGACGGCTTCACGGTTTACTTCGAGCGCGACCTGGTCCTGCACACGGTCGTCCGCAGCAGCTGAGCGCCGCGGATTCCGGTAAGCTTCGCGGCCCCGCGCCCGCGCGCGCCCCTGCGCCGTCGATGCTCCGCCCGCTGCTGCCAGACCCCGATCATCCACGCGTCGAGTGGCGGCAGCTCCATGGTTGCGCCAGTTCGCTGCTGATCGTGGAAGCGGCTGCGATCGCCGCAGCGCCCCTCGTCGTCGTCACCACCGACAGCCGTGAGCTCGACCGTCGACGAGCCGAGCTCGAGTTCTTCTCGAGCGGCACTTTGCGCACCCTGGTGCTCCCCGATTGGGAGGTGCTGCCCTACGACGTCTTCTCGCCTCACCCGGACATCGTCTCCGAGCGGCTGCAGGCGCTCGCGGAGCTGCCGACACTGGGCCGCGGCATCGTGCTGCTCACCGCTGACACGCTGGTCCAGCGCCTGCCGCCGACGAGCTATGTCGCGAGCCGCAGCTTCATGCTCGCGGTCGGTGACACGCTTGGCCTCGAGGCCTTCCGGCATCGCCTGGTCGAATGCGGCTATGCCGCCGTCGGCCAGGTCGGCGCGCCGGGAGAGTTCGCGTTGCGCGGCTCGCTGCTCGACGTATTCCCGATGGGTGCCACAGCGCCGCTGCGTATCGACCTCTTCGACGACCGGATCGAAGCGATCCGACAGTTCGATCCGCAGACCCAGCGCTCGGGCACCGTCCTCGAGCGCGTGCGGCTGCTGCCGGCGCGCGAACTGCCGCTCGATACCGACGCGATCCGCGCGTTTCGCCGCCGCTGGCGTACGCGCTTCGAGGGCGATCCGACGCGCAGCGTGATCTACCGCGGCGTCAGCGAGGGCCTCGCGCCAGGCGGGATCGAGTTCTACCTGCCGCTGTTCTTCGATGCGACCTCGACGGTATTCGACTATCTGCCATCCGGCACCACGTGGGTGCTCGACGAGGGCGTCGAGACGGCGATCGAGGCGGGTGCGGCCACGATCGCGGCGCGCTACGAGGAGCGCCGACACGACCTCGAACGACCATTGCTCGCGCCGGACGAGATCTACCTGAGCGCCACGGACGTTCGGCAGGCGCTCGCCGCGCACCCGCGCGTCGACCTGCTGCGATCCAGCGCCGACCCGCCCGACGATGCGACGCGACGGCACTACCCGACCGAGGCGCTGCCCGATCTGCGGCTCGATCTGCGCAGCGAACGGCCGCTGGCGCCGCTCGGCGCCATGCTCGATGAGTTCGCGGGACGCGTGCTGCTCGCCGTCGACTCGCCGGGCCGCCGCGAAGTCGTCGCCGAGTTGCTGCGCGGCGCCATGCTCGATGCACGTGTCTATGACGGCTGGACATCATTCCTCGCCGACTCGGCCCGGCTCGGCATTGTGATCGCGCCCGAGTCCGCCGGGCTCAGCCTCACCGCGCCGCCGCTGCGCGTATTGCCGGAAGCGGCGCTGTTCGGCAGCCGCGCCCGCCAGGAGCGCCGCCGGCGCAGGAGCACGGCCGATCCGAACGCCATACTCCGCGACATCCAGGATCTCGCCCCCGGCGCCCCGGTGGTCCACGAGACGTATGGGGTCGGCCGCTACGTCGGTCTGCAGTCGATGGTCGTCGGCGACCAGCGCGGCGAGTTCGTCACCCTCGAGTACCAGGACGGCGACCGCCTCTACGTGCCCGTGCACTCGCTGCATCTTATCAGTCGCTACACAGGCGCCTCGCCCGAGAGCGCCCCGCTCCACAAGCTCGGTACCGATCAGTGGGCGCGCGCGCGCCGCCGCGCCGCCGAGCAGGTGCGGGACGTGGCCGCCGAACTGCTCGACCTGTACGCGAGGCGCAAGACACGCACCACCCGTCCGCTGGCGGTCGGTGAGCTCGAGTATCAGCGCTTCGCCAATGCGTTTCCGTTCGAAGAGACCGCCGATCAGGCCGAGGCGATCGAGAAGGTGATAGCCGACCTCGCGGGCTCCCAGCCGATGGACCGCATCGTCTGCGGCGATGTCGGCTTCGGCAAGACCGAGGTGGCAATGCGCGCCGCGTTTGTCGCCGTGGAGGCGGGGCATCAGGTCGCGGTGCTCGCACCGACCACCCTGCTCGCGCAGCAACACTACAACAACTTTCGCGACCGATTTGCCGACTGGCCCGTGCGCATCGAAGTGCTGTCGCGGTTCCGTAGCGGCAAGGAGGCCGACGCCGTCGTCGAGGCCATCGAGCGCGGCACCGTCGACATCGTGATCGCGACGCACCGGCTTCTGCACGCCCAGGTGCGTTTCCGGTCACTGGGTCTCGTGATCGTCGACGAGGAGCACCGCTTCGGCGTCCGCGACAAGGAGAAACTCAAGACGCTGCGCAGCGACGTGCACGTGCTGACGCTGACCGCGACCCCGATCCCGCGCACCCTGAACATGGCACTCGGCGGTCTGCGCGAACTGTCGCTTATCACGACGCCGCCGGCGGAGCGTCTCGCAATCAAGACGTTCGTGACGGAGTGGCACGATGCCTCGCTTCGCGAAGCGATGCTCCGCGAACTGCGCCGCGGCGGCCAGGTCTACTTCGTCCACAACGAAATCCGTGACATCGAAAGGATCGGTGTCACACTCGCCAAGCTCGTGCCGGAAGCGCAGATCCGGATCGGCCACGGCCAGATGCGCGAGCGGGACCTCGAGCAGCTGATGGTCGATTTCTACCATCGGCGCTTCAACGTGCTGCTCTGCACGACGATCATCGAGAGCGGAATCGACGTGCCGACCGCGAACACGATCATCATCAATCGCGCGGACCGCTTCGGGCTCGCGCAGCTGCATCAGCTGCGCGGGCGGGTCGGACGCTCGCACCATCGCGCCTATGCCTACCTGATCACGCCACCGCGCAAGGCACTCGGCCAGGATGCACTGAAACGGCTGGAGGCCCTGGAGTCCCTCGAGGAACTCGGTGCCGGCTTCGTGCTCGCGACCCACGATCTGGAGATTCGCGGTGCAGGCGAACTGCTCGGCGAGGACCAGAGTGGCGAGATGATGGAGGTGGGTCTCGCGATGTACCTCGACATGCTCGAGCGCGCAGTCCAGTCGCTGCGGGCGGGCCAGGCGCCCGCGCTCGATGCGCCGCTGTCGGTCCAGACAGAGGTCGAGATGCGGGTGCCGGCCCTGTTCCCTGAGAGCTACATCGGGGACGTGCACGTCCGCCTGTCGCTCTACAAGCGCATCGCCGCGGCACCGGGCGATCGTCAGATCGACGACCTGCTCGAGGAGATCGTCGACCGCTTCGGTCCCATCCCGCCTCCGGCAGCCAACCTGCTGCGCATCGCGCGGCTGCGCGCCCGCGCGCGCGCGCTCGGCATCCGGCGCATGGACTTCGGGGTGCATGGCGGCTACCTTTTGTTCGAGGAGAAGAGCGGCGTGGATCCGCGTGCCGTCCTGCGTCTGATTCAGGACCGCTCACGCCGCTTCCGGCTCGAGGGTCCACTGAAGCTGCGCGTCTCGGCAGATCTCGAGACCGACGAGTCGCGCTTCGAGTTCGTGAGCGCCCTGCTCGGCGAGCTCGCCGGCGGTGCAGTGGCCCCGGCCTGACGCTGCGCGACGCCGGCCGCCATCTTCGGTCAAGAGGCATCGGTTATCATCCTGCCCATGAGATGGGTGCTCGCGCTGATCATCGCAGGCCTGCCGACGGTCGCGCTGCCGCAGGCTGCGGCGTCCCCGGTCTATCGCGTAGAGATACTCGTCTTCCGTCTCAGCGACGGCCCATCGAGCAGCGAGGACTGGGCCATGTCAGCGACGCGCTCGGCGCGCGGCTCGTCGGCCGATGGCGGAGAGCGCAGCGGCGCCGCGCAGGTCGGCCGGTTCGTCGCTCGATTGCCGGCCGGTGAACTGCAGCTCGCGGACCTGCGCGCCCGATTGGCCTCCAGCGGCGCCTACGAGCCTTTGGCGCACGTCGGTTGGACACAAACCGCGAGCTCGTGGGGCTCTCGCGCCGGCTTCAGGCTCGACCAGCTCGGCGTCAACGTTCCGGGGCTCAGTGGGCTCGTCTACCTCGAGCGCGGGACCTACCTGCATCTGGGTTTCGCGCTGCGTTATGCCGCCGGGGCCAGCTATGCGCTCAACGAGAGCCGGCGCGTGAGGTTCTACGAACGCCACTATTACGATCATCCCGCGTTCGGCGTCATTGCGCTGGTGACGCCGGCGCAGGGCAACCGCCCGGGCGGAAGCTGACACCCGGACGTTCCGGCCGGCGTACGGTCTTCAGGACTGCAATGTCAGGGTCGGTGTCGCGGCCGCCCGGGCCAGCAGTTCCTGGCTCGCACGCCACCGCGCCGACGCCTGCAAGCTGCCCGGTGCGGCAACCGGGCGGCCTCGGAGACGGACGCGACGCAGTGCGGCAGCGCCGTCGACCGCGACGTCGAGACGGTCGATCAGCGTCAGCACGCTTTCGCGGTCGTTGCAGACCGGCAGGACGTCGCAACCCGCCTCGAGCGCGAGCCGGGCCCGCTCGACCACGTCGCCGACCGCTGCCACGGCGCCCTTCATCGACAGATCGTCTGCGAACACCACGCCCTGGAAGCGCAGCTGTTCGCGCAGCACGCCGCGAATCCACCGCGGCGAGAGGCTCGCTGGCCGCGAGTCGACGTCGGGGTAGACGACGTGCGAGACCATGACACCCGCGAGGCCATTGGCGATGAGCAGTCGATACGGCGCGAGATCGGGCTCGAGGTCGACGAGTGCCCGACGGTCGACCGGCAGCACGAGGTGAGAGTCGGCGACGACCGCGCCGTGACCCGGAAAGTGCTTGGCGGTGGCCACCATGCCGGCGTCCCGCATGCCGTGCATGTAAGCCACCGACAGCTCGGCGACCACCGCTGAGCGTGCGTGAAAGGCCCGGTCGCCGATGACTTCGCTGACCCCGTAGTCGAGATCGACGCAGGGCGCGAACGACAGATCGACTCCGGCGGCGCGCAATTCGGCCGCCATGAGCCAGCCCAGTTCACGAGCCCATGCGAGGCCGCTCTCGCGGTTCCGGTCGTACTCGTGTCCGATACGTCGCGCCGACGGCAGGATGGAGAAGCCGGCGCGAAAACGCTGCACGCGCCCGCCTTCGTGATCGACCGCGACGAGGGGCGCCGGCGTGGAGGCGGCGTGGATGTCGGCGACGAGCCGCGTCAGCTGCGCCGGATCTCGGTAATTGCGCGCGAACAGGATCACGCTGCCGATGAGGGGATGCCGCAGCAACTCCCATTCCTCGGCCGACAGCTCCGTCCCTGCGAGGTCGATCATGATGGGGCCGAGCGTCACGGGCTTCGTCCTCCGGGTTCGAGGACCGCGACCGACTCGATGTGCGTCGTATGCGGGAACATGTCGATCACTCCGGCGGCCAGCAACCGCATGCCGTGTTCGTGCACGAGCAGACCGACATCGCGCGCGAGGCTGCCCGGGTGACAGGATATATAGACCACCCGACGCGGTGCGAGTCTCGCGACGAGCGGCAGGACCTCACGCGCGCCGGTACGGGGCGGATCGAGCAGCACGTGCGTGAAGGCCCCGCGTGCCCAGGATGCGTCGGCGACGGCGTCATCCATCAGGTTCGCGACGTGGAAGTCAACACTGCCGAGACCGTGACGGCGGGCATTGCGCCGTGCGCGTTCGACGAGACCGGCATCGCCCTCGACGCCCGTGACCGAATCGGCGCGCGTGGCCAGAGGCAGCGTGAAATTGCCGAGACCACAGAAGAGGTCCAGCACGCGAGCCCCGCCCAGAGGCCCGAGCTGCTCGATCGCGAGGCCGATCAGCCGACGATTGACCTCGGCATTGATCTGCACGAAGTCGGTGGCCTGGAACTCGAGGTCCAGGCCGAACTCCGGCAGCGGATAGCGGAGCATCGGCACCGCGTTGCCGTCCAGCGCGGCGACGCTGTCGAGGCCGCCGCTCTGCAACACGATCCGGCAGCCGCGTTCGCGCTCGAAAGCCGCCAGCAGCTCGCGATCGGCCGCCGACGGCGGGGCGAGCACACGCATTACGAGCACGGTCAGATCGGCGATCGCGACCTCGATCTGCGGCACCCGCTCGCGGATCGACAGCGCGCCGATCAGCGTCGCCAGCGGCGTGAGCAGGCGATCCATCGGGGGCGCGAGGACCTCGCAACCCGTCAGATCGGCGACATGGCGCCCGCCGCGCTCGCGGAATCCGACCAGCAAACGCCCTTTCTTGGCGACATACTTGACGCCGAGACGTGCCCGGCGCCGGTAGTTCCAGACCGGTCCGCGCAGCGGCTCGAGCCAGCGTGCCGGCTCGCTCCGGCCGATGCGCCGCAGCGCCTCGGCGACCTGCCGCTGCTTGAACGCGAGCTGCGCGGCGGGTTCGAGGTGCTGCAATGCGCAGCCCCCGCACGCGCCAAAATGAGGGCAGCGCGGTGCGACGCGCTCGGGAGCGGGCCTCAGCACCTCGAGCAGTTCGCCGTCGTCATGCTGGCGGTGCCTGGCCCGACGCTGGTAGCTCACGCGCTCGGCAGGCAGCGCGCCGGGCACGAACACGGTCTTGCCGTCCCGCAGCACGCCGGCGCCCTGCTGATTGAGAGCGATGACCTCGCCCTCCTCGGGCGGTCCGAGCGGCGGCTTCATTCCGCAGCGGCGTCCCAGGCTTCGAGGAATTCGCCGAAGTGGGGCTCGTCGGACTGCTCGAGCAGTTCGCGCACGCGATCGATCTCTTCTTCCTCACGTTGCGGCGACAGCCGGCCGCGCATGCGCTCGAAGCGCAGGTAGATCAGCCAGGTGTTGAGCACATCCGTCTCGCAGTAGCGGCGGATCCCGGCCAGATTGCCGGCCAGCCACGCCTCCCAGACCTGCGCGCCCGAGAAGCCGAGCTTGCCGGGCAGTCCGAGCAGCGCGGCGACGCTCGCCAGCGACGCGCGGGCGCGTGACTGGTAGCCCGACAGCACGTCCATCAGATCGACGTGGCGCCAGTGATAGCGGCTGAGATAGTTGTTGAAGCGGAAGCTCTGGTCCTCGGTTCCCGTGTCCCAGTAGCGCGTTGCAGCGATGCCCCAGCGCATGGCACGGTAATGCAGCACCGGCAGGTCGAAGCCACCACCGTTCCACGAGACGAGATCGGGCGTGTAGCGTTCGATGCCGTCGAAGAACCGCTGCACGAGCTCGGCTTCGCCGGACTGCAGATCGCCAAGACTCCAGACCCTGAGGCTGTCCCGCGCGCGCAGCACACAGGAGATCGCCACGATGCGCTGCTGCTCGTGCGGCAGGAATTCGCTGCCCCGCTCATTGCGGGCCAGAGCGAACATCGCCTTGCCCACCTGCTCGTCGGCCAGGCCGTCGAGGCCGAGTACCCGGCGACCGTAGTCGAGATCGGGGACCGTCTCGATGTCGAAAACGAGCACGTTCACGCCACCGCCCTCAGCAGCACGGCCACGGCAACGACCAGACCCGCCTCGTCGGTCAGCGTCACGTGCCCCTCACCGATGCCGAGCGACCGCCGCAGGCTCTCCCCGCGCTCCGAGTAGACGACCTCGGGCCGCCCCCACGCGTTCTGCACCACGCCGACGTCGCGGATCCAGACGCCGTGAGCGAAGCCGGTGCCCATGGCCTTGACGATGGCTTCCTTGGCGGCGAAACGCATCGCCAGGAAGCGCTGGGGCCGCCGCGTGCGCGCGAGCTGCTCGCGCTCGGCCGGCATCAGCAGGCGCTCGACGAAGCGCTCGCCATATCGGCGGTAAACCTCGTCGACGCGCTTCGCTTCGAGCACGTCCACGCCGATGCCGAATATCATGTGCGCGCCGCCTGCATCAGCGCGCGCATTTCGCGCACGGCAGCGGCGAGACCGCAGAAGACCGCCCGCGCGATGATCGCGTGGCCGATATTGAGCTCGACGATCTCGGCGATCGCGGCGACCGGCTGGACGTTGTGATAGTGCAGCCCGTGCCCGGCATGCACTTCGAGCCCGAGACCCGCCGCGAGTCTCGCCCCGGCGCGCAGCCGCTCGAGCTCGACAGCCCGGCCACCGCCGCGCGCCTCGGCGTACGACCCGGTGTGTAGTTCGACGACCGGCGCGCCGATCGCCGCCGCGGCCTCGATCTGCCGCGGATCCGGATCGATGAACAGCGCCACGCGGATGCCGGCCGAGGCGAGCAGTGCGCAACTCTCGCGCAGCCGCGCCTGCTGCGCCACCACGTCGAGCCCGCCCTCGGTGGTGACCTCGGCGCGTCGCTCGGGTACCAGACAGCAGTCCGCCGGCCTGACGCGCCGTGCAATCCCGAGCATCTCCTCCGTGACGGCCATCTCGAGGTTCATGCGTGTCTGCAACAACCCGGCGAGCGCGAAGACGTCCGCGTCCTGGATGTGGCGCCGGTCCTCGCGCAGGTGCAGCGTGATGCTGTCCGCACCGGCCTGTTCGGCCGCGAGCGCAGCATGCACGGGATCCGGGTAGCTTACGCGGCGCGCCTGACGCAGCGTGGCGACGTGGTCGATGTTGACGCCCAGGGCGATCGGGGACACGGGACCCTCCTGCAGACCTCGTTCATTGACCGGCCGGGCGCGGCGGACGCCGTCGGCTCGACACCGAGCGCGCGACCGCGCGCGTGGCGAGCTCGCGGCCCTCGAGCAGCGGGGCCAGCGCCGCCCGGAGCAGTCGGCGCGCATCATCGAGACTGCGCGGGTCCGCAAGCGTCCCGGCGTGCAGTTCGAGCAGCGAGCTGCCCGCAAGGCCCGGCTCCTGCTTCGCCCCGGTCGCGCAGTCGAGGACGCGCAGGCCCTCGGACGGGCTGAAATGATACTGCCGCCCGGGCCGTACCGGTTCGCCGCTGCGCGCCTCGTGCAGCAGGTCGATGCCATAGCCCAGCAGATCGAGCAGGCGCTTCTCGAACAGCCGCAGAGGTCGCGCCGGCTCGGCACCGCAGCGCAGCGCCTCCATCGATTCGGCGTAGGCATCGAACAGCGCCGGCAACGGGTCGTGGCGTGCGGTCAGTCGTAGTACCAGTTCGTTCAGATAGTAGGCCGGCATCACGGCTGCCGGGGGCAGCATTGGTGCCGCCACCGCTTCGGCGCGCGTGAGCTGACCCGCATCGCCGCGCCCACTCCAGGCGACCAGCAGCGGCTGGAACGGCAGCAGTATGGAGGCCAGCGGCGCGCGAGTGCCGCGCACCCCGCGCGCAAACAGCGTCAGGCGCCCGTGGTCCCGCGTGAAGACCTCGAGGATGCGGCTCGTGTCGCGCCAGGGACGATGATGCAGCACGAATGCCGCGTGCAGGCTCTCGCGCTTGCGCGCGCCCGTCATTCGAGTCCGAGCGCGCGCAAGGCCTGCGCGTTGTCGGCCCAGTCTTCGCGGACCTTGACCCAGAGCGTCAGGTGGAAGCGCTCGCCGGTCAGCGCATTGAGCTCGCGGCGCGCGGCGCTGCCGACGCGCTTTAGACGCTCCCCGCCCGCACCAATGACGATCGGCTTCTGGCCTTGACGGTCCACCCAGATCACCGCCGCGACGACGACCCGCCCCTCCTCACGGGTCAGCGACTCCACTTCGACCGCAATGCCATACGGAACCTCCTGGTTCAGCTCGAGCGTGAGCTTCTCGCGGATGATCTCCGCTATGCGGAACCGCAGGTCGCGATCGGTCACGACATCCGCGGGAAAGAGCTGCGGCGACTCGGGCAGATGCCTTGCGATGACCTCCAGCAAGCGCTCGAGATTGTCGGCGCGCAGCGCTGACACCGGCACGATGTCGCGAAAATCGGCCCGGCCGGCGAGCTCATCGATGAATGGCAACAGACGCTCGCGCGGTCGGACACGATCGACCTTGTTGACGACGGCGACGACCGGCTTGCCGGCGCGGCGGATGCGCTCGAGGGCCACCGCATCCTCTTCGGTCCAGCGCAGCGCCTCGACCACGAACACCACGAGATCGGCATCGGCCAGCGCGGCGGCCGCCGTGCGGTTCATCGTCCGATTCAGCGCGCGCCGCTGCCCGCGATGCAACCCTGGTGTATCGACGAAGGCGATCTGTACGCCTGGTCGGTTGACGATCCCGAGTACGCGATGGCGAGTGGTCTGCGGACGCGGCGTGACGATCGAGAGCTTCTCGCCGCAGAGCGCGTTGAGCAGCGTCGACTTGCCCACATTGGGGCGTCCGACCAGCGCGGCAAAGCCGGCCCGCAGCGGTTCTGTCTGCGCGTTCACCGGAGCTGCGCCAGTCCCGCTCACGACGCCTCCGGCAACTGCTCGAGCACGCGCTGCGCGGCCTCCTGCTCCGCCCGCCTGCGGCTGGTACCCTCACCGCGCCCGCTGCGACCGAGCGAGTCCACCCGGCACTGCACGCGGAAACGCTGTGCGTGCGGCTCGCCCTCCACCGCCTCCACCGTGTAGGACGGCAGCGGCAGTGCACGGGACTGCAGGTACTCCTGCAGCCGCGTCTTGGAGTCCTTGAGCGTGGCCGGGTCGGGCGCGCCGGCGATCCGCTCCGAGAGCAGCCGCAGCACGGCGTCGCGCGCCACCTCGAGGCCGCGGTCCAGGTAGATCGCGCCAATCAGCGCCTCGAGCGCATCGGCGGCGATCGACCGACGGCGGAAGCCGCCGCTCTTGAGCTCGCCCGCGCCGAGCATCAGGTGATCGCCGAGCCCGATGCGCTGCGCAGCCTCCGCTAGCGGTTCGGCGCTGACGACGCGGGCGCGCAGGCGGCTCAGGTCACCCTCGCTGGCTGCCGGATAAAGTCGATACAACTGTTCGGCGACGACGAGATTGAGCACGGCGTCGCCGAGGAACTCGAGCCGCTCGTTGTTGCGACTCGATGCGCTCCGATGCGTCAGGGCCGCCGCCAGCAGGGCCGGGTCGCCGACTTCGCAGCCGAGGTGACGGCGCATCCATTCCTGCGAGGGACCCGAGGGCATGGCCAGCAGGTCCCCTTCAGGGGATCGTGACACTGTGCTCGAAATCGACCAGCAGCGAGACGTTGGCAACGATCGGTACGATCTCCTCGTAGGCTACCTCGAGCTGCCAGCCGTCGCCGGTCTTGCGGATGACGACGTCCTTGTAGTCCGGGCGGTCGATGTACTCGACATCGAAACGCCTGCCGAGCGCCGAGCGCAGGCTGGTCTGCGAGATCGACTCCTGACCGGAGTACTCCTGGCGAACCTGCTCGAAGACGCGCGAGACCTTGGTTGCGTTGAGGTAGATCGGGGTGAGCCTGATACCGACGTAGACGAGCAACGCCACCGGTATCAGCAGGAAGACCCAGCCGAGGAAAGTGATGCCACGCTGGCGCCGATACATGCGAAACCTCCCTAGTCGATGGACATGCCGATGCGGCTCCATTGCGGGCCGCCCGAACGCTGCAGGTCCCAATTGAACCAGATCCGGGTGGCCTTGCCGACCAACAGCTTCTCATCCACGAAGCCCCAGTAGCGGCCGTCGTAGCTGTTGTCGCGATTGTCACCGACCATCAGATAGCTGCCCTCGGGTACCCGGATCTGGCGGTCGCCGGCATCGCCGCGATCCATCCCGCCCGACTCTTCGCAGACGTAGGACTGCCCAATCTCGCGGGGGCAGCCCGGCAAGGGCGGCACGACGATCGAGTCGCCCGTCAGGCAGTGCAGCACGCGGTGCCGGCGGCCGCCGATCTGTTCCTCGGCGAGACGCATGTTGACGTAGCAGCCGTCGTCGTAACGCCCGATTTCCTGGAATGGCACGGGTTCGCCGTTGACGATGAGCCGGTCGCCGCGCACCTCGACGAGATCCCCCGGCAGTCCAACGACGCGCTTGATGTAATTGACGGCGGGATCGTCGGGAAAGCGGAATACCGCAATGTCGCCGCGCGCCGGCCGACCGACCTCGTAGAAGACCCGGTGCGTGACCGGCCAGCGCAGCCCGTACGAGTACTTGTTGACGAGGATGAAATCGCCGTCCAGCAGCGTCGGCATCATGGAATCGGACGGAATGCGGTAGGGCTCGAACAGGAACGAGCGCAGCACCAGCAGGATGGCCGCGACCGGAAAGAAGCTGCGCGCGTAGTCGACAGTGCCCGGTTCGGCGATCGCCTGCGGATCCCGGCCGCGCCGCTCAGCGAGCGTGGCGCGCCAGCGGCGCAGCAGCAAACGGTCGAGGGCCCAGACAGCGCCGGAGAGGGCGGTGATCGCGACGAGCACGACCGAGAAGTCCATGCGCTCGGCCGTCAGCAGCCGGTACACGCCGACGAGGATCAGCAGCGGCAGCACCCCATACAGGACGCGCATTGGCCAAGGATCGGTGCCGGCGTCGGTGCCGACCCCGGCCGGCGCCCGCGCCTGACGTCGCGGCCTCAGGAACCAGTCGTCGACGATGCAGACGAGCGCGACCGGCAACGCCAGCCAGGACAGTATTGCGATCAGCTGCTGGATCAGCATGTCACTTGCGACCGATCTGCAGCACGGCGAGGAAGGCCTCCTGCGGGATGTCGACCGACCCGACCTGTTTCATTCGCTTCTTGCCTTCCTTCTGCTTCTCGAGCAGCTTACGCTTGCGGCTGACGTCACCGCCGTAGCATTTGGCGAGCACGTTCTTGCGCAGCGCCTTGACGGTCGCGCGCGCGATGACGTGGCTACCGATCGCCGCCTGCACGGCCACTTCGAACATCTGCCGCGGGATCAGCTCCTGCATCTTGTCGACGAGTTCGCGCCCGCGCTGATACGCGCTGTCCCGATGCACGATGATCGAGAGCGCATCGACGCGGTCGCCGTTGATCAGGATGTCGAGCTTGACCAGCGGCGCCGCCTCGAAGTGGCTGAACTCGTAGTCGAATGAAGCGTAACCACGGCTCGCGGACTTGAGCCGGTCGAAGAAGTCGAGTACGACCTCGGCCAGCGGCAGCTCGTATTGCAGCGACACCTGGCTCGCGAGGTACTGCATCTTCTTCTGGCGTCCACGCTTCTCGCTGCAAAGCTGGAGCACTGCGCCGACATAATCGGGAGGCACGAGGATGTTCGCGACGATGAGGGGTTCGCGGATCTCGACCACCTCGTTCGGTCCCGGCAGCTTCGCCGGGTTGTCGACGTAAATCGTCTTGCCGTCACTGCAGGCGACTTCGTAGACGACAGTCGGCGCGCTGGTCACGAGTTCGAGGTTGTACTCACGCTCGAGACGCTCCTGCACGATGTCCATGTGCAGCAGGCCGAGGAAGCCGACGCGGAAGCCGAAGCCGAGCGCCCCGGAGACCTCCGGCTCGTAGTGCAGCGCCGAGTCGTTGAGACGCAGCTTGGCGAGCGCGTCGCGGAAGGACTCGTAGTCCTCGCTGTTGACGGGGAACAGGCCGGCGAACACGCGCGGCTTGATCTGTTTGAAGCCGGCCAGCGGGGCCGCGCACGGACGTGCGTCGAGGGTGATCGTGTCGCCGACCGGCGCGCCGTCGATGTCCTTGATGCCGGCGATCACGAAGCCAGCCTCGCCGGCGGTCAGTTCGCGCGCCGGCACGGACTTCGGCGTGAAGCGGCCCAGCTTGTCCACCTGCCACCAGCGTCCGGTGGACATCACCCGGATCCTGTCGCCCGTGCGCAGCGTCCCGTTGAAGATGCGCACCAGTGAGACCACGCCGACATAGTTGTCGAACCACGAGTCGACGATCAGCGCCTGCAGCGGCGCCTCCGGGTCGCCCTTGGGTTCGGGAATGCGCCGCACGATGGCCTCGAGCAGTTCGTCGACACCCTGACCCGTCTTGGCGCTGACCAGACAGGCTTCCGAGGCGTCGATGCCGATGATCTCCTCGATCTCGCGCCGGACCTTGTCAGGGTCTGCGGATGGCAGGTCGATCTTGTTGATGACCGGCAGCACCTCGAGACCCTGCTCGATCGCCGTGTAGCAGTTGGCGACGCTCTGCGCCTCGACGCCCTGCGAGGCATCGACGACCAGCAGCGCGCCGTCACAGGCTGCCAGCGATCGGGACACTTCGTAGGAGAAATCCACGTGGCCGGGCGTATCGATGAGGTTCAGCTGGTAGCGCTGACCGTCGCGCGCGTCGTAGTGGAGCGTGACGCTCTGCGCCTTGATGGTGATGCCGCGCTCGCGCTCGAGCTCCATCGAGTCGAGGACCTGGTCCTGCATCTCGCGCGCGGCGAGGCCGCCGCAGAGCTGGATCAGTCGGTCGGCAAGCGTCGACTTGCCGTGATCGACGTGCGCGATGATCGAGAAATTGCGGATATTGGGCATGAAGCCCGAAAGTATAGCGGCCCCGACTGCGCACGGCTTGCGTCAGCGGAATCGGAACAGACGCAGGATCTCCTCTGGATCGAGCCGGGTGACCGCGATCGCCACATCGCCCCAGAGCAGAACGGGGATCTTCAGACCATAGCGCCTCTGCCAGGAAGGGTCGTCGTCGACGTCGCTGAGCACCACGGGCGGCAGCGGGCAGCGACCAGCGAGCTCGGCGAGTTGCTCACGCATCTGCTCGCAGAGCTCGCAGCCTTCTCGCATCAGCAGGCGCAGCGCCGGCTCGCCCGGATCAGGGCTCGCCGCCCGCGCGTCGACCGACGGGGTCAACGCGTCGGCTCGGCCGGCGCGAAAGCCGGACGCGCCTGCTCGCGACGCGGGGGTCCCGCCTCGCGCGCGCCCTCGCCCGGCCGGCGCGGCCTGGCGCCCACCGCGACGCCGTCCTCGGCAACCGAACGCGCCGCCGCGACGGGCGCCTCGGGCCGGACTTGGCTGGCGATGAGCCGCACAGTCCCGGCTGGCACCTCACCGACCGCGGTGACCACGTGGCCGTCGATGCGGGTGGTGTAGGTGGCCGACGGGCCGATCTGGGTCGAGCCCGCGACCGTCGGCGCCGCCTCGCCGGCCGGCGCGTCGTGAATGAACACCGAGACCGAGGCGACGCCGTCCGAGAAGACCAGATGGGCGACCGGACGGTCTATCCCGGGCAGACGCTGTGCCGACCGCTGTGTCATGCGGAATCCGGGCGGCAGGCGCCGCGCGGTCCACGTCGGAGGAGCGGGGGCTGGCTGCCCGACGACGAGTCCGGAGCCAGCGGCGAGCCCGTCGTGACGCAACCAGCGATAGCCGTCCGTCCGGGCTTCGGTCTGGAACGCGCTGTCCGGGATGCGCGCCGGCAGGGTCAGGCTCGCGAAGACAATCTGTTCGATCGCCCGTCCGGAGGCGTCGCAGAGCTGGGTTTTGAGCGGCATGGCCGTCCGCTCGTCGATCCAGAGCCGATACCCATAGCGATAGTCGTCGCGCGGCCGCACCACGACTAGGCGCGCGTCGCGACCCATCAGTCGCGTGCGCTGCGCCGGCTCGATCTCGTAGAAACTCGCCGTCGACGCATCGAAACGCGGCAGGTTGCCGAGCAGCGGCGCCGGCGACGATCCGCGCTCGACGAGCACCGTGCGCTGATCGGGCAGGATGCAGGTCAGCTCGGCGCCAGCGCGGATGAATTCGCGTCGCGACCCATCGAGCGAGACGAGCCGCTCGTGCACCTGCCCGTCCTGCACGCGATGGATGATCCGAAGCGTCTCGACGCGGCCATCGCGGACGTGGAAAAACGTGCCATCGTAGTTACGCGTGGTCAGCGCCTCATTCATGCGTTCGAGCCACGGATAGGCGTCCTCGGCGGCGAGCGCGACGGACGCCGCGAGCGCGCCTAACGCCAGTCCCCAGCCGCCCCCAAGACGAGCCGCAACCTCCGCGGTGCGTCTGTGGATCGTCATCGGCCAGCCCCCGACGACGCGGGCGCGGGCACACCGACCGGCGCGGCGCCGTCGGTCGCACTTTCGCCACTGACGAGAGCCGAGAGGACGCTGCGCCGCGCGAGCGAACCGCTGAACTCGCTGTGCGCGACCACGAAGTTCGCGAGCTGCGCCGAAGCGACCGGTCGGGTGGACGACGGCGGCAGCGCCGGCACGACGTAGCTCTCCGGCTCGACGTTGCGCGCGGGCGCAAGCACGACTTCCGCCGACCCCGGCGGCGCCACCACGCTTGCGAGCTCCGGCGCGATCACCTCCTCGGCCGCGACGCTGGTCGGTGCGGCTGCGATGGGCGGTGCCTCGGCAGCGTCACGCTGCAACCAGACGAGAGAGAGCGCTGCCACACTCGCCGCGATGCCGGTCGCCGCCACCGGCTTCCACCAGCGACGCACCGCACCCGCGTCGGCCGCGCCGGCGGCGACCTGCGCGGCCGCCCGCGCCGGCGC
>JBBILX010000014.1:0-47498 GCA_037444685.1 Gammaproteobacteria bacterium
GCGCCGCGGGCGGCGCACCGAGCCGCGCGGCGCCCCCTGCCGCACCGGCCATGCCTGCCGGCGGGCCCGCTCCGCCCCAGCCTGCACCGGGAGTGGCCGCATGGCGCGTCGCGTAGATCGCCCAGCCGACGGCAACGACCGCGACGACCACACTGATCGAGGTGACGGGACTGCGCGAGCCGGACATCGTCGCCCGAGTATCGCACGCCGCGCGCGCCGATCGACGCGGCACCCCACGCCGTCAGCACCTCTCAACCGGTCCTTGGACTGCAGTCGGCCGCAGCGCTTCCCACGCGAGCATCGCCCGCTTGCGATCCTCGCCCCAGCGGTAGCCACCGAGCGCACCGTTCTCGCGCAGCACGCGGTGACAGGGAATGAGCCAGGCGACCGGATTGGCGCCTACCGCTCTGCCCACGGCACGAGCCGCACGCGGTGCACGCAGGGCGCGCGCCAGGTCGCCGTAGGTCGTCGTTTCGTCGCGAGCCAGTTCGAGCAGCGCCCGCCAGACGCGCAGCTGGAAGTTCGTGCCCGCCACGTGCAGAGCGAGCCGGCTCCGGCGTTGCGGCGGGCTTGCCGGCCAAAGCTGCGCGACGACCCGCGCAGCGACGGCGTCGTCGCGCAGCAGGCGCGCCCGACCCCAGGCCGCGCGCAGCGCCGCAGGCGCCTCGTGCCGCGCCTCGTCGCCGAAGGCCAGGTGACAGAGACCTCGCGGCGTCTGCGCTGCCGTCAGCGTGCCGAATGGCGAGGCGCAGCGTCCCCAGCGGATCTCGAGACCCTGGCCGCGCCGGCGGATCTCGCCGGGTGTCGCGGCCTCGAACGTCACGAGCAGGTCGTGCAGCCGACCGGGTCCGGAGAGGCCGGCGCCAAGCGCCGCCGCGAGCACGGACTCGCCGCGCCGCAGCGCGCCGGACGCCGCCTGAGCGCGCAGCACGCCGAGGAACCGCTTCGGTGTGATGCCGGCCCAGCGCCGGAACAGCCGATTGAAGTGGAATGGCGAGAGACCGACGTGGGCGGCGACCTCGGCGAGCGTCGGCGGCGCGTCGCGACGCGCACTCAGGAAGCGCACGGCGGCGGCGACGCGCGCGAAGTCGCGTTCGGCACATCGAGCGACCGGAGCGGTGGACATGGCCGGCATGGTACGGCAGCGCGACGCGCGCGCGACCCGGTTCTTGCGGTGCCGGTCAGCGCAGTCCGCGCAGGATCATGTTCGGCAACACGGACGCGTCCCAGCCCGGCGACGCGCGCCCTAGCCGCACGATCACGAGCCGTTCGCCGGGGAAGGCCCAGATGGTGCGTCCGCCGCCGCCCTCCATCCAGACGATGTCGTCGGTCAGATAGGCCTCCCCGTGCGGGACTCCGCGGCCCGAGCCGCTCGCATACTCGCGGACGCCGGCCGGCGCACGCCCGCTCCAGACCTGCAGACCATAGAGCGGATTGACGCGCGAAGTCGCTCGCATCTGCTCGATCCAGCCTGGCGGCAGAACCTGCTCGTCGCCGGCCCGGCCGTCGCTCGCGAGCAGCGCCCCCAAGCGAAGGAAATCGCGCGGCGAGGCCCGGAAGCAGCAGTACACGGCCGGCATGCCGCGCGCGCGATCCATGTAGAACTCGCCGGGGCCGGCCGCGACGCGCCTCCAGAGCCGCTGCTCGACATAGCGCTCGAATGGCTCGCCGGTCGCGCGCTCGAGAATCAGGCCCAGAAGCTGCGAATTGGCGTTCGAGAACGCGAAGCGGGTGCCGGGCGGATAGGCGAGCCCGAAGGACAGCGCGACCGACGCGAAGTCCGAGCCGAGCGCAAGGCGTGCATTCTTGCCGAGGAAGCCGCGCGCGAGGTGGGCGAGGCGCACCGGCGTCGAGGCTCCCGGCGGTACGTCGAGCACGTTGAGCGGCACCTCCTCGAGCCCTGAGACGTTCTGCATGAGCTGGCGGATCGTGATCCGGCCGCGCGGCTCGCCGCGCCAGTCGTCGAGGAAGCGCTCCACCGGATCATCGAGGTCGAGACGACCCTCGTCGACCGCGAAGCCATAGGCGAAGCCGATCAGCGAGCGGCTCATCCCCCGGCCGGAGAAGAGCTGGTCCGGCCCCATGCCCTGCCAGTAGCGCTCGAGCTGCACGATCCCGCGGTGCAGGACGAGCAGCGCCACGCTCTCGTGCTCGCCCGCCCAGCGCGCGGCGGCATCGAGCGCCGCAGGGTCGATGCTGGTGGCATCAGGCGCGGCGGCCGGGAAGAATTCGCGCGTCGCGCCCTCGATGCGACTGACGGGCTGATAGAACGACTCGGGCCATTCGCCGCTGTCGGGCAACTGCGCCAGCCGCAGCACACGCTGCCAGAACGGCCAGTCGGCCGCGACGATGCCGACGGCGCCCGACACGCCGACGAGCAGCACCAGCGCCAGCACGATCAGGACCCGGCGCGAGAGCAACGGCGGCCCGGCCGGCGGAAGCACGTGCGCGGGGGTCGAAAGGTTGCCGCCGGTCGTCTGCATAGGGCCGTTCATTCTAGTGCTTCGAACGACCGCCGCGCGCCTTCGCGCCGCGTGGCCACGACCGTCCTGCCTGCAGCACGGTCGCGACGCCCTCGCCGCCGTGCCGCCGGGCAGTCACGCGCGGCGTGTAGACTCCCAGCGCATGCGCCTGTCCGTCGCCCTGCTCTCGTCCGAAGCCGCTCCGCTCGCCAAGACTGGCGGACTCGCGGACGTCGTCGCGGCTCTCGGCAAGTTCCTGCACGGCGCCGGTCACGACGTGCGCGTCTTCATGCCGTGCTACTCGACGGTCAATCCTGGTCTCGCTCGGGCCCGGCCGCTCGCCGGCCTCGCCGGCATACCGCTCGAGTTCGCAGGCCACCGCTACGTTTATTCGGTGCTCGAAGCGCGACTGCCTGACGATGACGCACCGCTGCTGCTGATCGACTGCCCCGTCCTGTTCGGCCGAGGCCGGCTCTACACCGAGGACGTCGACGAACACCTGCGCTTCATCGCCTTCACTCGCGCAACGCTCGAGATCTGCCAGCGCCTGCAGTGGGCGCCGCAAATCCTCCACTGCAACGACTGGCATGCCGGCTTCGGCCCGCTCTACCTCAAGTCGGTGTACGCGTGGGACAGGCTGTTCGCGGACACGCGCAGCGTGCTCACGATCCACAACATCGGCTACCAGGGGCGCTTCGCAGCCGAGCGCGCCGCGGACGTCGGGCTCGGCGATGCGATGCACCTGCTGCACCAGGACGAGCTGCGCGCCGGGGTCGTCAACACGCTGCGGCACGGGATCATGTACGCCGACGCCATCACGACCGTCAGCCCGACCTACGCACGCGAGATCCTCACGAGCGAATTCGGCATGGGTCTCGAGGACAGTCTGCGCGCGCGCGCCGGCGATCTCGTCGGCATCCTCAACGGCGTTGATTACGACGAGTGGGACCCGCGGCACGACCGCTGGCTGCCCTTGCACTTCGATGCGGATTCGCTCGACAACAAGACACGACTCAAGCACACCTTCCTGCGCCGTCTGGGCCTGCACTTCACGTCGCGCTCGCCGCTCGTCGGCATCGTCAGCCGTTTCACGGTGCAGAAGGGCCTCGATCTTCTGTTCGATGTGCTGCCGCCGCTGCTCGCGCGACGCAACTTCTGCCTCGTCGCGCTCGGCAGCGGCGAGCCGCGCTACGAACAGTTCTTCGCGGACCTGCAGCGGCGCTTCCCGAAGCGCGTCCTGTTCCATCGCGGCTACAGCGACGAGCTCGCGCACTGGATCGAGGCCTCTGCCGACATCTTCCTGATGCCCTCGCTCTACGAGCCCTGTGGCCTCAACCAGATGTACAGCCTGCGTTACGGCACGATCCCCGTCGTGCGCCGAACGGGCGGCCTCGCCGACTCGGTCGAGCCCGTCGACCCTGCCCGAGGCACGGGCACTGGCATCGTCTTCGACGACTTCAACACCGAAGCGATGGACCGGGCGCTCAACGCTGCGCTCGATCTGTATGCGAGGCCGCGAGTCTGGCGCCGCCTCGTGCAGAACGCCATGGCGCAGGATTTCTCCTGGACGCGTCGCGGCGCCGAGTACGTCGCGCTCTACTGGCGGCTCGCCGCCGGTGCTGCCGTTGAGTCCTGTTAGCGCAGCTTCAGGGCGCCCTTGTCCTCGAAGGGAATCGAGCGCAGCACACCGGAAGCCATCGAGACCTTGCCGGCGATGCGGTACTCGAGGGCGTCTGGGCGTCCCTCCCCCTGCTGGGCGCGACTCGCGAGCCGCAGCAAGGTGCCGGCGAGGTTCGCCGTGATCATCATGTCGAACTCGGCCGCGCCGCCGGCCGGCACAACGAAGCTGCTGCCGGACATCCCGCGACCGAACTCCTCACCGCCGACCTCGATGGAGTAAGTGACGCCCTTGACGGCCAGCTCGCGGTCGTTCGGGTTCTGCACCCGCATGCGCGCCCGCAGCCGCTGCTCGAACAGGTCACCCTTGACGAGCTCGACGCCGACGATCGAGAGCTTGGGCGGCTCGAGCCGCGGTGCGAACAGCGCGCAGCCCGCGAGCAATGTGACCGCGAACGCGACTGCCGGCAACGCGAGCGCGGCGCGAATCGTGCGAGGGGGCATGGGCGGGAAGCGCATGGCGGGTCTCCGTCGGGCTCGGGTCCGATGCTAGCAAAACAGGCTGAACGGGCGCTTTACGAGCGGCCGCAATCGTGGTTCTGCCCCGCAAACCGTCGCGCGATGGCGTCACCGAGAGCGCCTGCGGGGAGCCGCCAGCTCCAGTTGCCGACGGTGGTGCCGGGCGTGTTGAAACGCGCCCGTGAGTCGAGTCCAAGCAGGTCCTGCGCCGGCAGGACCGCGAGTTCGCTGACCGAAACCAGCGCCGCGCGCAGAATCGCCGCGCCGAGTTCGGCGCCGCGCGCGCCGAAATACGCCTCCACGCGGTGCAGGGTTTGCCCGTCGAGCGACTGCAGCCAGCCCGCGCAGGTGTCGTTGTCGTGCGTGCCCGTGTAGCAGACCGAGCGTCGTGCGTGCATGTGCGGCAGGTGCGGGTTGCGCGGGTTGCCGTCGAAACCGAACTGGATCACGTGCATGCCGGGCAGTGCGAAGCGCCTGCGCAGAGCATCGACTTCGGGCGTGATGACGCCGAGATCCTCGGCGACCAGCGGCAGCTCCGCGCCGACGGCGTCGAGATCGCGCGCCAGCGCATCCAGCAGCGCCGCGCCGGGAGTCGGCAGCCAGCGACCCTCGCGCGCGGTGGGTGCACCCGCCGGCACCGCCCAGTGCGACTCGAGTCCGCGAAAATGATCGAGTCGCACCAGGTCGAAGCGCGCGAGCGCGGTGGCGACACGCCGCCGCCAGAACATGAAGCCGTCGCGTTGCATCGCGTCCCAGTCGTACAGCGGATTGCCCCAGAGCTGGCCGTCGGCGGCGAAGTAGTCGGGCGGTACGCCCGCGACCGCGCGTGGAGCCCCTGCGGGATCGAGCTGGAACTGTGCGCGCTGCGCCCAGGTCTCCACGGAGTCCGGCGCGACGTAGATCGGCAGGTCGCCGAACAGCCGCACACCGCGCGAACCAGCGTGCTCGCGCAACCGCTGCCACTGCCGATCGAACGCGAACTGCCGCGCGATGCACCGCGAGATCGCGTGCGCGTGCGCGCGCCGCGCCGCCGCGAGCGCGGTCGGTTCACGATCGCGGAGCGGCGCCGGCCAGTGCGGCCAGGGAAGACCACCGTGCGCCGCGCGCAGCGCCTCGTGCAGAGCCCAGTCCTCGAGCCAGTGGGCGGATCGGTCGCAGAAAGCCTCGAACTCGGCGCCGCGCGCTTCCGGCAGTTCGGACAGGTCGAGCAGGGCCTCGTTGCCCGCATGATCGGAGCGCACCCAGTACGGTGACCCATCCGCACCGGTCGGCCCTACCGGCAGGATCTGCCAGACCGAGAATCCGGCGCCGGCGAGCCAGTCGATGAAATCGCGCGCGCGTTGTCCGAGCGCGCCGCGGCCATCGCCTTCATCGAGCGCCGACAGATGCAGCAGCACGCCCGCGCGGCGCCGATCGAGAGCGGCGCGCGGAACGGCCGCGGCCGCCGCGTCGCTCATGGCTGCGAGCGGCGCATGACGCCGCCGGCTTCGACCGCCCGGCCGAAATCGCCGCGACGCTCGCAGAGTGGCAGCGCGAGCGCGGCCGGCGGCGCGAGACCGAGCAGCCGGTACAGCGTCGCGAGCTGGCGCCGGTACAGCTCGTCGAACTGGCGCACGGCCTCGGCCGGATTGTAGTCGCCGAACCACCAGAACCAGTCCGAGCTCTCACAGAGCGCGAGCTGTCGCTCGGCGGCACGGCGCGCCGCCCCATCGAGCCGTCCGGAGGCGAGCGTCGCGTCGAAGGCGAGCTTGGCCTCGCAGAGCAGGTCCCAGGCGGCGTTCTTGGCCGCATCGCCGATCCACGTGGACAGCGTGCCGTGCACCCAGCTTCCGGCGGTCACGTGCGGCAGCGACTGGGCCGGCGCGCCGCGCGCGCAGAAATCCGCCAACGTGACGAGTTCGAGGCGCGCGTCGGACGCGAGCGCCGTGTACATCGCGCGCAGGAACCAGTAGCCGTTCTCGGGGTAGTACTCCCAGGCGTTCTCGCCGTCGAGCGCGATCAGCACGAGCCGCTCCGCGAGTCCGGCGGTGTCCTCGGCCAGCCAGCGATCGGCGAGCGCCCCGAGCTGCGACGCGAGGTGCGCCGCAGCATGATCGCCGTGCCAGCGCGCGTACTCGAAGCCGATCGCGTCCGAGAGGTGATCCTGACGGAAGAAGCAGCGCAGAGCGCCGTCGGCGATGCGCCACGGCCGGTCGTAGGCACGCGGATCGTCGGCGCGCTCGCCGAGGCTGGCCCGCAACACGTTCGCGCTGGTCGCGGCCCAGCGGAAGCCCGCGGCATCGAGCAGCGCGAGCGACTCGGTGTTCACCGCGCCCTCCGCAGGCCAGCACCCCACCGGCGCGAAGCCGAAGTGCTCGCGGAACACGCGCACCGCCTCGGCGATGTGCCAGGCCGCCCGGTCGGCGCCACCGGGATAGGCGCGATGGCGCGGCAGTTCGGCCGCTGGCTGCGTCTCGCGCGCGCTGTGCAGGTCGAACAGCAGCGGCAGGATGGGGTGCGCGTACGGCGTCACCGACAGCTCGACACGGCCGCTTGCGGCGAGTGCGCGGTAGCGGGGCAGCACGCCCGCGACGAGCTCGCCGATGATGCCGAGCAGCGCGCGGCGCTGCGCCTGCCCGAAGCCCTGCGCCGTGCGCTCGAGCGCGGCGACGCGTGCGTCGCTGCGCCGCACCGTCTCACCGAGCCAGGCGAGGTGGTACCAGGTCGCCAAATCGTGCAGCAGCGCGTCGCTCGCCCAGGCGATCCGCTCCGGCGTCGCCACCTCCCGGGCGATCGCCGCAGCGGCCGCAAACGGCGGATGGCGCGCGATCAGCCGCTCGTGGTTCGCCCGCACCAGCGCGCGCAACAGCGCGAGGCGGCGCTCCGGCTCCGTCGGCAGCGGTTCGTCACCGAGGCAGGCGAGCACCGGATCGCCGAGCGGTGCGCCGTGCGACAGGTGCGCCGCGATCCGCGCCGCGTAGTCCGCGATCTGCTCGAGCAGCACCGGCGTGAAGTTGACAACTGCACGCGCCGACGGCAACTGCTCGAGATGGGCCGCCATGTCGACGTAGTCCTTGATCGCGTGCAGGTAGGTCCACGGCAGCACGTATTCGCCGCTCAGGGCGTCGCGATACTGTGGCTGGTGCATGTGCCAGAGAATCGCGACCGCGAGCCGTGGCCGCCTGCCGTCGCCGGGCCGTTCAGTGCTCACGGAGTGCGCAGCATGTCGGCCGTGACGAGTGCGACGCCGCGCTCCGTCACGCTGAAGCGGGTGCGATCGGCCTCTGCATCGACGCCGATGCTCGTCCCATCCGGAATCTCGCAGCCCTCGTCGATCACGGCGTTGACGATCGTGCAGCCTCGACCGACATGCACGCTGGGCAGGATCACCGAGCGCTCGATCCGTGAGCACTCGTCGACGCGCACGTTCGAGAACAGCAGCGAGTTGCGCACGATCGATCCGGAGACGATGCAACCGCCCGAGACGACCGAATTGATCGCCATGCCGCGCCGCCCGTCCTCATCGAGCACGAACTTGGCCGGCGGCTGCTGCACCTGGTAGGTCCAGATGGGCCATTCGTCGTCGTAGATGTTGAGCTCGGGCTTGACGTGCACGAGTTCGAGGTTCGCCTCGTAGTAGGCGTCGATCGTGCCGACATCGCGCCAGTAGTTCTGGGCACGGGTCTTGACGTCCTGGAACGGGTAGGCGAACACCTGCAGCGACTCGATCGCCTTCGGGATGATGTTGCGGCCGAAGTCGTGCGCCGAGGAGGCATCGGCGGCGTCCTCGAGCAGCAGCTTCTCGAGCAGCCTCGTGTTGAAGACGTAGATGCCCATCGACGCCAGCGCGAGGCCGGGACGCCCCGGCATCTCGTCGGGTTCGGCGGGCTTCTCGGTGAACTTCGTGATCCGGTTCCACTCGGTCGTGGTCATCACGCCGAAGGCGCGCGCATCGGCCACCGGCACCTCGACGACGCCGACCGTGATGTCAGCGCCCTTCTCGACGTGATAGGCGATCATCGGGCCGTAGTCCATCTTGTAGATGTGATCGCCGGCGAGCACCAGCACGTGCTTCGGGCGATGCGAGAGGATGAGCTCGAGGTTCTGGTAGACCGCATCCGCCGTGCCACGGTACCAGTGCCCGCCGATCTGCTGCTGGGCCGGCACGACCTCGACGAACTCGCCGAACTCGCCGCGCAGGTAGTTCCAGCCGCGCTGCACGTGCTGGATCAGCGACTGCGCCTTGTACTGCGTGAGCACCGAGATCTGGCGGATGCCGGAATTGACGCAATTGGACAGCACGAAGTCGATGATGCGGAACTTGCCTCCGAAAGGTGTGGCCGGCTTGCAGCGGTGCGCCGTGAGACCGCCGAGCCGTTCGCCGCGCCCGCCCGCCATGACGACGGCGAGCGTGCCGCTGGTCAGACGACTCACGTAGCGCCCCGACGAAGCACGCGCCGGTGGTTTCGGGCTCACGATACGCCTCCGCCTCCGCAGTCCGTGAGACTATACCGCCCATGCAAGCCTGGCGTCCCGAGACGCGCGCCCGATTCGCCGAGGACCTGCGGCGTATCGCCGAAGGTCGCCATCACGATCCGCACGCGGTGCTCGGCCGCCATGGCGCGGACGACGACGTCCGGCTGCTCGCGCGGATTCCGGGGGCGAGCCGCGTCGTCGCCGGCGAGCGGATCGAACTGCACCGCCTCGACGACTCGGACTGCTTCGGTGCCGAGGGCCGCTGCGACCTGGTCTGCCCTTACACGCTGCGCTGGTGGGACGGGCACGGGAACTCCTTCAGCCAGTTCGACCCCTACTCGTTCCCCCCACTGATCACCGACGACGATCTTTGGCTGTTCGGCGCCGGGCGCCATCAGGATGCGTGGCGCTTCCTCGGCGCCCATGTCCGTGAGGTGCAGGGTGTCAGCGGGGTTCAGTTCGCGGTCTGGGCACCCAACGCCGAGCGCGTCAGCGTCGTCGGGCCCTTCTGCCTCTGGGACGGCCGCCGCTACCCGATGCGCTCGCGCGGCGTCAGCGGCGTCTGGGAGCTGTTCGTGCCGGGCCTCGCGGCGGGCGAGCTCTACAAGTTCGAGATCCGTTCGCGGCCGAGTGGCGCGATCCATCTGCGCAGCGATCCGTATGCGCGTGCCGCCGAGCTGCGGCCGGCCACCGCATCGATCGTGGCCGCGGCGGCGTGCCGCCCGTGGACTGATGCCGCATGGCTCGAGCGCCGGCGCGCACTCGACTGGCTGCACGCCCCGTTCAGCATCTACGAGATCCACCTCGGGTCGTGGCGGCGACGCGCCGATGGCGGCTTCCGCAGCTACGTGGAGATCGCCGACGAGCTGATTCCCTACGTGCGCGATCTCGGTTTCACGCACCTGGAACTGCTGCCGATCGCCGAACATCCGCTCGACGACTCCTGGGGATACCAGGTCACGGGTCAGTTCGCACCGACCGCGCGCTACGGTCCGCCGGACGGGCTGCGCGAGTTCGTCGACCGCTGCCACGCGGCCGGCCTCGGCGTGCTGCTGGACTGGGTACCGGGACATTTCCCGCGCGACGCCCACGGACTCGCGCAGTTCGACGGCACGGCGCTCTACGAGTACCCGGATCCGCGCAAGGCTGCGCACGCCGACTGGGGCACCCTCGTCTTCAACTATGAGCGGCACGAGGTGCGTTCCTTCCTGATCTCGAGCGCCTGCTACTGGCTCGAGGAGTTCCACTTCGACGGCCTGCGCGTCGACGCCGTGGCCTCGATGCTCTATCTCGACTATGGGCGCCAGGGCCAAGACTTCGCCCGCAACCGCTACGGCGGTCACCAGAACCTCGAGGCGATCGACTTCCTGCGCGAGCTCAATGCCGTCGTGCACGCACGCTTTCCCGGCGCCGTCGTGATTGCCGAGGAATCGACCGACTGGCCCATGGTGAGCCGCCCCGCGCACGACGGCGGCCTCGGCTTCTCGATGAAGTGGAACATGGGCTGGATGCACGACACGCTGGCCTACCTGCGCGAGGACCCTGTGCACCGCGCCTACCACCACGAGCGGCTGACGTTCGGCATGATGTACGCCTACAGCGAGAACTTCGTGCTGCCGCTCTCGCACGACGAGGTCGTGCACCTCAAGCGATCGCTGCTCGCCAAGATGCCGGGCGACCGCTGGCAGCAGTTCGCGAACCTGCGCCTGCTGCTCGCCTGGCAGTGGACGTTCCCGGGCAAGAAGCTGCTGTTCATGGGCGGCGAGTTCGGCCAGGACCGCGAGTGGGACTTCCGCGGCGAGCTGTGCTGGCAGCAGCTCGGTGCCGACGACCATGCCGGCGTGCACCGGCTCGTCGGCGACCTCAACCGTCTCTATCGCGCGGACCCGCGCCTGCACGAGCGCGACTTCGAGCCGGCGGGCTTCCGCTGGCTGAGCTGCGACGACCGCTGGAATTCGGTGCTCGTCTTCGAGCGGCGCCGCACGCCGACGGAACCGGGCCTGATCGTCGCGCTGAACTTCACGCCCGTGCCGCGCTACGGGCACCGCGTCGGCGTGCCACAAGCCGGCGTCTACCACGAGTGCCTGAACACCGACGCGCGCTGCTACGGGGGCAGCAATGTCGGCAACCTCGGCGTGGTCGAGAGCCGCGCCGAGCCGGCGTCGGGGTTCGCCGAGTCGCTCGACCTGACGCTCCCGCCGCTCGGCGCCGTGATCCTCGCGCCCGGCCGCTGAGATGACCCCGCGCTGCGCGATCCGCTGCGACGGTCAGAGGCGTCGCAGCAGCCCGAGCTCGAGCGGGTGCGAGAGCAGCTCGTGCCAGGGATAAACGCGGATCTCGCCGCGGAACTGGCCACAAGTGGGCGCCGATGCGTCGAGCGCGAATACCTCCGCGCCATCGGGCTCCGTTTCGCCGGTTGGCTGCAGCATGGCTCGCCACGTGCCGTCGGTACGCCGTTCGCGCGACGAGGCCAGCGGCGGCAGCTCGCGCCGGCTCTCAGGCAGGTCGCGCTGCGCGACGAATTCGACCCGTACGTCGCTCGGCGCGAGTCCCGCGAGCCGTACCGCGATCCGCAGCCGAAGCGGCTCGGTGCGCGGCAGCGAGCGAATCGCTGCGCCGAGGGCTCGCACTTCGACCGCAGGCCACGCGCGCCGGACCGTTTCCTTCCATGCGGCGAGGGTCCGCGCGCCGGCACCCTCATGCGCTGCAAGCCGGGCACCCTGCGCCGCCGCGGGCAGGTAAATGCCCCGCGCGTAATCCGCGACCACGCGTCGCATGTTGAAGCGCGGAATCACCGACATCATCGCCCGCTTGCAGCGGCGCACCCACTCGCCGGGAAAGTCGGGGTCGCCGCGTTCGTAATAGAGCGGCACGACGTCTCCCTCGATCGTCTCGAGCAGCAACTGCGCCTCGATCTGGTCGCGCCGGTGCGGGTCCTGCACCTGCACGGGCGGGATGCCCCAGCCGTTGTCCTCGGCGAACCCTTCCGCCCACCAGCCGTCCAGCACCGAAAGGTTCAACCGGCCGTTGATGGCCGCTTTGATGCCCGAAGTGCCGCTGGCCTCGAGCGTAGCGATCGGATTGTTGAGCCAGACGTCGCAGCCCGACACCAACCAGCGCGCGAGCTGGATGTCGTAGTCCTCGATGAAGATCACCCGGCCGATCAGGTCCGGCGCCAGCATCGCCTGCTTGATCTCACGCAGGACGGCCTGACCCGGCAGATCGGCCGGATGCGCCTTGCCGGCGAACAGGAACACCACCGGACGATCGGAGTCGGTGACGAGCCTGACGAGGCGTGCGCGATCGCGCAGCAGCAGCGAAGCGCGCTTGTAGGTCGCGAAGCGGCGCGCGAAACCGATCACCAGCACGTCGGGCCGTGCCGGGTCGAGAAAGCGGGCGATGTGCCGCCATTGCACCGGGTTCTGTCCCGAGCGCGCGAACTCGCGCCGCAGCCGCTCACGGACGCTCGCGAGCATGTCGGATTTGACCGTCTGCGCCGCCATCCAGAACGAACGATCGGGCACGCCCTCGAGTACGCTCCAGAACGCCTCGTCCGACAGCCGCTCGCGCCAGTCGGGACCGGTCACCTGGTCGAAGAACTCGGCCCACTTCTGATGCAGGAACGTCGGAACGTGCACGCCATTGGTGACGTAACCGACCGGATTCTCCTGCGGCGAGACCTCCGGCCAGTGGTCGGCGACCAGCTCGGAAGAGACGATGCCGTGCAGGCGACTGACCCCATTGACGTGCCGCGCGCCGTTCAGCGCGAGTCGCGTCATGTTGAACGAGTGCGGGGCATGCGGCGCACGGGCGAGCGAGAGCAGCGTCTCGGCCGAGATGCCGAGTTCCTGCAGGAAGTCGCCGAAGTGGGCGAGCAGCAGATCATGACCGAAAGCGTCGTGCCCCGCGGCCACCGGCGTGTGCGTCGTGAACGCGCACTGCGCGGCCACGGCCTCGAGCGCCGCGGCCGTGTCGAGCCCGCTCGCACGTTTCTCGCGCAGTAGTTCCAGCGTCAGGAAGGCCGCGTGGCCCTCGTTCATGTGCCACACGGCCGGGTCCAGGCCCATCGCGCGCAGCGCGCGGACGCCGCCGATGCCGAGCACCATCTCCTGCCGCAGCCGCGCGGCCTCGTCGCCACCGTAGAGCCGGTGCGTGATGTCCCGATCGGCGGGCGCATTCTCGGGCATGTTGGTGTCGAGCAGCACGACGCGAATGCGGCCGACGCGGGCGATCCAGAGCCGCGCATGGACGACCCGTCCGGCGATCGGCAGGCTCACCGCGATCCAGTCGCCCTGCGGGCTGCGGGCGGGCTCGATCGGCAGGTCGCGCGGATCGAGCTCGAGATAGGAGGCGTGCTGGGCGCCGTCGGCATCGACCGTCTGCGAGAAATATCCCTGTCCGTACAGAAGGCCCACGGCAATGAAGTTCAGGCGCTCGTCGCTCGCGGCCTTGCAGTGATCGCCGGCGAGAACACCGAGGCCACCTGAGTAGACCGGCAGGCTCTGGTTGAAACCGTATTCGGCGCAGAAGTAAGCGACCAGCGGCGCACTCTCGATCGCTGGCGCCCCGAGGTACGCATCGAAGGCGGCGAGTACGGCGCGGTAGCGGGCCAGATACGATTCGTCGGCAGCGGCGCGATCGAGCGCCTGCTGCGAAATGCAGCGCAGCAGGAGCTTCGGGTTGCCGCGCACCTGCCGCCAGAGGTCGCCGTCGAGCGCCTCGAAGAGCGCCCGAGTCGGCCGATCCCAGCTGAAGAACAGGTTGCCGGCGAGTTCCGGAAGCCGCTGCAGCGCCGCAGGAATCTCCGGGGTGATTTCGATCGTCAGGGTCGCAGGCATCACCTCGCAGTCTACCAGCCGACACTCGATCTCTATCGAATGACAAATAATGCTAATTGATCTTTAGTACTGTGATGTATATAGTATAAACAAATGGAAGATAGCCACGTGCGTAAGTTCCAGAAGGACCTCAACGCCGGCCTCGTGGCTCTCGTGCTGCTCGCCGTGCTCGCGGCCTCGACGGAGGACCTCTACGGCTACGAGATTGCCAAGCGACTGCAGCGGGCACAGGACGGCGAGCCGCTGTTCAAGGAAGGCACGATCTATCCGGTCCTGCGCGCGCTCTCCGCCAACGGCCTGCTGACGAGCCGTGTCGTGCCGTCGTACAGCGGGCCGCCGCGGCGTTACTACCGGATCACCGACGAAGGACGGCAGGTGCTCGTGCAGTGGCGCAGCGCCTGGCGCACGACGCGCGACTTCGTCGACCGCTTTACCGAGGAGTCTCCGCGATGAGCCGACCCGCCCCGCGCACCATCGACGCGTACCTGACCCTGCTCCGCGAATGCCTGCGCGGCGAGGACCCGGCGCTGATCCAGGACGCGCTCTACGACGCCGAGGAATACCTGCGCGCCGAAGTGGCCGCCCACTCCGGCAAATCTGAGGCCGACGTGCTGGAACTCATCGCCAGCACCTACGGCGCGCCCGAGGAGGTCGCCGACGCCTACCGCGACACCGAAGTGAAAGTCCGTGCCGCGCTCGCCCCGCCGCGTCCGCACTCCGCCAACAGCGGCGCGCTGCGCCGCTTCTTCGCGGTGTTTGGCGACGTGCGCGCCTACACCTCGCTGTTCTTCCTGCTGCTCGCGCTGCCGACCGGCATTCTCTATTTCGTGCTCGCCGTTGCCGGTCTCTCGATGTCCGCTGGCCTGGCTGTGCTCATCGTTGGCGTGCCGTTCTTCCTCGCCTTCATCGGCCTGACGCGCGTGATCGCGCTCGGCGAGGGTCGGCTCATCGAGGCGACCACGGGCGCGGGCTCGCATGCATCAGGTTCGTGAGCGGCGCCATCCAATCATGATCGCGCGGCGCTGGATCGGGCCTCCGCTCGCTGTCGCGGTGTTTGCCGTCGCGCTGTTCGCGATCGCGCCGAGCGGCGCCGGGCGCGATGCCGCGATGGCCCATGCGCAGGCGCTGCCCTCGGGCACCGCAAGGCTCGCGATGCGCGCCGACGCATCGACCCAGCGGGGCTGCACGAGCAGCGGCCGCGGCTTCCTGCGCGCCCGGCTGCGTGGTGCGCTCGATCTGGACCTGAGCTGGCGGGACGCCGAAATGCACTGCGCCGGCGGCCCGCGACCCGACGGCCGCGGCCTGCGCGTGACACTGGCCGGACCGCTGCAGTCCGATGGTCGGCGGCTGCGCTTCGTCTTCGGAATCGATGGCGTCGTCGAGGGAAGCAGCGTGCGCTCGCGACCGACCAACCTGACGCTGCTGCTCGAGGGCGAGCAGCGCGTGTTCGCGACGCGTGGCGACGCCCGGTGCACCACCGAGGAACTGATTCCGGCCCGCGTCGGCGCGCTTGGCGGGCCAAGTCGTAGCTGGCAGATTAGCGCGCGCGGTTTCTGCACGGGACCCGCCACGGCGCTCGGCGGCACCGGGCGCATCGTGCTGAGCCGTTTCGATTTCCTCACCGAGGTGACCTTTGAGGACGATCCCGCGGCGACACCCCGGCGCACCCCGGCCGCACCCGGCGAAAACGGTCCGGCTGCACCTGATGACGGCTCTGGTCCTGACGGCCGCGCTGCTGACGGCGGCGGCGCGCGCAGAGCAGCCGCTGCTCGACCTGTCGAGCTATCCGCAGGGGACGCTCGAGATCCTCGCCGCTGATGGCGGCCGCCACCGTTTCCGGGTCTGGATCGCCGACACGCCGCCGCGGCAGACGCAGGGCCTGATGTTCGTGCGCGACCTGCCCGCCGAACAGGGCATGCTGTTCGTGCACCGCGAGCCGCATGTCGCCAGCATGTGGATGAAGAACACCTTCATCCCGCTCGACATGCTGTTCATCGACGCGCGGGGCCGCATCGTCTCGATCGCCGAGAACACAACTCCGCACTCGCTCGAGACAATCTCCGCAGGCCGTCCGGTGACGGCCGTGCTCGAGCTGCGCGGCGGCGAGGCCGCGCGCCGCGGCATCCGGCCCGGCGACCGCGTGCGGCACGAGCATTTCCGGCTCGGCGAGCGGGCCCGCGACCGGCGTTGAGTGCCCGGCGCAGCCGCTCCGCATCCCGCCCGACCCCAGCAGAGCCGTGAAGCGGTGTTGCAACCAAACCACATTCGTTCCAGCGGCGGTCCGCGAGCCCTCGCTGGTGTATCATTTGACGCAAAGAGCGGTTTGGCGCTCGCACAACGGTTGGGCCTGAAGCAGGGGTAGAAGCGCTCATGAACAAGAACCATCTGGGAGCATTGGCAGCGGCGTGCGGCGCGTTCATCACGCCTCTCGCGGCGGCGGGAACCGAGCCTGGCAGCTGGTATGTGGCACCGCAGGTTCAGGGAATCTGGCTCGACGACGCTCGCAACGCCGACGACGACGCCGGATTCGCTTTCAGCTTCGGGCGCGCCGCAAGTGAGAAATGGAACTTCGAGATCGGAGCTTTCACGAGCGAGCACGACGCCGCTGCGAACCAGAAGCTCACGCTGCAGGGCTGGGAACTCGTCGCACAACGCGTCTTTTACCGGGAATCGGCCGTACAGCCCTATCTGCTCGTGGGGTTCGGCCGTCTCGAGACGCGCTCCACCGTGGACAAGGATTCGCTGATGCTGAAGTACGGCCTTGGCGTGCTCGCGGACATCGCCAAGAACGTCGACGCCGGGACGAATCTGCAACTGCGTGGCGAAGTCGCCGCGCGGCGCGCCGATGCGCCGGTCTCGGGCTCGCTCGTCGATTATTTCGCGGGCATCGGCCTGCAGTACTCGTGGGGCGCGACGCCTCCGCCGAAGCCACCGGCGGATAGTGACGGCGACGGCGTCACCGACGACCTCGACAAGTGCCCCGGAACGCCGGCCGGCACGCGCGTCAACGCCGACGGCTGTCCCCTCGATAGCGACGGTGACGGTGTCATCGATCCAAACGACAGGTGCCCGAATACGCCGCCCGGCACGCGCGTCGACGCCAACGGCTGCGAGCTCGACAGCGATGGCGACGGTGTCGTCGACAGCCGCGACCAGTGCCCGAACACGCCGCCGGGAACGAAGGTCGACGCGCGCGGCTGCGAGCTCGACAGCGACGGCGACGGTGTCGTCGACAGCAAGGACGAGTGCCCCGACACGCCGCCCGGCACGCGAGTCGATTTCCGTGGCTGCCCGTTCACGAACGAAATCCAGTTGCCACGGGTGGTGTTCGACACCGACAGCGCCACGCTGCGTCCTGAGAGCTACGAGGTGCTCGACGGCGCTGTGTCGACACTGCAGCGTTACCCCGACCTCAACGTCGAGGTCGCCGGACATACCGACAGCGTCGGTTCGGACGCCTACAATCGCGCCTTGTCGCAGCGACGCGCGGACGCCGTGCTCGCCTATCTGCGCGATAAGGGCGTCGCGAACGCGCTGCGCGCGCGCGGCTATGGCGAGAGCCAGCCGATCGCCGACAACCGTACCGAGGACGGCCGCCAGAAGAATCGCAGGGTCACGCTGCGGATCATCACGCGTTGACGATTCCGGCTCGTCTGCGCCCGCCGGCTGCGGCCCATCCCCAAGGATGCGCCGCGGCCGGCTCCTTGCACGGTCGCCGCGACGAGGCGTCGGCAGCATGACAGGCGATCTGTCGGCCCAGGTTGCCGAGCTGGTGGCAGCCGCGGAGCGCGCGCAGTCAGCGCATCAGGCCGACGAGGCAGCGCGCGTCTTGATGCGCGCCCAGGAGCTCGCGCCCGAGCACCCGCTCGTTCTCAATGCCGCGGGCCGGCAGATGCTTCTGTTCGGGAGCGCGGAGGCCGCGGAACAGCTGTTTCGCCGCGCGATCGCGGCCGATGCGACGCGTGCCGGCTTCTGGGTCAACCTGGCCTCGGCACTGCGTCGGCAGGAAAAGTTCGCTGCCGAAGCCGAGGCGCTCGAGCAGGCACTGCGACGCGAACCGCGTCACCTGCTGGCGCTGCTGCAGAAGGCATCGTTGCTCGAGCGTACGTCGACGCGTGGAGCGGCGGCGCGCGCATACCTGTATGCCTTGCAGTCGATACCTGCTTCGGCCCGACTGCCCGCCTTCCTGCGCCCAGCCATCGACCATGCCGTCGAGTTCGTCAAGGCGAGTGACGCGACCGTCGAACGATTGCTGGCGGATCAGCTTGCTGAGCTGCGTGGGAACCACGGAACGGCGGATCTTAGCCGATTCGACCACGCTATCGCGGCTTTTCTCGGCCGGCAGAAGATCTACACCTCACAGCCCACGTTCCTGCAGATCCCACGAGTCGCCGCGGAGGAATTCCATGGACGAGATGCTTTTCCATGGTTGACGGAGCTCGAGCAGGCGACTCCGCTGATTCGCCGCGAGCTCGAGCAGGTCCTTGCCGATGACGCACCGGAGCTCGCGCCGTACATCCAGTACTCGGAGTCCCTGCCAGTCGATCAGTGGAAAGAGCTGAATCACTCGCGCCGCTGGAGCGCCTATTTCCTCTGGAAGGACGGCGAACGCGTCGAGCCTCATCTGCAGCGCTGCCCCGAGACGGCGAAGCTGCTCGAGTGCTTGCCGATGATCGACATCCCGCAGTTCGCGCCGGCGGCCTTCTTCTCGATCCTCGAGCCGCGGACACGCATTCCCCCGCATGCCGGCGTGACCAATGCGAGGCTGATCGTCCATCTGCCGCTCGTCGTACCTCGCGGGTGTGGATTTCGCGTCGGCGCCCAGAGCCGTGAATGGATCGAAGGCAGGGCCTGGGTCTTCGACGACACCATCGAGCATGAGGCCTGGAACGATAGCGACCAGCCGCGGGCCATCCTGATCTTCGATGTCTGGAATCCTGCACTCACGGTCTGCGAGCGGGATCTGCTGCGTCGCGCCTTTCCGCTGCTGCGCAACTACTATGCTGGCGATCCCGCACTCACTGCCTGAAGCGTGGGCCGTGCTGGCCCTCGGCCTCACCACGGCGCTTGCCGACGGCGCGACGGAACCCGCGCTGCACGGGCTTCCTGCACCTCTCTTGCGCTGCACGGAGCTCGCGCGCGACGCCGAGCGGCTGCAGTGCTATGACCGCGTGGTCGAACTGCTGACCTCGGGCCGGGCCGAACAAGCGGCGGCAGTGCGCCGCGAAGAGTTTTTCGGAGTCAGCGCCGAGCGGATTCCCACGGCGTCGAGCAAGGCGGATGCCGACCAGGACTCCTTGCAGGCGACGGTCCGGGCAGTAGCCACCGATGCGACCGGCGCCCAGCTCATCGAGCTCGATAATGGACAGGTCTGGCGCCAGACGGACACCAAGCGCATCTCCCTCGGCGCGGGCGATCGGGTCCGCATCGCGCGAGCCGCGCTGGGCACGTTCAGGCTGATCGCGCCAAATGGCCGTTTCGTTCGTGTCGCAAGGCAGCGATGAACGAACGGCTGGGGCTCATTCGCCCTTGAGCGGACGCAGCGTCTGGGTTCGCTCGAGCCGCCGGCGGTTCTCCTCGCGATTGCGGTCCATCTCGATCAACTGAGCGAGCGTCAGGCAATATTTTCGCGGCAGACGCGACCCCAGCGGGGCCTCGTCACGGCAGTAGATATCGCCATCGCTCTTGCGGAACTTCTTGTAACCCTGGGTTACGCGGCGGTAATCGACGGCAGACAGTTCAGGCTCGACTGTGCGCGCCGGAGCTGCCGGGTCCGTCGCGCCAGGAGTCGTCGACTGCGCGCGCACGCCAGCAGCACCGACGATCAGAATCAGGGCGAGCGGGATGCACGCGGCTTTGTTCACGACCCAGTCTCCTTCGCAACGCAATAGCCGAGCACAATCCACCCTGAACGGGACCGCGTCAAGAGCGCGCTGCCGCCAGCCGAACCGCGCAATTGAAGGCGACCGTGATGCGCTCGCGCTCTCCGAGATAGACGGTGACCTCGTGAAGGACCCAGGACGGGAACAGCACGAGCTGCCCAGCCTCGAGACGGAACTGGCGGACGTGCGTCGAGAAAGGTCCGGAGATTCGCCCATTGCCGGCATCGACGTGCATCGCTGCCGGCAGAGCGGGATTGACGAAGCTGAGCAGTCCACTCGAACGATCCGCCGCTTCGGGATCGCCGGGGTCGACGCAGTAAACCCCCGACCAGCTGGCATTCGGGTGGTTGTGCAGACCGAAATAGCCGCTGCGACGCGTCACGTGAAACCACGAATCGCAGCTCAGTTCGAGACGCCGCTGCTCGTGCTCGTCGTAGCCGTTGAGACGTGAGACCAGCGCGACGACCTGCGAGAGACAGAACTCGCGCAACTCCGTCACATGTGGGTCTGACGAGCGGAACAGGCCGAAATGACTCTCGAAGACGGCGTCGTTACGCTGCGTGAGCGGACGCGGGTTGGCTTGTGCCGCGCCTTCACGCGCCCAGGACAGCAGCCGCTCGCGCAACGGTCCATTCAGGACCGCTGCACGCTCATAACGGCAGGTCCCGAAAGGAACGGCGAAGAACGGTGTGACTTCCAGCATCGCGAAAGAAACGGCGGGCCGAAGCCCGCCGTATGGTGCCACGAGAGCGGATCGCGTTCAGAAATCGGCCCGCAAGGACAGGACGATCTGCCGCCCCAGCGCGTCGTAGGTCACCGGGAAGGTATTGCCGTTGCAGGGGCCGGTCGGGCAGTTGCCGCGCGCGCTGCCCGAACCGACGATCGGCGGATCCTTGTCGAGCACGTTGTTGATCGCCACCCGGGCCGTGTACTTCTCGGCAAAAGTTATCGAGGCACCGAGGTCGAGGTAGTCACGGCTGCCGAGCGTGCGGTCGAGGACCGACAAGGTGCCGGCCAGCAACGGGCTCGAATCGGTGCGCTCCGAGTCGACCGAGTCGAAATGCCGCCACGTCAGCGACATCTCGAGACCGGCCCATGGCGTCCGCCAGTTCGTCCGCAGGCTATGACGCCACTTCGGATTGGCCGTTCCGCACGTGTTGCCATAGAGGCCCGCGCAGTCGTACGACCCTGCCCCCGGTACCGGCTCGGCAAACAGCTCATCGAGGTAGGTGCCCACGAGTGCGAAATCGAGCTTGTGGTCACCGAGCGCCAGCGCATAGTTCGCCTGGACGTCGATACCCTTGGTTCGCAGCACGCCAAGGTTGAGGCTCGTGTCGATGATGTAACCGTTCGGCGTCAGCCACAGCGAACCTGTCTGGTCACGGACGATCAGGCTGCAGAAGCGCGGATCGCCGGTCGTCAAGCACTGGTTAATGTAGATGTCGGCGTTGCCGCCGACCGTGCCGCTGATCGTGTCCTCGATCTTGATGTTGAAATAGTCGAGCGAAACGGTCAGGTCCGCGAACTGCGGCCGCCAGATCAGGCCCAGCGTGTAGGTGTCGGCCGTCTCGGGCTGCAGATCCGGATTGCCGCCGAGCAGACCATTGTACTGGGCAGCCGGGTTCTCGACGATGTTACCGTACTGCGCCGGTGTCACCCCGGTCAGCGCACACTGCGCCAGACTGAACGCCGGCGTCGGGCCCGCGCACGGATCGGTGCTGCCATCGAGCGCCACGCTCTGGGTCGAGAACAGCTCGCCGACATTTGCGACGCGCACCGCGCGGTTGTAGCTGCCGCGCAGCCGCAGCTGGTCGATCGGCTGCCAGTCGAGACCGATCTTATAGGTGTCTGTCGAGAAGCCCTGGCTGTAGTCGGAGAAACGATAGCCAGCTTCGAGCGAGACGGTCTTGGCGAGGGCCTTGTCGTCGAGCAGCGGCAGGCGGGCCTCGACGAAGGCTTCCTTGACGTCGAAGCCACCCTGAACGGGCAGGGTCGCGCCGCCCTGACCCGCGAGGTCGCCGGTGCGGAACGCCTCGTCCACCGTGAACTCGGTCTGCTCGTCGCGATACTCGGCGCCGACGTTGAGCGCGAGACCGCTCGCCGCCGTCGGGAGCTTGATGAGTGAGCTCAGATCGCCGGAGAAGTCAACGTGCGTGACCTGCTGACGCGCGACCGCGCGCTGGAAGCCGGGAGTCTGCAGATATGTGAGTGCCTCCGGCGTGACGCCGTTTGGCTGCCAGATGTTCCACGGCACACAGTTCGCGTCGTCATTGGTCGGGTCCGCATCGGCGTTGACGGCGCAGACGACATCCGAACCACTGCTCGCCGCATTCAGCGCGCGCGCAAGACGCGCGATGGAGAAGTCGTTCTCGTAGGTGCTGTTGCGGAACGTCTTGCCGGACTGGTAGTAGGCATCGTACGACCACTGCTCGGTGAGCTGGCCGCGGATGCCCGCGACGAAGCGGATCGACTCGTGGCCGATGTCGTCGTTGCGACCGCCGCCCTCGACGTTCCGGCGCAGAACGAAAATTCCAGGGTTGAAATCGTTGGCCGTCAGGCCAAACTGGCCGCAGAAGTTCTGGAACAGGTTCGCATTCCAGTACGGATTGCCGCAGAAGATCGGTACGTTGACGCCAAACGCCCCAGACGGCGCGATCTGCGCATCCGTGCGGTTCTCCATGTACATCAACTCGCCATAGGCCGTGACCCGGTCGTTGACGTCGAAGCTCGTGAACGCGCCCGCGGTGTAGCGCGTGTCCGGGCGCTGTTGGAAGTTGAAGGGTCCGAAGTTGAACTGGTCAGCGGCCGCGAACGGGCGCAGCAGGCCGGTCGCCGCGTCGAGGATACAGAACGCACCCCCCGCGCACGGTCCTGTCAGGGCGTTGTTGAAGTTCGGGTCGAACACGAGGAAGTTCGCCGGCGCGGTCGTCGCCGATCCACCGCAGGCGAAACCCGTGGCCGTGTTGTTCAGCGTGCAGGCGCTGTAGTCATACTCGGCTTGAGTCACCGCGTCGATGTCGCGGTAGCCGAGATAGAACGACGCGTGGCCGCGCCCGTCGAGCCCCGAAAGACCGAGCGCGAACGTGACATCCTTGGCATAGCCCGTGGTGATGTTGCTGTCCGGCATCGCGAAGCCGCGCGCACGCGGAATCGCTCCGACCGGGTTGTCGTTCTCGTGCTGGAAGAAGCTGTAGTTGGCGTCGACGCGGACACCCTCGAACTCGGTGTCCATGATGAAATTGACGACACCCGACACCGCGTCCGCACCGTAGACCGACGACGCACCGCCGGTCAGCACATCGACGCGCTTGACCAGCGCGAGGGGGATCTGGTTGAGGTCCGCGGCGCTACCGCCGTCCGGATCTCCGGGCATCAGACGCCGGCCGTTGACGAGCACGAGCGTCCGATTGACGCCGAGACCGCGCAGGTCGACGCTCGCCGTGCCGTCCGAGCCATTCGACACACCGGAGCCCTGCGCCGCGAAAACCTGTGGGAGCTGATTGAGGATGTCCTCGATACGGCTCTTGCCGGCGACCGCAAGGTCCTCGGCACTGATCGCCGTGACAGGACTGATCGCCTCGAGGTTTGGCGCCACGATACGCGAACCCGTGACGATGACCTCTTCGAGCCGGTCCGACTCCTGCGCTGCTGCCAGCGGACTGACCGCCGCGGTCGCGGCGCAGGCGCCGAGCAGGATCGCGCGTCGCACGGCCTGCGAGACTTTGCTGTTGTATGACATGCGTTGTGATCCCTCTTATTGAAGGTCTGGCTATTTGGTATGAAGACGGATTGGCGATTCGAACGTGTGGCCACGTGAGCAAGCAGAGAGACACGCCATCGCGCTTTCTGCGGGGTTGGACGACCCGTGCTTGCTCCCCGAGACTGCGGCTCTTACCCCCAAGGCCGTCGACGAATGGTCGCGGATGCTAACAGGGAATTTTTCGGAACACTATTCGCGTTGCGAAAATACAACGAGCGGCCCGGGGCGCTTCTGCGGCGTGGCGGTTCCAACGCGACAACGGAAGCGGCTCAGCCGTGGCCGCGTGCGGCGAAAGGCTTCTCATCAACCGCCTCGTTCGCCTCGCCCGTCGAGGTGCGGCGCGCCTCATCCTGTAGCAGCACACGAAACACCCGAGCGAGGTATTCCTCATGCCACTGCCCCCGCGCCTCGGCGTCAGCCGCGGTCGGCTCGAAGCGTTCGATCTCGGCACGGTCGACGACGGCGCGGCGCATCAGCACGCGCTCGAGCGTATCGAGCCGCTCGCGCGTCACGGCGAGTTCGGCCGTCAGCGCGAGCGTGATGCCGAACAGGCGTTCGGTCATCGGGTCGCCGGTGAATTCCGGGCGGCGCCCCCTGGCTGGCTGGGCGGCGGACTGGATGGGGTCAGCAGCGAACGGTCGGTCCATAGTCATGGGGTCTCCTGCGTCCGCACAGTCCCTGTTCCCTGCGCTCCACTCACGGCACTTCCTTGCGCCGCTTGCCACGCGCCCACCAGGTACCAGCGGGGCGCGCGCCCGAAATCCTCGTGGCCTTCGCCCTCGCCTTCGCCCGCCCGGGACGGGGTAGAGGACCCGTCCACGGACGGGACGCGGCACGAGCTCTCGAAAATGCCCTGACGCGCGAAGCCTGCGGCTTCGAGTGCGTCCGGCAGCGACATCGAATGCAGCGCGGACCAGAAAGGCTCGTTGTTGTACCGGCCGTCCCAGTCGCGCATGAACTGCTCGAACGGCGGCAGACCGCGATACGGCGGCTGCTCGAGGTGGACGGTCAGTCCGCCCGGCCGCAGCAGCCGGCGCGCTTCTTGGAACAGGCGCGCGAGGGCATCGCGCGAGGTCTCGTGCAGCACCATCGTCGTGTAGACGAGATCGCAGGAGTGCGACTCGAGCGAGGTGCGCGTCGCATCCTGCTGCCAGAAGTGCACGTCGTCGATGCCGAGCGCGCGGGCGCGCGCGTGCCCGTAGCGCAGCATCGGTGCGGCGACGTCGATGGCAATGACCTCGGCATCGGGATAGAGCACACGGATCGGCAATGTGTTGTGGCCGACGCCGCAGCCGAGATCGACGATACGCCGCGGACGGAAGGCCGGGTGCTCGCGGCGCAGCCAGTCAGCGAGCGAGCGCCCGGCGCCGTCGTTCCACTGTCCGGCGCCGCCGCCCAGCGTCGCGTACATGCCGGCATCGTAGCTCGCGCCCGCGCCGACGTCCCCCTCGAACTGTTCGCCCGTATAGCCGCCCGGCATCAGGTGCACGTCGACCGAGGCGACGTAGCGCGGGATCTCGAGCGAGGGATCGAGCCGCAGCGTCGGTGCGGCGTTGAGGGCCGCGGCCCGCTCCGCGAGCGCACGGGCCTGGCGCTGCACGAGAGCGCGGCCGTACTGCTGACGCATCTCCATGGTCTGCCGTCTCAGCGTGCCCCAGCTCCGGTACGCAGGGTCACTCGATAGCGCCTCGGCGACCTCGTGGCGATCCGTCGGGGCGCTGCCATGTTTCATGCGCCAGCGCACGGCGGCGCGGTGCTCGTAGGCATCCTTGACGCGCGGCACCAGGCGTTGCGCGAGGAAGGCGTTGAGGTGGGCGATGCTGTTGAAGCGCGCGACCTCATCGTGCCCGGCCTCGGGCAGCAGCGCATGACGGCCAATCGTCGTCCAGGGCTTCGGCAGGGAACTCATGCCGCCGAGTCTAGGCAGCGCCCACAGTTCCGAAAAATCGTTTATTCTTTTGTCTGATTTCGGATATCTCGAAGTTTCAGCCGATTGCGGCACCCGAACTACAACCACCTTCTGTATTTTTGGGCGGTCATGCGCGAGGGCGGCGTGGCGGCGGCGGCCCAGTCCCTGCACGTGACGCCGCAGACGATCAGTGGGCAGATCAAGCTGCTCGAGGAACAGCTCGGCGGCCCGCTGTTCGAGCGGCAGGGTCGCCGGCTCGCGCCGACCGAACTCGGTCGCCTCGCCTTCGGTTACGCGGACGAGATCTTCCCGCGCGGCCTCGAGCTCGCGAGCGTGCTGCGCGGCGCCCTGCCGCGCGGCCGTGGCTCCGTGACGATCGGGGTCTCCGACGCGGTGCCGAAACTCGTGGCCTTTCGCGTTCTGGCACCGCTGCTGCCGACGCCGGGCGCGACGGCGAGGGCCGGCGCCGCGGCCGAGGAGCCGGGCCCCTTCCGGGTGGTCTGCCACGAGGGATCGCTCGACGCGCTGCTCGCCGATCTCGCGGCGCATCGACTCGATATCGTGCTGTCGACCAGCGCGGCGCCCGCCGATGCGGGCCTCAAGGTTTTCAGCCATCTGCTCGGCGAATCCGAACTCGCGTTCTTCGCCGCGCCGCCACTCGCGCGGCGGCTCGCCGCCGGCTTCCCGCAGAGCCTGCACGGCGCGCCGATGCTGATGCCGACCGATCGCAGCGCCTCGCGGCGCGTGCTCGATGGATGGTTCGAGGCCGCGGGCCTCACGCCGACGATCGTCGGCGAATTCGACGACAGTGCGCTGATCAAGACCCTCGGGCAGCATGGCATCGGCGCGTTCGTCGCGCCGGCGGCGATCGCCGCCGAGATCACGGCCCAGCAGGGCGTGCGCGAGATAGGCCGCCTCGGCGACCTGCGCGCGAGGTTCTACGCGATCACGACCGAGCGGCGCATCCGGCACCCGGCGGTGGCGATGCTGACGGCCGCGGCGCGCAACGACCTTTTCAGCCCCGAAGGCTTCAGGGCGACGCCACGCTCCGCGCCAGCTGTTCGACGCCCTGCTCGACCTGGATCGTGAGGTCGCTCTCGAGACCGAGGCGTGCGGCGAGCAGATCGAGGTAGGCCCTCTCGGCGCGGCTCGCTGGCGACACGACGAACACCGAGGCCGTGTAGATTTCGAGCGCGAGTTCGCGTGAGTCAACGCCGCGCACGACGGACTCCATGTCCATCGGCTGCGTCAGCAGCCGCAGCACTTCGTCCTGATCCTGTTGCGACAGGCCCGCCTCGCGGACGCGATCGAAGACCCGGTCGCGCTCGGCTGTGTCGACGACGCCGTCGGCCTTGGCCGCGGCGATCATGGCCTGGACCACGCGCATCGCATTGCTGGCGTTGGCCGGCGCTTCGAGGTCGAAGCCGGCCGGCAGCGCCGGGCGCGTCGAGGCCGCCACCAGTGGCGCGCCGAAGCCGGGAGCCGCGCCACTCTGCGCGGCCGCTCCGCCCGCGGCGGTGCCCGCCGCCTTCTGCGCCTGATTCTTCTGCCAGGCCTGATAGGCGATGTAGCCGACGGCGGCGAGACCGCCGTACTTGAGCATCTTCTTGCCGCCGCCTTTGCCGCCGAGCACGTTGCCGAGCAGACTGCCGGCGAGGCCGCCCATGGCGGCACCGGCCGCGGGGTTCCGGGTGAGCAGTTCGACGAGCTGTCGGGTATCCATGGCGCCGATGATATCGGACCTGGACGCGCGCAATAAATTCTTTGCGCGACGGGTCCCATCGCAGTCGAGAATGTCGCCTCGAGGTGCTACCGTGACGGGATCGACTCCACAGCCGAAACGCCGTGCCGACGCCAGCGCCACGCGGACCGCGCTGGCATCCCTGTCGCTCGTCGCGCTCTGGACCTGTCTGCCGCCGACCGCGCGCGCCCAGACCGCGACACTCGATCTCGTGGTCACTGAAGAGGGGCGCGCGGCAGCGGGTCGCAGCATCGAGCTGCGCGACCTGGCGACGGGCTTCGTCGAGCGGCTGCGCAGCAACGAGCATGGCCTCGCGCGGCTCGCGACGCTGCCAGCCGCCGGGCGCTACGAAATCTGGATCGACGGCGAGCGACGGCTCGAGGGCTTGACACTCCGGGCCAACGAAGCGCAGACGGTCGCGATCGAGCTCGCCCGTCTCACCGAGGTCAGCGTGTCGGCGCGGCGCGCGACCATCGCGATCAACGCCACGGGCGCGGAGGTTGCCGCCGGGCTTGGCCGCGAGGAGATCGAGGCCTTGCCGATCGAGGCGCGCGACCTCGTGCGTTCGCTCGTGCGCCTGCCCAACGTGGTCGCCTCGACCGGTTTCTATCCTGAAGCGCCGGGCATCGCCATCAACGGCGCGAATGGCCTCTACACCCAGTACCTGATCGACGGTCTCGACAACAACGAGAATTTCCTCGGCGGCCAGAAGTTCCCGCTCTCGAGCGGCTTCGCGCGCGACGTCGCCGTCCTCGCCGCGTCTTACTCAGTGGAGTACGGCCGCACCGGCAATGGCATCGTCAACGTCACGACGCGCAGCGGCGGCAACGAATTCGGTGGCGAATTCTTCTACCTGAGTCGCCCCGGCCAGCCACTCGATGCGTCCTCGCCGTATCCGCAACGCGACCTGTCGGGCAATACCGTGCGCGACGGCTTCGAGCGCGATCAGCTCGGGTTCGGATTCGGCGGTGCGCTCGCGCCCGACCGCACGTTCTATTACCTCAACGCCGAGTACACGCGCGATCGCAAGGACAACCGGCTCGTCTCGCCGGCACTCGGCGTGGCGACGACGGTGCCCGGCGAGAACACGAGCCTGCTCGTCTCGGGCAAGCTCGAGCACCTCGCCGGCGAGCATTGGCGGCTCGGCCTGCGGGCCCACGTCGGCGACGTGAGCATCGAGCGTCAGGGCGGCGGTCTCGACGGCGGCGTGTTGTTTCCGTCCGCCGGCTCCGCGCAGGATCGGCGCTCGCTGTTGCTCGCGGCCTCAGCGGTCTTCGACAACGGCCGCTGGACCGCTCAGACGCAGCTCGCCGCGAGCTGGTTCCGTTGGGACTACGGTCGTGCGCTCGCGGGCCCCGGTCCGCAGGTCGTCGTCGAGGATGCTGCCGGCCTGACGGCGGCCGTGATCGGCCATCCGGGCTTCGTTTTCGACGATCTCGAGCGCAGCCTGCAGTGGCAGCAGAAGTTCGGTTTCGTGCGCGGCCGCCATGCGTTCAAGTTCGGGCTCGACGTGCTGCGCTCGCAGTTCGAGCTCGCCGGCGGCGGCAACGAGAACGGCAACTACCGCGTACGGCTCACGGATGCCGAGCTAGCGGCCGTGCGGGCGTTGGGCCGCGGTGCGGCACTGGCGCCGGCCGATCTGCCCTCGACAGTCGCCGTGCTCGACTACGGCGTCGAGCTGCGCCCCGCGACCTTCGGCGAGACGCAGACGCAGTATGCAGTCTATGCCGAGGATCAGGTCACGCTCTCGCCGGCGCTGACCGCGACGCTCGGGCTGCGCTGGGACTACGACACGCTGACGAAGGCCGGCGCCGCGTCTGGCGACACCGACAACATCGCGCCGCGGATCGCGCTGAGCTGGCGAGCGTCGCCTTCTTGGTCGTTGCGCGGCGGCGTCGGCCTGTTCTACGAGAAGATTCCCTACGCGATCGCCTCGGATGCCCTGCAGCAGAACACCACGTCGGCGGCCTTCCGCAACCAGATCGCCGCGCTCGTCGCGGCGGAGCGGCTGCCGGCCGACACGAACATCGACCGCGTCGTCTTCGACGGCAACCTCGTCGTCAATCCCGCCTGCCCGGATGGCTATCTGCGCTGCCCGACGCCGGCCAGCGCCGCCGGCTTGCGCGAGACGGCCTTCTCGAACGAGCGCCGCATCCGCAATCCCGCCGGGCTCGACAGCCCGTACACGCTGCAGTCCACGCTCGGTGTAGAGTGGCAGATCGATCCGCTGTGGCGAGCCGGCGCGGACCTGATCGTCGCCGACGGGCACGACCTGATCCGGCTCCGCGACCTCAATGCGCCGGCGCCGTTCACGCCGAATCTCGCCGCTCTGACGCCGGCCAACATCGCCGCGCTGCGCGCGCTGCCCGACGACGCATCGCGGTTCGCGCTGGCGCGCGCGCTCGGCCTCGTTCGCTCACAGGCCGACGCCGACGCCACCCGACCGGTGCCGATCGTGCCGGGTGGCGCGCGCCAGATCGTCGTCTCGGAGACGGCCGGCCGCTCGCGCTACCGTGCGCTGAACCTGACGCTCGAGCGTGCCCGCAGCACCGAGCCGCGCGGCTACGGCCTGCGCTTCTCGTACACACTGTCGCGGCTCGAGAACGACACCGACGACCTGAACTTCCGCGCCTCGAACTCGAACGATTTCGCTGCGGAGTGGGGCCCGTCGATCAACGACCGCCGCCATGCGATCTCGACCGTCGTGTACTTCTACCCGATGCCCTCGTTGACGGTCACGCTCGCCGGCCTGTTCCAGTCCGGCCAGCCGGTCAACCTGATTCCCGATGCCGGCATCTTCGGCACGACCGACCTCAACGGTGACGGCGCGTCGTTCTCGAGCGCCTATCTCGGCAACTCCGATCGGGCACCGGGAGTCGGGCGCAACAGCGGCCGGCTGCCCTGGTCGAAGGTCGTCGACCTCGGACTGCGCTGGACGCTGCCGGCCTGGGGTGGCGAGTTCGAGCTCTCGGCCGACGTGTTCAACCTGTTCGATGAAGTGAACCTCTCGGGCTTCGCCAACTCGGCAACGCAGTCGAACCAGATCCAGGTCGGCGGGCAGCCGTTCGTCGAACGCAATGCCGGCGCTCCGCGGCAATTCCAGTTCGGCCTGCGCTATGCATTCTGAGCTCGATCCGCTCACTCGACGGCGGCTGCTGCAGGGTGCGCTCGCGCTCGGTTCGCTCACGGCCATTGGCGACGCGGTCGCAACCGCGCGCGAAGCGACTGGGCGTGCGGCCGCGCGCCTCGACTGGAACGCGATCCTGCGCGAGTCACGCGGCCAGTCGGTTTATTTCAACGCCTGGGCCGGCGACGAGGCCGTCAATCGTTTCATCGGCTGGACGGCCGCGGAGGTCCGGCGACGCTTCGGCATCACGCTGACGCATGTGCGCGTCAACGATCCGGCCGAGGCGGTCACGCGCATCGTCGCCGAGCGGCGAGCCGGCCGTCTGCGCGACGGCAGCATGGACCTCCTGTGGATCAACGGCGAGAACTTCGCGGCCCTGCGCGCGGCCGACCTGCTCTACGGTCCCTGGGCCGACGACGTCCCGCATGCCGCGCTGCTCGACCGCGAGCGCAATCCGACAATCGTCCGCGACTTCACGATCCCGACCGAGGGCTATGAACTCGCCTGGGGCAACTCCCGCTTCACGTTCTTCTATGACAGCGCGCGGGTCGCGAGGCCGCCGACCGATCCGCCGTCGCTGCTCGAGTGGATCCGTGCGAACCCCGGACGCTTCACGTATCCGCAACCACCCCAGTTCCATGGCACGAGTTTTCTCAAGCAGATCCTGCTCGCGATGCACACCGATCGCGAACCGTTTGCGCGCCCGGCCGCCGCGGATTTCGCGGCCCTGAGCGCGCCCCTGTGGGCCTGGCTGGACGCGGCGCACCCGGCGCTGTGGCGGGCCGGGCGGGCCTTCCCTGCGAGTGGTCCCGCGCAGCGGCGCCTGCTCGGCGACGGCGAGGTCGACTGGGCGATGGGCTTCAATTCGGCCGAGGCCAGTCGCGCGATCGCGAGCGGCGAGTTCCCCGCCAGCATCCGCAGTCTGCGCTTTCGCGCCGGTGCCCTCAGCAACAGCCATTTCGTCGCGATTCCGTTCAACGCCCGTGCGCGTGCCGGCGCGATGGTCGTCGCGAACTTCCTGATCTCGCCCGAGGCGCAGGCGCGCAAGGCCGACGAGCGCTACTGGGGCGATGCGACGGTGCTCGCGCTGGAGCGGCTGACGCCGGCCGACCGGGCGCTGTTCGCCTCGCTGCGCATGGGCCCGGCCACGCTGCCACCGACGGGACCGGTGCTCGACGAGCCGCATCCGAGCTGGATGATCGCGCTTGAGCGTGAATGGGCGCGCCGGTATCGGGGCGGATGAAGGCTGCGCTGCTGCTCGCGGCGATCGGTCTGCTGCCCGTGCTCGCAGGCCTCGCGGGCACGATCGCTCCTGCGCTCGACCCGGCCGTCTGGCCCGAACTCGCCGCAACGCCGGGTCTGTCACGGTCGATCGCGCTCTCGCTCGGCACCGGCTTGAGCTCGGCGCTGCTGTCGCTCGCGCTCGCGCACGGTCTGCTCGCGGCGCTAGCGAGTCGGCCCGCGCTCGGCTTCGCCCGCGCGCTCGCGCTGCCGCTGATCGCCATGCCCCATCTCGCGCTCGCCATCGGCGTCGCGCTGGTGCTCGCGCCGTCGGGCCTGATCGTGCGGTTGCTGTCACCGTGGTTGACCGGTTTCGAGCAGCCGCCCGACTGGGCAACCATCCAGGATCCGCTCGGCCTCGCGCTGGTCGCGGGACTCGTCCTCAAGGAGACTCCGTTCCTGCTGCTCGCACTCACGGCCGCGCTCGCGCAGGTGCCGGCCGAACGGCTGCTGCTGCAGACGCGGACGCTCGGCTACGGCCGGCTGCGCGGCTGGCTCGTCGCGGTCGCGCCGGCATTGCAGAAGCAGATCAGGCTACCGTTCGCGGCCGTCGTGGTCTTCGGGATCGGCAACGTCGATGTGGCGCTCGCGCTCGGACCCACCACGCCTCCGCCGCTGGCGATCCTGATCTGGGAGTGGTTCCTCGATCCCGACCTGACGCGCGCGCCGCTCGCTGCCGCCGGTTCGATGCTGCTCGTGGCGCTCTGCACGGCTGTACTGGCGCTCTGCGCGCTCGGCGCGCGCGCCGGCGGGGTCTGGCTGCGCGCCAGCGCTGCAAGCGGCTGGCGTGCCGAACGGGATCGCGGCGCCCGAGGCGCACTGCTCGGTCTCGGTGGGCTCTGCGCGCTGCTCGGCCTGTTCGCGCTGCTCGCCCTGTGGCTGCGCTCGATCGCGCCGGCCTGGCGGTTCCCGCAGGTCTGGCCGATGGCGCCCGGCCTCGCAGCCTGGCGCGAAGGCAGCGCGCTGCTCGGGGCCGCGTTGCCGACTACGGCCCTGCTCGGCACCGTCAGCGTGCTGCTGGCGCTGCTGCTCTGTGTCGCAGCGGCCGAGTCACTTCGCGCGCGACCGCGCGCTCGCGCGCGGCTCGCGGCGTTGCTCTTCGCGCCACTGCTGGTGCCGCAGCTCAGTTTCCTGTACGGCCTGCAGGTGCTGCTCGTCCGTCTGCGTCTCGATGCGAGCTGGCTGGCCGTGGTCTGGAGCCACCTCGTCTACGTGCTGCCTTACGTCTTCGGGTTCGTTGCGGCAGCGCGCGCCGCGATCGAGCCGCGCTACCGGGACGTGGCTCTGACGCTGGGCGCGTCGCCGGTGCGCGCCTTCACGGCCGTCACGCTGCCGATGCTCGGGCGGCCCCTGCTGCTCGCCGCGGCGCTCGGTTTCGCCGTCAGCGTCGCGCTCTACCTGCCGACGCTGTTCGCCGGCGCCGGCCGATTTGCGACCCTCGCGACCGAGGCTGCCGCGACGGTCGCTGCCGGCAATCTGCGCGCCGCGGCGGTCGCGGCAGCCGTCATGGCGACGCTGCCGCTCGCTGCGCTCAGTGCGGCGCTCGTCGCGGGCAACGCCCTGCACCGCCACCGCAGGGGTATGCCGTCGTGAGCGGACTGGAACTCGTCGCCGTCGAGCTCGCGCTGCACGGTCAGCCATTGTTCGAGCCGGTCACGGCGACGGTTCCACCCGGCGAGGTGCTGTCGATCACGGGGCCGAGCGGCAGCGGCAAGTCGAGCCTGCTCGCCTTCGCCTGTGGTGTGCTCGCGCCCGAGTTTACGGCGCGCGGCGATCTGCGGCTCGACGGCCGCTCGCTGCTCGGCGTGCCGACCGAGCGACGTCGCCTCGGCATCCTGTTCCAGGACGATCTGCTGTTCCCGCACCTGTCAGTCGGCGCCAACGTCGCCTTTGGCCTGCGCGACGGCGGCTCGCGCGCGGCGCGCCGGCGCATCGTCGCCGACGCGCTCGCCTCCGTGGGCCTTGCCGGATTCGCCGAGCGCGACCCGGCCACGCTCTCGGGCGGCGAGCGGGCGCGCGTGGCGCTGCTGCGCGTGCTGCTCGCCGAGCCGCGCGCGGTGCTGCTCGACGAACCCTTCGGCAAGCTCGACGCGCCGCTGCGGGATGCCATCCGCCGGCTCGTGTTCGAACGCTGCCGCGAGCGCGGCCTGCCCGTGCTGCTCGTGACACACGACGCGGCCGACGTTGCCGCGGCCGGCGGACGCGAGTATCCATTACGTGAACCGCCGACGGCACGACCGGCGAACGACTGAGGCCCCCGTGCTCGACAGCCGCCTGCGCCCTCTGATCGATCCGCCGCTCGAGGCCACGGGTCGCCTCCTCGCGCGGCTCGGCATCGGCGCCAACGCGCTGACCCTGACGGGTCTCGCGCTTGCGCTCGCGGCAGCCGCCGCGATCGCCAGCGGCCGTTTTGGCTGGGCCGTCGCGCTGATTGCCCTCAATCGCGTCGTCGACGGCCTCGACGGCGCGGTCGCACGCGCAACCCGGCTCAGCGACGCAGGTGGCTACCTTGACAGTGTCTGCGATTACGTCTTCTACGCCGCGGTGCCCTTCGCGTTCGCCTGGAACGATCCTGACGCGAATGCACTGCCGGCCGCCGCGGTGCTGGCGAGTTTCCTGCTGACGGCCGCGAGCTTCCTCGGCTTCGCGACGCTCGCGGCGAAGCGCGGCCTCGAGACCCGCGCCCAGGGTCGCAAGTCCTTCTACTATTCGCGGGGTCTGATCGAGGGCACGGAGACGATCGCGGCATTTCTCGCGATGGCGCTCTGGCCGGCCTCGTTCGCGATCATCGCGTGGACGCTCGCGGCGCTCTGCGTGCTGACCGCGCTGCTGCGCACGCGGGCAGCTATGCGCCAGTTCAGCGACTGCTGAGATCTCGCGCGTCCTGCGCCGCCCGCGCGAACACACGCGGGTCATGCAGGGACGGAAAGCTCGCGTCGTGCGGGTGATAGTCCCAGCGTAGCGTCGCCGGAATGTTCGTGTAGTGCACGCCGATGTTGATCACCCACAGCACGAACAGCAGGTCGAGTGTCAGCTCCGTTAGCGCGGGAGGATCGAAACCGTACCCGCGGTAGACCTGGAACAGACGCCACGGCAGGTACAGGCATGGCACGAGCACCCAGACCGGCGACCGCCAACGCTTCCAGCAGAACAGCTCGCTCGCCACCTGGACGAAGAACAGCGCGAGATAAGGCACGAGCGCGAGCAGCGTCGCGCGACTGCCGCGCCAGACGCCGTCGACGAGCAGCGCTGCAATCGGCAGCAGCAGCCCCACGGCCCAGATGATCACGAGCCAGACCTTGAAGACGGGGCCCACGGGCCGGGGCCCGGGGAACGGCGCGCTCGGCTTCGGCAGGCGCCACTGGGCCCACGCCAGCACCGCGCAGGCGACGGCAATGAAGACGATTTCCTGAACGATCACCTGGTTCATACCTGCCACCCCATTGCGCGGGCTCTCGCTTCGACACGCGGCGTCATCAGTTGACCCGCGCGGTCGAGGCGCCGACCAAGGCGCCACCGTCGCTGACCTCGAGCGTCACCTCGATGGGCTGGCAACAGACCTGGCAGTCTTCGATGAACACGCGTGACGAGTCGGTGAGGTCGATTGCGCTGCCATAGACCTCGCCGCACCACGGGCACTGGAGTTCGACGAAGTCGCCCAGCTTCGCATCGCCGGCGCCGGGCTCGAACACCGGCTCGAGGCCGTACAGCGCGTCGACCGACTGCGGATCGAGATCGAGCGCGAGCCGGGCGAGCTCGGCTGCCGGATTGTCGCGACGGCGGGCCATGGTGCCGCATCAGATTAGCCTTAGAATGTGGCGCGGAGAAAGCACCGATGCCGTCAGGACAGACGAACAGCATCCTCATGCCCGTCCTGCTCGCACTCGCGAGCGCCGCCGGCCCGTCGCCGGCAGCCTTGCCGCCGTCCCCGGTGTTCGCGGCGACCAACCCGGACTTCTGCGCCGAAGTGCAGCGCCGCTCGGCCGGGGTTTCCATGCCGGTGCGCAACGTCATCCACACCGACTTCGCGGCCTTCGTCGATTCGAAGCCCGGCATCGACCCGCTCGAGACGCAGCAGTACGTCGAGTACGCGGACGACGCACGGACGCGGCCGCAGAAGATCTCCTGCAAGCTCAAGTCGGCCGACCACATCCGTGCCGTGCACGGCACCGCGGCCACCCGTGCCGTCGAGAACCCGAACCTCTGCCGCGAGATCAACCGCGCGACGATCCTCGAAGTCTGGCGTGGACTCGATGCCTTGACGCGCTCGAAGGCCGCCGTGCCGCCGCACCGCTTCATGCTCGACGGCGATCGCACCGAGATCATGGGCTCGCGCTGGGTGCGGCCCTACTCCTACGTCTATGCCGGCGCGGACGGGACGGTCCACATCCGCGCCAAGGCACTGCTCGTCAACTGGGACGACTGGCGCTGGAAGCTCGCGCCACGGAGCTTCCGGGGCACGCACTACTGCCACCTGATCGCGCCCGAGTACGTGCGAGAGCTCATGCTCGGCACCGCGGCACCGCCGGTTCGATCCGCGGGCGAATGATGGTCGCCCAGGCGCCGCGCGTCAGCCGAGCGGCACGCGACAGCTGACCCGCGTGCCCCCGCTTTTCCGGCGCTCGATCCGAAAGCGTGCATGAATCATGCGCGCCCGGAATTCCATGATGCGAAGCCCGAGTCCGTCGCCACGACGCTGGTCTGCCGGCGGTACACCGCGGCCATCGTCGCTGACCGAGAGTCGCAGGCTCGACGGCCCGACATCGAGCCGCACTGTCACGACTTTCGCGCCGCTGTGCCGCGCGGCGTTGCTGACGGCCTCCTGCGCGATCCTATACAGATGGTGCATCGTCGCCGACTCGACACGCAACGGCGCCGCGATCGACTTGCGGAACCGTATGCGTACACCATGCGTACGCGTCGCATTGGCTGCGAGGTGGGCCAGCGCCGCCGGCAGGCCGCCGCGCTCAAGGATCATCGGCGACAGGCCGTGGGCCAGCGACCTGGCGCTCTCGACGGCGTGGTTGACGAGCTCGATGACTTCTTCGACGAGCCGAGCGCCGCGCGGGTACTCGATGGTCGCTCGCTGCGCGTAGCTGCGCAGCATCAGCGAGATGCCGGTGAGCTCCTGACCGAGACCGTCGTGCAGGTCCTGGCCGATCCGCTGCTGCTCGCGACTGCTGGCCTCGATGATGGCGCGCTCGAGCCTCTTCCTCTCCGTGACGTCCATGATCACCGCGATCGTGCGCGTCTCGGCGCCATCACGCAGTTCGCTGACAGCGGCCTCGGCGAGGAAAGTAGTGCCATCGGCGCGCCGTGCGAGCCATTCGATCGGTGTGTCGGTCGATTCGCTGCGCGACTGCGACAGCCGACGCAGCCGGCGCGCATCGAGACCGAGTTCGGCGACGGGCCGGCCCTCGAGACCGTCGGCTCCGGCGCCAATGAACATATCCCTGGCGGCGCGGTTGGCGAGACAGATCCGGCCCTCGGCGTCGATCAGCAACACGCCCTCGCGCAGGGTCTCGAGCATTCGCGCCTGCACGCGCAGCGTCGCATCGACACGCCGCAGTTCGCTGACGTCCTGCTTGGCACCGTAGAGGCGCACGACCTCGCCGTTGACGATCTCGGCCTTGCCGATCAGCCTCAGCCAGCGCAGCCTGCCGCGCAGCGTCTCGCACTCGACCGTGATGTCGAACGGCTCGCCGCGCGTCGTCGCGGCCTCGATGGCCGCGCGGATCGAGGCATGGTACTCGGACCGGTAGAGCGGCAACGTCGATTCGAGCGAGGGCCTGAACTCGCCGCGCGAGGTCTCGAAGATCGCATACGTCTCATCGGTCCACGACAGCTCGCCGCTGCGCAGGCTGAGCTCCCAGCCGCCGACCGCGGCCGCCTGCTGCGTCTCCTGCAGGAACTGCCGCATCCGCTTCGGGGTCGTGACGTCGAGCGTGCGGCCGACGATCCGCAAAGTACGCCCCGCCGCATCGCGCTCGGCGATGCGCGCGCGCGCACTGAACCAGCGCCAGTCTCCCGAGCGCGTCCGGAAGCGGTACTCGAGATCCTCGTCGATGCGCTCGATCTCGCCCCGAAACAATCGCTCGAGCGCAGCGCGGACCCGCGGCAGATCGTCCGGATGCACGTTCCCGGCCCATGCATCCGGCTCCGCGCGCCATTGCTCGGGCGAGTAGCCAGTCATCGCGAACCAGCTCTCGGTGCCGTGCCTTTCACCGGTCGCGATGTCCCAGGACCACAGCGCGACGCTGCCGTCGGCGCTTGCCGTCTCGAGCAGCGCCGCGGCGGTGCGCAAGTCGCGCTCGGCGCGCTTGCGCGCATCGATGTCGAGCAGGACGCCGGCGATCCGGCGCACGCGCCCGTCGGCTTCGCGCTGCACGGCGCGACCACGCACCGCGAGCCAGCGCCACCCGCCAGCAGCGTCCCGGGCACGGACCTCGGTCTCGTACCAGTCCGTGTCGCCACGCAGATAATGCAGCAAGGCCTCGCGCAAGGGCTCGAAGTCGTCGGGGTGCACCAGACCGCCGAGGGCCACGAGGTCCAGCGCGAGGACGGCGTCATCGCGGCCGAGGATTGCGGCGCAGCGCCGGTCGAAGCGATGGACGCTCGTCTCGACGTCGTACTCCCACGTGCCGACGGCGGCACCACTGAGCGCGAGGTCGAGCCGCTCGCGGCCCTCGGCGATGGCCGCCTCGGCGGCGCGGCGGCGCGTGATGTCCCGGGAGACGACGACGATGCCGTGCACGGCAGAATCGCCAAGCGAGTTCGACGTGGTCGACTCGACCCAGACGTAATGCCCGTCGCGGTGGCGGACCCGCACCGTGAACGGCTGACCGCCGGTGGTGCCGCTGACCGCAGCGTCCGCGAGCCGGGAGCGGACCTGCGGAACATCGTCGGGATGCAGGAAGTCGAGGACCGAAAGGCCCACGAGCGCGTCCGGAGGCAAGCCGGTGACGGTTTCGGCGCTCGGGCTCACGAACAGCAGCCGCCCCTCGCCATCGACGAGCGCAATGACGTCGTTGGTCGCCGCGATCATCGCCTGGAAGCGGCGCCGGACCTCGTCGACAGCGAGCCGCGCGAGTTCCCGATCCGTGACGTCGCGCCCCATCGCGACGAATCCCGTGATGGTGCCGTCCGGGCAGCGAATCGGCCGCAGCGACGTCTGGTAGAAGCGCTCCGCCTCGCCACGCCTCATCGGCACGCAGTCGAAATCGAGAGCCTCGCCGGCGAGCACACGTGCGTAGATCCCGAGACGGTCGGCGGAGAGCGGCTGGACTTCAGGCCAGCGACGCCCGATGAGCTGCTCGAACGGCAGGCCGATCGCCTGGACTGCGGCGGGGTTGGCCCAGCGGATCACGAGATCGCGGTCGAACTCCATCAGCTCGACCGGCAGGGTCTCGATGACGGCATCGAGCGCACGCAGGTCCGAGATGTCGCTGAAGGTCGCGAGGCACAGCTCCCCGGAGTCCGCGAGCGCGAGTGGCGCCAGCGTCACGCGCATGCACCGGATGGCACCGCCCGCGACGCGCAGCAGCAGCTCGACTGGTCGTTGCGCGCGCCCGCTTCGCGCGGCGACGGCGAGGTCCCGCAACCGCGACGCCCCGACGGCATCGGTCCACTCCAACCGGCCCAGCATCGCCTCGGTCGTTGTTCCGAGCGTCGTAGCGAGCCGCGCATTGGCATGCACCACGCGCAAGCCAGCGGGGGAGCCGTCGAGCACGGCGAGCCCGTCTGCCGCCGCGTCGAACGCCGCACGGGTCAGGGCGTCGATCCCGACCACAGCGCGAGCCGCCGGCAACCCGATGCGCTCGAGAGGAGCGCTCAATGAGTCCTCGCTCTGCCAGCTGTTACGCCCATCGTGTTGCGAGTTTCCCCGAGCCGAGCCTGGGTTTCCAATCAGGGATAACCCGATGATCGCCCGCAAACCGACGAGTGCGCTCTGGTGTGCATTGATAGCTCTGCTGCCGGTCACGCGGGCCGCAGCGCAGCAGACGCCGCTCAGCAGGGCCGAACAGGCTACCTCTAGCTATGCCTTCGCCTGGCTGCTTGGCGCCGGGATCTACGACGTCGACGGTCGCGAGGTGCAGATCTACCGGCTGCCGCTGCGTCGGCAGCTACGCGCGGACGCCGCGGAACGCGCTCCGCTCGAGGTGACCCTACCCATCACGGCCGGTGTCTACGACTTTCGGCTACGCGACGTGCTCGGCAGCGGCCTGCCACGGGAGCTCTCGACGCTCAGCGTGGTCCCGGGTCTGCGCTGGCAGCGCGAGCTCAGCGACGCGTGGACGCTGCGCCCGCATGTCGAAGTCGGCGTCGCGCGCGCCGACGAGCAGGACGACTGGGTCGCCGGGGCCGGTCTCGAGGCCGAGACCGTTGCCCGCTGGCCGAATTTCCGCTGGCGCTTCGAGACCTCGCTGCGCATGGCCATCGCCGACTTTGCCGGACGCCGCCTCGACGACCTGTGGCTGATCGAGCAGGGGGTCGAGCTGACGGGCAGCGGCCGGCGCCGGCAGGTCAGTCGGGACATCGACGTCGCACCGTACGCGGTGCTGCGCGTGTACCTGGATCCGCCGTCGGCACCGCTTGCGGCGGAGGCAGCGGGCGGCCTGTCGCGCGTGCACGTCGAGATCGGCCTGACGATCGGTACGGTCGAGCCGCTGCGGCTCGGCCGCCTGGCGCTGCCGCGCGTCGGCATCGCGTGGCGGGCCGGCGAGGACCTGTCGCTGCTGCGGCTCGTGATCGGCGCGCCGTTCTGAGTGCTGGATCAGTTCGCTCTGGCTGGCCGGATGCCGAGCGACGTGATGTCCATGACGTGCAGGCGCAGCCCCTGCATGAAGCCGGCGCCCACAGCGCTGCGCGAGCTCGTCCAGACCATCTTGCGTCCATCTGGAGAGATCGACGGAAAGCCATCGAAGCCGTCGTCGAAGGTCAGGCGTCGGGGCGGCGTCTTGCCGTCGAGATACCCGAGATAGACCTCCCAGTTGCGCGGCGTCTCGGCACGGACGAACACGAAGTGCTTGCCGTCGGGCGCCGGGTAAGGCGCCCAGTTCATGTCGTCGGTGAAGGTTCGCGGCTTGAGGTCGGTGCCGTCGCGCTTGATCGTGTAGATCGTCATCGGGGTCGGCTTCTCGTCGTAACGCGACGCCTTCCACGCCCGGAAGATGATGGTCTCGCTGTCAGGCAGGAAGTAAGGGGCGCCTTCCTGATCGTCCTCGGTGAAGGTGATCTGCCGCTCACCGGTGCCGTCGGCCTTCATGACCCAGAGGTCCATGTTGCCGTTGATCTGCCTGCCAAAGACGATCCATTGACCGTCCGGGGAGACCGTGACCTCGGCCTCGTAGTACTGGTTGTTCGTCAGCCGCTGCACGTTGCCACCTTTTAGGTCGGAGACGTACAGCTCAGCGCCCTGCGGGTAGTTGCGCCAGTCGGACCAGTTGCCGAGCGGCATGTCCATGTGGTCCTTGATCGAGGTCCAGATCACGCGCTTGCCATCGGGGAAGTAGTAGGAGCAGGCGTCCCAGCCCTTGCTGTTGATCAGCGTCACGTCCTGGCCATCGTCGGTGAAGGTCTGGGTCAGGAAGCCCGACAGCCCGCGCGGACTCTTGACCGCGAGCGGCGTCTGCACCTGGGCGATCAGATGACGGCTGTCGGGGCCGTAGTAGGCCTCGGCGGCCTCGCCGATGTTCGGAATCTGCCACGAGGGCATCTCGCCGGGTCGCGTCGAGATCGTCGCTCCGGCCGGCGGCACGACCGGCTGGACCTTGGCCGTGTCGTCGCTCTGGAGACCGGCGCTGCCGCAGGCCGCCAGCAGCAGGGCCGCCGTCGCCGTGCCGACGATGTGGGTGGTTCTCGTTCGCATGATGGCTCCCCCTCGGTTCCGGATACGACGCGGTCTGGATTCAGCCTGGCATTAGCGTTACGGTGTCATGACAGCCGCTCGCCAAGATAGCGGCAACTGACGGGGGTCGAGTATATGGGTCTCACATTCGTCCGGCCTTTGGCCATCATGGTCTCGAGTAGTGCGCTCGCGGCGCTCGGCGCGGCAGCGCAGGCGCAGCAGGCGCCCGAGGGCGCCGAGACGGTCGCGCTCGAGGAGGTCATCGTCACGGCGCGCAAGCAGTCCGAACAGCTGCTCGACGTGCCGCTTGCGATCACGGCATTCACGGCCGAGGGCATCGAGGCGCGCGGCATCGCGAATCTCGATGACGTCGCCGCCTTCACACCCGGCCTGACTTTCTCGAACCTGATCGGCGAGTTCCTGCCGGCGCCCGTGATCCGTGGAGTCGCGCCAATCGACATCTTCGGCGAACTCAACACCGCGATCTTCGTCGACGGCGTCTACGTCTCGGGCCGCGAGGGCATCAACTTCAGCCAGCTCGACCTAGAACGGATCGAGGTCGTCAAGGGACCGCAGGCCGCGCTGTACGGACGCAACGCGTTCAGCGGCGCGATCAACTACGTCTCGGCGAAGCCCACCGACGAGTTCCGCGCCAAGACGCAGGTGACCTTCGGCAACGACGGCAAGCAGCTCGCCTCGGTCACCGTCAGTGGCCCGATCATCGCGGGCAGCTTGCGCGGCCGCGCCTCGGTGCTGCACGACGAGTGGGACGGCTCGTACGAGAACGCCTGGGCGGGTCCGGGACCGGGCGCCGACATCGGCGGCTACCAGTTCAAGACCTTCAACGGCGCACTGATCTGGGAGCCGACCGAGAACTTCGAGGCCGAGCTCGGCCTGTACGTGTCGGACGACCAGATCGACAACTCGGCGACCAGCGCCGTCGCCGCCAACTGTGAGGATCGCCGCGTCGCGGCGCAGAACCTGCCGAACCCGCCGGCGATGCTGCCGTCCAGCCGCCTGCTCAACTACTGCGGCGAGCTGCCTTCGATCCGCGAGGACTCGCTCTCAGCGCTGCCGAGCGCCACCGGCGAGGACCGCGATCTCACGCGCGCCCACCTGACGCTGAAGTGGCGCGCCTTTGGCGGCGAGATCACGGCGCTGACCGGATACTCCAAGGTGCAGCAGTCGTTCTTCGTCGACGGCAGCCGCAACTCGGGCGAGACGCAGATCTTCACCTACCAGCCGGCACCCGTCGTCAACATCCCGATGTTCGGCAGTCAGTCGGGACCGGTGCAGCAGTTCCGCACCGGACTGCTGCAGATCGGCGGCGGCGACCAGACCGAGGAGACGAGCCAGGAGCTGCGCTTCTCGAGCGATCGCGAGAAGGCGCTGCGCTACTCCTTCGGCGTCTACTACTACTCGACCAAGCAGGAGGCCGGCGAGGACGGCGTGATCGCGACCCGGCCGCTGCCGGCGAACTTCGGCTCGTTCTGCCTCGCCTGCACGCCGCTCGGGCCGACGACCGTCGTCGACTTCGCGCCCGGTGCCGGCAATGCGGCCTTCCTCGAGTGGTTCACGGACCCGGCCGGCGGCGCCAACTTCGGCAAGGTCTTCATCAACAAGGCCGAAGCGCCCTCGGTGTTCGCCCAGCTCGAATACGACTTCACGGCGGCGTGGACCGGTTCGATCGAGGCCCGCTACACCGACGAGGAGCGCTCGTTCCGCAACACGCAGACGGGTACGAGCGGCAAGGACAGTTGGGGCCTGACGAGCTGGCGTACGTCCTTGCGGTTCAAGCCCCAGGAGAACCTCACGTTCTTCGGCGGCGTCGCCCACTCCGAGAAGGCCGGCGACTTCGATCCGACCACCGTGCGTTTCGTCGACAATCCGACGGTCGACGTCACCGTGCCCGGCGCGTTCGACGCCGAGGAGCTCATGAGCTATGAGCTTGGCGTCAAGGCCGAGCTGCTCGACCGCCGCGTCGCGCTCGAATTCGACGTCTACTACCTCGACTGGCAGGAGATCGTGATCCCGCAGGTCGTAGCCGAGATCGGCGGACGGCCGATCGTGACCCCGACCGGCATCAACGTGAATGGCGGCGACGCGAGCGTCAAGGGCGCCGAACTGTCGATCAGCGCCCGTCCGGTGCGCGGACTCGACCTGAACTTCGCCCTCTCGTGGAGCGATCCCGTCTACGACAACGCGCAGGTGCAGAGCTTCATCGAGTTCCCCACCTACTCGCCGACCGGCGATGTCTCGGGCAACCAGATCCTGCGCACGTCGGAGTGGCAGGCGAACGCCGGTTTCCGATGGGGTCAGCCGCTGCGCGGCGAGACCGAGTGGTTCCTCCGCGGCGACGTTGCCTATCGCGGCAAACAGTTTGCCGACGCGTCGAACCAGACCATCGTGCCGAGCTCGACCAACGTCAACGCGACGATCGGCCTGACCAACGAACGCTGGTCGCTCGAGCTCTGGGGCCGCAACCTTACCGACGAGGACGCCCCGACCGGCGCGTTCCGCGACGTCTACTTCAGCAACACCCTGCCAAGCGGCGTCAACACGGGAGGCACCTTCTTCCCGTTCCGCTATAGCGTCTCGCATCCGCGCCGGCTGACCTACGGCGTCACATGGCGGATGCGCTTCTGACGGAGTCGACGCGCCACGCGCGTCGGGCGCTTGCAAGGAGGGCGGCGGCGGCAACCGCCGCCCTCCTCTTGTGCACTGCTGGCGCACGCGCCGAGGAGACGCTCGACCTGCCAATCGGCGACCCCGACCGCGCGCAGCGCGTGGCACCCTTGCGACTCGATGCGATTACCGACACGGGAACCGGCGAGCTGATCGGCCGCGCCGAGCTCGCGCGGCGCCTCGCCGACACTCGCATCCTGTTCATCGGCGAGGAGCACACCAACGACGAATTCCATCGCGTGCAGTTGCACATGCTCGAGGCGCTGGTCGCCGCAGATCGCGGGGTGTTGATCGGGCTCGAGATGTTCCCGTGGACGCAGCAGCCCGCGCTCGACGACTGGGTGCAGGGAAAGCTCGACGAGCAGGCCTTCATCGAGCGCTCGCGCTGGTACGAGACCTGGTCGCACCACTGGGGCCACTACCGCGAGATCTTCCTCTATGCCCAGCGCCAGAAGCTGCCGATGTACGGCATCAATGCCCCGCGCGAGGTGGTACGAGCCGTGCGCTCGAAGGGCTTCGAGGCGCTCGATGCCACCGCGCGCGAACGGATGCCACCGACGCTCGACCTGACGAGCGAAGAACATCGACGGCTGTTCCGCGCTTCCTTCTCGGAAGATGACTTGCTGCACATGACCTCGCTCGACGAGGCGCAGCGCGAGGCCATGTATCGCGCGCAGGTGACCTGGGATGCGGCGATGGGTTGGAATGCCATGCGCTCCCTCGAGCGGCATGGCGGACCGAGGGCGATCATGGTCGTCCTGATCGGCGCCGGCCATGTCACCTACGGGCTCGGCGCGGAGCGTCAGGTCCGGCCCCACTTCAAGGGCCGCATCGCCTCGCTGGTGCCCGTGCCGGTTCGCGACGCCAGCGGACGCGCGATCACCACAGTACGCGCGTCCTACGCGAACTACCTCTGGGGCGTGCCAGCCAGCGACGGTCCGGGACTGCCGGTGCTCGGCGTCTCGCTCGCCGGATCGATGGGCGCGAGTCCGACGCGGATCATCGACGTCGACCGACGCTCACCGGCGGCGCTCGCTGGCGTGCGCGTCGGTGACGTGCTGCTCGCGCTCGACGGTGTCGCGATCGACTCGACCGCGGCGCTGCAGCGCAAGACGGCGGACTATCGGTGGGGCGACGAGGCGAAGCTGCGGATCCGCCGTGGCGACGAGGAACTCACGCTGGTCGTGCCATTCCGCCGCGGCGGACCGTGAGCCGCGCACTCCGCCTGCCGACAGGAGCCCGCATGAATCCCGCCCTGATCCGCGTCGCGACGATCGCCGCGCTGCTGTGCACGATCGCGCTGCGTTGGACCGCAGCGCTGGCTGCCGATCTGCCGGCCTACCGGCTCGACGCATCGCTCGACCCGCAGGCGCGTACGCTCGCGGTCGAAGCGACCCTCACGCTGCCGCAGGCGCAAGCAGGTCGCGCGGTCGAGTTCCTGCTCGCAGCGCCGCTGGCGATCGAGTCGGCGGAACCGGCCGTGACACGCGTCGCCGATGACGAGGGCCCGGGCTTCGTCGGCATCAACGGCTCCTCGGCGTCGCTCGCGCGGCAGGGTCGCGCCGCGCGCTGGCGCCTCACCCTGCCGGCGGACTCGAACGTGATCCGTCTCCGCTACCGGGGCCCGGTCGCTTTCGGCTTCGACACGCCACAGCAGGAGTACGCGCGCGGCTTCAGCGAAACGGCTGGCACGATCCAGCCCGAGGGTGTCTATCTCGCCGGCAGCACACTCTGGTATCCATACCTTGGCGACAGCCTGTTCACGTTCGAGGTGTCGGCGCGCACGCCGGCCGGCTGGCACCTGATCGGGCCCGGCAGCGGCAGTTCGCAGGGTGCGGATGGTCTGGCGCGCTGGCGCTCGGAGCTGCCGGTCGACGAGCTGCACCTGGTCGGCGGTCCGCTCGTGCGTTACGCGCGCAGTGCCGGTGCGGTCGAGGCCGAGGTCTATCTGCGCAAGGCCGACGAGGCGCTCGCCGCTAGGTATCTCGAAGCGACGGCGCGCTACACCGAGATGTACCGGCGGCTGATCGGCCCCTATCCCTACGGTAAATTCGCGCTGGTCGAGAACTTCTGGGAGACGGGCTACGGCATGCCCTCGTTCACGCTGCTCGGGCCGCAGATCATCCGCTTCCCATTCATCCTGACCTCGAGTTATCCGCACGAGATACTGCACAACTGGTGGGGCAACTCGGTCTTTGTCGACTACGCGAGCGGCAATTGGTGCGAGGGCCTGACCGCTTACCTCGCCGATCACCTGTTCAAGGAGCAGCAGGGGCAGGGCGCTGACTACCGCCGCGACACGCTCAAGAAGTACCGCGACTTCGTGCGCGACGGCCAGGACTTCCCGCTGACGGCGTTCCGCTCGCGGCACAGCCCGGCGACCGAGGCCGTCGGCTACGGCAAGGCGCTGATGCTGTTCCACATGGTGCGTCGTGCGGTCGGTGACGACGGCTTCCGCGCGGGTCTGCAGCGCTTCTACCGTGAGTTCAAGGGCAGACGCGCAAGCTTCGACGATTTCCGCCGCGCTGTCGAAGCCGCGTCGAAGCAAGACCTGAACGCAATGTTCCGTGTTTTCGTCGACCGCGCCGGCGCCCCCTATCTGCGCCTCGCGCAGGTGCGCGTCGAACGCGCTGGCGACTCCTTCCGCGTGCGCGGCCGGATCGAGCAGCGGCACGGAGGCGAGCCCTACGCGCTCGACGTGCCGGTGGCGCTGCGCAGCGCGGCAGGCTCGACCGTGCACAAGGTGCGCGTCGCCGCGCGTCGCACGGACTTCGTGCTCGAGAGTGCAACACGGCCGCAGCTCGTCGAGCTCGATCCCGAGTTCGACCTGTTCCGTCTGCTCGATGCGCGCGAGACCGCGCCGTCGATCGGGCAGATTTTCGGCGAAACGCAGGTGCTGGCCGTGCTGCCGGCGCGCGCCGCGCCGGCGCGGCTCGACGCCTATCGACGGATGCTCGAGTTCTGGAGCGGCGGCACGCAACGCTTCACGGTGCGCATGGACAGCGAGATCACCGAATTGCCCGCCGATCGCGCAGTCTGGGTTTTCGGCCGCGACAACGCGCTCGCGCCGCGCTGGTTCGGTGACGACACCGCGATCGGCATGCGCGTCGACGGCGAGTCGATTACGACCGGGACCGGGCGCATCGCTTTCGCCGATGCTTCCGCGGTCGTCGTCAAGCGACACCCACGTAACGTCAACAAGGCCATTGGCTGGATCACCGTCGATCCGCTCGAAGCGGCGGCGGGCCTCGCGCGCAAGTTGCCGCACTACGGCAAGTACTCCTACCTCGGCTTCGAGGGCGCCGAGCCCGCCAACACGGTCAAGGGCGAGTGGCCGGCCAGCGACTCGCCGCTGCGGGCCGACCTGCGCGCCTG
>JBBILX010000015.1:0-35914 GCA_037444685.1 Gammaproteobacteria bacterium
ACTCGGTGTCGAGGTCCGATTCCGCGAGCCCGAAATACTCTAGGTCGAGGACCTTCGGTCGCTCGCGCCGGAACAGACCGAGCGGATCGAGGTTGGCGACCAGGTGACCGCGGTTGGCGTAGATCTGGATCAGGCGTGACACCGCGCCCTGCTTCGCGCTCGCGTCCTTGGCCGTGGCGGTGTCCGCCACGACCACCCTCGAGCTGCGCGCGCGCTCGGCAATGGCGGCCTGGATCGAGCGGTGCGCATGTTCGAGCGACGGTCCGGTCGGAAAACTCGAGAAGTACTCGCGCCAACGCTGCTCGACGCTGGCGGGGTCGGCGAGAAACTGCTCGTAGAGTGATTCGATATAGGCGGCATTGCTGCCGAACAGGGGCGTGGTTTCGAGCTGCTCGCTGCGCGTGGCGGCCATGAGAATCGCGTTCCTCCGGAGATCCTGCGCGTGGCCGCCGGCCGACGGGGCCACTGCCCGCGCGCCGCACAGGGCACACCGGACACAAAAAACCCCGTCAGTTCAACGCACTGAGCGACAGCGACGCAGATCTTCTAGTCTACCGGATGACGCCTCGCGGCGCCAAAGCCTTGGCCGCGCGCTGCGCATCCGTTCACGCGCCGGATACGGCGTAAGCCCGCAGCAGGATGCTCTCGAGCAGCCAGAACTCGTAAGCAATCAGGACGATGTAGCCGGCCAGGATCGCGTAGAGCAGCACGCCGACCGGGATCCGACCGAAAGCACGCAGGCGCGCCAGAATGACGAGCACGATCACGCCGGCCGAGGTCAGGCCCATCTTCCACAGCGCGAATGCCGGACCGCTGCCGAGCACGAGCGGTTCCATCATGGGATTGAGCTCCTCGGCGCCGAGGCTGATCAGCGTCAGGGTCAGGAACGCATCGCCCACACAGAGCAGCAGGATCAGCACCGCGACCGCGAGCCATAGCGGGTGATGCCAGTCGATCGCGGCGGGGTGCCGATCGCTGGCGCGCCGGACCTGCCGCCTGCGCCGCTTGAAGCTGCCGTGCAGCAGTGCCCCGAGGATGCTGCGGCGGCGCTCGCTGCCACTGCGCCGGCACGGACCGACGTACGCACCCGCGCCGACGATCGGCCGCGCCGTCTCGCCCGTCATCGAGCCGACCCTCCCCGCTCAGCGGAACTCGTACCTGGCCTGCATTACAGTTTCGACGCGCTCGTAACGGAACAGGGCGATATTTGACTCATTGCGTGTGTAGACGATCTGCGGTCCGAGGCTCCAGCCGCGCACCGGCCGCGCACGCCATTGCATGCTGAGCGCTGCCGCGGTCGTGCGATCGAGCCGATCGATGCCAAAGAAGCCTCCGCCGGCGAAATAGTCGGCAACGAGGTGCGCGACCTCGGCGGCGACACGCCAGCGCGTCGTGGGTTCCACATTGACGAAGACGCGCGCGCCATAGCGATCGTTGGAGTAAGGCGAGCCGGCCTGGCGCACCCGGTCCTGCCCGCCGAGCGCCGCGACCCCGACCCGCAGTTGGAGCCGCCCGATGCCTGAGCGCGACACGACGACGCCGCCGAACAGCCGATCGACATCGAGCAGCCGCAGCGGCAGCGGTTGATACTCGAGCATGCCGGCACGGACGACGCCCGCGAGCTCCCAGCGTGGCCACGGTGAGAACGCCAGCCCGAGCTCGAGGCCGGCGCCGCGCCGATAGGCGCGCCCGTCGAGCGTGCCGGCGAATCCGTCGGCCGTCATCGTGACCCGGGTGCGCCCGATCCCGGCATTGATGCCGGCCTGCGCAAACCCGACCGACTGGTCGAGGAAAGAGGCTTCCGTGTTCGCGCGGTGCGCGACCGACGCCCTCCAGAAGGTGGCCACGCGATCGCCATGCTGTCGCTGGTGGCGCAGCGAGAGCCCGGCGTTCGCAAACGCCGAGGCCACTGCCTGCAGACGCGGATCGAGCAGCACACCCTGGAAACTGTCCTCGCTCGTCGAGCCGTTCGCGTTCGAGTCGTAGCCAAGCCCCGTCTCGAACACGGCCCTGATGCTGCCGAGAAACCCCTCGGAGGGCAGCGCGTCGAGTCGCTGCTCGACGATGCCGCGCAGGACCGCCGAGGGGGCGTTGGCGAGAATGGCCTCGTACTGCAGCCGCGCCCCCGCCGGATCGCCGAAACGCCCGAGCAGGTCGCCGAGTTCGAGTCGCGCCGGATTGAAGGCCGGCTCGGCCGCGATCACACGTCGAAGCGGAATCAGCGCGGCCTCTGGCCGCTCGGCCTGGATGGCCGCGAGCGCCAGGATGTAGTCGAAGCGGACGTTGCCCGCGAAGGCCGCGAGCCGCGCGTCGAGCAGGCGGTAGGCCTGCTCGGCCTGCCCGGCATCGAGCAGGGCCTCGGCGCGATCGACCAGCTCGCCGACGGAGTCGGCCGGCGGAGCGGGCTCGGCGAGCGCGCGGACGGGTCCGGTAAGCAGCAGCAGCGCGAAAAGGATGAACGGAGCGCCGCGAGTCATGGCCGCGCCATTCAACACGCGAGGACCCGGCCGCACAAGAGCCCGTCGCGGAAGCGCGGCCTCGCGACGGTGCGAAACGGGCCGACGATCAATACACTGGCTTGCATGCGCCTTTGCCTGGCCTTGCTCGCCTGCCTGTGTGCACTGATCGCCCCTGCGGCTGTCGGTGCCGGCACGCCCGTCCGCGGTATCGTGGTGTCGGATGCGTGGATGCGCGCGACGCCGCCGGGGGCGAGCGTCGCGGCCGGCTACCTCGTGATCGCCAACGGCACATCGCGAGAAGACGAACTGCTCGCGGTGTCGACCCCGGCAGCGGCGCGAATCGAGATGCACAGCTCCTCCGTGAAGGACGGCATCATGCGCATGCGGATGCTGACCAGCGTGCGGGTGGCACCACGCGCGACCGTGCGCTTCGAGCCTGGCGGGCTACACCTGATGTTCATCGAGCTGCGCGCACCGCTCGTGGCGGGCGCGACGGTACCGGTCACGCTGCGCTTTCGCCGGGCGGGGGCGGTGCCGGTCCGCCTCGAGGTGCGCGCCCTGAGCGGTGGCTAGCGGGAGGCGCCGATGGAACGAATCACGATCTCGCTCGACAGCGAACTGGCCAACGATTTCGACGCGCTGATCCGCGATCGCGGCTACGCGAGCCGCAGCGAAGCGATCCGTGACCTCCTGCGCGGTCACCTTCAGCAATGGGCGCAGCAGCGCGACGCCGACGGACACTGCATCGCGACGCTGTCGTTCGTCTACAACCACGAGGAACGCGATCTCGGCGAGCGCCTCAAGCGGCTGCAGCACGAGCACCACGAGCTGACGGTCTCGAGCATGCACGCGCATCTCGATCACGACCAGTGCATCGAGACACTGATCCTGCAGGGACGAATCGAGCGGGTGCGTCGCTTCGCGGAGGCGATAATCGCGGAGCGCGGCGTCCGGCACGGCCAGCTCAACCTGATACCTGTCGACCGCGGCCGCACGCACCGTCGCGGCGGCATCCGGCATCAGCATCTGCGACCGCGGCACTGAGCGATTGCCAACCCGGCTTCGCAGAGGCGGGGCCCTCGCGTAAGGTGTCGGGAATCCGACGCCAGGGAGGGGTTCGGTGCCGCATGAGACGACGCTGATCGCGACGATTGCCGGGGCGTTCGTGTTCGCGTTTGCCCTGGGCCTGCTCGCGCTGAAGCTGCGCTTGCCGCCCTTGGTCGGCTACCTCGTCGCCGGCATCGTCATCGGCCCCTTCACGCCGGGTTTCGTGGGCGACCTCGGGCTCGCCGCCCAACTCGCCGAAATCGGCGTCATCCTGCTGATGTTCGGCGTCGGCCTGCATTTCTCGATCAAGGACCTCATGGCCGTGCGCGGCATCGCCGTCCCTGGCGCGATCGCGCAGATCGCCACCGCCACGGCGATCGGCGCGACGATGGCGAGCTTCTGGCGCTGGAACCTCATCGCGGGCCTGACTTTCGGTCTCGCGCTATCGGTGGCCAGCACGGTCGTGCTGCTGCGCGCGCTCGAACGGGAACGCAAGCTCGAAACGCCGGAGGGACGCATTGCGGTTGGCTGGCTGGTGGTGGAGGACCTCGCGATGGTGCTGGCGCTGGTGCTGCTGCCGGCGGTCGCGGCCGCCACCGGCGTGGCGCCGGCGACCGCCGCTGCGATCGCTCCCACCGCCGCGGGTCAGGGGCTCTGGGTCGCGCTCGCGATCACGCTGGCCAAGGTCGCGCTGTTCGTTGCCTTCGCGCTGATCGTCGGGACTCGAGTGGTGCCGTGGCTGCTGATGCAGGTGGCCCGCACGGGCTCGCGCGAGCTGTTCACGCTTGCCGTGCTCGCAATCGCGCTCGGCATCGCCTTTGGCTCCGCAGCGTTGTTCGGCGTGTCGTTTGCGCTCGGCGCGTTCTTCGCCGGCGTGATCCTCAGCGAATCCGAGCTCAGCCACCGCGCGGGCGAGGATTCGCTGCCGCTGCAGGACGCGTTTGCCGTCCTCTTCTTCGTGTCGGTCGGCATGCTGTTCGATCCGTCCATCGTCGCGCGCGCACCGCTCGAACTGCTCGGCGTGCTGCTCGTCATCATCGTCGGTAAATCGATTGCCGCCTTCCTGATCGTGCTGCTGTTCCGCTATCCCGTGAGCACGGCGCTGACCGTCTCGGCCAGCCTCGCGCAGATCGGCGAGTTCTCGTTCATTCTCGCCGCGCTCGGCGTGTCGCTGAACCTGCTGCCGTCCGACGGCCGCGACCTGATCCTGGCGGGTGCCCTGCTGTCGATCACGCTGAACCCGTTCTTCTTCGCCGTGCAGCCCGCGGTGGAGCGATGGCTGCGTGCCTCGCCCCGACTGTTCGCGGCGCTCGAGCGGCCGCCACACGCCGAAGCGCACCTCGCGTCGACGCCACCGCCCGGCCTGCAGGACCACGCGATCATCGTCGGGCACGGTCGGGTCGGCAGCGTGATCACGCCCATCTTGCGGCGCCGGGGGCTACCTTTCGTCGTGATCGAGCGCGACCGAACGCGATTCGAGGCGCTGTGCGCGGCCGGCGTGCCGGGGCTGTTCGGCGATGCGGCCTCGGATGCGACGCTCGCGGCCGCCGGCCTTGCGAAGGCACGGATGCTGCTGATCGCGACGCCGGACTCCTATCAGGCGCGGCATGTCCTCGAACTGGCGCTCGCCGCAAACCCCGCGATCGACGTCGTCATCCGCACCCACAGCGAGGCGGAGTTCGCGCGCCTGCGCGATCGCGCGATCGGTCAGGTCGTGCTCGCCGAGCGGGAAGTCGCCCGGACCATGGCCGCGCACGCCCTGCAAGCGTTCGGCGTCCCGCCGGATCAAGCGCGACGCCTGGTCGAGGAACCTGAGGCAGCGGAACGCGCCGTCGGCGCGGAGCAGCGCTGATGGCCGGTTCCGGCGGATTGGACATAAGCTGTCGCGGTGAGCGCCGACGCGACGCACTGCGCGGCGAAGCACGGCCCTCCGCGGCAGAATGCGCGGGGTCATGAGCGATCGTCTCGCTGCGCGGCGTGGACTGAGTCTGACGGCCTGGCTGGCCGCCGGCGCCTTGGCCGTGGTCGGCATCCTGTTCGCCGGCAACCAGCTGATCCAGGAGCGCACCGAGGATTCGGCTGCTCAGATCGTGCGCATCCATGCCGAGGCCGATCCGATCGTGCGGGCGAGCGTCGAACTCGGTCTCGCCGTGCAGGAGCTCGCAACCGTCGCCTCACTCGCCGAACAGATGTCCGGCGAGTCGTCCGACGTCGACGCGGACGCGGCCCACGAGCGGCTCGCCGCAGCGCAGGCTGCCGTGACGGCAGCGCGGGAGGGCATCGGCAGGCAGCCGCTGTCCAGTGCGCTCGTCGAGCTTCTCGATCGCCTGCCCGCCGATGCCGCGAAGCTGCTGCGTCTTGCCGCAGAGCGCCGCGCGGCCGTCGCCGCCCACTCGCGCGCGCTCGCCCGTCTGCGCGAGCGGGTCGGGGCTGCCGGCGGCGATGGCATCTGGGTCGGTGAGCAGAACGTCGGGCGGCGCTCACTGCAGGAGTTCGCGGCCGCCGTCAGCGCCCTGCAATCGGCGGCACTGGCCGGCAGCGCCTCGGCCCAGGACCTGTCGGCGCCGGCCGTCACGCGCGCCGAGGCGGCGCTGCGCGCCGTGCTGCGACGCCACGCCGCTGAGTTCGAACGCTCGCCGGGTGTCGCGTGGCTCGAGCTCGTGCGCGAGGAGCTCGATGCCGCACAGCGCGCCCGCCGCGCCGCGCAGACCGCTCGCCGCGAATCCCTCGAACTCCAGCGCACGTTCCTGAGCCGCGTCAACGAGACCTCGCTGCGCGTTCGGGCGGAGCTCACCGAGCCCGCGCGCCGCAGGCTCGCCGAGGGCGCGGAACGCGCTCGCCAGATCGCCGCGCAGACGCAGCGCTCGGTCGCGAACGTCAGCGTCGGCGTGCTCGCCACGGTGCTCGCGGCGTTTGCGATCACGGGCTGGGGCATCGTGACGCCGATCCGCCGTCTGCGCGAGGGCACCCGCCGCCTCGCCGAGGGCAGTCGCGATACCCGAGTCGAGCCGACCGGGCCCGGCGAGCTGATCGAGCTCGCGAGCTCGTTCAACCACATGGCCGACGAGCTCGAGCGCGCCGAGGCCGAGCTGCGCGCCGAGCACGCTCAGCTCGAGCAACGCGTCGTCGAGCGGACGGCGCAACTGCGCCATCTGGCGATGCATGACCCGCTCACGGGTCTGCCCAATCGGCGCCATCTGTACGACGAGCTCGATGCCGCGATCGACGTGGCCAAGGGCACGGGCACGCGGGTGGCACTGCTCGTGATCGACCTCGACGATTTCAAGACGAGCAACGACAGCCTCGGTCACGCCTTTGGCGATCAGGTGCTGAAGTCCGTGGCCGGTCGCCTGCGTGCCGAATTCGGTGGCGAGGCACTGATCGCGAGACTGGGCGGCGACGAGTTTACCGTATCGTGCACGCAGGTCAGGACCGACGAGGAGGTCGAAGCGCTCGCCGGGCGCGTCATCGGCTGCTTCCGGCAGCCGATCCAGGTCGGCGACCGCGAGCTGCTGATCAGCGCGAGCGTCGGCTGGGCGCTCGCGCCCGAGCATGGGCGGGACACGGAGACCCTGCTGCGCTCGGCCGACGCGGCCCTGTTTCGCGCCAAGGCGCTCGGACGCAACCGGCAGCATGGCTTCAGCCCGAGCCTGCTCGAGGCCAGCGATCGCAAGTTCCGGACCGAACAGGCGCTGCGTCGCGCGATCGGCGACGAGGCGCTGCTGCTGCACTTCCAGCCCGAGGTGTCCCTCGGCCGCGGCCGCATTACCTTGGCCGAGGCGTTGCTGCGCTGGCGCCGTCCCGATGGCAGCATTGCGACGGCCGGCGAGTTCATCGGCTACGCCGCCGAAACCGACCTGCTGAGCCAACTGAACCTCTGGGCCGTCGATGCCGCCGTCGCGGCGCTGGCGACCCAGCGCGGCCGAGGCTGGCCCGAACTGCGCATCGCCGTCAACGTGTCCGCGCGCCAGTTCCTGCTCGCCGACTTCGTGGCGCGCATCGAGAGCGCGCTGCGCCGGCACGACCTCGCCCCGGACAGCTTCGAGATCGAGCTGACCGAGGAGGTGCTGCAGACCGGCCGGGGAACCATCGAGGCCCTCAACGCGCTGCGTGCACTCGGCCTGACGATCGCGCTGGACGACTTCGGCGCCGGGTTCTCGTCGCTGGCCTCGCTGGAACGCCTGCCGCTGAGCCGCGTCAAGTTCGACCGCAGCCTGATCGCCGAGATCGATGCCAACGACCGCTCCGCCGCCATCGTCACCAGCATGGTCCGGCTTTGCCACGACCTCGGTCTCGCCGTGACCGCCGAGGGCGTGGAGCGACCGTCCCAGCTCGCGATGCTTCACTCGCTCGGTGGCGTCGACGTGCAGGGCTACCTGATCAGCCGCCCCGCGCCGCTCGAGGAGCTGGCGGCGATGCGCACGGAGCTGCCCGCGCAGCTCGCGCCCCTGCTCGGACGGACGACCCTCGCGGCGCCTCGCGGGACCTCCCACGGCGAGGACACGGTCACGCGGCTGCGCGGCCTCGGCAAGCGCCCACTGCGGCGCTGACGGATCGCGCGATTCCGCCTCTCGCTGTTAAGATCCGCGAGAACACCGCCTATTCGTCCCCGGCCATGGCTCCACGGCGCCTCGCCGCCCTGTCGACGCTTCTTGTCGTCTGTCTGACGTCGAATGGCCTGCCAGCGAGCGCCGCGACCGCGGCCGCGGCCCAGCCGCCGCTCGTGTTCGCCGCTGCGTCGCTCTCGGATGTGCTGCGGCAGGTTGCCGCCGACTACGCTCCCGACCGCCCGAAGGCAGTCCGCTTATCGTTCGCCAGCACTGCGACGCTCGCCCGCCAGATCGAGGTCGGCGCGCCGGCCGACCTGATCTTCGCCGCCGATGCCGACTGGATGGAGTACCTCGCCACGCGCCAGCGGATCCGCATCGGCAGCCGCGTCGACCTGCTCGGCAACGCCCTCGTGCTGATCGCGCCCGCGCGCGCCCCGCGCACGACAACCACCCTCTCGGCCGCGTCGCTGCGGGCCGCGCTCGGTGCGACGGGTCGCCTCGCCCTCGCGGATCCGGCGAGCGTCCCCGCGGGCAAGTACGCGAAGACCGCCATGCGACGGCTCGGCGTCTGGGAAACCGTTCAGTCGCGTATCGTCGCGGCCGACAACGTGCGCACCGCCCTGCAGTTCGTCGCGCGCGGCGACGCGCCGCTCGGTGTCGTCTACGAAACGGACACGCGCGCGGAGCCGCGAGTCCGCGTGGTCACGCGCTTCCCGGAGGGGTCGCATCCGCCCATCGTCTATCCGCTCGCCCTGACGCAGCGCGCGACTCCCGCGGCCGAGGATTTCTTCCGCTATCTGACCGGCCCCGGTGCGCGGCAACGGTTCGAGGCCGCCGGCTTTCGCCTCCTGGGCGGGGTAGCACCCACGTCGGAACCCCCGTGACCTGAACCGCCCGGACCCGCATCGCGGACGGTCCGGGAACTTCCGTCGCGCAACCGTGTGGCCCGTATACGATACGGCCGCCGACGGTGCGTCGGCTTAGGGCGAAACGCGGAGAACGTCATGATTCTGCTGACAGGCATCACCGGCAACATCGGCGGCGCAACGGCACGGGCCCTGCTCGCGAAGGGCGTGCGCTTTCGCGCGCTGGTCCGGGACCTCGAAAAAGCGAAGTCCTGGGCGGATCAGGGTGTCGAACTGATCGAGGGCGACATCGAGGACCCCGCCGCCGTCAAGCGGGCACTCGCGGGCGTCGACCGTGCGCTGATCGTCATGCCCAATGGCGAGTTCCAGGAGCGCGCCGAACTGTCGTTCATTCGCAGCGCGAAGGAAGCCGGCCTGCCGTGGATCATCAAGCTGTCCTCGCCCGAGGCGGTACGTGGTACGACGAGCCCGATCCCGCTCGCCCATCTCGCCGCCGAGGACGCCATCAAGGCCTCGGGCATGAAGTGGACCCTCGTGCGCCCCAGTTTCTACATGCAGAACTTCCGGGGCTCGGTCAAGAGCGCGCGCGCGACAGGCAAGCTGTCCATGCCGATGGGCAACGGCACCGTCGCGCTGACCGACACCAACGACGCGGGCCTGTTCATCGCCCACATTCTCACCGACCCCGACTCCGCGCAGCATCACGGGCAGTGCTACGACATCACTGGGCCCGATCCGGTCATGAACTTCCACGAGATCGCCGCCATCATCGGTGAGGTCATCGGCCGGAAGGTCGTCTACGACGACTGCGATCCGAGAGCGTTCCAGGAGGCGATCCGCCCGTTCCACCGCAACCAGTGGCACTCGGATGCCGTCGCACGCCTGTTTGCCGAGATCGCCAGCGGCCGCACGCCGGGCCATCGCACCGACACGTTCGAGAAGATCATGGGCCGTCCCGGCCGCTCGTTCCGCGAGTATCTGGCGACCCTCGTGTGAGTGCGCGGATTGGCGCCCCCGGCCGGAGTTGAACCGACGACCTACCGCTTAGGAGGCGGTCGCTCTATCCACTGAGCTACGGGGGCGGGTTTGAAAAACAGCCACTTACGCGAGGTGGGGCATTTTGGGGTGCCCACGAGGGTGCCACAATCGCGAGTCTGCATTCCAACCACCCTCAGCCCGCCTCCGCACCCAATGATACCGAACCGCTCCGCCGGCGGGGTTCGGATGAACCCCACCGATGACCCGACCGACAATGCCGAGGGGGTGCGAGGACGAATCCAGAGGCGCGCTTTCGCCTTTAAGCCACCCTATAGCGCGACGCCAGGCGTGCACTCTGGCAGTAGTACTGAGAGAGTCCACTGAGATTCCCCGGAGTCGCAATGCAGACGTACTCCGCCAGCAGGAGGCCCTCCAAGCCATCGAGCGGCTCCCCGACGATGTGTTCCATTCGATGAGATCGTCTACCGGCTCTACGTGCTCGGGAAGGTCCAGCAGGGCCTCAAGGACATCGATGCCGGGCGCACCGTCTCCACCGAGGAGCGGGTCCCCGAGATCGAAGCCTGGTGAGCGCGCCGCGCTGGTCGCAGCGGGCGCGGGCGGACTCGAAGGCGATCCACGACTATCTCGCCAAGGATTCACCCACGAACGCCAAGGCTGTCGTGCGCGACATCCTCGCCCGCGCCGCAACGCTTCCCGACACCCCGCGCGTCGGTCGGCGCGTGCCCGAGCTCGATGACGCCAACGTTCGCGAAGTCCCCGCCCACTCCTGGCGCGTGATCTACCAGATCGGTAGTGCAACGGCTCTTTCGCACTTTCATTGGCGGTAGCTCGGTCGGCCCTCAGGCTGCCACCTCCTGATCCTGCTTTGCCGGGTTGAGCAGTCGCTCCATCGCCAGGTAGCGACGCTTGCCCCATTTGGGGCTCGCGATGTGTCTCGGCCGCGCCGCGACCAGCATCAACGCCGAGTTGCCGTCCGGGAATGCCCCAACGACACGTGTCCTTCGTCGGATCTCACGGATGATCCGCTCGAGCGGGTTGTGGGTGCGGATCTGCCGCCCGTGCGTGCTGGGGTAGGCGTGGTACGTCAGCGTCTCTGCGGCCGTAGCTCACCCGCGTGCCCCACAGTGCTTCGGTGATGTCCTCGACTCGCCGCACCGACACCCCCGCTAAGTACATCTCCACCAACGCTTCCTCGACCGAGGACTCCCGGCGCCGGTAGCGCTCGATGATCGCCGTCTCAAACGGCAGGCGGCGCAGCTTCGGCACTCGCCGCGTCACCTTCCCGACCTGCGTCCCGAGCCTGCGCTCGTAGTGGCCGGCCCGGGTGTCGACCCGCTCCGGCGAGCGTTCCTAGCGCTGCGCCGGGCAGATCAAGTCCGCCTCGGCGTCGAGCAGCCCGTTCAGCGTCTCCTCGACGCTCGAACGGACCACCTCGCCGACATGTTCCTTCCGCTTCTCCTCATCGACCCGCAGCGCACCCAGCGCCGCGGTGCTATCGTCTCCCATGCTGGCCTCTCCTCAGGTCTGGGTCGTGTTCGTGTGGTAACTGCGATTGAACCAGACCGACGCCACCGCCTCGAAATGTGCGAAAGAAACGTTACGTCATCGACATCGTTCGTCTGTGGCGCGAGCCAACGCTGCTGGACCGGGTGCGCGTGGCCGGTGGCGACGTCCGGGTGATCACGCCGAAGCCCCGCGAGACGCGTGGCGCCCCCTTCGGAGCGGGCGTAGCGTGGCTGGCGCTGGAAGATCGGTTCGCCTTCTACGGCGGCGGCATATCTCGTTCATCGGCGCGACTGGAGAGCCGCCCGCACCGCAACAAGCCAGCGATCCAACGACGCTCCTTTGCGGACCGTTCTCCGCCGACTTCCACTGGGTGAGCGTGCCCGACTGGCCCGGCGGGCCGATCCGGCTGACCGAGGCCCAGGCCGCGGTGCTCAGGTCGTTGTGGTCGTTCCAGGGCGAACCCATGAGCGGAGAGCGGATCATGCGGCGCGCCGGACTGAAGAGCGACAAGCCCATCGATGTGTTCAAGGTGAAGGCGCGCGACAAGGGCAAGCCAGAGGCAGAGGCTCCCTTGGCCGCTTACCGGGTGCTGGTGGTGACGCAAAGGCGCGCGGGCTTGTATGCCATGCCCTGCGCAGCGGCGCAGGCCCCACGCCGACTCGATGCATTGATCATTCCCCGGTGATCGCCACGGTACTCAGTCGAAGTTGCGGACGAACCTGGTCTGGATCGCCCGCCAGCGGGGCATATGTGACACCTACACGCCTTGCGCCCTGAGCCAGATAGAACGGTTCTGCGTGAGGAGCGGCGTCGATATCAATGTCTGTGTATCCCGCCCGCCGCGCCCGTGCGAGCGCCCAACCGAGCAGCGCACGGCCGACACCACGTCCCATGAAAGGGGAACTGACCCAGAGCCCCTCGATCCGGGAGCCCGTAGGGTCGAGCGAGATCTCGACAGAGCCAATCGTTGGGTGACCGACCTCCCCGACGCAGACCAAGCCATCCATGATTGCCGAGGGCGATACGGTCCGTTCCGCTGACCATGATGCGCGGATTGCGTCGCTGTATCCCCAATGCTGCTTGGCCGCTCTCGCGATGACGTTCAGGGCGTCGGCATCCTCGGCTGTTGTAAGACGCAGGCGCAGCCAGGGGAGTGACGTGACGTCGCGTGGACAGCCTCGGCCTGGATGGCTGGGCGAATCGGCAACCGCCTTGCTCACAGATGAGTCGCGACAGCCGGCGGATCGTTCCAGCGGTCATGCGCGCCGTCCACGTAAGTCACCGGCAGCGCGGCCAGGCGCTCGGGCGCTAACCCATCCAGGCAGGCGACGTTGATCGCCACGCCCTGCCCGTCGGCGGTCTGGCCGAAGGGCTTGACGCCGCAACGGGTGCAGAAACGGTGCCGGATGCGGCCCGCGCCGAAGCGGTAGTCGGCGAGCATCGCCTCGCCCTGCAGCAGGCGAAACCGCGAGGCGGGCACGAAGGCGAGCCAAAAGCGCGTCTTGGCGCAGATGGAGCAGTTGCAGCGCACCGTGCCCGCATCGAGGTCAACGTCAACCTCAAAGCGCACGGCGCCGCAGTGGCAAGAGCCGTTGTGTGCGATGACAGGCAAGGGGGCATCCTCCAGTGAGTAGGTCTGACAAAGTTCAGGCGTTTCGATGGTCGGTCAACAGGCAAGATCAGGACGGACGCATGCGACAGCGCATCAGTCATCGTTGAACCTGTACTGAGCCGCGTATTCGGCCGACGGCGGGATGACCTGGATGACATCAATCAGGATGCCGCCCGGGTCCGAGGTGATGAAGTGCCGCTGGCCAAAGTCCTCTGAGCGCAGCGACAGATGAATCGGAAGTCCTATCGATTGCAGACGCTCGAATTCTGCGTCAACGTCGTCAACCTCGAAGTTGAGGATCAGTCCATGCCTCAGCGTTTGGCGGAACGCCTTCGGGACGGTGCCATGCTCCGCATCGAGGATGGCCAGCTCGAACCAGGGCTCTTGCCTGGTGCTCAGGCTTACGTACCACTCTGATTCGAAGGTGGTTACAAACGGGAAGTGCGTCGTCCAGAACAGTGCTGACTGCGCAACATCGTCGCTCAAGAGCACGGGGTAGAGGCTTCTGATGCGCATGAGGGCGTCTCCTCGCGCAGCTACCGGCGCGCCGCCAGATGCGCGGCGAGCTTGTCGAGCGTCTGAACCCCATAGCCTACCGCGCCAAAGCCAATCGTCGCCTCGCGCCGTGCCCGCGTGGGATGCAACTGCCGCAGGGTCAGGACCGTGCGTCCATCGGACTGTTCGTCGAAGGTCACGAGCATCCGGAACAGGCCGGGATCGTCATCGCGGTCCGCACCGTGATCGACCTCGATGCGCCTCGGCCGGTCGATGATGCGAAACACCATCCGGTTGTCGTAGCGCGTTCCGTCCGCGGCCACCATGTCGAAGCGCCAGACACCGCCCTCGCGGATGTCGATCTCGCGCGTATCGATGGTCATACCGGCGGGGCCGAACCAGGCGGTGATCTGCGCCGGGTCGGTCCAGGCATCGAACACGGCCTCGCGCGGGGCATCGAGCACGCGGGCGAACACGATCTCGCGGTCGATCGGCCAGGCGGACCAGGCGGAGGGGGCGGACGAAACGGTGGTCATCGGAGATCCTTTTTCTTCAGGTGGTGGAGATGGGCCTCGAGCCGGTCGAGCCGGCTCTCCCAGGCGTCGAGATGGGCGCGCAGCCAGGCGTCGGCACCGCGAAGCGCATCGGGGACGAGCGCGCAGGTTCGCACCCGCCCCGCTTTGCGCGAGGTCACCAGTCCACCTTCCTCCAGCACCCGGATGTGCTTGAGCAGTGTCGGCAGGCCGATGTCGAAGGGCCGGGCGAGTTCGCTCACCGGCGCCTCGCCCCGGCACAGCCGCGCGACGATGGCGCGGCGCGTGGGGTCGGCCAGCGCGGCGAAGGTGCGGTCGAGTGCTGGATAATTGTTCGCCATATGGCGAAGTATTGCCTTGTGCTCGCCTCAAGTCAAATCCGACTTGCCGGCGCGTTCGGGCGCCGCGCCCAGCGCCGACGGGATGCCCTGGTCATCCAAGCGCAATGGACGACCGATGGTCGTGACGCACGTGCAAGTCACGGCCGGAAAAGGCCGCCTGCGTGTGCTCCCGCGAAGAAGTTGGCGCAGGTTTTGAGAGAACTGAGAGCAGAAGAGAGTCGAACCGGGCCCCTTCAGGACGCCGTGCCGCCACGGTGTGGTACAGGCAGATCGGCGCCGAACCCCGCGTGGTGTCGGGAAGCCTTGAAATGAAAACGCCCAACCGATGAGGGTTGGGCGTGGAACGGTGGTGGAGCGGAGGAGGATCGAACTCCCGACCTTCGCATTGCGAACGCGACGCTCTCCCAGCTGAGCTACCGCCCCACGAAAGGCGCGGAATTCTAGCACCGCGACGATCTGGCGCAAGGCGCGCTACGATGCGCCCATGATCAAGCCCGGCTCCCGCGCCCCGGAGTTCACGCTACCCGACCAGGACGAGCGCCCCGTGAGCCTCCAGAGCCTGCTGGCCAGGGGTCCGCTGATCCTCTACTTCTATCCCGCGGACTTCACGCCAGGCTGCACGCGCGAGGCCTGCACCCTGCGCGATCTGCATGCACAGATCCTCGCGGTGGGACTCCAGGTCGTGGGCGTGAGCCCGCAGTCGCCCGAATCGCACCGCCGCTTCCGTGAGCGCTACCAGTTGCCGTTCCCGCTGCTCTCCGACGAGGACAAGCGCGTCATTCGCGCCTACGAGGTCAACGGGCCGCTCGGCTTTGGGGTGCGGCGCGCCACCTTCCTGATCGGCCACGACGGGCGCATCGAGTCGGCGGTGCTCGCGGACCTCAAGATCGCCGAGCACGAGCAGTTCGTCCGCGACGCACTGCGCTTGCGTGGCGTCAGTACTGCAGGCGGATGACGCTCGGCGGTCCGACGGTCGAGACGGTCACGACGAACAGTGCGCCGTAGTCGTCCTCGTCGACGGTCACCGCGATTCGGCCCTGCGTGAGACCAGCGACGATCTGCGGGATCGTGTTGCTGTGACCGACGACCACGGCGGCCGTGCCGGACGGCCCCTCCTTGAGCGTCTCCACGAGCTTGCGTACGTCGCGTGCGGGCATCGTCACCGGTGCGATGCCGAGCCGGCGTGCGAGCGGCGCTGCGGTCTGCTGGCTGCGCCGCGCCTCGCTCGCGAACACGCGCGTGATCGGCAATCCGTCCCGACGTGTCGCGAGCATGGCCGCGAGGCGCTCGGCGCGCGCCTCACCCTCCGTCGTGAGCGGCGGATCCTCGATCGTGCCGAGCTGCTTCTCAGCGTGCCGCACGACGATCACAGTGGTCGTATCCATCGAACGCAGAACTCCCACACCGACGGCCGCGGCGCCGATCGCCGCCAGCATCGCTAGAAACGCGAGCCAGATCGGCGCGAGAAATGTGCGGCGATGCGCACGCGAGATGCCCGGGGCGGCCATGCCGCGAATGATAGCCTTGGCCCATGATCGGCGCACTGCTGCTCGATGTCGCCATGGCCCTGATCACCCTCGGACTGCTCGCGGGCGCCGTGCAGCTCGCCCTCGGCGCACGGCGTGTGCCGAAACTCGCCGACCTGCCGCCGCTCGTCGACGGGGTCACGGCCGTGCCGTCCGTTTCCATCATCGTGCCGGCGCGCAATGAGGCGCGCGGCATCGCCGCGGCCGTCGGCTCGATGCTCGCCCAGGACTATCCCGACCTCGAGGTCATCGTCATCGACGACCGTTCGACCGATGGCACGCGAGCGGCGGTCGCCGCGCTGCCCGATCCCGCCGGACGACTGCGAGTACTCGAGGTGGCGGAGTTGCCATCGGGATGGCTCGGCAAGAACCATGCGAACGCGCTCGGCGCCGCGGCGGCGCGCGGCGATTGGCTGCTGTTCACGGATGCAGACGTCCGCTTCGAGCCGCTCACGTTGCGCCGCGCACTCGGCGGTGCAATGGCCCACGATTGGGATCACTTGACAGCAGCGCCGCATGCACGCCTGCCTGGGGCGGTGCTGTCGCAGTTCGCGCTTTACTTCGGGTTGCTGTTCTCGCTGTACGCGCGCCCTTGGGCGGCGCAGGATCCGCGCAGCCGCACCCACGTCGGCATCGGTGCCTTCAACCTGGTCCGACGCGGCGTGTACGAGACGATCGGTGGCCACGCGGCCCTGCGCTTGCGCCCCGACGACGACCTCAAGCTCGGCATGCTGATCAAGCGGGCGGGCTTCCGCCAGATGTTCGCCAATGGGCGCGGCGCGATCGAGGTCGAGTGGTATTCGAGCTGGGCCGAGCTTCGCGAGGGTCTGATGAAGAATCTGTTTGCGGGCTCGGGTTACAGCGTGCCGATGACGGTGGCCGGCAGCCTCGTCCACCTCGCCGCGCTCGCCGGCCCGCCGCTCGGCGCGTTGTTCGCCGACGGCGCTGCCCGGGCATTCGGCATCCTCGCCTGCCTGCTGCTGCTCTGGCAGGGCTGGGCGAGTGCTCCGAGCCTCGGCACGCGTCGCTGGGGCGGCGTGCTGCTGCCACTTTTCGGGGTTTTCGGCACCTACCTGATGTGGCGCTCGATGTATCTCGCGCTGTCGCGCGGCGCGATCGAATGGCGCGGCCGCCTCTACCCGCTCGACGAGTTGCGTCGGCACGATCCCTGACGACGGTGCCCGCTGGCGCCAAGGCTCCGCCGGCGACCACAGACAGCTCAAGATGCACCGCTCGCGTCGAGCCCTTGAATGTCCGACGGATGTCCCTACATGGGGGCAAACTGGCACAAGGAGGTTCATCATGGACTTCAAGAAACTCGTTCCCTGGAACTGGTTCAACAAGGAGCGCGACGACGATCGGGTGGCTCACTCCGTGCCCGTCCGGCGAGATCGCGTCACGGAGCCGGCCACCCTCGGTGCGTTCGGTCCCTTCCTGCAGTTGCATCGCGAAATCGATCGCCTGTTCGACGAGGCGTTCCGCGGCTTCGGTTTCCCAGCGAACTACCCAGGGGGCACTCAGACGCCTTGGGGCGTGGCTCTGCGCCCGGCGGTGGACATTCAGGAAACGGAGCGCCAGTACCGCATCTCCGTGGAACTTCCCGGCGTGGACGAGAAGGACCTCGAGATCACGTTGGCGGACGACGTGCTCGTCATACGGGGCGAGAAGCGCCAGCAGCAGGAGCACGCCGACGGCCGGGTGCACTGGGTCGAGCGCTCGTACGGCACGTTCCAGCGTTCGCTAAACCTGCCCAGCGACGCCAATCAGGACTCCATCAAGGCGACATTCAAGGGTGGCGTCCTGACGCTCACGATCGACAAGCAGCAGACGGTCCCGGCTGCCCACGGTCGATCGATTCCCATCACGAGCTGATCGCAGTAGAGTCGGCGTGCGCGCCATGCGCACGCCGCCGCTTCGTGATCCGCCCGACTCGCCCGGGACACTCGATCGGTTGGCGCCGCGTGTCGCGCGGAGGAACCGACATTCGATGTACGACGATCTTCCCGACCGCCATGCCGAGGACCGCTTCGTCCGACGCGCACTGCTCGTCACCGCGTGCATCGCAGCCTTGGTGCTGCTGTGGCGTGCCCTGCCGCTCATCGAGGAGCGGTTCGCGCCGCAGCAGCCCGTCGTCGAGCGCACGGTGGCCCCGCGCGGCGACCTCGCGGCCGACGAGCAGTCCACGATCGAGCTGTTCGAAAAGTCCCGCGATTCGGTCGTCTTCATCTCGACCGCGCAGCTCGTCCGTGATTACTGGACGCGAAACGTGTTTGCCGTGCCGCGCGGCACCGGCTCCGGATTCATCTGGGACGACGCCGGGCACGTCGTCACGAACTTCCATGTGATCCAGGACGCGGCGCGGGCGACCGTGCGGCTCGCGGACGGCCGCGACTACAACGCTGCGCTGGTCGGCGCGAGCCCCGCCCATGACATTGCCGTGCTGCGAATCGGGGTCGGCTTCCGTCGTCCGCCAGCCGTGCCGATCGGCACGAGTGCCGACCTCAAGGTCGGCCAGAAAGTCTTCGCCATCGGTAATCCGTTCGGCCTCGACTGGACGCTGACGACGGGCATCGTCTCGGCGCTCGACCGCACGCTGGCGGGCCAGCAGGGCGGTCCCGTGATCCAGAACCTGATACAGACCGACGCTGCGATCAACCCGGGCAATTCCGGCGGGCCACTGCTCGATTCGGCGGGTCGTCTGATCGGCATCAACACCGCCATCTACAGCCCATCGGGTGCCTCCGCTGGCATCGGTTTCGCGGTACCCGTCGATACGGTCAGACGCGTCGTGCCGCAGATCGTCGCGACCGGCCGCTACGTCCGGCCCGCGCTCGGCATCGAGGTCGATGAGCAGCTCAATGCGCGACTCGCGGCAGCAACAGGCCGCGAGGGCGTCTTCGTGCTGCGCGTTGAGCCGGGTTCCGCCGCGGAGCGAGCCGGGCTCGCCGGCGTCGCGGCGGGTCCCGATGGCATCGTGCCTGGCGACCTGATCACGGCCGTCGACGACGCCGCCGTGCGCACGGTTCGCGATCTGCTGAACCGGCTCGACGAGCGCTCGGTCGGGGACGTCGTCCGGCTGACCCTCGAGCGGAGCGGTACGGTTCGCGAGGTGGCCGTCGAGCTGCAGCCGGGCGCTTGAGACGGCGGCCCCGCCCTGTCGCCCGAAGCGACAGCGGCCCTTGAAAGCTCATTCGCCGACCCGCATCCATAGTGGAAGGGGCATGGTGCCCCGCTGTGACATCTGACTCGAATGGAGGTATTTCGCCGTGAATAATGTGGTGCGATACGAGCCGTGGAGCGTGATGCCGCGGCTCCAGGACGAGATCAACCGTCTGTTCAATTCCTTTGGCTTCCCGTTCGACACCGAGTCGTCGGCGGCGACGGTCAGTTGGGTGCCGGCCACCGATATCCACGAGTACGCCGACCGGTTCGAGCTCTACATGGACCTGCCCGGCGTGGACCCCGACAAGGTCGAGCTGACCCTTCACGACGGCGTGCTGACGATTCAGGGCGAGCGCGCACCGGCGACCCGAGTCGCCGAGGGCGGCTCTCCCGGCGAGGAGCCCGAGTACCGCCGCTCGGAGCGCGGACTCGGCCGGTTCTACCGCCGGTTCGTGCTGCCCGACACCGCGGACTCGGACAACGTCAAGGCCACGGGCCGTAACGGCGTTCTGACGATCACGATCCCGAAGCAGGCGAAGGCCCTGCCGCGTCGGATCCAGATCGCCGCCTGAGTCGGTCCCGCACCCCCGCATCACCCCTGGGACGGGAGTCCACCCGTCCCGGGGTCATGTGACCTCGCGACATGAGTACCGATCCGCAGATCGAGCGCGCCACCTCCGCGCCCCTCGAGGATGCACGCCGTCACTGGCGGCTGATGAGCGCCTACGAGCGCTTCGAGCAGCTCGTCGTGCTCGCGCTGAGCCTGATCATCGCCGTCGTGATCGTGATTGCGCTGATAGAGCTCTACCGTCAGGTGGTGCCGCTCATCGTCGGCGGCGCGCTCGATCCGCTCGACCATCGCGTCTTCCAGCAGCTGTTTGGCGCCATGTTCACGGTGCTCATCGCGATGGAGTTCAAGCATTCGATCATACGAGCCGCGCTTCGGCGCGACAGCATCATTCAGGTTCGCACGGTGATACTGATCGCGCTGCTCGCGATGAGTCGCAAATTCGTGGTCGTCGACATCACCACGACTCCGCCCGGTGTGCTCGCTGCTCTGGCAGCCGTAACGCTCGCGCTCGGCGCCGTTTACGGCATGTTGCGCTGGTCAGACTCCATCAAGTAGCGCGAAGACGCCTCCAGAGTCGTTTCGCCGACACGCGGGATCGCCATCGCGCTGCGCGCGCGGCGCCCGGCCCGGCAGCGCCGGGCCGTCGAACCCGCTCATTCATGACGACCGTGGGTTCGAACCCCACGAAAGCGCCGCCACTATCGAAATGCCGGAGAGGGTGGGATTCGAACCCACGATCGTCTTGCGACGATGCCGGTTTTCAAGACCGGTGCAATCAACCGCTCTGCCACCTCTCCACGGTGATTCGAATCAGGCCGGTTTCAGCACCTCGAGGCCGCCCATGTAGGGCCTCAAGACCTCGGGCACTGTGACCGAGCCGTCGGCATTCTGATAGTTCTCGAGCACGGCGACCAGCGCCCGGCCGACCGCGACGCCGGAGCCGTTGAGCGTGTGCAGCGGCTCGGGCTTGCCGGTCTCGGGATTGCGCCAGCGGGCCTGCATGCGGCGCGCCTGAAAGGCCTCGCAGTTGCTGCACGAGGAGATCTCACGGTATCTGCCCTGCCCCGGCAGCCAAACCTCCAAATCATACGTGCGGGCGCTGCCGAAACCGATGTCGCCGGCGCAGAGCGCGACGACACGATACGGCAGGCCGAGCCGCTGCAGGACGGCTTCGGCGCTCGCCGTGAGCCGCTCGAGTTCGGCGTACGACTCGGCGGGCTTCGCGAGGTGCACGAGCTCGACCTTGTCGAACTGGTGCTGGCGGATCATGCCGCGCGTGTCCTTGCCCGCAGCGCCGGCCTCGGAGCGGAAGCACGGCGTGTGCGCGACAAAGCGCAGCGGCAGCTGCTCGGCCGGCACGATCTGCTCGCGCACGAGGTTCGTGACCGGCACTTCGGCGGTCGGAATCAGGTAGAGCTCGCGCTCGCCACGCAGCGCGAACAAGTCCTGCTCGAACTTCGGCAGCTGTCCCGTGCCCGTCAGCGCCTCGCCCGACACGAGGTAGGGCACCTGCACCTCCGTGTAGCCATGCTCACCCATGTGCAGATCGAGCATGAACTGGGCGAGCGCGCGATGCAGCCGCGCAACGCCACCGCGGAGCACGGCGAAGCGCGCGCCAGAAATGCGCCCCGCGGTCGCGAAGTCGAGCCCGCCGAGACCGACCCCGAGGTCGACGTGATCGCGCGGCGCGAAATCGAGTCGGCGCGGCCTGCCCCAGCGACGCAGTTCGACGTTCGAACTCTCGTCGCTGCCATCGGGCACGTCGGCGTGCAGCAGGTTCGGCAGCCCGAGCAACCACTGATCGAGTTCGGTCTGGATGGCGCCGAGGCTCGCCTCCGCGGTCGCGAGCTCGGCAGTCAGCGCTTCGGCGCGCGCCAGCAACTGGCCGATGTCCTCGCCGCGTGCCTTGGCGAGGCCGACCGCCTTCGCGCCGGCATTGCGCTCGGCCCGCAGCCGGTCGGCCTCGAGCTGCCAGTGCTTGCGACGCTCTTCGAGCGCACGGAACGCGGCGACGTCGAGGCGGTAGCCGCGGCGCGCGAGATTGGCGGCGACGGCCTCCGGGTCGGCGCGCAACTGCTTGAGGTCGAGCACGGGAGCCCTCTTTCCGTTCAGAACCAGTGGCCGGCGAGCGCCCGGCCGAGCCACGCCGCGCCGACACAGCCGGCGAGCGTCACGAGCGCGTAAGCCGAAGCCCGCAGCAAGTGACCGCTCTCGCCGAGCCAGACGGTCTCGATCGCGAAGGTCGAATAGGTCGTGAAGCCGCCGAGCACGCCGACCATCCAGAACAGACGCGCGGTCTCAGGGACCGGTTGTCGCGCCGCGAGCACGACGGACAACAGCCCGATCGCGAAGCTGCCGAGCACGTTCACTCCCATTGTACCGAGCGGCCAGCTGCCCGGCACCATGGGCCACGTGCGCGCCGCCAGGTAACGCAGCACTCCGCCGACCGCGCTCCCGCAGGCGACGGCCAGCCAGGGTGCCAGACTCATGGGGATCTGCCGCCGCGCAGACGCGCGAGCGCCTCGGCAATGCGCAGTTCGAGACCACGCGCGACGGGCTCGTAGTAGCGACGGTCCGGCATCTCGTCCGGCAGGTAGCGCTCGCCAGTCACGTAAGCGTCGGGCTCGTCGTGCGCATAGCGGTAACCACTGCCAAACCCGAGCTCCTTCATGAGCCGCGTCGGCGCATTCCGGAACCGCAGGGGCACCTCGAGCGTCCCGTACTCCTCCACGTCGGCCATCGCCGCGCCGTAGGCTTTGTAGACGGCGTTGCTCTTCGGCGCACAGGCCAGGTAGACCAGCACGTTGGCCAGCGCGAGTTCACCCTCGGGACTGCCGAGCCGCTCGTACGCCTGCCAGCCGTCGATCGCGAGCTGCAGCGCGCGCGGGTCGGCGAGACCGACATCCTCGGCCGCCATCCGGACCATGCGCCGCGCCAGATAGTGCGGATCGCAGCCGCCGTCCAGCATGCGGCAGAACCAGTACAGCGCCGCATCGGGATCGGTGCCACGCACCGCCTTGTGGAGCGCCGAGATCTGGTCGTAGAACTGCTCGCCGCCTTTGTCGAATCGACGGCGACCACCGGAAGCGACCTCGGCTGCGATCGCGCGGGTGATACACCTGCGGTCGCCGCGCTGCTCGGCGAGCAAGGAAGCGATCTCGAGCAAGTTCAGCGCCCGGCGCGCATCGCCGTCGGCGGCGACGCAGAACGTTTCGAGCGCCTCGGGCTCGACATCGAGCCTCTCGGCGCCGAGCCCCCGCTCGCTGTCGGTCAGCGCGCGTTCGAGGAGCCGGCGCAGATCGGCCCCCTGGAGCGACTTGAGCACGTAGACGCGCGCGCGCGACAGCAGCGCGCTGACGACTTCGAACGACGGGTTCTCGGTCGTCGCACCGATGAACACCAGTGTGCCGTCCTCGAGGAAAGGCAGGAAGGTATCCTGCTGCGCCTTGTTGAAGCGGTGCACCTCGTCGAGAAACAGGACCGTGCGTCGGCCGCGCTCGTGGATGGCCCGCTGCGCGTGCTCGACCGCGGCACGCACGTCTTTGACACCGGCCATGACCGCCGAGAGAGCGATGAAATCGGCATCGGCACGGCTCGCGATCAGCCGCGCGAGGGTGGTCTTGCCCGTGCCAGGCGGTCCCCAGAGCACCATCGAGTGTACCCCACCGCTCTCGATCGCACGACGCAGCGGCTTACCCGGTCCGAGCAGGTGATTCTGGCCGACGAACTCCTCGAGCGTGCGCGGGCGCATGCGGTCCGCAAGGGGTGCAAGCTCACGCGCAATGGGCGAGGGCACCTCAGGACTCCGCAGCGCGCAGCAGCCGCTCTATTGAGTGCATCCACGACTCCCGCAGCGAGGCAGTCACCCCGATCGCCAGAGCGATGCCGATGCCATTGGCAAGCAGGTCGACCCACTCGGCGGCCCTGCCGTAGGGCATGACTGACTGCAATATCTCCACGAGTACACCGAAGAGGAACAGCCCGAGCGCGACGCGCGCCAGATACTGCCGCTCAAACAGGGCCGCGAACCAGAGCCCCATCGCCAGATAGCTCAGCGCGTGCTCGAGTTTGTCGCTTCCGGGGAACCATGCTGAGGCCGCGCCGGGCGGCCGCAGCGCGAGATAAAGACCGCAGCCGGTGCCGACCAGGCCGGCCACGAGCCAGAAGGCGCGCCAGCGCAAGGCGCGCATGCTCAAGCCGCAGGTTTGCCGATCACGTCGGCGCCAGGCGGCGGCGTGAACGCCAGTTCCTCGGGCGCGATGCGGCCGTTGCGCGTCGCTCGTCCGAAGTCGATCACGGCGCTCTGGCCGAGCTTGTCGCGCAATTCCATGCGCCGTAGCTCGCCGTCGGCGAACGCGAGCCGCGCCTCGCTGAACTCGGCATCGGCGCGCAGCGGCCGCACGACCACCCAGTCGAACCCGGCACGCGCGGGTGCGCTCCGCACCTCGAAGACCTGGCGCAGATCCACCGTGCCGGAGAGCAGCATCGCCGGTGTCGCGGTCAGCGCACCCGCCGCTGCGCGCACCGTGACCTGCTCGAGCTCGCGGTCGTAGAACCAGACATTGCGCCCGTCGGCGACCATCAGCTGTGTGTATCCGGAGTCCGCCGCGGCGCCCGCCGGACGCACTTCCCAGCGGAAGCGCCCGGGCCGCTGCACGACCAGCGTGCCCGAGACGGCTTCGAGCGCGCGACCGCGGCTGTCCGTCAGACGTTGCGTGAACTCGACGCGCAGCGTCGCGAGGCTGGCCAGATACCGATCGAGCGCCGTGGGCGCGGACTGCGCCCGCGAAGGCACCGCGACGCCGAGCAGCACCGCGCCGAGCAGCGCGGCGAACGTGCCGCACCCGCCTCGCCAGATCATGCCTCAGTCCACCGCGGGCGCCGGCACGAGGATCTCGCGCCCGCCGTTGGGCTGCAGCGGACCGACGAGACCTGCCGCCTCCATCGCCTCGATCAACCGTGCCGATCGGTTGTAGCCGATCTTGAGCCGCCGCTGCACATACGAAATCGAGGCCTTGCGTTCGCTGAGGACGATCCTGACCGCCTCGTCGTAGAGCGCGTCCTGCTCCGCATCGCCGCCCTCGCCACCCTCGACGGAATCTTCCCCCGAGATGCCGGGCAGCGGCGTCCTGGGTCCGGACAGTACTTCGTCGATGTAGACCGGCGGTGAGGACTTCTTGAGTGCCTCGACGACGCGATGCACTTCCTGATCGCTGACGTAGGCGCCGTGCACGCGGGTCGGCTGGCCGGTGCCTGCCGGCAGGTAGAGCATGTCGCCGTGACCGAGCAGCGACTCGGCGCCGACCTGATCGAGGATCGTGCGCGAATCGACCTTGGCCGAGACCTGGAACGCGATACGGGTCGGGATGTTGGCCTTGATCAGACCGGTGATCACGTCCACCGAAGGACGCTGTGTCGCGAGCACGAGGTGGATCCCCGAAGCGCGCGCCTTCTGCGCGAGCCGCGCGATCAGCTCCTCGACCTTCTTGCCGACGATCATCATCAGATCGGCGAGCTCGTCGATGATTACGACGACGTAGGGGAGCGGTGCGAGATCCTGGATCGCCTTCTGGTCGATGGTCGGATCATTGGCGGCGCGCGCCATCATGACCGGGTCCTTGATCGGCTTGCCGGCCTCCGCCGCTTCCTTGACCTTGCGGTTGAAGCCGGCGATGTTCCGCACCCCGAGCGCCGCCATGAGCTGATAACGGCGCTCCATCTCCGCCACACACCAGCGCAGCGCATTGGCCGCCTGCTTCATGTCGGTGACGACGGGGGCCAGCAGGTGCGGGATGCCTTCGTAAACCGACAGCTCGAGCATCTTGGGATCGATCATGATCATGCGCACGTGCTCGGCCGTGCTCTTGTAGAGCAGCGACAGCACCATCGCATTGATCGCCACCGATTTGCCCGAACCCGTCGTGCCCGCGATCAGCAGGTGCGGCATCTTCTGCAGATCGGCGACCACCGGCAGCCCGCCGATGTCCTTGCCGAGTGCGAGCGCGAGCGGCGAGTGGAGATCGTCGTAGGCCTTGGCCTTGATGATCTCGCCGAGCGTGACCACCTCTCGCTTCTCGTTCGGGATCTCTATGCCCATGACCGACTTGCCGGGGATCACCTCGACGACTCGTACGCTGATCGCGGACAGCGAGCGCGCGAGATCCTTGGCGAGCGCGCTGATCTGGCTGACCTTGACACCGGGTGCCGGGCGGATTTCGAAGCGCGTGACCACGGGGCCAGGCAGCACGGAAACGACCTCGACCTCGACGCCGAAATCCTTGAGCTTGAGCTCGACGAGGCGCGACAGCGCCTCGAGCGCCTCGGCTGAGTAGAGCGCCTCGCGGGCCGGCGGATCGTCCAGCAGCGACAGCGGCGGCAGCTCGCCGGCCTTGGTCTCGAACAGCGGCGCCTGCCGCTCTTTCTCGACCCGCTCGCTCCTCTCGGGCAGTGGCGCCGGCGCCTCGATGCGCGGCCTGGACCGCGTCGCGGACTTCTTCTGCTCGACCTCGACGACTTCCTTGCGCGCCGCCTTGCGCGTCTCGCCCTCGGCGGCATCGCGCGCTGCAGCGCGGCGCGCGCGCAGACGCTCGATGCCGCCCCAGAAAGCGGCGCCCATGCGGTCCATGACCGCGAGCCAGGAGACGCCGAAAGCCAGCGAGACACTGCCCATCCAGACCGCGAGCAGCAGCAACGTACCCCCAAGGAAGCTGAAGCCGTCCAGCACGGCCTCGCCGAACAGCGCCCCGACGACGCCGCCGGCCGTCTGCCGCAGCGAGCCCGGGCTCCAGTGCAACCACGCCAGCGCGCAACTCGCGATCAGCATCACGACGAAGCCCACGGCACGCAACAGCGTCTCGAAGCGCGACCGATCGGGCTCGCTGGCCGGGCGCCGCAGCAGCATCCAGCACCAGACGGCCAGCATCACCGGGAACAGGAACGCCGGCCAGCCGAACAGAAAGAACAGCACGTCGGCGAGCCACGCGCCGGCGCGACCGATGAGGTTGCGGACCTCGTCGCCGGCGCCCGTGAACGAAAAACCGGGATCGCTGACGTCATAGCTCGCCAGCGCGACGAACAGCAGCAGCGCCACGGCGCCCAGCAGCAGCACCAGCGCCTCGCGCAGTCCGCGCGCGACGGTCTGCGTCAGGCGCGCCCCGCCCGTCGCCTTCAGTTCCGCGGCGCCGGAAGCCACGCTGGCATCCCGATGATTCGAGAAAGACTTCGCATCGTTTTGATTCTAATGGATCTGTCTGGCGGTGAGAATGCGGCAGCAGCGGCCGTGCTGGTGGCGGGGAAGAGGCTCCCCTAACATCGCGGGTCGCTGTTCGACCCAAGGCGCCGATTCTACATGCCGACACGACACACGAGACTGCTGATCCTGGGTTCGGGCCCCGCAGGCTACACGGCCGCAGTGTACGCGGCACGGGCGAACCGCGCGCCACTGCTGATTACGGGGCTGGCGCAGGGTGGGCAGCTCATGACCACGACCGACGTCGACAACTGGCCGGGCGATCCGCGCGGACTGCAGGGCCCGGCGCTGATGGAACGCATGCGCGAGCACGCGCTGCGCTTCGCGACCGAGATCGTCAACGACCACATCCATACCGCGAGGCTCGGCCAGCGGCCGTTCGAGCTGGTCGGCGATGCAGGCCGCTATACCTGCGACGCACTGATCATCGCCACCGGTGCCTCGGCACGGTACCTCGGCCTGCCCTCCGAAGAAGCCTTCAAGGGTCGCGGTGTCTCGGCCTGTGCGACCTGCGACGGCTTTTTCTTCCGCGGCCAGCGAGTCGCCGTGGTCGGCGGTGGCAACACGGCCGTCGAGGAGGCGCTGTACCTGTCGAACATCGCCGCCCATGTCACGCTCGTCCACCGGCGCGATCGGCTGCGGGCAGAGAAAATCATGCAGGATCGCCTGTTCGCGCGCGAACGGGAGGGCCGGGTCCGGATCGTCTGGAATCACGTCGTCGCCGAGGTCCTCGGCGATGACGCCGGTGTGAACGGGCTACGGATCGCCTCGACTGCCGATGGCGCCCTGCAGGATCTCGAGGTCTCGGGCGTGTTCATCGCGATTGGCCATACGCCCAACACCGAGATCTTCGCCGGCCAGCTCGACATGAAAGACGGCTATCTCCGCGTGCGCAGCGGCACGGAGGGCGGTGCGACCGCGACCAGCGTGGCCGGCGTATTCGCGGCCGGCGACGTTGCCGATCACGTCTACCGCCAGGCGATCACCTCGGCCGGCTCGGGCTGCATGGCGGCGCTCGATGCCGACCGTTACCTGGAGCAGCTCGAGCAGAAGTGACCATCGCGTGAGGGCGAGCTGGGGGCAGCGGATCGGTGAGATCGATCCGGCGCAATGGAATGCGCTGACCGACGGCGCGAATCCTTTCCTGCGCCATGCGTGGCTGCATGCGCTCGAGACGAGCGGCAGCGTCGGACCCGGGACGGGCTGGGAACCCGCCTACGTCACGCTCAGCGACGCGCGCGGACTGGCAGCGGCGGCGCCGGCGTACCTGAAGCGACATTCCTACGGCGAGTTCGTCTTCGATTTCAGCTGGGCCCAGGCCTATGCACGCGCTGGCCTCGCCTATTACCCCAAGCTGCTGGTCGCGGTCCCGTTCACACCGGCGACCGGGCCGCGACTGCTGGTTCGCGCGGACCTGCCGTACGAGGCGACCGCCGCGCGGCTCCTCGACGTCATCGAGGCCGTCGTGGCCGAGCGCGGACTGTCGAGTGCGCACGTGCTGTTCCCTGATCGGCGGTCGAAGGCCATGCTCGACTCCCGCGGCTGGCTTGCGCGACGCGACTGCCAGTTCCACTGGGAGAACCGCGGTTACCGGAACTTCGACGACTTCCTCGCGAGCTTCACCGCGGAGAAGCGCAAGAAGGCGCGCCGCGAGCGCCGCCGGGTCGCCGCACAGGGCATCGTTTACGAGACGCGCGACGGCAGCGAACTCGGCCCCATGGAGCTCGATCGCATCTTCGCGCTGCACCGGGATACCTTCCTGCGGCATGGTCACGAGCCGTATCTGACGCGCAGCTTCTTCGACGCGATCGCCGCGGCGCCGGATGGCGGCCTGGTGACCAAGCTCGCGCGACGGACCGCGGCGCCGCAACGGCCGATCGTCGCGGCAGCGATCTTCTTCGCCGGCCGTGACACCCTCTACGGGCGCTACTGGGGCGCGGCCGAAGACCTGCACAGCCTGCATTTCGAGACCTGCTACCACCAGGGTGTCGAGCTGTGCCTCGAGCGCGGTTTCGCCCGCTTCGAACCCGGCACCCAGGGCGAACACAAAGTCAGCCGCGGCTTCGAGCCGCGCCTGACCTGGTCGTCACACTACATCGCCGACCCGCGCTTCCGGGCGGCGATCGCGGACTTCCTCGCGCGCGAAGGGCGGCATGTCGACGAATATGCTGCCGCGGTCGCCGACCACGTGCCGTTCCGCCACGACTCCGTCTGAGCCTTGCGCAACATCACTTGGTTGTCGCGACACGATCCGCCGGAGGCCTTTCCGCCCGTCGAGCGCGCCCTGCGCGACCCGCCCGGACTGCTCGCCGCGGGCGGTGATCTGTCGGCACCGCGCCTGATCGCCGCCTACCGGCGCGGCATCTTTCCGTGGTACTCCGAAGGCCAACCCGTGCTCTGGTGGGCGCCCGACCCGCGCGCGGTGCTGTTTCCGGCCGAGTTCCGCCGCAGCCGCAGTCTCGCAAAAAGCGAGCGCAATCGGGGCTTCGAGGTGCTGTTCGATGCGGACTTCGCCGGCACGATCGCTGCCTGCGCTGCGCCCCGCCCCGGCCGCGAGGGTACCTGGATCACCGCCGAGATGCGCGCCGCCTACCTGCAGCTGCACCGTGTCGGGCTCGCTCACAGCGTCGAGACCTGGCGCGCGGGCAAACGAGTCGGGGGACTCTACGGTGTGCAGCTCGGTCGGGTCTTCTTCGGCGAGTCGATGTATGCCGAGGAATCCGACGCGTCGAAGGTCGCCCTGTCGGCGCTGGTGCGCCGTGCACTCGAGCGCGGCACCTGCCTGATCGACTGCCAGCTGGCCTCGCGCCACCTCGCGAGCCTCGGCTGCCGTTCGATCGCGCGTCACGCGTTCGTCGCGCTGCTGAGCGAACACGCCGCAGCGGACGTGCCGGACGCCTGGTGAAGGCGCCGCATTGCATTGGCGTGGCCGTTTATGCAGAATCCGCGCTCGTTTTTCCAGGCAGACCGGACACTGAATGGCCAAGGAAGATGCGCTGCAGATGGAGGGCGAGGTCATCGAGACCCTGCCCAATACGACCTTTCGTGTGAAGCTGCAGAACGGCCATGTCGTCACCGCCCACATCTCGGGCAAGATGCGCAAGAACTACATCCGCATCCTGACCGGCGATACGGTGACGGTCGAAATGACGCCCTACGATCTGACGAAGGGCCGCATCGTCTACCGCGGCCGCTGAGACCTCAGGCCGTCACAGCTGGCTCCTCTGCCGGCGTCGCGTCGAGCTTCAGTCCAGAGCCGTCCGGCAGTACCGACACGCGCACCTGGCCGCCACCGACGAGCTTGCCGAACAGCAGCTCCTCGGCCAGCGGCCGTTTGATGTGCTCTTGGATCACGCGTGCCATCGGCCGTGCGCCCATCTTAGGATCGTAGCCCTTTGCGGCGATCCAGCGACGCGCCGCCTCATCGAGCGTGATCGAGACCCGCTTCGCCTCGAGCTGGGTCTCGACCTCCACGAGGAGCTTGTCGACAACGCGTTCGATAGTGGCCGGGTCGAGCGGCGCGAACTGGATCACGGCGTCGAGCCGGTTGCGGAACTCGGGTGAGAACAGCTTGCGGATCGCCGCCATGCCGTCGGTCGAGTTGTCCTGGGCGACAAAGCCGATGGAGGGACGCGCCATGTCGGCCGCGCCGGCGTTGGTGGTCATCACGATGATCACGTGACGGAAGTCGGCCTTGCGTCCGTTGTTGTCGGTCAGCGTGCCGTGGTCCATGACCTGCAGCAGCAGGTTGAACACGTCCGGGTGCGCCTTCTCGATCTCATCGAGCAGCAGCACCGCATGCGGGTGCTTGGAGATCGCCTCGGTCAGCAGGCCTCCCTGGTCGAAGCCCACGTAGCCGGGCGGCGCGCCGATCAGCCGCGACACCGTGTGCCGCTCCATGTACTCGGACATGTCGAACCGGATGAATTCGATGCCGAGTGCGATGGCCAGCTGACGCGTGACCTCGGTCTTGCCGACGCCGGTCGGGCCCGCGAATAGGAACGAGCCGACCGGCTTGCGCTGATCGCCGAGCCCGGACCGAGCCATCTTGATCGCCGCGGCCAGCGTCTCGACGGCCTTGTCCTGGCCGAAAATCACGAGTTTGAGGTTGCGCTCGAGGTTGCGCAGGATCTCCTTGTCGCTGGTCGAGACCGTCTTCGGCGGAATCCGCGCGATGCGCGCGACGACATCCTCGATATGGTGCACCTCGACGGTGCCCTCGCGTTCGCCAGCGGGCTTGAGACGGAGCCGCGCGCCCGCCTCGTCGACGACGTCGATGGCCTTGTCGGGCAGGTGCCGGTCGTTGATGTGGCGCGCCGACAGCTCCGCGGCCGCCTTCAGCGCGTCGTCGCTGTACTTGATCTGGTGATGCTCCTCGAAGCGGCTGCGCAGGCCCTTGAGGATCTCGATCGTCTCGGGAACGGTCGGCTCGACGACGTCGATCTTCTGAAAGCGACGCGCGAGCGCGTGGTCCTTCTCGAAGATGCCGCGATACTCCTGATAGGTCGTCGAGCCGATGCAGCGCAGCTCCCCGTTGGTGAGTACGGGCTTGATGAGGTTCGAGGCGTCCATGACGCCGCCCGAAGCCGCTCCGGCGCCGATGACCGTGTGGATCTCGTCGATGAACAGGATCGCCCCCGGCTGCTTCTTGAGTTCGGTGATCACACCCTTGAGGCGCTTCTCGAAGTCGCCGCGATACTTGGTGCCGGCGATCAGGGTGCCCATGTCGAGCGCGTAGATCGTGCAGTCCGCAAGCACCTCGGGCACCTGGCCCTCGACGATGCGCCAGGCGAGACCCTCGGCGATGGCCGTCTTGCCGACGCCCGCCTCGCCAACGTAGAGGGGGTTGTTCTTGCGGCGACGGCACAGAATCTCGATGGTCCGCTCGATCTCCATCTGCCGCCCGATCAGCGGGTCGATCTTGCCTTCCTGCGCCATCCTGTTGAGGTTCGTGGCGTACTTCTCAAGGGCCCCGCCGCCCTCGGCGTCCCGCTCGCCGCCATCACCGGTCGCCCCGCCCTCCTCCTTGCTGTCGGTCTTCTCGTCCGCGACCTTCGACAGTCCGTGCGAGATGTAGTTGACGACGTCGAGGCGCGAGACGTCCTGGCGGTTCAGCAGATAGACCGCATGGCTCTGTTTCTCGCTGAAGATCGCGACCAGGACGTTGGCGACGCCGACCTCCTTCTTGCCGCTCGACTGCACGTGGAACACGGCCCGCTGCAGCACACGCTGGAAACCCAGCGTCGGCTGCACCTCGCGATCCTCGTCGGCCTTCAGCCGCGGCGTGGTCTGCTCGAGGTGCTCCTTGAGCTCATCGCGCAGTCGCGCGGGGTCGGCACCGCAGGCACGCAGGATCTCGCGAACGCGGGGCGTCTCGACGAGCGCGTACAGCAGGTGCTCGACCGTCAGGAATTCGTGCCGCCGCTCGCGCGCGAGCTGGAAGGCTTCATTGAGGCAGGCTTCGAGTTCGTTCGACAGCACGGTCGCGGGTCCTCGGCGTTCGGATCAAGCCTCTTCCAGCGTGCACATCAGCGGGTGCTGGTGATCGCGGGCGTAAGTGGTCACCTGCGCCACCTTGGTCTCTGCGATCTCGTAGGTGTACACGCCGCAGACGCCGCGTCCCTTGGTGTGCACCTCGAGCATGATCCGGGTGGCGTTCGGCCGGTTCAACCCGAAGAAGCGCTCGAGCACGTCGACGACGAACTCCATCGGTGTGTAGTCGTCGTTGAGCAGCAGGACCTGGTACAGCGGCGGCTGCTTGAGCTTAGGCGTCGCTTCTGCGACCAGGGTTCCCGAATCGGGCGGCGACCGCGGCAATTCCGACATAACCACGTTTATATGGGGATGCGGAAGGCAACTCAAGGCCGCCGGTGCCCGGGTCGCCAATTGGCGACGAGACATGTCGATTTCGTGAAGCAATACAGTGACTTGTGACCACAACCGGCGGCCCCGTATGATTGCGAAATGACGTCCACCCCGTGGCTCAACGCCTGGCGCTCGCCCGAGGCGCTGCTGCCGCTGCTGCGCGAGCGAGCGCCGCGGTGGGCGGCGGGTGTCGCCGGCCTGCTGGTCGGGATGCAACTCGCGCTGCTGATCACCCAGTTTTTTCGCGATGGGCCCGCTCCCGCACCGGCCTTCACGCCGGCCCCCGCCGGCGCCGCGGCGACGCCGCCACCCGTCGACGTAGCGGCCATTGTCAATGCCCGGCTGTTCGGCGCGAACGCCGCCGCGACCCCCTCCGACCCGAGCGCGGCGCCACCCACGAGCATGCCGCTCGTGCTCGCCGGTGTCCTCGCCGACCCCGATCCGAAGCGCGGCTTCGCGATCATCGGCGAATCGGCGGCCACGGCCAGACTGCGCGTCGTCGGCGATTCCCTGCCCGGTGGCGCGCGGCTCCACGCGATCTTCGGCGACCGGGTGATCATCGAGCGCGGCGGCACACTCGAGTCGGTCACGCTTCCGCGCCGGTCCTCGGCCGGCGTCCTGCCCGTCGCCGCCGCGCCGCTGCCGGGCGCCGAGGCGGGCGCCGCGATCGAAAGGATGCGCCAAATTGTGCAGCGCGATCCCGGTCTGATCGGCGACCTGATGCGCCCGACCAAGGTCTTCGACAAGGGTCAGATGCGCGGCTATCGCGTCTACCCCGGCCGCAATCCGGCAGCGTTCGCGCGGCTTGGGCTGCGTCCCGGCGACCTGATCACCTCGATCAACGGCACGCCGCTCGACGACGCGTCGAGGGGCGACGAGGTCCTGCGCACGATCGGCAGCGCGGCCGAGGTCCGCGTCGGTCTGATGCGCAACGGTCGGCCGAGCGAGCTGACCCTCAATCTCGCCGAGGTGGCGAACGAGGCGGAACAGGCCGCCGCTGCCCCGGGCCTCACGCCGATCGAGGAGGCGCCGCAAATGCCGGCGCCGCAGTGAGCGCGTGACACCCCAACGCAGCACAGGACATCGCCGATGACCGCCTCCGTACCGTCCCGAATCACGCGCCCGCGCCGCCGCGCATCGCTTGCGCTCGGCGCCCTGCTGACGGTGTCCGCGCTGCTGCCCGCGCCCGCGCCGGCTCAGCAGGCTGCCGCGGGCGGTGCGCGCATTACGCCGAACTTCAAGGATGCCGACATCACGCAGGTGATCGAGGCCGTCAGCGCGGCCACCGGCAAGAACATGATCATCGACCCGCGCGTACGCGCGCAGGTGACGATGCTGTCCTCGACGCCGATGTCGAGCGCGGCGTTTTACGAGGCATTCCTCGCGCTGCTGTCCGTGCACGGCTTCATCGCCGTCGAGAACGGCGGCATTGTCCGCGTCGTGCCCGACGCCAACGCCCGGCAGATGCCGGCCAACGACCTGCCGGGACGCGTCAGCGCCACTTCCGACGAGATCGTCACGCAGGTCGTCGCCGTCCGCAACGTCAGCGCCGCGCAGCTCGTGCCGATCCTGCGCCCGCTGATTCCGCAATACGGGCACCTCGCCGCCTATCCGTCGTCCAACATCCTGATCATCTCCGACCGAGCCAACAACGTGAACCGCATGATGCGCATCATCCGGCGCATCGACGATGCCGGTGGATCCGAGATCGAAGTGGTGCCGCTGCAGAACGCCTCGGCCAGCGAGGTCGTACGCATCGTGACCGCGCTGACGCAGGCGCAGGCGCAGGCGGAGGGCGGTTCGCCAGCCGTCCGGCTCGTCGCAGACGATCGTTCCAACAGCGTCCTGATCAGTGGCGACACGAGCCTGCGGCTGCGTGCCAAGGCGCTGATCGCCCACCTCGACACGCCGCTCGACAACGGCGGCGACACCCAGGTGCGCTACCTGCGCTACGCCGACGCCGAGAAGATCGCCGCCAAGCTCAAGGAGCAACTGTCGGCGGCCACGGCCGCACCGGCCGCGGCAGCCGGCGCCGCGGCCCTCGCCGACCGGAGCACCTCGATCTGGGCCGAGCCGGAGACAAACGCCCTCGTGATCACCGCGCCGCCCAAGACGATGCGCTCGCTGATGAGCATCGTCGACAAGCTCGACATCCGCCGCGCGCAGGTGCTGGTGGAAGCGATCATCGTCGAAGTCACGGGCGATAAGTCGGCCGAGCTCGGCATCAACTGGGTGGCCTACGACCGCGACGACGACGCGAACGTCCCGGCCGCCGGCTTCATCGAGCCGGTCGGCGGGCTGTCGATCGTGGACCTCGCGCGCGCCGCAGACGATCCGACCACGCTGACCGCGATCCCGCGCGGTACGACGATCGGCATCGGTCGTCTGCGCGAGACGGGCATCAACTTCGCGGCGATCATTCGTGCGCTGCGCGGCGACTCGAACACCAACATCATCGCGACGCCGTCGATCGTCACGATGGACAACCAGGAGGCACAGATCAAGATCGCCCAGGAGGTGCCGTTCGTGACCGGCCAGTTCACGAATACGGGCGGCAACAACAACGGCGCGATCAACCCGTTCCAAACGATCCAGCGTCAGGAGGTCGGCACGATCCTCAAGATCACACCGCAGATCAACGAGGGCGACTCGGTGATGCTGAAGATCGAGCAGGAGAGCTCGAGCATCGCCGCAAGCAGCCGTGGCGCCGTCGATCTCGTCACCAACAAGCGCACGATCAACACGCACGTGCTGATCGAGGATGCTGGCACGGTCGTGCTCGGCGGCCTGATCCAGGATACGCAGACCAGCGGCGAGCAGCGCGTGCCGTTCCTCGGCCGCATCCCGCTGATCGGCGAGGCCTTCAAGACGCGCAGCGCGCAGAAGACCAAGACCAACCTCATGGTGTTCATCAAGCCGCGCATCCTGCGCGACGGACTCGATACCGCGATCGAGACCAACCAGAAATACAACTACATCCGCGACCAGCAGCGCCGCAACGGCCCGCGCGGCGAGCTGCTACCGCTGCTGCCCGGCGAGCGTCGCTCGGTACTGCCGCCGCTGCCGGAGCCGCCGGCACGCGCTGCGCCGTCGACCGGGCCGGAGGCGGCGCGAGCGCCGGAGCCGGACGGTG
>JBBILX010000016.1:0-28129 GCA_037444685.1 Gammaproteobacteria bacterium
CTGCTGATCAGGTGGAACAGTAGCGAGCCGCCGTCCTGCGCGAACGGCAGATAGCCCAGCTCGTCGAGCACGATGACGTGCTGATACAGCAGGCGATTGGCCAGTTTTCCGGCACGACCCTGCCGCTGGCGGATCCGCGTCCCGTCGACAGCGGACTCGCGGAAGTCGAACGTCTCGAGATCGCGCGGCATCGGGAAGCTGGCCAGCCGCAGCTGGGTGGCCGAGGTGTTGCGCCTGACCCTGCTGGCGCCCGACATCGTCGAGGCCATCCTCGACGGACGGCAGCCGCGACAGCTGAACTTGCAGGTGCTGCGCGGCCGCCACGAACTGCTGCCGCGCGACTGGGCCGAGCAGCGCCGGCTGCTGGGCTTCCCGGCGTTGGATCGCTGACGTTCAGTCGGCACGACGACCCGTATCTCCACAGGACGTGTCGCCGGTGCTCTAGCTCACCCGTCCGCTGCCGCTGTCGGCTCTTCCACCCGTTCGAAGCGGCCTTGCTCGAGAAAATGTCCGAGCATGATGAGCGAAAGCCATCCGCGACCGCGATTCCGTCGGGTGTGGACTGGACGCTCGCGAGAGCGTCGGCGTTTAGAGGTTTCGCCAACGCTCCGGGATCTCCTCGAGCACCGCCGCGCGCAGCACGCGCAGGAGTTCCGACGGTGGCCAAGCGGTGACATCGACCGGTCGGCCGTCGTACGTGAGAGCCTGATATGCGCGAAGATCGCGGCCCGCCGGAAACGCAACGCAGTCGCCATTTTCCAGATAGAAGGACACGTCCTCGTCTTGCGGCTGCCAGCCCGCGGCGAACGCCTCGCGGTTCCACAGCAGGCGGTTTTGTCGGATCGCGTTTCGGCGCTCGAGGCGCACCGACACCACCACGCCGGGCGCGTCGCGCAGCATTCCGCGCATCTCGTCTTCCCATCGCGGGCGCGGTGCTGCCCAAGTCACTTCCGCGATACGCTTGCGCCAGTAGCCGAGCACGTCGGCCTCGAGCGCGGCGGGCGGCGTGCACGACCGCACCTGCCCTTCGAAAACGTAGCCCAACCACTTCGGCTCCGGCCGGATCGACAGCAATGTCGCGAGCACGCCGACCGTCGCGACCGAATACAGCAGACGCCATTGCGTGCGCGGTGCCGGTTTGATGAGTGCGCACAAGGCCCAAAGCAGCGCGCCCAGCGCCGCTCCCGCCGGTCCCGAAATGAAGATGCCGATGGCTGGACCCAGGTTCGCATCCGGCGCCAGAAGCATCGGGCCGACAAAGCCCGCGAGGAACCCCGCAATGCCAAGGACCAAGATCCACTTTAGGCCAGGGGGTTTGTCGTGCCGGTCGCTCATCGCGGATTCAGAACCAGAAGATGCACATCATGCCCAACAGACTGTACACGCCGATCATCATCCAATACGCGCCCGGCTGCCCGTCGCGCGACACGGTCTTGTAGGTCCAGCGGTCCTTGCCGGTGACCTCGCCGCGGTACAGCGACCAGGCGACGTACAGAAGAATGCAGATACCGATGAAACGGAACATTGCTCAGCTAGGGCTGCTCGAGGCGTTCGGACTCAGCGCCGGCGCCTCGGCGAAGAACGTGGCGAAATCCACGCCGCACGCGAGCTGTCGGCGCAGGCCCGCGGCGTTATCGCCGGTCAGCCAGCCGATGATGCGATCGACCTCGTCCTTGGTACGCCCTTTGCGCTCGGCCTTCTGCACATACAGCGGATACACCTTGGCAAAGGGCGTGCTGAAGATACGATGCACGCTCATCGTGACGACCTTTGAAGCTGATCCCTATCGATCCTCGTCATCCCGAGAATCGCCACGTTCATTCGCTCGGCGGCGGCACGGTCAGGTCCCTCGTCGAGGGCCAGCACGAAGTCCGGGACGAGCTGCCAGGATACGCCGAAGCGGTCGTTGACCCAGCCGCAGGGCTGCACCTGCCCCCGTCGGACAGGGCTTCGTGCAGGCGGTCGATCTGTGCTTGCGTTGCCCAGTTCACGTAGAGCGAGAAGCTCTCGTGAAACTGTCCGAAGTAGCCGCCACCGTTGAGCTGGAAGCGGATCGTCTTGACCGCGCCGGCGGGCCCGGGCAGTTGATCGGGCGGCAGGCCGTGCAGGCACTGCACGGTGTCAATCTCGGCTTGCGAGAACGTGCTGCGCGCCAACTCTTTCGCATGGCCGAACACGGTTCGAAAGACCTCGACGTAGGTGCGGACCGCCTGTTCGGTCTGCTCGGCGTTGGCAAAGGCCAGACAGGGCAGGATGGGTTTCATGCTCGCGGCTCCTGATCCTTGAGGGTATGTGGGGCGGAGTGGTGTTCGTGGGCGATGAACCACTGGCCATCGCGCTTGACGAGCCCCAGGGTCAATCGGCATACGGGTGAGGGCGAGCCGCCGATACGCAAGAGCCCCGACGCGAAGGCCACGTCCGATCCGGCGGTCACGTGCAGATCCTCGATGACGAACACATCCGGTTCGGGGGAACCGTAGCGAAAGAACAGCTCCCAGGTCTGGCGGTAGGCATCGAGGCCAAGCGACTGCAAGGGTTCCGGCACATCGAACATCACGACGTCCTCGGTGTGATGCGCCAGGATCCCTGCCATGTCGCCGGCCTGGATGGCGCGCTCCCAACGATGGATCAGGGTGAGACCTCGTCCTGTGCCCTTTTCCGGGCCGCGAGCGCTTGCGCCAGTTCGGCGATGCGTTCGAGTTCCTGACTGCGGGCATAGGTGTCACGCCAGGCTTCACCGTCCGGATCGATCGCAAGGTCGCCCATGCGGAAGTCGATGCGAACGCCACCGCGTGTCTCGCTCAGGCGGAACCCGTAGGTGACCTCCCCCGCAAGCGCCTCGCGTGGCCAGTCCGGGGCGTGCAGTTCCATCACCCACCGGCAGCGGGGCTCGAGGGCGGTGATGCGACCGACCAAGTATGCCTGCCCCGCGGTGTTGCGCCATGTGAGGCGCGTGCCTACGCGCAGCGGCGAATCGTCGTCGAACTCCGGGACCACCTCCATCCACTGTCGCAGGTACTGCGGCTCGGTGAGCACAGTCCATATGCAGGCGCATGGCGATGCCATCACCAGGGCGCGCTCCACGATCAGCTTTTGCCGTTTCATGGCGCTGGAATCTCCGGCTCCACCAGGCGCGTGAGCAGCTCGAAGGACTGCTGCCAGCCCAGGCGGCAGGCCTCGGCCGGGATGGCATCGGGCAGCCCCGCCTGCTCCACCGTGAGTTCGGTGCCCACGGACACGCGACGCAGCGTATAGGTGAGTGTCATCTCGCCGGAGAAGTCGGCATTTTCGAAACGGTCGGTTGCAACGAGCCTCTCGTTCGGCACGATCTCACGATAGCTTCCGCCGAAGCTGTGGCGCTGGCCGTTATTCAGGTTGATGAAGCTCATGCGGTAGCGGCCGCCCACGCGCAGGTCGAGTTCGTGCACCTCGGCGACGAAGCCGTCGGGCGGGTTCCATTTGACGATCGCGGCGGGTTCGGTCAGCGCGCGCCAGACGCGCTCGGGTGTGGCGCGAAACACGCGCACTTGAGTCAGGGTGTAGGGCATGGCCGTCATCTCCTCTTACGGTGGATGGTAGGGAACAGTGCTTCGACGTAGCGCTTCAGATGCGCGATCGCATCGAGCGCGGCCCGAGGGTCGTTCAAGGCTTTGGCGAGCACGAAGCCGCCTTGCAGCACGGCCTGGGTGTGGCGGGCGAGGCTCTCGGCGCTCCACTCGGCTCGCGGCGCATACTTCGCCTTGGCCGCCTCGATCGTCGGCACGAGGGTCTGTGCGTGGGCCTCGATGCCGGCGCCGCAGGCGGCCTGCAGCGCCGGGTGGCTGGCGAAGGTCTCCTGCACCAGGGTGCCGAGCAGGCAGGTGAACTCCGGGATCGCCCCGCGCACCAGCTCGGCGCGGAAGTCGAGGTAGGCGAGCAGCCGTTCGCGCGGGTCTGGCACCTGCCAGTACGGCGCGGTGGCGAACAGCGCGCCGGTCGATTCGTTCCAGTGCGCGATAGCGGCCAGCGCGGCCGCTTCCTTGCTGTCGAAGTGGTGGAAGAAGCTGCCCTTGGTGACGCCGGCAGCCGCGCACAGATCGTCCACCGTCGTTGCGGTGTAGCCCTTGGTGCGGAACACGCCGAGCGCGGCGTCGAGGAGGCGCCGGCGCGACTCCCGGCCGCGGGCCGTGGGGCCGGCCTGGCTCACGGGTCCGCCGTCACGATGGGCACCGCATCCCCGGGGCGCATGCACGCTGGTCAGCACGTAGTCAGAGTAAACCAACTGGTTGGTATAATCAAGGCTCAGGAGGGCTCGGTGGCATCTGCTCACCCCAGACAGGATCTGGAGAAACCTGGCGGAACGGTGCCTTCCGCATCCGCCCGATTCTCTGCGCTCCCACCGGGGCGCGGTTCGCGCGCCTACTCGAACAGGTTCAGGATGTTCTGGTACTTCTCGATGTACCAGCGGTTCTCGTTGTTGTAGCGCGGGATCCGCACCGGGCGAGCGCCGTCGCCATCGCGCCTCCAGACGCAGGGGCAGGGGACCGGGCGGTCTTCCGAGGGGTCGCCAGCACGGGTCAGTTCCGCTGGCGCGACGCCGAGTCGTTTCAGGGCACGGTACAGTCGCGCCACGTTACGCGGTCCGCCGTTGTAGGCCGCGACCGGAAAGATGCCGAGCACCGCCGGATCGTTGCGGTAGGCCTCGCGGATCTCCGCGCTCATCTGCCCAAGCTCGAGGTCGAGCAGGCAGCTCGCCGCTTTCATCGCGTTGTAGAGATTGGTCGCTCCGCGCTCGAAATCGGGGTCGAGTCCGGCGCCCCGGCAACGGCGGACGACGAGCGAATAGGTGCCGTTGCCGCGCCGGTTCGTGAACTGCATCGGGCCCAAGGCTCGCGCGCGCGAGACGCTGTAGCTGAAGGCCTCCTCGCGCTTGAGTCCGTAATGGCTCAGCACCTGCTCGAACGCGCCGAGGCCATCCCTCGCGAAGTCGTTGTCGTCGGTCTGTTCGATGACGGCGAGCGTGGCGACGAGCTCGGCGGGCACGACGTCGGCGAGCAGCTCCCCGGGGAAGGCGAGACTCGGTACGCCGGCGCTGCGCAGTTCGACGAGCGCCCGCCGTGCCGTCGACAGCAGGAATTCACGGCCACCGCTGACGAACTCCGGATCGAGCGTGTCGGGGGTGAAGGGCAGGTAGACGATGGGCCTGGCGGTCTGCACGACGGCACGCCAGCGCCGCTTCGCGAGCAGCGCGCTGTCGAATACGGGGAACTTGCGTCCGAACACGCGCAGCGGCTCGCCGTCGCGCGAGAAGGCGAACATCAGGCGCTCGGCGCCGGTGCCCTTGACGTGACGTGCCTCGATGCCCGGCGTGCGTACGCGGAACGGCAGCGGCCTGCCCCCGGGTCGCCAGCGGACGGGCGGTCGCGGAATCTCGACGTGCGCGATCGACCACTGCTGTTTCGACTCGCTCCAGAGTGCAAAGGCGATCGGCCGTCCGCGCAGAGTCTCGCGCCGGCCCTTGCCGGTGAAGACGTACTCGAGTTCGACGTCACGCAACAGCGTGCGCGCCTCGGCCACGAGGTCGCGGATGCGCTCGTGTCGGGGCCGGACGCCTGCGACGACGACCTCGGGCAGGTTCTCGGCCGGCGCGGCGGCGACCGGCGCGGACTCGCTTGCCGACGGTGCGCTCTCCGCTTCGACCTCATCGGCTGCCGCTGCCTCCGGCTCCGCCGCTGGCTCGTCGACCTCGATCGCCTCGAGGACCGCCGGCGGCACCTCGTCTTCTTCGGTCAGTCCGGCGGTGGAAGCGCAGCCGGTCAGCAGAAGGCACCACAGCAGCGCCAGTGTCGACGCAGAATGGACGCCGGGAGATCCGCCGATTCGTTCGCTAACCATCTTGGGCCGATGCACTGTCCGTCCGTTCCTCGCCGTAGAGCATCGCCAGTCTGACGCAGCCGGACGCCCCTGCCGAGGGGCGACGGGCACGAGACTGCCGCGGCGCTCTCGAGTTCCATCTGCGGCAGGGGCGCCACGTCGCGCCGTGGGCGGCTGCGAGTCTCATGCGGGGACTGTTACAATCAGGCTTCCCTTCTGACCGGACTCGCAGATCGCCGCGATCGGCGGTGGCGCGCGGGTCAACCATCTTCTGGAGAGGCTCATGGAACACGTTCTGCCGCCCCTGCCGTACGCGAGGAATGCCCTGGTGCCGCACATGTCGGAGGAGACCTTCGACTACCACTACGCGAAGCACCACCAGGCCTACGTGACGAATCTGAACAACCTCATCAAGGGCACCGAATACGAGTCGCTCGATCTCGAGGCCATCGTCCGCAAGGCGCCCGCCGGCGGCATCTACAACAATGCCGCCCAGGTCTGGAACCATACATTCTTCTGGAACTCGATGAAGCCGCAGGGCGGTGGCACGCCGAAGGGCGCCCTCGCCGATGCGATCCAGCGCAAGTGGGGCTCGTTCGACGAGTTCAAGAAGGCGTTTGCGGCCTCGGCGGTCGGCAACTTCGGCTCGGGCTGGACCTGGCTGGTCAGGAAGGCGGACGGTTCGGTCGACATCGTCAACATGGGGGCCGCCGGCACGCCGCTGACGACGGGCGACAAGGCGCTGCTCTGCATCGACGTCTGGGAACACGCCTATTACATCGACTATCGCAACCAGCGCCCGAAGTTTGTCGAGACCTTCCTCAACCACCTCGCGAACTGGGAGTTCGCCGATAAGAACTTCGGCTGAGGCGCGAGGCCGGCATTCGACGGCGCAGGAGACTCCGCGGCGGCGCGGACGGACGCCGCGCCGCCTAGGTCGCCTCGCATCAGGCGACCTTGACCTCGATGCGCCGCGGCTGCGCGTGTTCCTTCTTCGGGATGCGCAGCTTGAGCACACCGTGCTCGACCTCGGCCGACACCCTGTCGGCGTCGAGTTCCTTCGACAGTGTGAATGCACGGCGCAAGCGCGGCACGGCCAGCTCGACGTGGGTGGGCTCCATGTCCTCTGCGACCTGCAGCACGACGTCGCCCTCGATCGTCAGCGTGTCGCCCTCGACGTGGACCTGCAGACGCTCCTTGGGCACGCCGGGCATGTCGGCGCGGAGCGTGATGCCCGATGCATCCTCGATCACGTCGACGGCCGGACGCAGCGCCGCGTCGGCGCGAGTCGTCTCCGCTCGGTTCGTCATGGATCTCGCTTCGCTCATGGCTGTCCTCCCGCTCACTGGATCTCGATGCGGCGCGGTTGCGCTGCTGCCCTGCGGCCAACGCTGACGTGCAGCACGCCGTCGCGATAACGGGCCTCGACGGCACCGGGATCGATGTCGTCGGGCAGCGTGACGACCCGTCGGAACGAGCCCGCGAAGCGCTCGTCGATATGCACCGATGCGCCCTCGGCGACCGGCTCTGCAGCACGCTCGCCGGCGATGGTCAGTACGCCGCGTTCGAGCTGCACCTTCAACGTCGCGGGATCGACGCCCGGCGCAAATACGTACAGTTCGATCGACCTCGGCGTGCTTCCCACGTTCAGCGCGGGAAAACCGCGGCCGAGGCCGCGGATGCTCGGTGACAGATCGAAGGCCTGCTGCAGGTCACGCTGCAGACGATCGATCTCGGCGAACAGGTCGCGCGGATACATCGCATGCAAGAGCATTTGACCAACCTCCTTATGATGTCGGCAGTCCGGAATTGAGGATGAGACGCCGCTTTTTCAAGGGAGGGGGGCGATGCAGGTCGACGTGATCCTCGAAGCCGGGTTGCCGGCCGCGCGAGTCGAGGCGCTGGCCGTCCGCGCGGAGCGCTACGGCATCCAGACGCTCTGGATCGCGAGCTTCCCGGGTCGGCGGGACCCAATCCCGGCCCTGGCGTTTGCCGCGCGCGCCACCGCGCGAATCCGCCTCGGGACGCTGCCGACCAGTCCCTATGAGATGCACCCGCTGCGGATCGCCGACCAGACGCTGACGCTCAACGAGCTGTCGAACGGGCGGGCGACGATCCTGATAGGGGGTCTCGGCCATTCGGTGTCGCGCGTGACCGCTCTGCAGCCGGCGCGCCGCGTCACCGCCGTCAAGGACACGATCCGCATCCTCAAGGGCCTGCGCGCCGATGCGACGCTGAACTACGCGGGCGAGATGTACTCACTGCTGAACTACCGTGCGGACTGGGCGACGCAGCCGCCGCCGCGCATCTACGCTGGCGCGAGTTTCGAGCAGATGCTGCGCATGGCCGCCGGTTGCGCCGATGGCACGATGCTCTCCGACGTGCCGGCAGGCCGCATGGCGCAGGTCATGGCCTGGGTCGGCAGCGGTCTGGCGGCAGCCGGTCGGACGCGCAGCGACTTCCGCATCAACAACTTCGTGGCGTGGCACGTCAAGCACGATCGCGCTGCGGCACTCGCGGAGGCGCGTCGCGAACTGGTCTGGCGCGGCTTCCTGCTGCCGTGGTTCACCGAGACGTTTCTGGGGCCGGAGGTGGCTCGGCAGGTCGAGGCGAGCAGGCCGGCCTTCCTCAAGGCGTTCCTCGCGCGCTCGCCGCAGATCGAGGGCGTGCCCGAGCCCGTGATCGAGGCGCTCGTCGAACACCTGACCCTGACCGGCGGTCCGGCAGACATCGAGAGCATTGCAGGCAGGATCCACGCACTCGGTGAGGCCGGCGTAGACGAGGTCGCGCTGCGTCTGCACGACGAGCCCGAGGAGGCGCTGGAGCTGATCGGCGAACGGCTGCTGCCGGCGCTGCGCTGACCGACGTTCGCGCGAGGTCGTACAATCGCGCCTATCGACGCGTTCCTCGCACATCGTCCCGAATGGCCGCGCCGGTGCCGCGGCGCGCTGCTCGGTGCCCTCGCGTCGTGCCTGCTCGGCGGCTGCGTCACCCTGTCGCTCGACGTACCGCGCTCCACGTCGACGGCGTGGGCCGGACCCGCCTCGCCGCAACTGACGTCGCTGTGGCCCGACGCGCTCGCCGAGCCCGGCGCCGGGTCCGGCTTTCGCCTCGTCGCCGACAGCCTCGATGCCTTCGCCCTGCGCGCGCTGCTTGTGCGCTATGCGCGGCACACGCTCGACATCCAGTCCTACATCATCCGTGCCGACGACACCGGCCAGCTGCTCACCCGCGAGGTCCTCCACGCGGCCGATCGCGGCGTTCGGGTGCGGATTCTGCTCGACGACATCTATGCCGCTGCGAACGATCGCGTGCTGACCGCACTCGACGCACATCCGGACATCGAGATACGCCTGTTCAACCCCTGGCGGCGACGCTCGGGGATGGCAGGGCGGGTGTTCGACTTCATCGCCAGCGGCGGCCGCCTCAACCAGCGGATGCACAACAAGCTCTACTGCGCCGATGGGGAAGCCGCATTGCTCGGTGGACGCAACCTCGGTGACGAGTACTTCGCGCTGCATCCCGAGCTCGACTTCCGTGATCTCGACGCGCTCGCGGTCGGTGCCGTCGCACGCGAGGCTGGCCGCTCCTTCGACGCCTTCTGGAACAGCGAATACGCGGTGCCGGCTTCAGCCGTCCGACTCGCTGGTACGCCGCCGTCGCTCGAGGCGCTGCGGCAGGCTCTCGAAGCTTATGCACGGCGGCTGCACGACGGTCCGTACGCCGCGGCCATCGCAGGCTCCTCGATCGCGCGCGAGGCGGCGAGCGGCCGGCTGCGCGTCGAGCGCGCCGTGGGCCGCGTCGTGGCCGACGATCCCGACAAGCTGAACCCGCGGCGGCGCACCGCGCGGCCCGATCTGATCGCGCAGCTCCGTGCCGTCACGGGCGAGCCCCGGGAGAGGCTGCTGATCAGCTCGCCGTACTTCGTGCCCGGGCGCGAGGGCGTGGCCATGCTGCGGGCACTGCGCGAGCGGGGCGTGGCGATCGAGGTGCTGACACATTCCTTTGCGGCGACCGACGTGCGCCTCGTGCACGCCGGCTACGCGAAGTACCGGCCCGCGCTGCTGCGCACCGGGGTCGAGCTCAGGGAGCTGCGGCGGCGCACGCCCGGCAGCGTCGAGCGGGTGCGGCGGCAACGCTTCGGTTCGGCCAACGCGAGCCTGCACGCCAAGGCGGTCGCCATCGACGGCCGCTGGCTGTTCGTCGGCTCGCTGAACATCGATCCGCGCTCGATCGTGCTCAACACCGAGATCGGCGTGGTGGTCGACAGTCCGGCACTGACTGCCGAAGCCGAACGCATGTTCGCCGACACGAGCTCACCGGAGCTCAGCTACCACGTCGAGATCGTGCCCGGCTCACGGTCCGTGCTGCAGTGGCGCTCGACGGTCGGCTGGGTCGAGCGTGTCCAGCGCGTCGAACCAGGTACCAATGTCCTGGAGCGGGCGGCGCTGCGGCCGCTGCAGCTGCTGCCATTCATCGAGAAGCAGACCTGACGCGACCAGGGCGTCAGAACCGGTCCAGGACGTGGTCGACCTCGGCGGCGCTGCCGAGGATCACAGGCACCCGCTGGTGGATGTCGCGAGGCTGCACGTCGAGAATGCGCTGGCCCGGTGCGGCAAAGGCCTTGCCGCCGGCCTGCTCGATCAGCATCGCCATCGGGTTGGCTTCATACATGAGCCGCAGTTTTCCTTCGGGGGCCTTCGCCGTCGGCGGATACATGAATACGCCGCCCTTGAGCAGGATGCGGTGCACGTCGGCGACCATCGAGCCGACGTAGCGGCTCGAATAGCCGCTGTCCTGGGCCCAGTCGAGGTAGCGCTGATAGCCTGCCGGGAAGCTGCGACGGTTGCCCTCGTTGACCGAATAGCTCTTGCTGGCCGACGGCGTGCGCAGACCCCGCTCGACGAGCATGAAGGCGCCCACGGCCGGATCGAGTACGAACATGTCGACGCCGCGGCCGATCGTCATCACGAATACCGTCGACGATCCGTACAGCACGTAGCCGGCAGCGACCTGCCGCGCGCCGGGCTGCAGCAGCGAGCCCTGGGCGTCGCGCGCGCGGCGATCGCGCCGCAGGATGCTGAAGATCGTGCCGACGTCACCGCAGACGTCGAGGTTCGACGAGCCGTCGAGCGGGTCGAACAGCACGCAGTAGCGACGCTCGCCCGTCGACTCGTTGCGCAGGATCACCGGCTCCTCGTTCTCCTCCGAGGCGACGATCGCCACCCCTTCGCGCCCGCCGAGCACGCGCAGCAGCGTCTCGTTGGCGATCACGTCGAGTTTCTGCTGGGTCTCGCCCTGGACGTTCTCGGCCCCGGCGCTGCCGAGCACGTTCTCGAGTCGCGCGACGCGGACCCTTGCGGCGATGATCTTGGCCGAGATCGACAGCGCCGAGAAGATCCACGACAGTGTCCCGGTCGCCTCCGGGAAGTCCGCCTGCTGCTGCAGGATGTGGCTCTGGAGCGTGACGATGCTGCGCGTCGTGTCGGCGGTCATGGCGGGGTCCTGAGTCGAGGGCGCCGATTCTGCCACAGGGCGCTGCGGCGACTGCTGCCGCGGCTTACACTTTCGCGATGCGGCTCACGCCCCATCCCTCGACGTCGCTGCCCGCGGACTGGCAACTGACGGCGCATTGCGCCGTCGGGCCGACGACAATCACCGTGCGCTGGACGCTGCAGGCCGAATTGGCGCAGATCCGCCTGCCACCGGCGCGGCAGCCGGCGCGACGCTCAGGTCTCTGGCGCCACACCTGCTTCGAGCTGTTCGTCGCCAATCCGGCTGGCGAGGGTTATCGCGAATTCAATTTCTCGCCCTCTTCCGAATGGGCGGCCTTCGCGTTCACCGGCTATCGGGACGGAATGTCCGAGCTCGGCCTCGAGGCGCCGCCGCTCATCGGCGTCGAGACCAGGGCCCAGGAATTTCGGCTGACGGCGACGCTGCCGCGCTCGGCGACCGGACCGGCCCCGGACCCGCCCGGCAGCGTCCGTCGCTGTGCCCTGGCGGCCGTGATCGAGCGGACCGAGGGCGGTCTTGCCTACTTCGCGCTCGCACATCCGTCCGCGCGTCCGGATTTCCACCATCTCGACGGCTTCGTCGCGCGGCTCGACCCATGAGCGGCCCTCGCATAGGCGTTGCCTTCGGCAGCGGCTCGGCGCGCGGCTGGGCGCACCTCGGCGTGCTGCACGCGCTCGAGGAGCGCGGCATCCGGCCGGTCGCCGTCGCCGGCGCCTCGGTCGGCGCGCTGGTCGCGGCCGCCTGCGCGAGCGGGCAGTGGCGCGCGCTCGAGGCATGGGTGCGCACCCTGACGCGCGTCGACGTCTGGCGGCTGCTGGACACCACCTTCCGCGGCGGCGGCGTGATGCGCGGCAACCGGCTCATGCAGGCGATCGGCGAACGCATCGAGGATCGCCGCATCGAGGACCTGCCGCTGGCGTTCGCCGCGGTCGCCGCCGACCTCAACACCGGCGAGGAGATCACGCTGCGCAGCGGCTCGATGCTGGCGGCGGTGCGCGCCTCGAGCGGCATGCCGGGCCTGTTCACGCCGTTCTGGCATCAGGATCGTTGGATGATCGATGGCGGCGTCGTCAACCCCGTGCCCGTGTCGGTGTGCCGCGCGCTCGGCGCGGAGTACGTGATCGCCGTGAACCTCAATGTGCCGGTGCGCGAGCGCTGGATGACCCGTCGCAGGGTCGAAGCGGCGTCAGCGGTCAATGCCGACCCGGTCAGCCAACCGCGCGAGGAGGCTGGTGAGGCCGGCTGGGCGCGGTTCGACCGCTTCAGCGAGCTGCTCGACGGCCTCGTCGAGAGCCTGCGACCCGATACCTCGCGGGAGCCCGGCCTGTTCGACGTGATGGCCGGGTCGATCCACATCATGCAGGAGCACATTGCCCGCAGCCGCATGGCCGCTGATCCGCCCGACCTCGAGATCAACCCCTCACTCGGTCACCTGCAACTGATGGATTTCCATCGCGCCGCCGAGAGCATCGAGGTCGGCTATGAAGCCGCCTGTCGTGCGCTGGCACGCCTCCCGGATTGGCGCTCTGCCGTGGATGGCAACCGGTAAGCTTGATTCCCATCGAAGGCCTCGAGCCCGGTAGGAGTTGCGACAGTGTCCCACGTGCTCTTCGGCATCGACCGGCTGCTGCTCGAGCCGGCGCTGCGTCGGCGGCTGCAGGGTCGGCGCGTCGCGGTGCTCGCGCATCCTGCCTCCGTGACGCGCGAACTCTCGCACACGCTCGATGCGCTGGCGTCGCTCGCCGACCTGCGGATCACGAGCGCCTTCGGCCCGCAGCACGGGCTGCGCGGCGACAAGCAGGACAACATGATCGAATCGCCGGACTTCCACGACGCGGTGCACGGGATTCCCGTGTTCAGCCTCTACGGCGAAGTCCGTCGACCGACGGCGACGATGCTCGACACCTTCGACGTACTGCTCGTCGACCTGCAGGACCTCGGCTGCCGGATCTATACTTTCATCACGACGCTCCGTTACGTGCTCGAGGCCGCCGCTGCGGTGGGCAAGGCGGTCTGGGTGCTCGACCGGCCCAACCCGGTCGGCCGGCCCGTCGAAGGGCTGACGCTGCGCGCGGGCTGGGAGAGCTTCGTTGGCGCGGGACCGATGCCAATGCGCCACGGGCTGACGATGGGGGAAATCGGCCGCTGGTTCGTGCGCGGGCTCGGGCTCGACGTCGAGTATGAGGTCGTCGCCATGCAGGGTTGGCGGCCCGCGGAGGGTCCGGGTTTCGGCTGGCCGCTGCTCGATCGCAGCTGGATCAATCCGAGTCCCAACGCGCCGAATCTCTCGATGGCGCGCTGCTACGCCGGTACCGTGATGCTCGAGGGCACGACGCTCTCGGAAGGGCGCGGCACCACACGCCCGCTCGAACTGTTCGGCGCGCCGGATCTCGACGCCCGGCGGCTGATCGCCACCATGCACCGGCTCGCCCCCGAGTGGCTGCGCGGCTGCCAGCTGCGCCCGTGCTGGTTCGAACCGACCTTCCACAAGCACGTCGGCCGACTCTGCGCGGGCGTGCAGATCCATGTCGACGCGCCGACCTATCACCACGAGCTGTTCCGGCCGTGGCGAGTCATGGCGCTCGCTTTCAAGGCGCTGCGCGAGCAGGCGCCGGACTACCCGCTCTGGCGCGACTTCCCGTACGAGTACGAGCGCGGCCGGCTCGCCATCGACCTCATCAATGGCGGCCCTCTGCTGCGCGAGTGGGTCGACGATCCGCGCGCCACGCCTGGCGATCTCGAATCACTTGCGACCGCCGACGAGACGGCCTGGCTCGCGCAGCGGCGCGAGTTCGAACTGTACTGACGTCCGCTGCCGCGGCGCGCTTACATCTGCCGGAAGCGCGGGAGGAAGCTGCGGCTCACCGGCAGCACCTCGCTGCGCCGGCGCAGATGCAGGTCGGCGGTGTCGTGTTCGTTGCGCACGAGATGCGACACCGCGGCTAGATTCACCGCGACCGAGCGGTGCACCTGCGCGAACTGCTCGGGGTCGAGTTGCGCCAGCACATCCTTGAGCGGCATGCGCAGCAGCGATTCGCGGGCCGTGCCCGCGGCATCGTGCCAGGCCACGGACGTGTACTTCTCATCGGCGCGCAAGTAGTCGATGTCCTCGACCGGGATCACGTGCACCGTGTCGCCGAGCGAGGCTCGCAGCCAGCGCAGCGGGGCACTCTCGGGCGCAGCGGCCTTGCGGTCCGCGAGCTGACCGGCCAGTTGCTGCAGCATGGCCTGCAGGTCGGCGACCGGTTGCGCTGCCTGCAATCGCTGCTGCACTCGGGCGACCGTAGCCGCCAGGCGCGCCGCATCGACAGGCTTCACGACGTAGTCGAGCACGCCCTGGGCGAAGGCCTGCACGGCGTACTGGTCGAAAGCGGTGACGAACACGAGATGGGCCCGGTCGCCAATCTGCTGCGCCGCCTCCACGCCCGACACGCCCGGCATCTGCACGTCGAGGAAGCACACTGCCGGTCGATGCTGTTCGAACTGCTCGATGGCCTCGCGGCCATTGCGCGCGCGCGCGACGACTTTCAGTTCGGGCCAGGCGGCGACCAACTGCCGCTCCAGCGCCTCGCGCAGCAGCGGTTCGTCCTCGGCGATCAGCGCGGTTGCTTGCCGGCTCGTCATGCCGCTGCGACTCTGGCGGGAAAGCTCACGTCCGCAGCCGTGCCGTGCGGCGACAGCGCCGTCAGCCGCAGTTCCACGGCATCGCCGAACGTCGCCTGCAGCCCCTCGCGCAGCGTTGCGAGGCCCGTGCCCAGGCTCGAGGACGCGCGGCCGAGTCCAACGCCGGTGTCGCGGACCTGCACCAGGCAGCGTCCGTGACGACATTGCACGCTGATGTCGATGCGGCCACCCTGTTCGGCCGGATCGATGCCGTGGCGGACGGCGTTCTCGACCAGCGTCAGCACGGTCATCGGCGGGCATTGCAACGCCAGCGCGGCCGGGTCGACGTCGACCGCGAACTGCAGCCGGTCGGGTATCCGCATCTGCATCAGTTCGAGGTAGGCGCGCACCAGGTCGAGTTCTTCGGCCAGCATCGTCGCCGATTCCCGCAGGCGCGGCACGGCCGCGCGCAGGTAGTCGGTCAGCGTGCGCAACACCTTCGAGGCCTGCGGCGAACCGGTATCGACCAGCGCCTGCACATTGGCGAGCGTGTTGAACAGGAAGTGCGGCTCGACCTGGGCGTGCATCAGCCGATAGCGCGCATCCAGCGCCCGGCGCGCGAGCTCGCTGCGCTCCAGCTCGAACGCGAGCGCCTGCTGCTGCGCGAACGCCTCGCGCTGTCGCACCAGCGCCGCCACGGCGATCCACGGCGCGAACAGCCAGCCGGCGAACGTCATGAGCACGTAGCCGGATGCGACGTCGCGGTCCGTCGTCAGGTTCGGCTGCCCGCCCGTCGTGATCCAGTGCGCCAGCAGCGTGCCGAACGGAATGCTCGCGATCGTGCCGAGGATCTGCAGCGCCCAGCGCGCGAGCCAGCGTGGCAACCGTCGCGGCCATTGCTCCAGCGCGCTGAACGCCAGCAGCGCGACCAGGCCGACGAGGGCGGCGCGCAGCAGCACGATGCGCGTCGGAATCTGGTACGCGCCGCTCAACAAGAGGCCGAGCGACAGCGAACTGCCCAGCGTGAACAGCACCCGGCGCCGGTCGAACAGCAGGGCGAGGCCGGTGCGTGCAGGGGCGGGCAGGGGTGGTGCCATGCGCGCACTATAGTGCAGCGCCGTGGCCCGTCATCGCACCGGGGCGGTCGCCGGCGTCGGTCGGCCCGCCGTTCGGCGCAACCGGGCGCAGTTCGGTACACGGTCGCCGCGCTTCGTCGCATCCCCTTCACCGTCGTAACGGCCGCTGCGATAGTGCCGCCCATCACGGAGGGTGAACGAGCATGAAGCGGCGTTACAAATGGCTTGCGGGTGTGGTCGGGATCGCGGCGGTGGCCGTAGCGGGCCTTGCAGTCGTGCTGGCCCGCAATGCGCCCTGCGGCGATGAACCCGCCATGTCGGCGGATGCGGTACCGATGCGTGCGGCGCTGGCTCGCTGTTACGGCGGCCCCGAGGTCATCCGCATCGGCACTGCGGCTCGCCCGTCGCTAGCGCCCGACCGGGTGCTCGTGCGCGTGCAGGCAGCGGCGCTCAACCCGCTCGACAAGCATTACCTGCGCGGCACGCCCTACCTGTTGCGGCTGTCGGCGGGTATCGGCCGGCCACAGGACGCCCGGATGGGTGTCGACTTCGCCGGCACGGTCGAGTCGGTCGGCAGCGCGGTGACGCGCTTCAAGCCGGGCGATGTCGTGTTCGGTGGCGCCGATGGTGCGTTCGGCGAGTACGTCAGCGTGCGCGAAGGCGGTTCGGTCGCGCGCGTGCCGGCGGGCGTCGCGCCCGACCAGGCGGCGGCGTTGCCGATCGCGGCGGTCACGGCGCTGCAGGCTCTGCGCGATCACGGCCGCCTGAATGCCGGGCAGCGCGTGCTGGTCAATGGCGCGTCGGGCGGTGTCGGCCACTATGCCGTGCAGCTCGCCAAGGCGATGGGCGCGAACGTGACGGCGGTCTGCAGCACGCGCAACGTCGAGATGGTGCGTGCGCTCGGTGCCGACGTGGTTATCGACTACACGCGCGAGGATTTCACCGCCGGAGCGCAGCGCTACGACCTGATCGTCGATTCGATCGGCAACCACTCGCGTGGTGCGCTGCGCCGCGTGCTGACGGACGACGGCACGCACGTGCAGGTGGGCCGGGCCGGCATGGGAAACTGGGTGGGTCCGCTGCTCGGCCCGCTCGGCGCGTTGCTGTGGTCGCAGTTCACCTCGCAGCGCTGGGAGTCGATGCTCGCGGACATCGAAGCCGCGGACCTCGACTACCTGGCGCAGCAGGTGGCCGCCGGCAAGCTGAGCGCGGTCATCGATCGGCGCTACGCGCTGGCGGAGTTGCCGGAGGCGATGCGTTACCTCGAGACCGGCCGCGTGCGCGGCAAGCTGCTCGTAGACATCGCTGCGCCCTGAGCGCGGCGCGCGATCGGCTCAGACCAGCACGCGCTCGATGCCGCCATCGTTTGCGGCCGCCACGTACTCGCGCAGCCAGTGCTCACCGAGCACGTGCTTGGCGATCTCGACGACGATGTAGTCCGCATCGAGCTCGGTCTCGTCCTGGTAGCGCTTGAGGCCCTGCAGGCAGGACGGGCACGACGTCAGCACCTTGACCTCGCCGGCGAAACCCTCGGCGCGCACGGCCTGCATCCCCTTGTGCATCTCCTCGGCCTTGCGGAAGCGCACCTGCGTCGAGACGTCCGGTCGCGTGATCGCGAAAGTCCCCGACTCGCCGCAGCAGCGGTCGTTCTTCGCGACCTTGCCGTTGACGTCCGAATTCATCAGCGTGTTGACGACCTTGAGCGGCTCATGGCTCTTCATCGGCGAGTGGCAGGGGTCGTGGTACAGGTAGCGCACGCCCGTGACGTTCTCGAGCTTCACGCCCTTTTCCATGAGGAATTCGTGGATGTCGACGATGCGGCAGCCCGGGAAGATCTTGTCGAACTCGTAGCCCTGCAGCTGATCGAAGCAGGTGCCGCAGCTCACGACGACGGTCTTGATGTCGAGGTAGTTCAGCGTGTTGGCGACGCGGTGGAACAGCACACGGTTGTCCGTGATCATCGTGTTCGCCTTGTCGAAATCGCCCGAGCCGCGCTGCGGGTAACCGCAGCACAGGTAGCCGGGCGGCAGCACGGTCTGCACGCCGACGTGCCAGAGCATCGCCTGGGTCGCGAGGCCGACCTGCGAGAACAGCCGCTCCGAGCCGCAGCCCGGGAAGTAGAACACCGCTTCGGCCTCGCTCGACGTCGCCTTCGGATTGCGGATCACCGGCACGTAGTTGCGGTCTTCGATGTCGAGCAACGCGCGCGCGGTCGTCTTCGGCACGCCGGCCGGCATGCGCCGGTTGACGAAGTGCACGACCTGCTCGCGCACCGGCGGCCTTCCCGTCGTCGCGGGTGGTGCGGCGGTCTGCGGTTTCGCCAGGGCCCTGAGGACCTGGTGGCCGATCCGCTGCGCCTTGTAGCCCCACTCGATCATCACCTTGCGCGCGAGCTTGATGGTCTCGGGGCGCGTCGCGTTGAGGAATAGCATCGACGCCGCCGTGCCCGGGTTGAAGCGCTTCTTGCCCATGCGGCGCAGCAGGTCGCGCATCGCCATCGAGACGTCGCCGAAGTCGATGTCGACCGGGCAAGGCGATTCGCACTTGTGGCAGACGGTGCAATGGTCGGCCACGTCGGAGAACTCGTCCCAGTGCCGGATCGACACACCGCGGCGTGTCTGCTCCTCGTACAGGAAGGCTTCGGTCAGCAGCGAGGTCGCGAGGATTTTGTTGCGCGGCGAGTAGAGCAGGTTGGCGCGCGGCACATGCGTGGCGCAGACCGGCTTGCACTTGCCGCAACGCAGGCAGTCCTTGATCGAGTTGGAAATGGTGCCGATGTCCGACTGCTGCATGATCAGCGACTCGTGGCCGAGCAGGTTGAAGCTCGGCGTGTAGGCGTTGCGCAGGTCGCCGCCCGGCAGCAGCTTGCCGGCGTTGAAGCGGCCTTCCGGGTCGATGCGCGCCTTGTAGGCGCGCAAGTCGCGGGTTTCGGCTTCGGTCAGGAACTCGAGCTTGGTGATGCCGATGCCGTGCTCGCCGGAGATCACGCCATCGAGGTCGCGCGCAATCTTCATGATGCGCGCGACCACCTCATTGGCCTCGCGCAGCATCCCGTAGTCGTCGGAGTTGACCGGGATGTTGGTGTGGACATTGCCATCGCCAGCGTGCATGTGCAGGGCGACGAACACGCGGCTTCGCAGCACGCGCCTGTGCACGGCCCTGGCCTCCGCGAGGATCGGTGCGAACTGGTCACCGGCGAACAGCCGGTCGAGCGGCGCGCGCAGCTCCTGTTTCCACGAGACCCGCACCTGGCGCGACTGCAGGCGCTCGAAGTGCGCATCGAGGTCGGCGAGGTAGCCGGCCCAGCGGTCGCGGACCTCGGCGAGCAGCGCGAGCGCCTGCTGCGGGCGATCGCCGAGTTTCTCCGCGTTGCTGAGCTTGTCGAGGTCGGCGTCGCCGGTCTTGCCGCAGCGCAGGTCGCCGCGGAAGTAGTCCTCGAGCGCGGCGACGATCCTGAGCTTGTTGCGGATCGACAGCTCGATGTTGATGCGCTCGATCGCATCGGTGTACTCGCCGAGCCGCGCGATCGGGATCACGACGTCCTCGTTGATCTTGAACGCGTTGGTGTGCTTCGCGATGGCCGCCGTGCGCGCGCGGTCGAGCCAGAACTTCCTGCGCGCGTCGGCGCCGACGGCGATAAAGCCCTCGCCGGCGCGCGCATTCGCGATACGCACGACGTCGGACGTGAGCCGCGCGACCGCATCGGCGTCGTCGCCGACGAGGTCGCCGATCAGCACCATCTTCGGCAGCGCGCCGCGCTTCGACTTGGTCACGTAGCCGACCGCCTTGAGGTAGCGCTCGTCGAGATGCTCGAGGCCGGCGAGAAGCACGCCGGCTGCGCGCCCGGGACCGTTCAGGTGATCGGTGATCTCGACGATCGACGGAATCGCGTCGCGGGCCTGGCCGAAGAACTCCAGACACACGGTGCGCACGTGCTTCGGCATCCGGTGCACGACCCAGCGCGCGCTCGTGATCAGGCCATCGCAGCCTTCCTTCTGCACGCCCGGCAGCCCGCCGAGGAACTTGTCGGTGACGTCCTTGCCGAGACCGGCCTTGCGGAATGCGCGCCCCGGCATGCGCAGCTCCTCGGTGCGCAGCGTGCGTGCCCGATCCGGCGGCTCGCGGCCGTCCTTCCAGGTCAGGCGGAAGACGACCTCCGGAGCCTCGTGGATCTTGCCGAGATTGTGGTTGAGGCGCTCGACCTCGAGCCAGTTGCCCTCCGGGTCGACCATGCGCCACCAGGCAAGATTGTCGACCGCCGTGCCCCAGAGGACGGCCTTCTTGCCGCCGGCGTTCATCGCGATGTTGCCGCCGATGCACGAGGCGTCGATCGAGGTAGGGTCGACCGCGAACACGTAGCCGGCGCGCTCGGCGGCGTCGGCGACCCTCTTGGTGACGACTCCTGCCTCGCTGAACACGGTCGGCACCTCGCGTTCGACGCCGACCAGGCGTCGCATCTCCACTTCCGAGCAGGTCTCGAGCTTCTCGGTGTTGATGACGGCCGCGCGCGGTGTCAGCGGTATCGCGCCACCGGTGTAGCCCGTGCCGCCACCGCGCGGAATGATGGTCAGTCCGAGTTCGATGCAGGCGCGCACGATGCCCGGGATCTCGTGCTCGGCGTCGGGCGCGATCACGCAGAAGGGATACTCGACGCGCCAGTCGGTGGCGTCGGTGACGTGCGAAACGCGCGCGAAGGCATCGAAGCGGACGGCGTCGGGGCGGACGTGCCGGGTCAGCAGACGGCGAGCCCGCTCGTGCAGCTTTGCCGTCTCCACGAAGTGCGCCTCGAAGCGACGTACAGCCGCTTCCGCGAGCTCCAGCAACTGCCCGACCTTCGCGTCACGACCGGCCGCATCGGTCTCGCGCCGCCGATGGATCTCGCCAAGCCGGTGGCGCAGCGCCTCGATCAGCAGCCGCCGGCGCCGTGGGTTCTCGAGCAGATCGTCCTCGAGGTAAGGGTTGCGCTGCACGACCCAGATGTCGCCGAGCACTTCGTAGAGCATCCGCGCGGAGCGACCGGTACGCCGCTCGCTGCGCAGCTCGTCGAGCAGTCGCCAGGCGTCCACGCCGAGCAGCCGGATGACGATCTCGCGATCCGAGAACGAGGTGTAGTTGTAAGGGATCTCGCGCAGTCGCGGCGGCGGGTCCGGCACTTCGGCCTCGGCTGCGAGCGGTAAAGGGAGGATCTGTACGGCGGCCATGATCGATCGGAAGCGTCCACGTCCCTGCGGATCCAGTCTGCGGTAGCGTAGCACTGCGGCTGTTCCGGAGTGACGCCCGTGGGCCGCGAGGCTAGACTGGAGTCAATTCCAGGAAGGGCATGCCCATAGGAGGTTGCATGACGTCCACGAGTCACACCGACCGTCTGCTCGAGGATCTGCGGCAGGTCGTCGAGGACACCGAGGCCCTGCTGCGCGCCACTTCCGAGCAGGCGGGCGAGCGCGCCGAAGAGGTACGCAGCCGCGCCGAGGAGTCGCTGAAGCAGCTGCGCACCCGGCTGCGCGGCCTCGAGGACGAGGTGGTCACACGCGCCCGCGACGCGGCCGGCGAGGCCGACCGCTACGTCCGCAGCAATCCGTGGCAGTCGATCGGCATCGCGGCCGGGGTCGCGTTCCTGCTCGGGCTGCTGGTCAGCCGCCGCTGAGCGTGACGGACGCAGCGCGTCCGGGGCTGTTCGATTCGGCGCGGCGGCTGCTCGCGCGGCTGCTCGCGCTGGCGCAGACGCGGCTCGAACTGCTGACGACCGAGCTGTCGCTCGATGTCCAACGTGCCGTCGCACTGCTGCTCTGGGGTTTCGTCGGCTTGTTCTTCGGTGGCCTCACCGTGCTCATGCTGACCCTGACGCTGGTGATCGCGTTCTGGGACGATCACCGGCTGCTCGTCGCAGGGCTCGCCGCGCTGTTCTTCCTGGCGATCACGGCGACGGCCGTGCTGGTGGTGCGACATCGCCTGCGCACCCGCGGGCCCCTGCTCGGCGCCAGCCTCGAGGAACTGCGACGGGACGTCGAGGCCCTCGACCCCGAGGGGCGGGGGCGATGAACGAGCGGCTGCGCGAGCTCGAGCTGCGGCAGCGCCAGCTCGTGCTGCGCAGCAGCCTGTTGCGCGCCGAGATCGGCGGCGAGGGCCGTCGGATTCAGGCGAGTCTCGGCCAGGTCGATCGGGGCGTCACGGCCGTGCGCACGCTCGTCTCGTCACCGGTGGTGCTGGCCGTCACCGGGGTCGCCGTCGTGCTCGCAGGCCCGCTGCGCGCGCTGCGCTGGGTCGGCCGCGGTCTCGTGGCGCTGACGCTCGTGCGTCGCGTGGTCAAGCTGCTCGGCTGACACGCGCGCGCCCTCAGCGCGCCGCGCTGGGCGGCATGCCGGGCGCCGGGAAGCCCCGCTTGCGCATCAAGGCCTCGATGCCGGCATCGCGGCCGCGGAATGCGCGATAGGCCTCCGCCGGATCGACGGTGTTGCCGCGCCGGAAGACGTGCTCGGCCAGCCGCCGCGCGACCTCGCGATCCCAGGGGCCACCGCCTTCGCTGAACGCTTCCCAGGCATCTGCAGTCAGCGTGTCGGCCCACAGATAGCTGTAATAGCCAGCCGAGTAGCCGTCGCTGGAGAACACGTGCAGGAAATGCGGCGTGCGGTGCCGCATCACGATCTCGCGCGGCATGCCGAGCGCAGCGAGCGTCTCGCGCTCGAACGCGTCGGGGTCGATGCGCGTGCCGCCGGCCAGATGCAGCTTCATGTCGATCATCGCGCTCGCGAGGTACTCTACCGTCGCGAATCCCTGATTGAACTGCTTCGACCTTTCGACTTTGGCGACGAGCTCGGGCGGAATCGGCTCGCCCGTCCGGTAGTGGGTCGCGAAGCGATTGAGCACCTCGGGTACCAGCACCCAGTGCTCGAGAAGCTGCGACGGGAACTCGACGTAGTCGCGCGCCACCGACGTCCCAGAGAGGCTCGGATAAGTGACGTCCGAGAGCAGGCCGTGCAGCGCGTGGCCGAACTCGTGGAACAGTGTCACGGCATCGTCCCAGCTGATCAGTACCGGTTCACCCGGCGGGCCCTTCACGAAATTCGAGTTGTTCGAGACGATCGGGGTCACCTCGCCCCGAAAGCGTTCCTGGCTGCGGTAGGAGTTCATCCAGGCGCCGCTGCGCTTGCCGGGCCGCGCATAGGGATCGAAATACCAGAGCCCGACGTGGCGGCCGTCGCGGTCCTGCACCTCCCAGACGCGCACGTCCGGGTGATAGACAGGGACTGCAAGCTCCCCCTCGAGCGGAATGAAGCGCAGGCCGAAAAGCTCGCCGGCCACGTAGAACATGCCCTCGCGCAGCTTCTCGAGCTGCAGGTAGGGCTTGAGCTCGTTGGTGTCGAGGTCGTAGCGGGCCTTGCGGACCTTCTCGGCGTAGTAGCGGTAGTCCCAGGGCTCGATCGTGATCCGCGCGCCGCCTCGGGCCGCTTCCGCGTCGGCGATCGCCTGCATGTCGGCCACTTCCTCGCGCACGCGCGCGACGGCCGGTGCCCAGACCGCTTCGAGGAGCTGCATCGCCCGCTCGGGCGTGCCGGCCATCGAGTCCTCGAGTCGCCAATGTGCATGGGTGGGGTAGCCGAGCAGCTGCGCGCGCTCGGCGCGCAGCGCGAGGATCTCGGCGATGATCGCGTTGTTGTCGTGCTCGCCGCCGTTGTCGCCGCGGTTGACGAAGGTGCGCCAGACCCGCTCGCGCAGCTCGCGGCGCGTGGAGTAGGTCAGGAACGGTTCGACGCTCGAGCGCGTGTTGAGAATGGCCCATTTACCGGGATGACCCGCGGCCTGCGCGGCCGCCGCCGCGCCGGCACGCAGCGACTCGGGCAACCCATCGAGGTCAGCCTCGCGCTCGATCAGCAGCATATGGCTGCCTTCCTCGGCGAGGATGTTCTGCCCGAACTGGGTGTAGAGCGTCGCGAGCCGCTGATTGATCGTCGACAGGCGCTCCTTCGCGCGCGCATCGAGCCTGGCTCCCGCGCGCACGAAGTTCGTGTAGTGCAGCCACGTCAGGCGTTGCTGCTCGGGCGTCAGCCCCGCGCTGGCGCGCATCTCGTAGACGGCCGCGATGCGCGCGAACAGCCTGGAGTTCTGCGTGATGCGGTCGCTGAAGGCCGCGAGCCGCGGTGCCATCTCGCGCTCGACTGCCTGGACGGCAGCATCGTTCATGGTCGAGGTGAACACCCAGAACAGCGTCGCGACCCGGTCGAGCTCGCGGCCCGACTCCTCGAACGCGGCGATCGTGTTCTCGAAATCGGCCGGTCGCGGATCACTGGCGATGCGCTCAATGGCCGCGAGCTGCAGGGCCATCGCGGCCTCGAGCGCCGGACCGAGCCGGTCGGCGCGGACTTCCTGCCAGGGCGGAACGCCTCCGTAAGGTCCGCTCCAGGGCGCGAGTAGCGGTGCCACCTGGGCCGTGTCGGCCGTCCGGGCTGAGTGGGGCGCCTGTACGGCGCAGGCGCTGAGCAGCGAGCTCATGACGAGCAGGAGGCCACCGCGCAGCGCGGGGGCACAGCGAGAGGGCGACGGCATGCGGGCAAGTCCAGGCTTCCGTGGATGGCTGAAACTGGGCGCGCAGATTACCCCGTTTTGCGGCACCGATCACACTTCGCGGTCCGTTGCCCCGAGGAGGGGATCCACCGGCTCAAGCCCGCCATGAGCGAGTCGATAGTTATGTCATCGCGAGGGCCACGGGTCGGCCCCGAGGGGCGAGCCATGCAGATCCACGACGGCCTATCACGCGAGGCGATCGCAGCGAGGTTACCTGCGGCGCGCGCCGCAACGGGCGTTGCCTGCGTGGAGTGCGCCGAGAAGGCGCAGCCCGCCATAGGACGGGCCGTCGGCGACCTCGCGCGCCGGCTCGGTCTCGACTTCAGCGACGTGGCGAGCGCCCTGCGCGCCTGGCTCGCCGAAGCGGCCGCGCAGGGCAGAGACGGTGTACCCGATGTGCTCGCAGCGCTCGAACGCGTGCTCGAGCAGACCGGCCGCGCACTGCGGAGTTCCGGTTATGGCGAGGAACAGGTCCGCCGCGCGCTCGATGGCGTACGCGAGCAGCTCGGCGCGGCTGCGGCGGCCAGTGCCGACCTCGCTGCGGCACAGTCCACGACCTATCTGCGCAGGGACAAGGCGAGTCTGGCGATCACGACTCAGGATGGGGACCGGGTCCAGATCCGCTTCCGCAATAGGGAAGGCATCGTGTCGCAGACGGCGACGACGGCGGCCGGCGCGGCAGAACGCCGCGTCTATGCGTTCGCCGCGGGCCGCACCGAGATCGCCGTGCAGGGGGAACTCGACGACGAGGAACTCGCCGCGATCGGTGAGCTCGTCGCAAAGGTCGAGGCGATCGCGGCCGACTTCTTCGCGGGTGACGTGCAACAGGCGTTCGCGGCCGCCAGCTCGCTCGGTTTCGACGCCGAGCAGATCGCCAGCTTCGCGCTGCGCCTGTCGACGCGCGAGTCGCTGACCCGGCAGGCCACCGGTGCTGTCGCGCGTCCCGACACGGCTCGCCCGGCCGTCGCGGCGCCAGCCGACCCGCCGGCTCCGGAGTTATCCCTCCCCACGCCGGAGGCTACGGCGTCGGCGCCAGCCGCGGCGGACACGCCCGACGCGGCGGCGGTCGATGCGGCGGCTGCCAACCCTGCCACCGTTGGCGATCCCTCATCGGGCGGTGCCCCGCCCGCGCTTCCGCCGGAGGGGTCCGCGGCGGCGCCTGTCCAGAGTACGGTCGCGGACTACCTGCGCGGTCTGCTCGCCACGCTGGCCACGCCGACGGGCGTCGGGCGCTACACGTTCTCGATGCGCTGGAAGCTCGAGGTCGTCGTGGCCGCGGTGCGCGCCCAGGAGCCGGCCGCGAAGTCCGAGGCGGCGGGCCGCCTGCTCGCGGGCTCGCTCGAGGCGCTCGGCCAGAGGCTCAGCGAGCAGTCGCCGGCGCCGGCAGCAACCTGATCGGTTCGGAGTCGCTGAAGCCCGTCTCGCGATCGAGCGTGACGTGCATCTCGAACAGGGTCTGCTCGAGTTGCAGCCGCAGCGCCTCCATCGCCGCGTCCGTCAGCCGTGGCGGAACGAAGATCGGCGCGCCGATGCGGATCCGGATCCGCGCACCCCACTTCGGCACGACCGCGCGGTCCCACGATCTGGGCCACACCCAGCAGTCGGCGGTCGACGCCGCGATCGGCAGCAGACGGCTGTCCGCCTTCTGCGCCAGCGTCAGCGCACCGAGCTGCGCCACGCCGCGCGGTCCGCGCGAGCCGTCGATCGCGAGTCCGGCATTCAGGCCGCGGTCGGCCCGCTGCCACTTGATCATCTCGAGCAGGGCCAGCAGCCCGCCCTGGCCCGAGGAGCCGCGCGCGACGCGAAAGCCCAGGCTCTCCTGGATGCGCGCCGTGAACTCGCCGTCGCGGCTCTGCGAGCACATGAGCATCCAGCGGCCGAGCTCCGGCCGGGCGAACCAGCGCATGATCTGCAGGCTGCGCTGGTGCAGCAGCGCGCCGACCGCGGGCCGCCCCTCGGCGGCGAGCGCCGCGAGATGCTCTGCGCCATCGACGCTGTACCGCCAGGAATCGCTGTACCAGCGATACAGTCGCGCGCCGGCGGGCGGCAGCAGCTTCGTCAGGAGGAAGCGGCGGATCGGCTTGCGCGGACTCACGCAGAAATTCTAGCGCGCGGCACCATCCGCGGCGCCGCCGCCTCAGCGTTCGGTCAGCGTGACGCGCAGCTCGAGCTCGAGCGCGTCACGTCGCACGCGCGCCGGCACGATCTGACCGGGCTCGAGCTCCTTGAGTGCCTCAGAGAACGCACCGAGCGAGGCGACCGGTCGACCGTCGAGATGCGTGATGACGTCACCGCCGCGGATCCCGGCGCGCGCCGCGGGTGAGTCGGGCACCACGGATTCAGCGCGCACGCCGCCGAGTCCCTCGGCATAGTCGGGAACGATGCCGAAGGTCACGCGTCGCGTCGCATCGCCCGGCCGTGGACCGACGGCCGCGGCGCCCGGCGCCGCAGCGAGGGTTACGGTCAGCGGGCCCGGACGCTGGACGAGATAGCCGAGCGCCTCCTGGGCGACGACCGCCACCTTGACCAGGCCGCCGAAGTCGATCTTGTCGGGCGTGTCGCTTGGCCGGTGATAGTCGAGGTGCGCCTGCGTGAAGAGCTGCACGGCAGGGATTCCCTTCTCGATGAAGCTGAGCTGATCCGAGCTCTCGGCGGCGCCGGCGATGCTGCGAATCGGCACGCCGGTCGTGAAGGCCACGCCGCGGAAAACGTGGATCCACTCGCTCGCGGTCCCGGTCGCGAGCACGTTGAGCTCCTGGCTGCCTAGCCGGCCTACCGTGTCGAGGTTGAGCGCGGCGCGCAGGCCCGCGAGCGGCAGGCCCGCCGGCGGGTGGGCGACGAAATGGCGCGAACCCTGCAGCCCCTCCTCCTCGCCCGAGAAGGCCGCGAAGACGACCGTGCGCGGCGGACGGCCGTGCGCAGCCATCGCGCGCGCGAGCTCGAGCAGCACGGCAACGCCGCTCGCGTTGTCGTCGGCGCCGGGATGCACCTGGCCGAGCTCTGTGATTCGCACACCGCGACCGTCGCGACCGAGGTGGTCGTAGTGCGCGGAGACGACGACGCTCTGGCCAGCGAATGCCGGATCGCTGCCCGGCAGCACGCCGATCACGTTGCGCGCGAGGCGCGGCTTGCCGCGGCTGCCGACCTCGACACTGAACTCCTGAAACCAGCCGCCCTCGCCGCCCGGTCGCAGTCCGGCCTGTGCGAAGCGCTCGGCGATGTAATCGGCTGCAGCCGCGAGGCCGGCGCTGCCGATCCCGCGGCCCTCGCGCTCCGGGGCGGCGAGCCACTCGACGTGTGCACGCAGCGCCGCCGGATCGAACACCGGTGGCAGCGCGGCGAGCGCGGCGCGCTTGGGGTAGGCCGCGGGCGCGGGCGGGGCCGTCCGCTCGGCCGGCGCGCGCAGGTCGGCCCGCAGCGGCGAGTCGCTGGCCGGCCACTCGCCCTTGACCGTGTTGGCGGGCTCGGCGCCCTCGAAGCCGAGGTAGGAGTACTTGCCGTAGTGCGGCAACTTGCGCGCGAGG
>JBBILX010000017.1:0-23018 GCA_037444685.1 Gammaproteobacteria bacterium
TCAGTAATGCCACGTCGATCACTCCTCAACTCTCCTGCTCTACAGAGCAGGATCGGGGTGTACACGTGGGTCAAAATTAGATGCAAATACCTACCGAAAGCGGGTCAGATTTAAGTGCAAATCAACACGGTATTCGTCCGGGTCTTCCGGATCGGCGCCGCTTGCCTGCTCGGAGACGAGCTTGGCGTGCTGCTCCTTGAAGGCGTCGGAGATGTACTTGAGGAAGATGAGCCCGAGCACGACGTGCTTGTACTCGGCCGCGTCCATCGAGCCGCGCAGCGCGTCGGCCATCTGCCAGAGCTGGGCCTCGTAGCCGACGGTGGCAGAGCTCGTCTCCGGGTTGCCGGTCTTTGTCTTGCGTTTCGCCAATCGTTACCTCATGCGATGGTCTCTCCGAGGGCGGCGTGCAGGGGCGTCGAACCGCATTTGGCCGGCCGGGACGCCGGGTCTGCCATTGTGCGATGCGCTCAGCGTGCCTGCTGCAGTTGCCGGATCTCGGCGAGGTCGCGCGGCGGTTCGCGCCACAAGCGCGCGTCTCGGTCGAGATAGCTGCGGATCGACTCGGGCAGCTCCTCGTAGCGATCGATCCGCCACGCCACCATGTGCATCACGGCCTTGCCGATGCCGGCCGGCAGGTCGCCGTAGCGGAGCCAGCTGATCTGATACGGATGGCGCACTCCCGAGTCGGCGGGTTGCACGAGGAAGTCGTAGTTCTCGAAAGCCTGCATGCGGGTGCCGCCGGGTCCCGGGAAGTCGAGGAACAGCGGGGCGGTGTAAGCGAGCGTGTTGCCGAGCCGACGCACGACGATGTCCTGCCCGGGCCCGATGCGCTGCACACGGGCGCCGGAGCCCTGCTCGACCCAGGTCGTCAGTCCGTCGCCCTCGAAGGCATAGGTGATGTACTGGTACGGATACTCGATGGGCGGCAGCGGCTGGCCCTGCCAGCTCGTCAGGATGTCGTTCGTCTCGAGATCGCGATAGACGAAGGTCTTGCGCGACAACTGGTGCGCGACCGTCGGGGTGCTGAGGCTACGGTCGAGACGCGCCGTGTCGATCCCCTCGACGCGCATCAGCGGCCGGCCGTCGGGCCAGCCGTAGACGGTGCCGATGCAATACCAGTAGACGGGCGCGCCGCTGCCGACGCGCATCTCGACCCAGCGCTCGAACAGTTCGCGATCGAAGCCGCGTGTCGCGGCGGGCAGTGGCGCTGCGACGAGACCCGCGAGGATGGCCGCGAGGGCCGGCCATGCCGCGCGAAGCGAAGCATTAAAGTCTTTCAAAACAGTCACTTGGAGTCTCCAGCCAGGCTGCGGAAATCGTTATCACGATCTGATAAGTCAAACACGGGGCGGACCGTCCATCTCTGGCAAACTACGCCCCCTCGAAAGCCTACAGCAGGCCCTCGTATGTGTGGAATCGTCGGTGCGGTCGCCGAGCGCAACATCGTCCCCATCCTCATGGAAGGCCTGCGCCGACTCGAGTACCGCGGCTACGATTCGGCCGGACTGGCCGTCCTCAACGGCAGCGAACATCTCCAGCGCGTGCGGACCGTCGGCAAGGTGCGGGCGCTGCAGGAAGCGCTCGACCGCTCGCCGGCCGACGGCAGGATCGGCATCGCGCACACGCGCTGGGCGACGCACGGCGTGCCCTCGGAGCGCAATGCGCATCCGCACATCTCCGAGGATGGTCTCGCGATCGTGCACAACGGCATCATCGAGAACCACGAGGAGCTGCGCGCCGAACTCGCGCGGCAGGGCTACACCTTCTCGTCGGAGACCGACACCGAGGTCATCGCGCACCGCATCCATCATCACCTGAAGACGGTCGGCGACCTGTTCAGGGCCGTGCGCGCCACGGTCGCCGAGCTCGAGGGCGCCTATGCGCTCGCCGTGGTCAGCGAGAAGGATCCGTCGCGGATCATCCTCGCGCGCGAGGGCTGCCCGGTCGTCGTCGGTCTCGGCGTCGAGGAGAACTTCGTCGCCTCCGACGTCGCCGCGCTGCTGCCGGTCACGCGCCGTTTCATGTTCCTCGAGGAAGGCGACGTCGCCGAGGTCCGTCGCACGTCGGTGCGCGTCATCGACCGCCAGGGCAATACCGTCGAACGCGCGGTCCGCGAGAGCGAGCTGTCGGCCGATGCGGCCGAGAAGGGCCAGTACCGGCACTTCATGCTCAAGGAGATCCACGAGCAGCCGCGCGCGATCGCCAACACGCTGCAGGAGCGCGTCGCCAACGGCCGCCTGCTCGAGCAGGCCTTCGGTCCGGCGGCCACCGAGATCTTCAGGCGCACCGAGCAGGTGCACATCGTGGCCTGCGGCACGAGCTATCACGCCGGCGCCGTCGCCCGCTACATGATCGAGCAGGTCTGCAAGATCCCGTGCACGGTCGAGATCGCGAGCGAGTATCGCTACCGCAATCCGGTCGTGCCGAAGAACTCGCTGTTCGTGACCATCTCGCAGTCCGGCGAGACGGCCGACACGCTCGCGGCGCTGCGCCTCGCCAAGCAGGCTGGATACCTGTCGTCGCTCGCGATCTGCAACGTGCCGGAGAGTTCGCTCGTGCGCGAATCCGAGCTCGTGATGCTGACGCGCGCCGGTCCCGAGATCGGCGTGGCCTCCACCAAGGCCTTCACGACCCAGCTCGCCGCGCTCGCGATGCTCGTCATCGCCATCGCGAAGCACCACGGCGCCGACAGCGAGCGCGAGCGGGGCCTCGTGCAGCGCCTGATCGAGATCCCGGCGCTCATCGAACAGACGCTCTCACTCGATCCACAGATACAGACGCTCGCGCGTCGCTTCGCGGAGAAACATCACGCACTGTTCCTTGGCCGCGGCGCCATGCATCCGATCGCGTTGGAGGGGGCGCTCAAGCTCAAGGAGATCTCCTACATCCATGCCGAGGCCTACGCCGCTGGCGAACTCAAGCATGGGCCACTCGCGCTGATCGATGCCGACATGCCGGCGATCGTCGTTGCACCGAACAACGATCTGCTCGAGAAACTCAAGTCGAACCTCATGGAGGTGCGAGCGCGCGGCGGCGAGCTGATCGTGTTCGCCGATCCGGATTCGGGCTTCGAGTCGTCGGAGGGCGTCACCGTGATCACGATGCCGCGCCACGTCAGCTATTTCCAGGCGCCGGCGGTCTACACCGTACCACTGCAGCTGCTCGCCTATCACGTCGCGATCCTCAAGGGCACCGACGTCGATCAGCCGCGCAACCTCGCCAAGAGTGTCACGGTGGAGTAGTTCGGGCAGACCGGAACGACTCGCGGCCTGCGCGTCCGGGACGCCCGCGAGGCGGTCCTCGCAAGCGAACCTTGGGGACACCGCATGAACCGTTCAACGTCGTGGACGCCGATAGTCGCGTTGAGTGGGTGGTTGGTGCTGACGGGCGGCTGCGCCGGACAGCAGGATGCGGCCGCGCGGGTGATTGCCGACGCCGAGACGACATTGCAGGCCGTCCGCGAGGAAGCGCAGCGTCTGGCGCCCGAGGAGTACGCGGCGGTCGAGCGATCGATCGGCCGGCTGCGCGAACGGCTCGCACAGCGCGACTATGCGGCGGTCCTCGACGCGCTGCCCGCGGTGACGGCCGAACTCGCTGGTCTCGAGGAGCTCGCCACGCGGCGTCGCGCCGAACTGGAGGCCGCGCTCGAGCGGGCGCGGGCCGAATGGGGCGGGCTGTCGGTGGAACTGCCGACTGCACTCAATGCGCTGCAGGCGCGTGTTGACGAGCTCATGCGGCTGCGACAACTGCCGGCGGGCATCGACCGGCAGCTCATCGAGCGGGCGCGGGCCGAGCTGGAATCGATCAAGTCCGCTTGGGCCGAGGCACTCGCGGCCTTTGCGCAGGGTCGATTGCCCGAAGCGGCCGATCAGGCCCGCGAGAGCCGCGAGCGGGCCCGGCGGCTCGAGGCCGAGCTCGGCATGCAGAGCGCCTGACTGGCCCGACGCCTCAGCGCACGAGGCGTGCCTCGAGGTCGTAATCGGTCGATCCGGTGATCTCTACGTCGGCGAATGCGCCGACCGCGAGCTTCGCGCCGTTGCCGATGCGCACGACACCGTCGATCTCGGGCGCGTCGCCCTCGGTGCGGGCGATGGCGGTGCGGCCGTCGACGGCATCGACGAGCACGCGCATGCGACGTCCGATCTTCGCGGCGAGCCGAGCCGCGCTGATTTCGCGGGCCCTCTGCATGAAGCGGGTGTGGCGTTCCTGCTGCACGTCGGGCGGCACGTGCGGCGCGAGGTCGTTGGCCCGCGCCCCGTCTACCGGCGAGTACGTAAAGGCGCCCACGCGGTCGGGCTGCGCCTCGTCGAGCCAGTCGAGCAGCTCGCCGAACTCGGCGTCGGTCTCGCCCGGAAAACCGACGATGAAGGTGCTGCGAATCACGAGGTCGGGACAGATATCGCGCCAGCGGCGGATCCGCGCCAGCGTATTCTCCGCATGAGCCGGGCGGCGCATGCGCTTCAGCACCGTCGGGCTGCCGTGCTGGAATGGCACGTCGAGATATGGCAGCACGCGCCGCTCGGCCATCAGCGGGATCACCTCGTCGACGTGCGGATACGGATACACGTAGTGCAGGCGCACCCAGACGCCGAGTTCGCCGAGCCCGCGCGCGAGATCGAGGAAACGCGTCTCGTACTCGCGACCGCGCCAGCTCGCGCGGCGATAGCGGAGGTCGACGCCATAGGCGCTCGTATCCTGCGAGATCACGAGCAGCTCGCGCACCCCGGCATGAGCCAGTTTCTCCGCCTCGCGCAGCACCTCGTCGATCGACCGGCTCGCGAGCAGGCCGCGCATCGAGGGAATGATGCAGAAGCTGCATTGGTTGTTGCAGCCTTCCGAGATCTTCAGATAGGCGTAGTGGCGCGGCGTCAGGCGGATGCCCTGCGGCGGGACGAGATCGACGAACGGATCGTGCTTCGGCGGCAGGTGTTCGTGCACGGCACCGATGACGTCCTCGTAGGCCTGGGGACCCGTGACCTTGAGCACTCGCGGATGACGGTCGAGGATGCGCTCCGGTCGCGCGCCGAGACAGCCGGTGACGATGACTCGCCCGTTCTGCTCGAGCGCTTCGCCGATCGCGTCGAGCGACTCGTCGACCGCCGAATCGATGAAACCGCAGGTGTTGACGACGACGAGGTCGGCAGCCTCGTAGGTCGGGGCCACCTCGTAGCCCTCGGCGCGCAGTCGAGTGATGATCCGTTCCGAATCGACCAGCGCCTTGGGGCAACCGAGGCTCACGAATCCGACCTTGGGCTGGCGCGGCGACATGTTCGCGAGGCGGCTCCGGGTGCAAGGGTTGCGGCGGCTCGGCCGCGCGGCGGAAACGGACCGCTATCTTAACCTCGCGACCACGGTACGGCCGGTGTCCGCTCTCCGGTCCGGTCGACCCGCGCAGCTTTGCCGGCGCGGAGCAATAGGCGTGAATAGACCGAGACGCGGCAGGGGCACGCGGGTCTCGTTTGAGAATGCGGAATCTCAATATTGGCATCGTCGGTGCCGGTATCGGTGGACTGACGGCAGCGCTCGCGCTGCTCCGGGAAGGCCACCGGGTCACGGTGCTCGAGCAGGCCCCGCAGCTCGCGGAGGTCGGCGCCGGCCTCTCGCTGTCGCCGACGGCGGTGCACGGCCTGAACCATCTCGGTCTGCACGAGACTCTCGAGTCCAAGGCCTACAAGCCCGAGGACCAGTGCGTCAGGCATTACAAGGACGCCCGCCCGCTGGTGTGGATCAACCGCGGCCACAGCCTCATCGAGAAGTACGGCGAACGCTACTACCTGATTCACCGCGCCGACCTGCACGATGCGCTCAGTGCGGCGGTGCGTGCGCAGAGCGGCGAGATCCACCTGAACAAACGATGCCGCGAGGTCCATCAGGGCCAGGGCGGCGTGCGCGCGCGCTTCGACGACGGTTCGAGCTACCTGTTCGACATGCTGGTCGGCGCGGACGGCTCCCGCTCCGTGGTGCGCTCGCAGTTGTTCGGCCCTCTGGAGCCGCAGTACACGGGCTACATCGCCTGGCGCGGACTCGTGCCGATGGAGCGCGTGCCGCAGGAGATCCTGCAGCCGCCGTCGGGGATCTTCCTCGGCAACGGCCATCTCGTGAACCGCTATCCGGTGCGTAACGGACAGCTATTGAATTTCGTCGCGTTCGCCGAGCGCGAGTCCTGGACCGAGGAGGGCTGGTCGATCCGCTCGACGGTCGAGGAGCTGCTCGCCGAGTTCGTCGGCTGGACGCCGTGGGTGCTTCGTTTCATGGAACAGGTGCCGCCGAACCAGCTCTTCAAGTGGGGTCTGTTCGATCGCGAGCCGCTCGCCACCTGGACCCGGGGCCGCGTCACGCTGCTCGGCGACGCGGCCCACCCGGTGCTCCCATTCCTTGGGCACGGCGCCGTGCTCGCGATCGAGGACGGTGTGGTGCTGGCGCGGGCCGTCACAGGTGCGACGACGATCGAGGAGGCGCTGCAGCGCTACGAGGCGGCGCGCATCGAGCGCGCGGCCTTCGTCGTGCGCGAGTCGCGCAAGGCCGGCAAGCAGTTCCACGCGCCCGACGCGGACACCTATCGCGAACGCTCCGGCAACAGGGCAGCCGATGAGGGGATCGGGCTGTTCGCCTACAATCCGGTCACTCAGCCGGTCTGACGACCGGCGCCGCGCTGGCCGGCGTCACCGCGTCTGGTGGCGTCATCGAGCTCTGCTGGACCCACCGCAGCGCGAAGAACACTGCGAGCGTCACGGCCGGCACGAACAGCCAAGGCCAGAGCGCCGGCTTGCGCGGTGGCGGCAGGTCGAGCGGCTCATAGGCACCGATGCCGAGCGTGGCGGCGAGTTCGGGTGGGGCAGAGTCGGCGAGCGGCCCGGACAGGTCGCGTAGCGAGGCGGCCAGCGCGGCACCGTCGGCCGGGTCCGCGGATCGCGCCAGCACGGCCAGCACGATCGGTGTGACGAGACCGAGAAGGCGACGAGCCGATCCGGGACGCAGTCCGGCCGTGCGCACGACCAGATCAGCGATCGCGTCGGAGCGGCCGCCGAACAGCAGCTCCTCGAGACCTTCCCCGCGACGCATCAGCGCTTCGGTGGCGAGGCCGCCTGCGAGCAGTTGACCCAGCTCGGCGAGCAGCGAGCCATAGCCACCGTCGCTGAGCAGCTCGCCGAGTCGACCACCAGAGACGGCGTCGCGCCCGAACTGGCGCAGCAGGCCCGCGAGGATGGCGGGCACGACGACCCGTTGCAGCGCCTCGCGCGTGCCGTTCGTGCTCTCGCCGAGCGTCACGGCGAGTGCGGCGATCCGATCGTCGGTGAACGTCTCGCGGACGGTCTCGAGCAGGTTCATGAGGCTCCGGCCGATGGGGATCAACGCAGATGAATGGTCGCGAGCCTACGGCCCGACCGTCGCGCGTGCAACCGCAGGGTGGCTGCACTGGCCGGGAGACGCATTCCGTAACAGAATCGCTGCCATGAACGACCCCATGCCCCAGCCCCGCCGCCGCAGCGACCGGGCGTATCTCGATTTCGTCGAGGGATTCCGCGACTACCTGCTCGGACCGGGCGCCAATTTCGAGGCGCGGCTCGATGCACTGGTCGAGCAGGAGCAGGCGCGACTCGGCGTGCCGCTGCGCGACCCGGAGCAGATCCGCACGATCCTCGAGGCTCGTCCGCTGACTCGGCTGCGCAACCGGCTCACGCGCACCCAGCAGGAAATGAAGTGGCGGAAGATCGGCGCAGCGTTCGACGAGCAGCGCGAAGAGCTCGCGGCCGAGCTCGCCCGCTACGACGCCGCAGGACCCGGCCGCCTCGAGCTCGACCCTGGTTTCGAGATGCCGGCCTACGCGCACGTCGAGTTCCATCTGCAGCCCGGCTCCTACTGGCAGGACGAGTTGTCCGGGTTCCTCTATCACTACGGCACGAAGGTGTTCTTCCGCGGCGACAACGACCATGATGAGCTGCACGCGCGCCTGGTCGGGCGGGTCCCGCCGCCAGCCGACGGCGGTGTGCGGCGCGTGCTCGATCTGGCATGCTCGGTGGGCCAGAGCACGACGGCGTTCAAGGCGCGCTACCCCGCTGCCGACGTGATCGGCATCGACTACTCCGCGCCGATGCTGCGCGTCGCGCACCGCCGCGCGGTGATGCTCGGCAGCGACGTCACGTTCGCGCAGCGCCTGATCGAGAAGACCGGTTTCCCTGATGCCCACTTCGACATCGTCTTCGCCTTCATCGTCTTTCACGAGCTGCCGCTGCGGGTGATCCACGAGACCGTCCGCGAGGCCGCGCGCGTGACGCGGCCCGGCGGCCTGTTCGCGATATACGACTTCACCGAGACGCAGGCGAAGTCGCCCTTCCAGCTCTATCACCGCTGGTGGGATGCGCGACACAACGGCGAGCCCTATTCGCAGGATTTCTGCGACTGCGATTTCGACTCGATCCTCGCGACCCACGGCTTCGTCGTGTCGGCGGCTCCAGTCGGCCAGCGCTCCGGCGGCGCCGGCTACATGAAGCACTGGTTCGCGACGCGGAGCTGAGCCTTGGGTATCCGTTCCATCGACATTCAGACACCCGAAGGGGGCACGCCGCTCGCGGGCGCGGACCCCGTCTATCTCGAGGATCCGGTGCTCGACGCGACCGTGCGCATGCTGGTCGAGCTCGCCGCACAGGTGTGGGTCGAGCGCGAGCGCAGGCTGGCGCTCGAGGCGCTGCTCGTCGCGCGCGGCATCATGACCGACGGTGCGCTCGAGGCCTTGCAGCCCGACGCCGAGCTGCAGCAGCGCCTCAAGACCGAGCGCGCGCGTTTCATCGAGGACGTCTTCAAGGATCTGCGGCGCATCCCGCTCTGACCGACCGCGCGTCCGCCCGGTCATCACCTCAGGAGCATGTCCATGGCTCGAGTCGACTTCCGCGATCCGGCGCAGAACCTGCGCGCCTTCGTCAGGCTGCTCGGTGATCTCGATCCCGCAAGAGTCGCCTACAGCTGGTTCGGTGGACATGTGTTTGCGGTGCGGGACCAGAAGCCGGCGCAGATGCTCTGTGGCATCGAAGGCTTCGGAGTGCTGCGCTGCGAGCCGCGACCGGATGGCACGTACCGCGTGCTGAACCGCGAGCTCGCCTTCTACTCGCATCCCTACTCGGGTCAGTATCTCGATGTCTGGACGAATCCGCTGACTGGCGAGGACTGCGAGGTTCACCCAATCCACAATCACTACGTGGCGGCCGAGCTCGCGCCGGTCATGAAGATGGATTTCGAGGGCACGCTTCGCGAGTTTCCGTTCACGCCGCCCTGGATCGTCGTCGGCGACGACGTATTCCAGACCTTCGAAGTCCACACGGCCTATCCCTCGCCGATGAAGCCGGCGGATTGGCCGCGCGAGAGCCCCGGGGAGATCATGCGCATCGGCGAGATCTTCCAGCGCACGGCGAAGCTCGCGGACGTCGAGGACGATGCGCGAACCTCGATCCACTACACGGGCACATGGACGCGTATCGGACCCTGGTTGCCGTGGATGCTGATGGGGCAGGCCGAGGGCCATCTGCTCTACCGAACGTACATGAAGAAGCTCTACTCGGTCGACGAGCTGCCGGCGCAGCTGCGCGAGTGGACCGCGAAGCGCTATCCCGAGTTCTTCGAGGCGCCGAAGCTCACCGACTGGGGCACGCCGAACGACTCGACCTGGGGCACGTACATGCAGGAGTGCCGCCCGAAGCCACCGCGAATCTAACGCGACGGGCTGTACGCTGACGCCCGTATGTCACCGTCGCTGTCGGGCACGATCCTCCGCCTCACAGGTTACGTGCTCGCGGGGCTCGCCATTGCCTCGCTGCTGCTCGGCTTCTGGCTTGCGCAGCGCGCACTGCTGTTTGCCGACGACGTCGTGCGCACCACCGGTACGGTCGTTGGTTACCGCGAGACGCCGCAGGGCGCCGGCAAGGTCGCTTTCACGGCGCGGATTGCGTTCGAGTCGGCGCCTGGCGAACGCACGATGATCTTTGGTCAGCTGACGACGTTCGCGCCACGCGACCCGGTTGGCGCCGCCGTGCCGCTCCGCTACCAGCGCGGCGATCCGGGCGGCGCGCGCGTGGATCGCTTCGTCGATAACGCGCTCGGACCAGCGGTGGCGACCACGCTCGGGCTCCTTTGCGCGCTGCTCGCGGCCTTCCTGACCCGGGGCGGCCGCGACTCGCATCCGTAACTGTACCCATCAGCGACCGCGGCGAGGACGCTGCGGTGCTCCGCAACTATCGCCCGGCCGTGTCGCAGGCGTAAGAAACCTCCATGCGCCGGATGGCGCCGACAGGAGCACAGTTGCGATGGATCACGGCGAAGTCGTCATCATCGGTGCCGGCATCGGCGGTCTCGCGGCGGGCCTCGGCCTGCAGCGCGCAGGCTTTCGCGTGCGGATCTTCGAGCAGGCGCCGCAGCTCGGCGAGGCGGGCGCCGGTCTGTCGGTCAGCCCGAACGGAGCCCTGGGCCTGCATGCGCTGGGCGTGTTCGACGCTTTTCGCGAAAATGCGTACGCGCCCGACCACCAGGTCGTGCGCCACTGGCAGAGCGGCCGCATGCTCGCCCAGGTGCCACGCGGCGAGCGGCTCGAGCAGACCTACGGCGAACGCTACTACGTGATCCATCGCGCCGACCTCGAGCAGGACGGCGCCGGAGTGTCGGTGCGCTTCGACAACGGCGAGTGGCGCCAGTGTGACGCGCTGATCGGCGCGGACGGCGTGCGCTCGCGCGTCCGCTCGACGCTGTTCGGTGCCGAAGAAGTCCGGTTCACGGGTTACGTGGCCTGGCGTGGCGTCGTGCCGATCGAACGCGTGCCGCTCGAGGCGCTCGACCCGCCCGGTCAGGTCTGGATCGGACCCGGCCACATGATCAACCGCTATCCCGTACGCGGCGGCCGGCTGCTCAATTTCGTAGCCTTCGCCGAGCGCTCCGGCTGGGAGGAGGAGGGCTGGAGCATCCCGGCCGAAGTGGACGAGCTTGCGCGCGAGTTCGCCGGCTGGCATCCGCACGTGACGCGGATCATCGAGGCGGTACCGCAGGAGAATCTGTTCAAGTGGGCGCTGTGCGCGCGCAGCGCGCTGATGCGCTGGGTCATGGGCAGGGCCGCCGTGCTCGGCGATGCCGCGCATCCGCTGCTGCCGTATCTTGGCCAGGGTGCCGTGATGGCGATCGAGGACGCGGTCGTGCTCGCGCGGGCCTTCCGCGCATCGGCCGACATACCGGAGGCGCTGGCGCGCTACGAGGGCGCGCGCGTCGGCCGCGCCCGTCTCGTCGTCGAGCGCTCGACGCTGCAGGTCCCGCGCTTCCACTCGAGCGACCCCGACTCGTTCCATCACGACGTCCCGGTCGACGAGGCCTTGGGACTGTTCCGCTACAACCCGGCGCAGGTCCCCCGGTATGAGGCACGTGCCCCAGGCCGTGGCCGCCATGACGCCATTCCCGTACGCGGTGGACCACGATGCCCGGGTCAGCGAGGCGATCGCGCTGCTCGCCGAGCACGCCTTCCATCATCTGCCGGTGACGGAGCATGGCCGTGTCAGCCGTATCGTCACCGATGCCTGCAAGCTGCTGCTGCGGATGCTCCGTGAGAGATTCGGTCCGCCGCCCCCGGGAGAGGTGGCAGCGTGACCGCCTCAGGCCGTGAATTCGGCCACGCCCGACAGCGACTTGCGGATGCCGACGTTCGCTTGAGCGAGGATCGCGCCGCTCGCCAGATCGAGCTTGACGATGTCGCCGGAGAAGAAGTTGGTGACGTAGACGTGGGTCGCCGTGGGGGTCGACATCGACGCCCAGCCGAACTTCGGCAGCGCATAGCTGCGGAGCACGCGACCGGACAGATCGATGGCGTCTATGCGGGTGCCCGCGACGACGAGCAGTCGCTGCGCGGTGTCGAACGCGAGATCGAAATAGAACTGCCCCTGATTGTCTGCGTGATCAAGCACGTTGGGCAGTTGCCGTCGATCGACAAGGTCCCACCGGAAGACCTTCGGTCCGGACTCAGAGGTATAGACGATCGAACGGCCATCGGGAGTGATCGCGCTCGACGTGAGGCCCTGGAAGCCGCCCATGCCGCCGTGCACGCGTGTGGCATGTTCGCGCAGAAGGCGCCCCTTGGCGTCGAATTCGAACAGATGTCCATCGCCGAGCCGTTTCGTTCCGGGCATGAAAGGCAGCGTCGTGCGCAGCGGCACGCGCGATTTCTCGCCGACGAAGTTCTCGCCGAGGAAGAAGCGACCGTCGGGGTGAAACGTGATGTGGGCGAACGAGCGCGCCGGCGCGCCCGTGAAGTTTGGCAAGCGTCGACCATCGGGCGCAAAGCGCGCGATCTTGTAGGCGAAGGCGTCGAATGCCCAGAGGGTGCGATCGGGGCCGAAGCGCACGCCCTGGACGATGTGCGTCGTGTCGTCGAGCCAGATCGTGTTGCGCAGGACGAGGTTGCGATCGTAGTGGAGGATGCGGCCGCGGCCGCGATGATCGTCGGCAGGGTCGTTGAGCAGTGTGCAGCCGACGACGACATCCCCGGGCGCGAAGGCGAGCGGCTTGGTGGCGGCGATTGGCGACGTGGCCACCGTGGGCGCCGCGGTAGGGCGCCCCGGCCCCGCGGCGCGCGCGGCGAGCGGCAGCGTGCCGAGCGCGGACAGCACCTCGCGCCGCCGCCAGTTCATTTCATCTTGTCCCAGGTGGCCTTGCTCGATGACGAGGGCGGCAGCCGGCCGCAGTGCAGACCGGCGTCCACCATCAGCACTTCACCGGTGACCACGCTCGCACCTTCGAGGAACCAGACCAGCGCTTCGGCGATCTGCTCGGCGGTCGGCACGACCTGCAGCGGCACCATGGCCGCCGCGTTGACGAGGAAGGCCTGATACTGCTCCTGCGTCATGCCGCCTTGCAGCCAGCGCGTCTGGATGGCGCCGGGTGCGATCGCGTTGATGCGGATCTCGGGCCCCAGCACCAGTGAAAGCGACTGCGTCATCAGGTTCAGGGCCGCCTTGCTCGCCGCGTAGGCGATCGACGAGGCGATTCCGGTCACGCCGCCGATCGAGGAGTTGTTGACGATCGCGCCGCGCCCGGCCCGCTTCATGTACGGCGCCACGGCGCGCACCATCTGATAGGCGCCGACGACATTGACCTTGTAGATTGCGAGGAAGTCGTCGGCACTGAGGCCGTCGAGGTTCTCGTAGGGGTTGAACTTGGTCTTCGCGGCGTTGTTGATCAGATAGTCGATGCGGCCCCATTTCTCGAAGGCGGCCTTGGCCATCCCTTGGCAGACCGCGTCCTCGCCGACGTCGCCCTGGTAGACGAGCGTCTCGGCGCCGGCCTCGCGGCATTGCCGCGCCGTGTCCTCGGACTCGGCCTGGCTCCTGGTGTAATTGATAACCACATTGCAGCCGCGCCGGGCGAGCATCCGCGCGGCGGCCGCGCCCACGCCGGTGGCAGAACCCGTGACGATGGCAACCTTGCGTTCGCTCTGGGACATGGCGACTCCACTGTCGGAACCGCTCTCGATTCTACGGTCGGCCGGGCCCGACCCGGCGGCGCCCGCGAGCCTATGTCCTAGGACCGGTCACGCGAACGCGGCGGCGGCCTCGCCGGTGGCGATCGGACGGCACGCCCGGTAGTCTCGGCGCCACGCAACCGGGAGTCACCATGGCGTTCAAGGATATGCGCGAGTTCCTCGCGCTGCTCGAGAAGGAAGGTCAGCTCAAGCACGTGCACGTGCCGCTGAACGGGCGTCGCGACACGAACGAACTGCAGGCGCTGATGAGCTACGTCTGTGGCAAGCAGGGGCCGGCGCTGATCCTCCACAAGGTCGACGGCATCAACACCGAGGGCGTGCCGATCGTCTTCAACCCCTACGGCACGCGCGAGCGTACGGCGATGACGATCGGTTTCCGCGACTGGCGTGCGGCCAAGCTGCATCACGCCGAGGTGCTGGCCGATCCCTCGCGCTGGCACAAGCCAAAGATCGTCGACCGCTCAGAGGCTCCGTGCAAGGACGTGACCATCAAGGGTGCCGACGTCTCGCTCGACCAGCAGATCCCGCACCTCTGGTTCGGCAAGGAGGGACCTGCCTACATCACGAACGCGATCACCTTCTCGAAGGATCCCGAGACCGGCAGTCGCAACGCCGGCTGGTATCGCTTCACGCAGTTCCTCGACGCAACCCATCCCCAGGGCGGCAGCTATCCGCCGTCCCGTGCCAAGACCGATCTGGCGGCGTTCTACTGGTGGAATCCGCCTTTCTCGGACATCGGCCGGCACACCTTCAAGGCCTCGCAGATGGGCAAGCATCTCGAAGTCGCGATCGCCGGCGTCTGCGATCCGGCGCTGAGCCTCGCCTCGGCCACCGGCTGCGCCTATGGCACCGACGAGGTCGAACTCGCCGGCGGCCTGCGCGGCGCCCCGGTCGAGATGGTCAGGTGCGAGACCGTCGATCTCGAAGTGCCGGCGACGGCGGAGTGGGTGCTAGAGGGTGAGGTGATCCACGAGGAAGTCGAGGCGATCGGCTGGCACTCGAACCCGGTCGGCTACTACGACCGCGTGCAGGTGTTCCCGATGGTGCGCGTCCGGTGTATCACGCACCGCAAGAATCCGCTCTGGCACGCGACCATGGAGATGGTGCCGCCGTTCGACCACAACTACATCGCGCTGCTGCCGGTCGAGGCCGAGGTGCTCGCCGACCTGCGCAAGAAGATCCCCGAGGTGCACGACGTCGCGGTCACGCCGAACATGTGCTACATCGTGCAGCTGTCGGTGGACGGCTGGCGCAAGCCGCACAACGAGTTCGGCAAGTACGTCATCCACGCCGTCTGGGGTTCGGCGGGCCGCTGGGGCCGCACGGCCAAGCTCGTGATCGTGGTCGGCCCCGACGTCGATCCCTACGACATGGACAGCGTCGAATGGGCCATCATGACGCGCTGGCAGCCGGTCAAGGACTCCCTCATCAACCACGCCGGTCCGCCGATGGTGCTCGACCCCTCGTGCGAGAAGTCGGCCCAGTTCGGCGCCTTCCGCTCCGAGCAGATGGGCATCGACGCGACGATCAAGATTCCCGAGCGCTTCACCGAGTACCCGGAGGTCTCGATGGCGGATCCCGCGCAGGTCGAAGCGATCGCGCGGAAGCTCGCCGGCATCGTTTGAGCGGCGTGCGTCGCCAGCGTGGCTTGCGCGCGGCCGCCTCGCTCGAGGCGCAGTCGCTCAGCGCGCGCTTCAACCGCGACTATTACCGACAGTTCTATCTCGACGGGCGCAGCGCCGTGACCTCGCGCGCGGAGATGCGTGCGCGCGCCGCGTTGATCGCCGCGTTCGTCCGTTACGTCGGTTGCCCGGTGCGGCGCGTGCTCGATGCCGGCTGCGGCCTCGGCCTGCTTCGCGCACCGCTGCACCGTCTGCTGCCCGAGGCCGAGTACACCGGCCTCGAGGTCAGCGAATATCTGTGCCACCGCTACGGCTGGATCCAGGGTTCGCTCTGCGACTGGCGAAGCCGCCGGCCGTTCGAACTCGTGATCTGTTATGACGTGCTCCAGTATCTCGACGATCGCGCGGCGGCGGCGGCGATCCGGAATCTCGCGCGGCTGTGCCGGGGCGTGCTGTACGTGACCGCCCTGACGCGGCATGACTGGCTCGAGAACTGCGACCAGCGACGCACCGACCCCGACGTCCACCTGCGCAGCGGCCAGTGGTATCGGCGCGAGCTCAGCCGGTCGTTCCGGCCGGTTGGAGCGGGTTTCTGGATCCGGCGCGGTGCGCCGTTCGTGATCTGGGAGATGGAGCAGTGCGGCTAGACCGGCCGCAACCGGCCGCCGTGCGCCCGTGCGGAAGCCCACGCGCCGTCGGCTCAGCGGTCGCGTCGCATACGCCGCAACAGCGTCGCGAGCTCCAGCAGCCGTGCGTCGCGCGCGGCGAGGCGGCCCTCGCGCGTGCCCTCGGGCCAGCGCGCGCGGCAGGCGGCGTGCGCGGCGCCGACGAGTGCGTCGTGGAGCGGCACGGGGGCCGCACCGCGTGAGGTCGCGATGGCCTGGATCGTCGCACCGAAGCGGCGCAGGTAATCGGCCAGCCCGCCGGGCGCATTGAGATCGCCGACCTCGAACGGTCCCATGAACGCCCAGCGCCGCCCGAGCCCGTCGCGCAGCGCCGCGTCGATCTCGTCGAACGTCGCGACGCCCTCGTCGACGAGCCGGCAGGCTTCGGCGAGCAGCGACCATTGCAGACGATTGAGCACGAAGCCTTCCAGCTCATGGCGCACGTGGATGGGCGTCTGACCGACGGCGCGCAGCAGCGCGACGGTGCGCTCGATCGCCGCGGGCGCCGTGAACGGCGCGCCCGAGACCTCCGTGAACGGGATCAGGTGCGGCGGATTCACCGGGTGTGCGACGAGGCATCGCTGCCGGCCGGCGAGCTCGGCCGCGATCGCCGACGTCGGAAACGAAGAGGTCGAGCTCGCGAGGATGGCTTGCGGCGCCGCCATGCGATCGAGCTCGGCAAACAGGGCGCGCTTGGCCGGCAGCGATTCGATGATCGACTCCTGCACGTAATCAGCGCCGGCGACGGCCTCGGCCAGCGTGTCGCGGACGGCGATACGCGCGCGGACGTCCGATACCGAATCCGACAGCAGGCCCGCCGCGGCGAGGGCTTCGAGCGAGACCTCGATCCGGTGCGAGGCGCTGCGACGCTGCGCTTCGTCGGTGTCGAACGCGGCGACCGTCAGCCCGGCGCGCGCGAAGACGATAGCCCAGCTCGCGCCGACCAGTCCGGTGCCGATCAGCGCCACGTGCGAGATGGGTGTCGTATCGTCAGGCATGGTCGATGGTCTCATCTTAGGCCAGTCCTCTACGCCGTTGCCGGATGCTTGCGGCGGCCGAACACTACGCGCATGAACATGCAGGTGAGGATTCGCCGGCTGCCAAAGGGTCTGCCGCAGGAGAGTGACTTCGAAGTCGTAGCCGCGCCGGTGCCGAGGCCGGGGCCGGGCCAGATCCTCGTGCGTACACGCTGGCTCTCGCTCGACCCTTACGTGCGTTCGCTGCTGTCCGGGCGGCATTTCCTGCCTATACCGAGCGCCGGCGACGTGCTACCGGCCAAGGCCGTCGCCGAAGTGATCGAATCCCGCCACGACGGCTTCGCGGTCGGCGATCGCCTCGTGCTCGAGACCGGTCTCGCCGAGTGGGCCGTCTCGGACGGCGAGGGCGCGTGGAAGCTCGATCCGCGGCATCGGCCCGAGTCGACGGCGCTCGGCATCCTCGGCGTTCCCGGCATGACCGCCTACTTCGGTCTCAAGGAGATCGCGCGACTGCGCGCCGGCGAGACGGTGCTGGTTTCGGCTGCGTCGGGACCGGTCGGTTCGATGGTCGGCCAGATCGCTCGGCGCTGGGGCGCTCGCGCAATCGGGATCGCCGGGGGCTCCGCCAAGTGCGACTGGGTGCGACGCGAGGCGCGCCTCGACGCCTGCATCGACTATAAGTCCGAGGACGTCGGCGCGCGATTGCGCGAGCTCGCGCTTCGCGGTGTCGACGTGTTCTTCGACAACACTTTCGGCGAGCTGCAGCGCGAGGTCGTCATGGGGCGCCACCTCGCGATGCGCGGCCGCATCGTGCTGTGCGGCGCGATCACGCAGTACAGCCTCGCGGAGCCGCCGCCCGGCCCGAACCTCGGGCCGCTCATGGCCTGTCGGGGCCGCATCGAGCCGATCATCGTTTACGACTACGAATCGCGGCGGCAGGAGTTCTTCGACGAGGTCTTACGCTGGCACGCCGCCGGGTCGCTGGCGTTCCGTGAGGACGTCGTGGACGGACTCGCGGCGGCGCCGGCACATTTCTGCCGGCTCATGCGCGGCGAGAACTTCGGCAAGTCGCTCGTGCGGATGACGCCGGGGACGCCTTGAAGCCGAGCGAGGCGCGCTCGCACGGCGCTCCGCGGCGCCCATGCAGGGCTGCGCTAGAACGTCACGCGCATGATGCTCTCGGCGACACAGGCGGGCTTCGCCTGTCCCTCGATCTCGACCGTATAGCTCTCGGTGATCTGCAGCACGTTGGGTGCAACGGCCTCGGCGGCGAGCAGCGTGAAGCGGCCGCGGATCCGGCTGCCGACGCGCACGGCGTTCGGAAAGCGCAGCTTGTTGAGCCCGTAATTGACGACGTTCTTCGCGCCCGGCAGGAACGGGCGGCCCTCCTGCACGAGACCGCGCAGCGGGATCTGCAGCGACAGCGTCAGGTAGCCGTGCGCGATGGTCGCGCCGTAGGGCGACTCGATCCTCGCGCGCGCCGGATCGACGTGGATCCACTGCTGGTCGTCGGTCGCCGCCGCGAACGCGTTGACGCGATCCTGCGTGACGGTGAGCCAGTCGCTGACGTGGACTTCCCGCCCGATCTGGCCGGTCAACGAGGCGAGCGCCGCCGCCGCGGCGCCGGTGGCTTCGATGGTCTTTACTCCCGATCCTTCAGCCATTTCGTGATCGTCTCCGGCAACTGCTTCTGCGACTTGCCGCTAACGTACATGCCGATGTGGCCGACGTCCATCTCGAAGGCGGTGTAATCCTTCGTCCCGACGTAGTTGGCGAGAGGGATCGAGGCCGAGGGCGGCACGAGGTGGTCCTGCTTGCCGAAGATATTGAGCACCGGCATCGTGATGTTCCTGAGATCCACCTTCTGGCCGCCGAGCTCGACCGTGCCCTTGATCAGCCGGTTCTCCTGGAAGAACCACTTCGTGAACTGACGGAACGCCTCGCCGGCCTGATCCGGGCTGTCGAAGATCCACTTCTCCATGCGCATGAAGTTCTCGACCTGCTTCGGATCGCCGAGCATGTCGACGAGGCTCACGTACTTCTGCTGCATGAGCCGGAACGGCATCAGCGAGACATAGGCGACGTTGAGCATCTCGCCCGAGACGTTGCCGCTCGAGGCGACCACGGTGTCGACGTCCATGTCCTGCGCCCACTTCGACAGCAGGTTCTCGGGCGTCTTGAAGTCGACCGGCGTGACCATCGTCACGAGATTCTTGATCCGCTCGGGATGCAATGAGGCGTAACAGAGGCTGAAGGTGCCGCCCTGGCAGACGCCGAGCAGATTGACCTTGTCGATGCCGTGCTGATCGAGGATGAACTGCACGCAGCCGTCGATGAAGCCGTTGATGTAGTCGTCGAGGTCGAGGAAGCGGTCGGCGCCGTCCGGGTAGCCCCAGTCGATCAGGTAGATGTCGAGTCCCTGCTCGAGCAGCCGGCGGATCAATGAGCGATCGGACTGCAGGTCCATCATGTACGGCCGGTTCACGAGCGCATAGGAAATCAGCACCGGCGTGACACCGGCGGGCTTCGCGATCGGCTTGAAGCGATACAGCGTGACCTTGTCGTCGCGGAACACGGCTTCACGCTCGGAGCAGCCGACCTCGACGACGGCAGCGGCCTGCAGCGCGGGGATACCCTTGGCGAACTTCTGGCTGAAGTCGACGAGTTCCTTCATCGCGACCTGGGGATCGAATTTCTGGTCTGTCATGCTCGGTACCTCGGTGGGCGCGGCTCAGTTCGGCAGGTCGGCGCGTGGCTTCGCCGCGCGGGCGCTGCTCGTGCGCGGCGGCCTGGCGCGGTCGAGTTCGGCGCGCAGCCGACGCAGCTCGGCCTTCATCTCCTTGATCCGGCGGTGCACGGTGTTGAGCTCCGAACGCGTCGGCAGGTCGAGCTCGCGAGTCACCGACTCGATGAGGCCGCGCTGCTCGATGCGTATCTTCGCGAGCGTGTTGCCGAGCTCCGCCTGCGCCTTCGCATACCGCGGACTGTGCGCCATGGTCGCGTAAGCCGCCTCGGCGCAATCGACCCAGAGGTCGTAGAGCTGTCGCGGGGTCTGTGGCGGCTCGTTCTTCTGGAAGCGGACGGCCATGGTCTCGCCGAGACGCTTCAGCGCGTCGCCGATCACCTCGTTCCAGAGCATGGCGAGCGCGCCATGCTGTTCGAAGTAATCGGTGAACAGGCGCTGCAGGCGTTGCAGTGCCTCCTGACGCTCCCGCGTCAGACCGAGCGCCGGGATGTCCGCCATGCTCAAGCGGCCCAGTCCCATGTCGCGCGACCAGGCTTGGAGCCATGGCAGACCGCCGGCGAGCGCACCCGTGGTCCCCGCCGCTGCCGGATCGGGCGAGAACATCGACTGCCAGATGCGCGCGAACTGGCCCTGCGACTGCAGCAGCGCGTTCGCGAACTCCTGCGAGCGCGCGAGCGGATCGGGCTGCGCCATCGCCTTGCTGAAGGCCTCGGTCAGTGCCCGCGTCGCGGTCAGGTACTGTTCGTAGAGCGAGATGTACCGACGGGTGAGCTCGGCACTGGTTCCGGCCAGTCCGGCGCTGAACAGTTCAGCCCAGTTGGGCCAGCCCGGCGGTAACGTGAAGCCGCTCGCAGGCTCAGTGCCCGTGGTCGATCCGGAAGCCGGCTTACCCGCCGCCATGTCGTTCCAGCGGCGCAGGAATTCCTCCTGACCCTTGAGATAAATGTCGGTCCAGTAGTTGATCTCGCCGCGGTTGTCGCTCATCTTGACCTCTTGCGTTGCAAAACCATCACCCCAGCGAATTGGGGTATGCACCCGTCCACGAAATTATAGCTGATTGATTCAAAAAGATTTTAGATTCTTATGGACCTGCGAAACGGATCGCTAAAAAACATTTTGCATTGCATACAAACCGGTGCTATAGTCTCGCCACACGTCACCGGGAGACACCGATGAGCCAGCAGATTCCAGATTTCAACGCGATTCTCACCTTCCAGAAGCGCGCCATGGGTCCGTTCGTCGAACTCGGCCAGCTCTATGTGCGCAGCTACGAGCGTGCGGCCCGTGAGGGCTACGCCGCGTTCGGCGAGGCCGTCGAGTTCAGCATCGCCGCCGCGAAGGCTGCCGTCGGCGCCAAGGATCCTGCCGAGCTCGCCCAGAAGCAGGCCCAGCTCGCCTCGGAGTTCGTCTCGAAGCAGACCAGCCGCACTCACGACTGGGTCAAGCTCGCCCAGACGACCCAGGCCGACTACGCGAAGTGGTTCGAGGCGGCCAATGAGGAGCTGACGGCCGCGACGCGTCAGAGCGCCTGATCGCAGACCATCCCCGGCGCGCCGCCCTCGGCGGCGGGCCACCCCCGGCCGGTCGCGGGACCGGCGGCGGGAAACGTCCCCCCTCAGGGGCGGTGCACACCCCCTCGTGCCCGCCCCTTTCTTTATTGCACCGCCAGAAGCCGCGCTAGACTAGGCCCGTGGGCGAAGAGCGCGTCATCAAGAAGTACGCGAACCGGCGGCTCTACGATGCCGCGGCGAGCCGTCACGTCACGCTCGACGACCTGCGCAAGCTGATCGTCGCCGGCGAGAGGATCAAGGTCGTCGAGGACAAGAGCGGCGAGGACATCACCCGCGCCATCCTGCTGCAGATCATTGCCGACCAGGAGCAGTTCGGCCAGCCGATCCTCTCGACGCCGACACTCGAAGCCATCATCCGCTTCTACGGCAACGCGCTGCAGGGCTTCATGGGCCGCTATCTCGAGCAGAGCGTCGCGACCTTCGTGCAACAGCAGCAGGTCTTGCAGTCACAGATCAGCAAGCTCATCGGCGGCACGCCGCTCGCGCCTTTCGGCGACCTGATGCAGCAGAATCTCGCGCTCTGGCAGCAGATGCAGGAGTCCTTCCTCTCCGCCATGCGTGCCGTCACGCCCGGATCCCGGCCCTCTACCCGTGACGAAGCCCGCGAGGGAAAGCCGCCAGAGCGCTGAGTCAAGCCGCGCGCGAATTCCCGGATGCGCCAGACTGGACTGAGCATGCACACGATGACGTCGAGCCGAAGTTCCGCGCCCGATCGTGGCTACCGTGGTCTGCTGCCGCGTCTGCCGCGGCTCGAGGACGAGAGCTATCAGGATTTCGTCGAGGGCATCCGGGTGCTCTGCGGCGCGGGCATGAGCCAGCCGGCGATGATCGCGCTGCACAGTGCCCTCGGTACCCCGCCGGCGCCGGCGCCGCGCATGGATCGCGTTGCGCTCCGCCAGCTCGGCGATCCGTTGCCCGTGCTCGCGACGCGCAACCGGCTGCTGCGCACGAGCCAGCAGATGATGTGGCGCAATCTCAACGAGAGTTTCGGCTTGCGGCGCACCGAGATCGAGGCGGCGCTCGCCGCCGCCGAACGGCTGGGCCCCGGCACGCTCGAGTGGTCCGCCGACTTCCCCGTGCCCGCGTACACGAAACGCGAATTCCACATCCAGCCTGGCGGCTATCAGGGCGATGCGCTGACCGGCTTCGTCTATCACTACGGCACCAAGGTGTTCTTCACCGGCCACAACGATCAGGACGACATGCACCGCGAGCTCGCGCAATGCGCTCCGCGTCCCGCCGACGGCCAGCTGCGCCGCGTGCTCGACGTTGCCTGTTCGATCGGCCAGGGAACGACCGCGCTGAAGCAGGCGCTGCCGCAGGCCGAAGTCATCGGCATCGACGTCGGCGCGCCCATGCTCCGTTATGCGCATTACCGCGCCGTGCGGCTCGGCATCGAGGTGCATTTCAAGCAGCGGCTCATCGAGGACACCGGCTTTCCCGACGCGCACTTCGACATGGTCCAGTCGATGATCGTGTTTCACGAAACGCCGTGGGAGATCAGCCAGCGCGCCTTCCGCGAAATGTTTCGTGTGCTGCGCCCCGGCGGCACGTTCAACATCTTCGATTTCCCTGCCGGCGAGCCGATTCCCGCCGGCCTGCAGTACTTCCTCGACATCGACGCCTGTTACAACGGCGAGCCTTACTCGACGCAGTTCATCTACGCCGACGTCACCGGCGAACTGCGGCGTGCCGGGTTCGAGGTCGAGCGCGGGCCCAACGTCGCGCGCTACCTGCGTACTTGGTTCTGCACCAAGCCGGCCTGATCGGCAGACGACTCGGCGTCCGTCGCCAGACTCTCGCCACTGACCTGCCGGGCGATTTTCGGTCCATTGGAAAGTTGAGAGGATGGCTCCCGACGAAGACGAGGAGCCCATGCGCAAGTCCCGATTCACCGAAGAGCAGATGGTCAAGATCCTTCGGGAGGCCGACC